>CAVXEG010000008.1:0-93363 GCA_963760675.1 uncultured Verrucomicrobiae bacterium
GGCTGGCCGACGGCAGCGGCTTTGGCTTCGTAGCGTGCATGCCCGGCATCAACTCCTAATTCAGCAATGGTTTTGAACGTTGTCAAATATGGTCACCCGGCGCTTCGGCAAAAAGGCGCACGTATTGAATCCATCACGCCCGAAATCCGAAATTGATCGCGGACATGTTCGATACAATGTACGCCTACAAGGGTGTCGGCTTGGCGGCACAACAGGTCGGACACGCATTGCAACTCACGGTGATCGACGTTCGGGAAGTCACTGACCGACCTTCAACACTCGAACTGGATAGCGAACCCGTGGACGTGGCTGCATTCATGCCGTTGGTGCTCATCAATCCCGAACTTAAATCCCTGGGAGAGGCCGTGGCGGGACCGGAGGGTTGCCTGAGTTTCCCGGAAGTTTACGCGGACATTTCGCGCCCGGAATCAGTGGACGTCCAAGCCATGAACGAAAAGGGCGAACCGGTCGCATTCCGCTGCAGTGGCCTGCTATCGCGCGCGATCCAGCATGAAACTGATCATTTGAATGGAATCCTCTTCATCGATCGCATGGACAAGAAGACCAAGGAGGAACTCCGAACCGATCTGGACACTCTTCAAGCCAGCACGAAAGCGATCCTGAACAAGTAGTTTTGTGTTGCGTTACTTTGGGACAAGTATCCCTGCGATCACTTCCACATCATCTGGTTCAAGTGGCTCCCGAGTTACAACGCGAAAATTCGCTCTGACTCAATAAACTTTCCGCAAGTTCGAAGGCAGGATGTTCAATTCGGTGCGATATTTCGCGACGGTGCGGCGGGCGATGACAATGCCCTTTTCCTTGAGCATCTTGACGACTTCCTGGTCGGACAAGGGCTTGGTCGCGTCTTCCTTCTTAAAGATGTCGGCGATCATGTCCTTCACGCTGGTGTTGGACATGCCGTCGCCGCTCGCAGTTTGGATGCCCGCGGTGAAGAAATACTTCATCTCAAATATGCCCTGCGGCGTCTCCATGTACTTGCCGGAGACGGCGCGGCTGACAGTGGTTTCATGGACGCCGACGACTTCCGCTACCTGCACCATGGTGAGCGGTTTGAGATACGCCACGCCCTTTTCCATGAACTCCCGCTGGCGATGCACAATTTCCCTGGCGATGTTCAGAATCGTCTGCTGCCGTTGGTGCAGGCTCTTGATCAGAAATTTTCCGGCGCGGATCTTTTCCCGGATGTAGTTGCGCACTTCGGCCGAATTCGCGCCCTGCGACATCAAATCCTTGTAGGTGTTGCTGATGCGCAGATGGGGAATGTGTTCGTTGTTGGTGGTGACCACAAAATCGTCGCCGGAGCGATGGACGAAAACTTCTGGCAGAACATATTGATCGTTGTCCGGCAGAAAGGCCCGTCCAGGACGCGGCTCAAGCCGGGCGATGCGCTCCAGCGCATCCTGCACCTCGTCGATCTCACAGCCGGTGCCGCGCGCGATTTCCGGGATGCGCCGTTTGCCGAGCGCCTCCATGAAATCGTTGACGATGCGATATTCAAGTGTGTTCTGCTGGCCGGAACGTTCCAGTTGCAGCAGCAGGCATTCCCGCAAATCCCGCGCCGCCACGCCCGGCGGATCGAAGGTTTGAATCACCTTCAGCACTTCTAGAATCCTCTCGCCCGGCAAACCCGTCGAAGTCGCCAATTCCTCGACCGTCGCTTTCAGATAGCCGTAATCGTCGATATTGCCGATGATCATTTCCGCCACCGGCCACTTGTCGTCCGAAAGCCCGGATTCGCGAACCTGTTCGAGCAGCATTTCCTGGAGCGAGGTGCCCGCAACCAACGAATCGAACATGAATTGCCGCTTCTCCTCGTCTTCTGCCGAGCGGCGCATGGGAAGATTGGTCTGGGCAAAATGGTCGCGCCATTCCTGATCCAATTGGACCAGGCGTTCGAATTCCGCTTGAAAGTCATCTACGGGCGCCTCCGAATGCTTTTCCGTGGCAGGATCGAACTGAAGGTCGGCTGGCGGTTCAGCAGGGTCTGCTGTTCTCGGAAGTATGTCCCTCGTCTTGGTCCCGCTCATGCGAATCTGTCTCGGCTGCGGGAGCTTCCTCCAGCACGGGATTCTGTTGTAGTTCCTGCTCCACCAGCGCTTTAAGCTCGAGCGTCGGCGCCTGCAATAAAGCCAAGCGACTGCTGGAGCTGCGGCGCCAGCACCAGCGACTGCGTCAACCGTTGCGACAACTGTAAACCCTGTGCCATGGTTGCTATTCTTAAACATCAGGAATCAAAGCACAAGGAAAACTTGGCACGACACTGGCTTGAGCACGGTTTCAGAAGCCAATGACCAATCTCTAACTCTGAAGAAATCCCCCTTTGCGCGCTCCCGTTAGGCTCGCCGCTTTCGCGGCTGTCGGAGACCTATTAGAGAACACCCGCAGGAACACCGCGTTCGACCATGCCTTTTGAAATCGCATACCGCGTCAGACCCGCCACGTCGTGGATGTTCAGCTTGTTCATGACCTGCTGCCGGTGTTTTTCCACCGTCTTGATGCTGATGCCAAGCTCCGAGGCGATTTGCTTGTTGGAAAAGCCTTCGGCTATGAGTTGCAGCACCTCCGCTTCGCGGGATGTCAGCTCAACGGTCTTCTTGACCGGCTGCCCGTTCGCGAATGCCTCGCGGCATTGATCCCGTAACCGCTTGGCTATTGTGGGACTGAAAAACGCATTTCCTTTCTGCACTTCACGAATGGCTTTGACGAGATCGTTCGCAGCCGTCTGTTTGATCAAATAGCCGGAGATTCCCGCGTCCGTAAGCTGATGCACGCATTCGTCGTCGCTGTATGAGGTCAAAACCAAAACGCGTGTGGAAGGCGAACTCTTTAGAATCTGCCGGGTTGCTTCAAGTCCGTTCAACAACGGCATGGCGATGTCCATGAGAACAACGTCCGGCGGATTCTTCTTTGCCAGTTGAACGGCTTCGCGTCCATTTTCGGCTTCGCCAATCACCTCGATGTCTTCCTCCGGCTGAAGCAACGCGCGGAGACCTTGTCGGACGACAGTGTGATCATCCACCAGCAGAACAGAGACTTTTTTCATGGAATTAGATTAAGGCGATTCTTGCGACAATTCCTACCTGCGAGAATAGGGTGATTAACCCACTCGGAGGGCGGCACAGCGCGGAATGCAGTTCTGGAAAAACGTTGCTCGTTTCATCGCGGATTGACTAACGTTTGCGCCGTGGCAGTTCATCTGACGATTCTCGGCAGCGGTTCCGCCGGCAACTGTGCCTACGTGGAAACCGAACGAAACCCGCATCCTTGTCGATGCCGGATTCAGCCTCCGCCAGATTCGCCAGCGGCTTGCCGCCATTGGCCGCGCGCCGGAAAATCTCACGGGCATCCTGATCACGCACGAACACGGCGACCACATCCAAGGTCTCGGCGCATTGCCGAAAAGCTCCACATTCCCGTTTACTGCAATCGGCCACCCAGGAAGCGATCGAATATCCAATTAAGCATCGCGGTTCGATTGCCATGCTGTTCAGCACCGGCGCGAGCTTTGAAATCGGCGATATGCTCGTCGAGACATTTTCATTCCCGCATGACGCTCAGGATCCCGTCGGATTCCTGCTCCGCACCACCGGACCGGCAACATTGGTTTCCTCACAGACCTCGGCCACGTCACGAAACTGGTGTTGGAGCGGGTGCGGCCGGCGAACGTGCTGGTGCTGGAGAGCCAACCACGACGTCAAGATGCTTGCAGGATTGCCCTGCGCCGGCCCTGGAGTCTTAAGCAACGCATTCTCGGCCGTCACGGTCATTTGTCGAACGAAGCCGCCGCCGATGCTGCCGAGCAAATCATGTCCGCCGAACTGCGCCATTTGTATCTCGCCCATCTGAGCCGCGAATGCAACGCCCGAACTGGCGCATCGCGTCGATGAACGAGCGCTGCAAAAGATCGGCGCGAACCACGTCAGCCTGACGACTCGCTGCTCAGAACATTCCCTGCGCGACGCTGAGCCTCTGAGCCAAGCTTGCGTGCCCGATTCCATGTTTCACCTCAGGAAAATCGAATCCTTCGACTTGCCGGAATTCGCAGCCCTACCGCACGATGCGGCGGTCCGCACGAACAACGCGAGCAGGGCATCTTCGTGGCCGAAGGCGAAAAGGTCGTGCGCCGCTTGCTTGAAAGCGATTTCACTGTCGTTTCGGTCCTGTTCCGGAAAAATGGCTGGAGGATTTCGAAGCCGTTGCTGCGAGGCGACGGCCCGAGGAGATTCCCCGTGTTTATCTCGCGGAAAAGAAACTGCTCGAAACACTGGTCGGCTTTTCCATGTTCCAGGGACTGCTGGCAGTCGGAAAAATTCCCGCGCGCGACCGACTTCGAAGAAGTTCTAGCGCAACAGCAGGAACCCGCGTCTGTTCGTGGCGGTGGAAGGATCTGACCAATGCCGAGAATCTCGGCGCGCTGGTCCGCAATTGTGCCGCGTTCAACGTCCAGGCGCTTGATCGTGGGCGAAACGTCCAGCAGCCCGTTCCTGCGCCGCGCGGTGCGCAATTCCATGGGGACCATCTTTCAGATGCCGGTCGTTGAAACCGATGGCAGCTGAGTGCTTCGGTGCGGGAAACGCTTGCGCGAGCTCCGCGCGGAAACGGCGTTCGCTGTCATTCACCGGCCCATCCGCATGTCGACTGGCATGCAACGACTGTCCAAGCGCGAATTTTCGCGGCGACTGCTGTGTGCTGTTCGGCAGCGAAGGTTACGGAATTTCCGCCGCGGCTCTCGGGGCGTGCGACGAACCGTGGCGATTCCCATGCCGCCGACGGTGGATTCGCTCAACGTTGGCGCCGCGGCCGCCGTGTTTCTTTACGAAGCAAACCGCCAGCGTGGATTCGTTTGAATCACGACGGTGAAAACCTCCCGGTACACCGACGTATCGCCATCCGGCCAGTCGCCATCCTGGCGGAAACGCTTCCGGCGTTGCAAAGCCGCAGCGCACCGAGACGCGATAATACGGCGCCGGATCATCCGGCAGAACCGTTTCGCCTTCGTAACTCCACCGCCGCAAAATGCCTTCGACCCGCCGCAGCTGGCGATAATTCTGCAATCAGTTTGTCCGCGTCCGGCAGAACACGCGCGTTCGCGTCCACGTTCCAGCGCGCGCAGGGTGTTCGCCTCCTGCCAGCCGTTCTCCAGGCACAACGTCTGCGCGATGAACTCCGCGTCCATCAATCCGCCCTTGCCGGTCTTGATCGCCAGGTCATCTTTGCCCGCGGGCGTGCGCTCCTTCTCGATGCGCATCCGCATCTCGTGAATTTTCTTTTTCCAATCCGGCGTGAAAGCGGCAATGAGAGGGCGTCTCGCCTGCCCTCGGCTTTGCGATAGGCGACGCCTGTCTGCTCTAAAATTCGTCAGCGTCGCCGCGAGCTTCTGGAATTGCTCTCCGAGCTGCCAGGTCACCCGCCACCGGCCGCGTGCGCGTGAGCGACTGGATTTCCCAAAGCTGCGCGCGCTGCCGATAATATGTCCTCGTAAGCCTCGAGCGTGTTGACGAGCAAGCCCTTTTCGCCATCGGGCCGCAGCCGCGCGTCGGTATGGAAGACGCACGCCCTGCTTCCGTGCGGCCGGAAACCAGGTCCATCAATTCGAGCGCGAGCGGGTGCAGCTTGCGGAAATTCTTCGCCTTCGAGTCCGCGACGAAGATGATGTCCAGGTCCGAGCCGTAATCGATCTCCGCGCCGCCCAGTTTGCCGAGGCCGATGATGACGAAGGGCGGCGTGCGGAGTTTATGTTTGCCGCATGACGACTTCCAGCGCGTACTGCAGGCAGGCGTCGGCCAGCGCGGAAAGCTCGGTGAGATACTGCTCGAAATCCGCCAGGCCGAGGATGTCGCGCAGGCCGATGCGCATCAGTTCGGCCTGATGATACCGCCGCAGCCACGACTGCTGGTCGGCGTCGCTGCAGGCCGTGCCGCAGAGTCGCGCAAGGTTTCCTCGGCTGCTTTGCGCTGGCGCAACCGCCCGCTGGTGACCAGTTCATCCACCAGGTCCGGCGTGCGGATGGCCAGTCTCCGCCAGAAATTCCGAGCGATCGAACAAGCAGCAGCAGCAATTCGAAGATCGCCGGATTGCTGTTCCACAATTCGAACAGCACGGCGCGCGCGCCGTAGGCGCTGATGAAACTGTCCAGCCGCGTCACGACGCGGTCAGGATCGGACGAAGCAGAGCGGTGATCTCGCGCGTGAATATTCGAGTTTTCGCGCTCACCCGCATGCAGGACACCGGCGCCATCCTTCTTCGGGCAGAGCGTCGAACAAGCTCTGGGAGCAGCTTGTGCGCCAGTTCGACGGTGCGCGGCGAAACATGGACGTAGCCCGGCCCCTCCACAAATTCGCGCAGCACGCGAAACGCTTTGTCCAGGTCACGAAAGGAATGTTCGGCCAGGATCTGCTTCCATTTGCTCTCCGCGCCTTCGAACTCGCCGCGGAAACGGTCGGCGTCACCGCCGAGCCTTCTCCGACTTGAGCAATCGCGTCAAAGATGCCGCCGGACCTGTTTGCGTGATGAGTCCGCCGCGCCGCTTCAAATTGATCCCGCGTGCGAAAGCCCATCAGTTTCGCCAGCCGTTCCTGCGCGCCCGGTCTGGCGGGAATCGTGTGCGTCTGAAGATTTTCCTCCATCTGCAGTCGATGCTCGACGTCGCGCAGAAAACAATAGGCGTCCCGAAGTTGGCCGTGGCTTCGTCTCGCGGCAAGCAGATTGATATTGCGACAGCTTGTCGAGCACGGCAGCGTTTGCGCGCCTTGCAAGAAACGGCTGCCGGCCCGCGTGGAGCAATTGCTGCGATTGCGCGATGAATTCAATCTCGCGGATGCCGCCGCGGCCGAGCTTCACATTCCGCTCCAATTCGTCCGCCTCGAGCACTTCGTTCTCGATGCGATCCTTCATCGCGCCGATCTCCCGCAGCACATCTCCGCTGACGGAGCGCGGATAGCGGAACGGCTGGATCATTTCCAGAAACTCCGCCGCCAGCCCTCGTCGCCCGCCGACGCCGCGCGCCTTGATCAACATCATGCGCTCCCAGGTCTGTCCCCATTGCGCGTAATAATTTTCATAACTGCCGAGCGAACGGCAGAGCGGGCCGGAATCGCCTTCTGGCCGCAGCCGCAGATCAATGCGAAACAACGTTCCCTCCGGCGTCATGCGCGAGACCTCGGCTATGAACGCCTCCGCCAGACGGTTGAAAAACTGATGGTTCGGCATCACTGGTCGCGTCGTCCTGCTTTTCATCGGCGGTTCTTTGAAAACCTGCCCTTCCTCGCCATAAACAAAAAGCACGTCCACGTCTGAGCTGTAATTGAGTTCCTGCCCGCCAAGCTTGCCCATGCCCAGAACGCACCCGGCAGTTTGCTGCCACACTCCCGTCGGCGTCCTGGTGATAGGGCTGGCCGAATTGCCGGTGAATTGCCGCAGACAAATCTGCCAGACACCATCAAGACAAACATCGGCGACGTCGGAGATTTCGCGCGTGATTTCGGACAAGTTGCCGAAGCGCGCCAGATCCCGCGCGGCGATGCGCAGCAGTTCGCGCTGCTTGAACTCGCGCAACAGGCGCAAGCCTTCGTTATAATCTCCTGCTTCGATCAGTGGCGTGATGGAAACGGAGAAATCCTTGCGCAAGCCTTGTTCGCGCCGGGGAAACCGCAGTCGCTCAACATCCAGTGCCCTCAGCCAATCCGGGTGCGCAATCAGTAGATTTCCCAAAACTTGCGAACCGCTGAACAGCGCGGCGAGCACTCGCGCCTGTTCATCAGACGCGCTTTGCAGAAATGTTTTCAGGCCGGCTTGCGCAAGGGATTCAAAGAAGTGCTTTGCGCGCGCGGGAGCCGCGGATGACTTGATGGCCTTGGCCCAAACAGTGTTCTTCATCGACAGAACTCAACGAGGAATGGTTTCGAGAACGACAGGAACTCCGCCTTCTTCGTCCGAAGGACGCAACCGCGTGAACAGCCCGCGCCAGAATCCAAAGCCATACAAGACGTGTGTCACAACAAGCAATGGCGCGGCCGCAAGACTTCTGGCGGCGCCCTGTTTCGGCATTGAGACAAGCGTTTGCACGACGACAGCCAGCACATAGATCGCGATCGGTGCAAGACTGAAAGCGCGAACCCAGACGAGTAACGATTTCAGAGGAAGGAACGCGCTGCCCGCCAGGAGGAAGAGGTAAACACAAAACAACGGCGGAATAAAATTGAGTGCCGAGCCAAAGGTGGGATGCACTCGAAATTGTTCCGCCCGGCCTCGGCCATAAGTCATTAACATCTTTGCAAACGATCTCAGCGTCCGCCGCGGCCGACGAAAGACAGCGAATTGAGGATCATAGATCAGCTTGCCACCTCGCTTCTGCAATTCGTCCATCAACGCATTCTCTTCGTTGGGATACAGCGCTTCATTAAATCCGTCCAATTCGAGCAGCGCGTCGCGTCGTGCCATCAGGTTGCAGAGGATTAGTTCTTTTTCGCTGGTCTCGCGGCGAATGCCGATCGGAGCATAACGCGCGCGGCTCGGCCCAAATGCCAGCCAGCTCGCGAGCACGACCGCAAAAACACGTTCCAGCGATGGAGAATTTGGCGGGCAGAGATTCGGCCCACCCACCATCTTCACCGCGGAGTCATTCAAAAGCGTCGATGCGTGGCGTAGATTTGACGCCTGTGCTTCAGAGTCATCGTCCAAAAAATAAATCCATTCCCCGCGCGCCCTCTTTATGGCTGCATTGCGTTGCACGGAAGGTTGCCTGCCTCGTGCGACGATGATTTCCAAGCGATCAGGGGGATAATCCAGTTGCTTCGCCGCCGGAACGGCTTTTATTTCGGCCTGGTCAGGCCGGGCTGCAATGATGACGCTGACGCTCGGCGGCGATTCACTCACGCAGAAAAGCTAAAGGCGCGAGCTAAAACTTCAAAGTTCAAAGTGCTCGTACTTGCTGGAGCTAGCGCGTTTAACTGATGCTTCCAACAAAGTCCGGTCACTGCTCCAAATTGACCTGGCTGCTTTGCCCGGCGTCGAGGAGAAAACCGAACGCGGCATTCATTTTCTGAAAAGCCACGCCGCCAAATGTGAATGGCTGGCTGGTGAAGGGATCCACGACCTTGCCTTTGAAGATGCCAGTCGTGGGCGAAAAGGTCATAGTCAGTGTATTGGTGCTTGCGTTGACGACGCTGTTGTTCAGGCCAAACGTCACGGAGTTGCTAAAACTCGGAACGATGCCGCCACCAACGAATTGCACGTCAGCATCCGTGAGGTTGAGAATCTTGGAGCCAGGCACCACCGTCAGTTTTGAACCCACAGCTTCACATTCGTATGTGAATCCATTCCGGTAGGCCAGTGCGATCGAACTCGGCGGTTTAATCCAGCTCAACGCGCCGTTCAAGTCATCGTTTTGCCGATTCACAAAGGTAAGCCAGCTAATCACAGACCCGCTCCCTGAATAGAGCGAAGCGTAAAGTGGCCAGGAGCCGTTCTTCGTCACGACTGCGCTTTGAGTGACTTTCGTGCCGTCCGCAAGAACACCACTTAAACGAATTCGACCGCTGGTATCAACGCGCAGGCTGCCGTAACCGTGACCGGCGGGGCGGGTCGGATCTTCGGTCTGCCCCGGAATCAAGACTGTGTAGGTGCCGGCGAACGGTGCTGGATTTGCAGGAGCACTGAATGCCGCACGACCGCCCACTAACGTTGCCGTCCATTTTCCATCGGTGACTCTGCCAATCATCTCGTAAGGCTGTTTCTGAGAGCTGAGCTGGAAATCAATTGAAAGCTGACCGTTGAGGCTCGCGATGAGGTAATTCGTGCCCTGGCACTGCAAATTGAGTTTTCCACTGAAAGAATAACGCGTCGCGCCCAATTGAAGCCGCCCGGAGTAAGTCCCCCGGGTGGTCACGACGAGCGCGAAGGACCCGGAAGCCCCTGGCCGAACCTGATCATCTTGATAGAACAGTCCATTGTACGTGCCACTCACCGGGATGTACGGGCTTGGAACAAAGTTCGCGCGGAGCACGAGATTTGATGTCGCGAGGAACGATATCCTTGCGAGAGATGAATTCCAGCTTCCGTTCCATCCCGCGAATTCATAACCCAGCGCGGGAGTGGCGGTGAGCGTGTATATCTGGCCCGACGTCAGGCTCTGGCCGGAGACATTTGGCAAAACGACGCCACTGCCGTTCACCTGAATCTGGGGCCCGGGCGCCGGCTGAGTCGGGCTGATAACAATTAGTTGGAAGTTCGTGTTGCCCGTGGCCCTTCCATCACTCACTGAGAGCGTAATGGTTGCGGAACCGCTCTGTCCTGCCAATGGAGTTAATCTTACGGTACGATTACTCCCGCTGCCGCCAAGGACAATATTGTTTGTCGGAATCAGCGCGGGCGATGATGAAGCCGCCCAAACGACAAGATTACTTGCGGGCGTTTCGAGATCACTGAGGACAAAGGAAACCGGGCCGGTGCTGGTGTTGGTCACGATCGTCTGGTTGGGAATGGCCGAAATCGTCGGAAGCGCATTGACAGTCACGGAAAACGCTCGCGTCACGATATTGCTCTCGGCCTGTCCGTCGTTGACCGTCACAGTAATGGTAGCCGTACCTGCAGAGCCGGGGGACGGAGTGAAGATTAATGTCCCGGTGATATTCGGGCTGGTGTAGATGACGTTCGGATTCGGAATCAATCCCGGGTTATTGGAAGTTGCCGAAAGGTGCAGGATTTGATTTTCATAAGGCGAACCGGAAGTGATGCCAGATAAACTGATGTTTTGCTGACCGGCATCCGCATTGATTGCGCGACTGGCGATTGGATCCAGAGTGGGAGGATCATTCACCGCATTCACAGTGACGGTGAACGTGCGGGTAATTAGATTATTCTGCGCCTGACCATCATTGACCGTGACCGTAATCGTCGCGGTTCCGTTTGCGCTGGCCACCGGTGTGAACGTCAAGCGGCCGGTCGCGTTCGGGCTCGTGTAAGTCACGGTGGGGTTCGGAATCAAACCCTGGTTGCTGGATATGGCTGTAGCCGTCAGCGTTTGATTTTCATTGGCTGCTCCCGAGCTGATGCCAGAGAGAACGGCTGTCTGCAAACCCGCGTCCTCATCGATCGTAACATTGTTTAATGGATCCAATGTCGGCGGCTGGTTCATTTGCGCGACGGTGACGGTAAACGTCCGCACAACAACATTGTTTGAAGGTTGGCCGTCGTTGACTGTGACCGTGATGGTCGCGATGCCGAAAGCATTCCCGACCGGCGCGAACATCATCGTGCCCGTGCTGTTCGGACTGGAGTAATTGACCGTCGGATTGGGAACCACGTTTGGATTGCTTGATATCGCGGTGATGGTCGAAGCATCGTTTTCATTGGCTGCGCCGCTGCTGATGCCCGAGAGATTCACCGTTTGCTGGCCGGCATTTTCATTGATGGACAAGTTGCTGATTGGATTCAGCGTGGGAGGATCGTTCACCGAAACTACGGCGACCGTAAACGACCGCGTCGTGATATTATTCTGCGCCTGACCGTCGTTGACGGTCACCGTGATCGTCGCCGTGCCGTTCGCATTCGGAACCGGAGCAAAGGTTATGCTGCCCGTTGCGTTGGGACTCGAATAATTCACCGCGGGATTCGGAATCAAACTGGGATTGCTCGAAGTCGCCGTGACAGCCAGAGTCTGGTTTTCATTCGCAGCGCCGGAGGTGATTCCGGACAAGTTGACCGTCTGAAGACCTGCGTCCTCGTTGATGGTCATATTGTTCAACGCATCCAAAGTGGGCCATTGGTTGACGGGCCCCACAGCAACGCTGAAGGTCCGCGTCACGATGTTGTTGGATGGCTGGCCGTCATTGACGGCAACGGTGATCGTAGCAGTGCCGAACGCATTGAGGGCGGGCGCAAATGTCAACGTGCCCGTGCTGTTGGGGCTGGCGTAACTGACCGTGGGATTCGGGACCAGGCTCGGATCGTTCGATGTTGCGGTGACCGTGAGCGTCTGATTCTCGTTCGCCGCTCCCGAGCTGATGCCGGAGAGATTCACCGTTTGCTGGCCGGCATTTTCATTGATGCTGACATTGCTTAACTGGTTAAGCGTCGGCGGCTGATTGACGGCGTTAACGGTGACGGTGAAGCTGCGCGTGACAATGTTGTTTGAGGGTTGGCCGTCGCTCACCGTAACGGTAACAACGGCGCTGCCAAAGTTATTGAGAGTCGGGGCCAACGCGAGCGTGGCAGTGCTATTCGGAGATGTGTAAGCCACCGTCGGGTTCGGAATCAGACTTGGATTGCTAGATGTAGCCGTGATTGTGAGTATCTGATTTTCATTTGCCGCTCCAGAACCGATGCCGGAGAGACTCACATTCTGCGCTCCAGCGTTCTCATTGATTGTCAAATTACCAATTGTGTTCAGCGTAGGCGGATCGTTCACCGGGTTCACAGTGACCGTGAACGTGCGGGTGATGAGATTGTTCTGGGTCTGACCGTCGTTCACTGTGACGGTGATGGTCGCCGTGCCACTCGCATTTCCTGCGGGAGCAAAACTCAAGAGTACCCGTGGAATTGGGGCCGGTGTAATTCACCGCAGGATTCGGAATCAATCCCGGATTGCTGGAACTCGCGGTGACAGTCAGCGTCTGGTTTTCATTTGCTGAACCCGAACTGATTCCCGACAGATTGATTACCTGCGAACCCGCGTCTTCATTGATGGTGACATCACTTAACGGATCCAGTGTCGGTGGTTGGTTCGGCAGGACGATTACCGAGAAGCTGCTGTTTGCCGCAGCTGAACCATCGCTGACGGTGACCGTAATAGTTGCGCTGCCGGATTGGCTCAATGCTGGAATCACCTGCACAGTCCGATTCGATCCACTGCCGCCGAATAGAACATTGGCCAGTGGAATCAGGACCGGGTTCGATGAAGCGGCGCTCAGCGTCAAGCTTCCGACTGGATTGTCAGCATCGCCAATAGTGAAAGCGATGGCGGGCGTGGGATTGTTTAGATTCACGGTCTGGCTCGGGATTGAACTGATGAGCGGCGCGGAGTTTGTGGGAACAGAATTCGTCGGCACCAGATAACCCACTTCGTTGGAAAAATCGCTTTCCAATCCCGTCGCATCATACGCAGTGGCGCTGAAGAAATACGTGCCCCCATCAATCAATCCCGCAACGATTGCATTGGTCGTATTCCCAACCGAAACGAGGTTCGTGTACGACCGACTGGACGCTCCGTAGTAGATGTTATACCCCGCAACCGTTGAGTCAGGGCTCGGATCCCAGGCGAGCGTCACGCTGCGGGTGGCAGAAGCGGGACTTGGCAGAAGAAAAATATGACCCAAAAGCATTGCGCCGAGAACAACACGTCTCAGTCGCTCCCGCGCTGCTTGAATGTCCATCACACAAACACGCAACGCAATTGGACTGCCAATGAAGAATGATGCCTCGCAGCGTGAAACCCTGGCCCGCATCTGTCGCGCGCCAAATCTTCTTTGACAATTTTGCCTCGGAATCAGCCAGGCCACCGCCCGATTCTTGAGCCTTCAGCTATTTTTCACATCGCATGACAAAAGATGGCTTGTCTTAAAAGAGAACATTCAACGGGCATCACTCCAGAGACCTGACACTCTCGATACCTCCAAAAATGGTTTGTGATGCAATGCGTCCAACGGCAGTAAAATCCGGTGAGAGCGTTTTGTAAAAGCTGATGAAGCGAAGCGCTTAATGAGAGGTTTCCGTCGGAAAAACTCCTTTGACAAATCGAGTGCGCAATCTAGATTGCCAGCCTCTGGATGGGGTCGTAGCTCAGTTGGTAGAGCACCACAATGGCATTGTGGGGGTCAGGGGTTCGAATCCCCTCGGCTCCACCATTCCACCAATAGATTTTTCAATTTCAACCCGAGAAGGCTGAAGCATGCCTTGCAACAAGTCCGGTTGCGCTCGGGGCTGAAAAGCAGAAGCTCCCGCAGGCCTGGAAGTCTGCTGTTGATTGCTTATGCACTACTATTCCATGGCGGCAAGCACTTCGTCCAACGGAAGCGTTGCAAAGGTGGTTGCATAATCGGACATTGCATACGGAATGACGAGCTGGCGATTTCGCAAGAGACTACCGCAAGAGTAAACAACATTGGGAACGTAGCCTTCGCGTTCGTTCTCGTTTGGCGTGATCAACGGCTCTCGCAGCCGGCCGATCACCCTGGCGGGATTGTCTTTGTCCAGCAGGAAGGCGCCGATGCAATACTTCCTCATCGGTCCCACGCCGTGGCTGAGAACCAGCCAGCCAGCCTCGGTTTCGATAGGCGAACCGCAGTTGCCGAGTTGAATGAATTCCCAGGGAAACTTCGGCTCCAGCACGAGTTGCGCCTCGTGCCAGAAATGCAGGTGATCGGAGAACATCACATAAATGTTTTCGTAATCTTGCCGGCCGAGCATCACGTAATGGCTGTCAATCTTGCGCGGGAAAAGAGCCATGCCTTTGTTTTGCACGGCAGGACCGTTCAACGTGATGAATTTAAAATGCAGGAAATCCCGCGTCTCGATGAACTGCGGCAGAACCATTTTCCCGTCATAAGCGGTATAGGTCGCGTAATAGGTTTGCGTGCCATCGTCGTTGTGAAACAGAACGAACCGGGCATCTTCAATTCCGTTGCTTTGCGACGGCGTCGTGGGAAATAACACGCGCTCGGACAAGCGGGAGTCGGGGGAGAATTCCACCTCGTAATTCGACCGGGCAAGCATCAGGGTCTTTCGGGCGATCGCCTCGGTTTGCTGGTCGCGCGAACCCAAGATTTCCGCCGCCCGATGGATCGCTGCTCGCAGTTCGTCCAGAGTGAACGCGTCGCCGAGTTGCTGGAGTGCCTGCCGGGTAAAGTCGCCGCCCAATCCGAGTTCCCGCAGCTTTCGTTCGAACAATACCTTCTCAAAGGAGGCGCTCGGGATCTGGTCGGGTTCAAGACAGTAACGCGTGGGAGCATTGATCGTGATGTTGCTTTCCACGTCGAGAGTGCCTGTGCGAAACGTGATCGAGGAAATGTGCCCTTCGCCTGTGGCCCGAAGGCTCAGCACGAAATCGCAATGATCCGGGCGGCAAGTCCGACTGATCTGGATGCGGAACAATGGAAGGATTAAACAGAGCCGCCGCTTCAAGCGAATATTCATGACTGAAGTAAGCGCCGAGCAGCAGCGCGCGTTCTTCTGAAAACGTTTGGTCTGCGGGCAACAGCGCACGGACCTGATCAAACCGGCGTTGGAGGAATTGACGGGGCTTTGCGTGACGATCGCTGAACTCAGCCTGCACGCCTTTCCATAGCGCGGCCACATCGCCTTCCGGGAGGGCCATAACACCGGCGCAAATGCGAAGGGCGCGCTCCCTGGCGCTGGCAGAGGTTGATCCCGGTGAATCGTGCGCGAGGAGAAACGGCCGGAGCAGGACGCGCCTTCGATCAGGATGCAGGACGACCTGGGTGCGTTTGACGTGGGCGGTTTTCATCCAGGTTTCGGAAGAGGAGGCTGGTTAAAAATCGTGACGGAGTTCTGGACGAGCTGGAGTTCCGCTAGCGAAAGCAGAAATGCGAGGGTGGATTCCGCGCCTTGGTTTTGATTAACGCGATCCACGTGAAGGGCATCCCGGCAGCCGCCTGTCGTTGGCGAATACAGTTCCAGTCCAAGATCGTTCCAGCCAAGAAACCAATCAAACGCTCGCTGCGCTTGCTCATGCCACCATATTTCATTTGTGGCGCGGTAAGCTTCCAGGCAGGCCGACACCATCGCATGGGCTTCAATGGGCTGCTGATCAAAGTTGGCCCGGGTTCCGCCGCGCGGATAAAATCCATTGCTTCCGATCGGCCGGAAATCGCCAGTGTCGGCGGTTTGTGTCTGAACCAGCCAACGCAATGCCTGCAATCCGCGCTCAAAAACTGCCGCCTGACCTGTGGCCCGGCCGCTCAATATCAGCGCGTGGGCTAGTTTCGCATTATCGTAGGAGAGCACGTCTTCAAACCAAGGCCAGTCAGGGTGCGCACTGCGCTCGAAACGCTCCACCAAGCGAGCAGTCAACGTTTCACGGACTTGTTGCGCAAAACGGTCGCCGCTTAACCGTTGCAGGTATTCGTGGACTCCGAGCAGCGAGAAAGCCCAGGCGCGCGGTGAGGTAAATCCCGTTGCTGCGGGGAGAGCCTGCGCAAAAATCTGTCCGGACATGACCTGAAAGCTGCGATAGGGAGAGCGCCCCACGCCCAGCCCCAACGCCCAGAGCGCGCGTCCGTGGGAATCTTCGGAGCCCTGCTCGTCCAACCAGCGCCGGTCGAAGCTCAGGTGATTATGAAACCGTTTCGTCTTGGGGTTGAAAGCGTGATGCAGGAACGCCGCGTAGGTCGTGGCCAACGTCCGCACGCGTTCCGGTTCCTCCTCCATTTCGTCCAACAGCACCGCAAGGATGAAGGCACGCGCGTTGTCGTCCGTGCAATAGCCCTCGGAGAAATTCGGGACGGTGAACAGGGCATGTTGAAAAAGCCCTGTGGAATCAGTCATCCGCGAGAGATGTTCCAGTTTGCACTCGGGCAATACCCGTGGCTGTTCGGCCAGTGTCTTCGTGGCGAAGGATTTTCGGGAGAGCACCGCGCGCTCCAGCCGCGCCAGTTCGAACGACCGCATATAAAGCCCTGCCACATTATTCCAGATCATTTCGCGTCCGAGCTTGTACGCGTTCTTGCGGATCACGGTCCGACGCATTTCGTCCCGCAGCAGACCCGTCACTTCGCGGGCGATTGCTTTCGCGTCACCAAACGGCACCAGCACACCACGATCCTCCGCGAGCAATTCCTGCGCGTGCCAGTAAGGAGTGGAAACGACCGCTTTCCCGGCGCCGAAGGCGTATGCCAGCGTGCCGGAAGTGATTTGTGCTTCATTCAGGTAAGGCGTGAGGTAAAGGTCGGCTGCGCCAATGAACTCCTTCAGTTCTTCCAGTTCCACGAAGCGGTTGTAAAAGATGACATGTTTTTCGACTTTGTTCTTCTTGGCGAGACGCTCCAGGCTGAGGCGATAGGTCTCACCATGCTCCCGCACCAGGTTGGGATGTGTGGCACCGAGCACGATATAGACGAGTTGGGAAACTCCGCGAGGATCACCGGAAGAGCGTTGAGCACGTGCTCGATTCCCTTGTTTGGCGAGAGCAGTCCGAAGGTGAACAACACCAGCCTGCCCTCGACACCGAATTGGTCTTTATAGAAATTCGGGTCAACGAAAGAGATGTCGGGGATACCGTGCGGGATCAGATCGATTTTGGCCGCCGGCGCCTGGTAAATTTCCTGCAACATTCGCCGTCCGCGTTCGGCCATCACCACCAACCGGGTTGAACGCCCAATGAGTTCCTGCATGACGCGCCGTTGCTCGGGATTCGGCGTGGCGAGGATCGTGTGCAGGGTGGTAACGATGGGCATCCGCAATTCGCGCAAGAGGGCCAGCACGTGGCTGCCGGAGGGACCACCGAAGATCCCGAATTCATGTTGCACGGATATCAGGTCGGTGTTGCTGATGTTGAGAAAGTCAGCTGCCCGGAGGTACGAGGGAAGATCCTGTTCCTCGATTTCAAAGCGAACCTCCTTTGGATATTCATAACCTCCGGCGATGTCGTTGATGGGCACCGCGAAGCACTGGCTTTGGGGATGGATTGCAGCGACAGCGGAAAGCAGGTCGGACGTGAACGTGGCGATTCCGCATTTGCGTGGCAGGTAATCGCCTAGAAACGCGATCTTCCGGATTTCAGACGGCTTTTCCAAGCGGCAGAATTCTCCACGGCTTTTGGGAAAAAGCCAAACATTAACTATCTATTTTCCGATTCGGCATTAGGGTGCAGAGTGAAAGTTCTTTTGAAGCAATCATTGACCGGAAATTTTCTGAAGGATGCGGACCGCTGGACTGCTGACTCTGCCAAAGCCTTGGATTTTAAGACCACGCCTGCTGCAATGGATTACGCGCGAATACATCGTTACGAGGGACTCAGTATCATTTTGAAGTCCCCCGACGCACGCTATGATTTGGAGCTGCCAAATTGCTGTTGAGCGTGAATTAGCGACGGAGCAATTTCAAAGTTTGTACGTATGAAATCCGAAAGTATCGAAAATATCATCACGGATGCGGTCAATGAGCGAACTTACGTCGTGGTGGCAGACCGCGTCCTGTCTGACGGAGAAATCTATAGGGCGATTCGCTTGGAAATCATGAAACGTGGAGAACCGCTGGCCCGAGGTGAACGAGTGGTCATTACGATACCGAAGCGGTAACGCGCAGTAGTCCAGTATCGGTCGGGAAGACGTCACACCTTTGGTTGAGCAATTGTATGGCTGGCATGTATTGCATGAAAGATTTACTGGGGCTTCTGCAGCGCGAAGGAGCCGAGGAGTTGCTGCTTGTTCCCGGCGCGCCTCCCGCAATCATGGCCCGTGGAAAGCCGCGCACTGTTGACACGCCCACCTTGACGCCTGACGAACTGCGCGTGTTACTGGAGAGCATCTCTTCCAACGGACAACGTGAGGAATTGGAGAAGTGCGGAGACGTCCGCTTTATTTACGTCCGGAATTCGCTCAGGTTCGCGGTAATGGCGACGCACTTGAGTGGAACACTCAATGTCACAATAAAGAATCTTGGGCGTTAGCACGCTGGTGTCGTCTCACGTTTTCCCTTCTCCAATGCCAGCGCGTCCCGCTTCACCTGCTGAACGGCAAGTTTTGTTTGATGCGATAAATGTCAGTTGGACCGAGGACGCTGGCTCTTCGCAGTGCCCTCCGCCGTTTGGAATTCTTGCCCTGCAGCAGATGCCGCCTACCCGCGCCGCGGAACAGGACTTTTCCGCTGCTGGTGATTTTGAAACGTTTGCTTACGGATTTCCTGGTCTTGATACCCTTGGGACGTCGCATATAGGTTCTTTCTTTTATGGTGCTTGACTGTCTTCGAATTCAGGAGGCGTTTGCGGAATGGCCGCCGGGAATTTCGAGCCGCTCTCCTGTCAGTTTGTTTAGCTGCTTTCGAAATTCGACCGCGACAGAATTCATATCCGGGGCGGAACACTGATACCAGGAGCGTAACGCCGGACGCAGTCCGGCGGAGACGATCTGGTCCAGTGTTTCGTGGACTCGGGCGGAGTGAGGCCCTTCGAGCATTCGGAACAGGTTGCAGGTGGCGATGAGAGCACCTATCGGACGAAGATCGCCAGGGGCATCAATCGCCTCTTCAAGGCTGTTGGCATAACACTTCTGTAGTTGCGCGTCGTTAAAATTCACGGTGTACATGGAAGCGGGCTTAGAAAAGAATACTGGCTTGGCGGTGGGGCATGCGCCGGCCGTTCAGCGAACTCCCATGCTCTTCATCGGGCCACGCTTCACTTGCTGCGAGGGTTTTCGTGCCCACCGCTTTGCCATTAAGTCCCTGAATGGCGGCCCCCGCGCCTTCGGGCGTCATCATGGTCACGAAAGCAAAACCGCGCGACTTGTGACTGGTCCGATCCACCGCGATGTTGACAGACACGACGTTGCCGTAGGCCGAGAACAAGTCCATAAGTTCGCGTTCTGTGGTGGTTGCAGCCAGATTGTCCACATATATTTTAGTGTTCATAATAATTCGTTCCTTTTACGGGCCGCATCGCCGCTCATTTTCCAAGATATTTTGACGGGTTGCGTATGCGATCGAGCCGTTCGGCTTCCATCTCATGACGGACGGCCCGTCCCCGCCATTGTCTGACGCCAGTCGTGACCGATTGGGGAAGCGCCCCAACTTGTTTCACAATTTGAATGATTGTCATGTAAATGAATTTCAGTATGTACATAGATTGGTTTGCTCATGCCGCCGCCTGGTGGACGTTTGCCGGTTTGCTGTCGGCGGAAAACTGCCGGGCAAACGCCAGGAGGTGGTCGGTAATCTCATTGTTGGCCTGTTCTTTGGATTCGTTACCGTGGGCGAAACACTCGAAATGCCTGGCTACGGTTCTCAGTGATCGAATCGAGTTCAATGAAGCGACGGATACCGCGTTGTTCAGGCTCATACTCCAGGGAGTGAACGCCATCGCTTCGAGGAGATCAGCTGCCGCGAGGTGAGCATCAATCCTGATCTTGTCTTCATCCTCTGCTTCGAAGAGCTTCGCGCTATAAGGTTGTCCTCCGAATTGGGCATTGAGCTTGTCGAGCCGGCCCCGGAGTTCCTTTTCCTCTTCGACGGGCGATGCGATAAACGCCCTTTCGACTCTTCTGAAAAAATAATAGGCATCACAGTAATCGCGGCTTTGCAGAAGATGCTCGAATATTTGCACGCCGTAGAGACCCTGCTCCAGCATGAAGGACATCAGATTCTCGCGGTCAATCTCCGGACCCAGGACGAACAACACCGTGGCGAGAAAAGATCGGCCATGTTCTTTGCTGCCGATCAACTCGTTCACGAGGCTCGCACTCCCCATCTGATCGCTTGAGGATGACGCGAAGCCCAACATATGCTCGAAGAGAACCCGAAATAGCCGGCAGGTCAGATCGACGTTTTTCGCCAGAAGCGGTTTCAAGCTCTCAAGGGCGATTTCCGGTTCAGCGCTTGACCGGCCGGGAACTCCTCCCGGCGGTTCGGTCCTCGACTGGGCCCACCCTGCAGAAAGGGACTTTGTTGCGGGCTGCTTCAGGGCGGACCCGGGGCTTGCTCCCGCTTGCCCGGCCATTGCCGACTCGAAATGCCCGGGGTCTATGAGCACGGTCAAAAGGATTTTCGAACCGTCGAAAATACGGGCAACATGGGTGCTGACAGACGGTTCTCCCCAGATCATCACGAACCGCTGAGAACCGATTGCGGCCGCAATGTTTTGCGGATCTTTAAACGCGTCATTGTCAATCTCAACGAGCCTGCTGATCTCCAACAAACCGTCCTTCACACTTCTTGGGGTGGAGGATGTCGGCATCTTCCTTTTCAGCTCTGATGCATTCTCGAGCAGCCGTAGGTACGCGTGCAGTGATTTAAGAGTTGCTGTGGCCATCAAGCTCCTTCGTCTCCGGGATGTTGCTGGTATTCGGGTGCATAATCAGATCTCGTGCTTTACTCCGCATAGAACAGTGTGCAGAAAATGATGATCGAAGAATCCTCCGAACTCGGCATGGGTGCTCATGTGCGTGGCCACCAACCGCAGGGCCGGGTGTTGCGAAAGGAATTTATTCAGGCGCTCTTCCAAGGCGGTCGCCGGCGACTTGCCCGAGGACAGTTTACGGAGAATGACTTCGAATATTTTTGCTTTCATCAATTTTCTGTCTCAACCATTCACCATGACGTCATAACACTGTCCTCGTTCTCCTAGTCTGAAAATCCTCCAGAACCAGGAAACCTGATACGCTGCCTCTGACCCGCCCGCCGACCAACTCCACTTCTGACTCGAACTGCACTGGAAACACCTGCTTCGCATCTTTCCCAAGCAACTCGTAGCTGTGAGCCAGGCGTTTCGAGTCGGGCGCCGCGGTGCCACACCAAAAGCGAACCTGCCCGCGCTCAGTAACGATGATGGGTTGCAGGACGCCGATGCTGTCATCAGCCCCGCGGGGTGGCGTGAAATAACCCTGCATCCTTGAACCGTCGGCCAAGGTGAAGACGGCTCGGACGACGAACATGCGATCCGTTGGGTCAAGCAGGCCGGAGGTGGCATATGGCCGGACGGTTGACTCGTCCCGGCCTTCCTCGCCCTCTTCATCCAACCTGAACTCCCAAATTGGAAACTTGCTGAGGTCGTCCAGAGTAAGCTCGTAAATCTGTTTTCTGACGCGCAGGCCATGTCTCCCGCCGAAGGTAAGAGATGATTTCATAGTCTTCGCGGTTTTGGTTTCAACTCTCCACAAGGCGCACGATGCCAAAGAGAATTCGACCCGGCCACGACTGCTGCTTCTGTGAGTTTTTCTTCCGGGCGCAAATCAGGGGTTCTGTATTATCCTTCAGTTCCTCGTGGCAATGCGGACACACATCCGCGTACATAAAATTGCTGAGTTTAGCACCACAATGCGGACATTTCGATCGGTTCATTTGATTTCCTCGTCAAGGAGTTGAATCGTTCTACCGGCTTGAGCATGATTGTTTTTCCTTCAAAACGGCGGGAACTGGTTGAGCATCGTTATCCGATTGAGGTGTTACGCATCCTCGTACTGAGAGCAAATTGCTCTTCGAGCAGCGCGTGAATAGATGCTAATTCCTCTTTGCTCTGTGTCATGGATTTCATCCTCGCGGCGGCGCGGTTCGCAGAAGGACACCAACAGTCTTACTGAGTGAACATCTGCATATTTCGTAATTCGCAATTGGTCTGACCGGCGCAAGTCCGTGCTTTCCAACTGCCCGGCTGAACTGGCGGATCATATGCATATATTGTCTGCCAGTGAAACGGATCCAGCCAATACCTTCCGCGCTAGCTGCCCATAGCTATCAGGCATCGAGACGCTGGTGCTCGCCCCACAAGACCCGTGTCTAATGAGCGGAGGTGCCCTGTTCGCTGGATGATTGAGGAAGATCCTGCGCCCCGCTGGGATTCTCAAAGTCCTCTCAGTTGACGATAACCGACCAGTTTCCGTCGTTGTTCATCCCAGAGCCGGAAGGTGAACGCTTTGAAGCTTGAGAAAAAGGTGACAGGTTTCACCTGCTGAAAAAGCGCATCTGCGTTATGGCATCGCTCCAGATTGTAGTTGGGAATGCGCGGACTCAGATGATGAATGTGGTGAAATCCGATATTGCCGGAAAACCATTGCAGCACGCGGGGAAGTTTGTAGAACGAACTGCCCTTTAAAGCCGCCTCCACGTAATCCCAACGATCGCAACGTTCCCAGTAAACTCCCTCAAATTGATGCTGTACGTAAAACAGCCACACCCCCGCGGATCCTGCCGTGACCAGCACTGTCAATTGAATGACCAGGTACGCTTTGAAACCGAAGGTCCAGATTAGACTGCAGGCGATGGCTCCGACGGCCAGATTCGTCAAATAAACCGAGTAACGTTCGCGGCGCGGCGCCTTGAGCGATGGGACGCGCTGTCTAATCAGAAAGAGAAAGAGCGGCGCGAGGATAAACAAGACGGCAGGATTACGCGCCAGCCTATAGGCAAAGCGATTCCAGCGCGACGACTCCAGATATTCCTGCACCGTCAACGTCCAGACGTCGCCCGTGCCGCGACGGTCGAGGTCACCCGCGGTCGAATGATGGATGGCGTGTTCCCACCGCCAATGAAAGTACGGGGTGAACGTCAGCGCACCGGTAATCGCGCCCAGGATATGATTGGCAGCGTTGGATTTAAAAAAGGATCCATGCCCGCAATCGTGAAAAATGATGAAGGTCCGCACCAGAAACGCGCCTGTCAGAATGGCCAGTGGCACCGTGAGCCACCAGGACACCGTCAGAGTGTAGTACATGAGAAACCAAAGCAAAGCGTAAGGAATCAGCGTGTTGATCAGTTGCCACGCGCCACGCGCAATGGACGGCTTCTGATACCGCGCCACGATTTGTTTCCACGCCGCATTGTTGATGCGCGTGTCGAGTCTTGTTAAAATTAGGTCGTTTGTCACAAAGGTGCTGAACGCTTTCTACGGATTGCCAAAAGATGGGAGAACCAAGTCTTGGAAGGCCGGCACAAAAATACTCTGTCCCAGACGAACTGCAAGGGGCGAATAAGATTCAATAGAAGGTTGTGAAAGAGTTCAAAGTCAGCTATGGTGTGCGCGATTTTGACCCAACCTTTTGTGGGCGCATTTCAGCGCCTCCTCTTTGTTCGGCGAATTCAATTTATGATGCACCCGCGAAAAGTGACTCCTCAAGCGGAATACCGCCTGCGCGAACTCCAGCGCGTGAACAGTTCCGCCAGCCTTGCGGAGAAATTTCCGAGGCTGAAATCGTTGAGAGTTGATCTGGCGTATTTCGCGCCGGACGGCCTTACGAAATCGGGCGAGCTGAGATACAAGGTAAACGTCCAGCACGCCAAATCCGTGTTTTCCTTTGTTTGCCAAAGCGGGGAGTGCGTGGGTGGCGATTTTGATTTAAGCGAGGCAGTGAACGCTGCAGTCACCGCGCGGCGCAAGAGTGCCGAGGGACAGATTCGATGCGCAGGACTGCGCGCCGGACCCAAAGGTCGGACACCCTGCCACAACCTGCTGCGCTACAAACTAACACTTGGATATGTCTGAAGTGAAACTCAAAAGAGGCGAGCCGATTGAGAGAGCTCTGCGTCGGCTCAAAAAGAAACTGGATCGCGAACAAGTCTTGCTGCAGGTCCGCAGGCATCGTCGATTTGAAAAACCGAGCGCCATGAAACGCAAGAAGCAGAAAGCGGCACGGTTCTCGGCAATGTTGAAGGCGCGGTACGCCGACCAGTGACGCTGCTTTGGGTGCGCCAAGCCAGGAAAATGGGTGTCCTGGCTATTCCGACGAATCTGCCGGCGTATTCGGAGCTTCCGGCGTTTGCTCGCCGGGATTTTTCGCCCGTTTGTTGCGAGGCAGCGGGCTGAGAAGGACATTGAGATCGCGATCCCCCAGCATCTTTGGCGGTGAATCCGCCTGGCCGAAAAGGGCGAGGTCCTTGACGAATTGGTTCAACAGATCGAAACCAAGGTCTTTGTGTGCTTTTTGACGCCCACGGAAGCGCATCTTGATCCGTATCTTCATGTCATCGCAAAGGAATTGGATCGCCTGGTTCCTTTTTACGGAAAGATCGTGAGGATCAATGGCAGGGGAGATTTGGAGTTCCTTCATCTTTCCCGTTGATGGGCGGGACTCCTTGTTTCGCTTGCCTTCTTCATAGAGAAACTTGCCATAGTTCACAATGCGGCAAACTGGGGGCGTGGCATTGGCGGCAATTTCAATCAAGTCGAGTCCCTTGTTGCGGGCCAGTTGGAGGGCCTCACCGAGCGACATGACGCCAAGCTGTTGTTTTTGATCGTCAATGACACGCACCTCGCGAGCGCGAATCTTTCCGTTACGACGGTGCAAAGGTTCGCGGGACTGCGGGCGGGAGAAAAACGGACGGCTCAAGAAAGCCCCATCAGTTGAGGATTGCCCGACTGACAAAAGAGATCGAGCCTGGCAAAAATATTTGCGTGATTATTAATGGGGGTTACTTTCGCAAGCATCCGCGGGAATGCAAGCGGGGAACGCTTCGTCCGTTGCCGGTTATCCACAGGGTCATTCAACTTGCCACTCGACTCCGTCGCCATCGCGGTCGTCAGCGTTGATTTCAAGAAAGGATTTTGCTTCGCGGATGGCTTGCTCGTAAGTGAAAGCTTCCAGCCGCATCGTGTTCGTTTTCCCAATCGTGTTGTCGTACTCAAGTCCGAAACCACCATCGTTTTCGTCGAAAATCCGCGCGATTTTCATGAGTTGTTTGAACTTCCGGGAACGTTACACATGAACTGGTCAACACGCCGCGCGGCTTCAGCTACGTCATCACGAGTCATCTTGAGCGAAATCTGCGCGTGCGCGGCTTGAGACCCGCGATAACTCTGTTTGGACGACAAGATGAGCCATTGGCAGGCCTTGATTCTTGATTCCACCACCTTTTCGGGCAGACCACGGATGCTTTCCCGATAGCTGTCCACCCCGAGACGATGTTGCGCGCCCGCATCGCCTTGAAGCGCAGCTTTGGTAAACCAGATCTTCGCCTCTTGCTCGTTTTCTTGTACTCCCTGGCCGCTGGCATACATGGTCCCGAGATTGACCTGTGCCAGCGCGTGATTTTGTTCGGCTGCCTTGCGATACCACTCGGCGGCTCGAGCGTAGTCGGGAGTTCCCCAGGTTCCGCTGGCGTGCATCAATCCGAGATGAAATTGCGCGTCTGCATTGCCGAGCGCTGCCCGGGACTCCAGATTTTCGGATCCTGGCCGGGACGCATGTTTAAAAATTCGTCGAAAAAAGGATTGAGCCATGACCAAAACCTTATGCAGCCGCATGAGACTTCACCCAACCTTGAGGTCTCCTGCGATTCTGTCCCGAAGGACGGGTCAATGCAACCAATTCGGGCATATCGAAGCCCATTTTACCCTCAATGATTTCGCGCAATGCCACATCCGCGACACCGAGGTTTTCAGTGTGCATAACCATGGGCCTGCTCAATCTGCCCGCGTTGGCATTCAACTGTCGGACCCGGCGTGAAACCAGGTTCACGAGGACATGAGAGTTGCCGATTTTTTCCAAAGCCTTTTGAACCAGTTCAGCATTCATTCGTTTGTTTTCGGTGTCGTCAACACTTGTTTCTCTGTGCAGAGTCTCGCACCTTGCTGAGAAGTCCGGCCAATACCTTGTTCGTCTCGCACCTATAGCCAGCGGCTATGGGGTTCCGGAGGACGCGCATCAGCGCCCCTCACAGACGATTCGCGACGCGACGGAAATGGTAACCGATGATGGCCAGTTCGATGGCATTACGGAACTGTCGCGGCCGCCACAAAAGCGTGCTCCAGAAGAACCGCCAGTACGCCACGCGACCATGGTACCAAATGCCGAGCAGCCAGAACGACTTCACGAACGCTTGAAAGTCCGGCCATGAAAGCCGGAGGGTCGGACCACTGGGGCGGTGAGCGTCGAGAAAAGTTCGAATTCTCTGATAGTACGCTCCGCGGCTCGTACAACTTTTTCATCAGTTCGCGGTAGCCGGCGACAAGGAATTTCTTTTCCAGCTTCGGCTTGAAATTGAGAACGGCATCGGTGTTGTTGCCGGTGGTTTCCGCCTCAATTCGACCCTCCTTCATCAGGCGCCGGTACAGGCGTGTTTCCGGAAGCGCGGTCAACAACCCCACCATCGCCGTCACCACTCCTGATCGTTGGATGAACTCAAACTGCCGCTTGAAGATGTCGTGTTTGTCGTTATCAAAGCCGATAATAAACCCGCCCATCACCTCGAGGCCAAGCCGTTGCAGCGTCTTGACGGTTTCCACCAGATCGCGGCCGCGATTCTGCAGCTTGCGGCATTCTTCCAGGCTTTCAGCGGACGGCGTTTCAATGCCCAGAAAGACTTTTTTGAACCCGGCCCCGATCATCAGCTCGCAAAGTTCGACGTCGTCCGCCAGGTTCACCGACGCTTCAGTGAAGAATCCCATTTCGGCGCGGACGCGTTCCCGCCATAGAATCATCTCCCGAAGTAATTCCTTCGTGAGTTTTTTGTTGCCGATGAAATTGTCGTCCACAATGAACACCACATCTTTCCAGCCGCGAGCGCGAAGTTGCTCAAGTTCGTTGACCAGTTGGGACGGCGTCTTGGTGCGGGGCACACGTCCATTCATGACGATGATATCGCAGAATTCACAGTCGTAGGGGCACCCGCGGGAAAATTGCACAGCCATGGTGGCATAATGTCGGAAATCAATCAGATCCCAGCGGGGCGGCGGGGTTCGGGTGATGTCCGGGCGACCGGTGGCCTGGTAGTAACGGCGAAGCGTGCCCGCCTTTATGTCTTCAACGAGTTGCGGTGCTATTTCCTCCGCTTCACCCAGGACGAAATGTTGGATATGCTGAAAGCCCGCGTGCCCGGTGGTGAACAGCGGCCCGCCGGCGATGATCGTTTTCGACTGCTTTCGGCACCGTTCCACAATGTCGTTGACCGACTGCTTGTGCACGATCATTCCACTGATCATGACATAATCCGCCCAGTGCAAATGCTCGTCTGTGAGTCGTTCCACATTCGTGTCCACTAACCGCAATTGCCAGTCGTCTGGAAGCATCGCGGCCACCGTGAGAAGTCCCAATGGTGGGAAGGCAGCGTGTTTGGAAATAAACTTCAGGACGTGTTTGAAGCTCCAGAACGTATTTGGCGTTTCGGGATAGACCAAAAGAATTTTCATTTGTTTTAACAGAACCGCTGGGCGGAGATTACGGTCGCTTGCTCATGGTTGCAAGTTCCATGAGTTCTTGATGATTCTGTTCCAAATCGTCCGTCGCTGGTTTTCGCAGTGTGCCTTCGCCGATGGGAGAGCCACTGTTGTCTGCTGCGTCCGTGCCAACATCGAGCTCGACGCACACGCCACAAGGGCTCACTTGCGCAATGTGCGGATGTCCAAGTCGCGACATCAGGAATCTTCTGACCAACTGACGGCATTCCTCGCGCAACCGGTTTAACTTCCTATGGTAGAATGCCCAGACGCTGGCGAAGACCGCGAGGCAAATTAGCGACGCAAGGCCAAGCTCGCAAATGACCTTGACGAAGAACGGAGACTCAGCGTAGGGAAAATTGTCCTCCAGAATCTTTCCGTAGGCAAGTCCAGCGACCATCAGCAATGGGAATACGGCCATCACCGATATCGCGCGTTTCACACAGCGCTGGTCACGCTGGACCTGCGCGATCCTCTTCTCCAGCTCCAAGCGCTCATCAGCGTCGCCGTAAAGGATGATATGCTCCAGAAAATCCGTCTCTTTTTGGTGCTCGTTCATTCAGGGTTATCTTGACATGACGGTCGAACCGAATTGTCCCGTTTCTCCTTTGTTACATCTATTACCATGCCGCATTGAATTCATCAACGAACATTGTCTCTCCCGCCGACGAAGCGGGCCAATACTTTGTTCGTATCATACCGATAGCTCTCTGCTATGGAATGCCCGGCGCGAAAGGTCTGTCTGCTCAAGCGTGGGAAGGCAGCGAGCCTGTAGGCGCGTGGAGGGAACATTTAGTACAGCCGGGCCGCCTGTTTTCTTACGGTCTCAATGTATTGACCGAGGGCCTTGGAGCGGTTCTCACGATGCCACGCAATCCAATAGTCGGCTTTGGCCGCAGGTGCCAATGGCCGAAAAACCACGCCGTGATGAGGCAGCTTCCTGATTTGCTCGCGCGCCAGCGTCACCCCCAGACCTTCCGCCACAAAGGTCATGAGACCGGATTCAAGCTCCACGTCCTGCAAAACCCTCGGAGTGAATCCCGCCCGCTGGCAAACACCCGACAACCACTCGCGCGAACCTGGATGTGTCTGTTCGGATATGGCGGCAAAGAACAACGGCTTGAGATCCGATATTTTGATTTTTCTCTTTTTTGCCAGCGGATGGCGGGCCGGCACGACAACAACCACATCGTGGCTTGCGACGCGTTGCCAGTTCAATCCTGCCATGTTCCTGCTGGAGGCGGACGGGCGCAAACCAACAAAGCCGAGATCAATTTTGCGAGCCTCCAAGGCGCGAATCTGCTCCGCCGGCGACATATCGAACAGGTTCACGGCAATTTCGGGGCAGGTCTGATAGAACGTCGCCAGTGTTGATGGCAGCAAATCAAAATTGAACTTGAACAGATAGCCGAGATTCAACTGGCCCGATTCGCCGCGGCTGAACCGCTGCACCGCTATCACGCTTTCAAGGCTCAACGCCACAAGCCCTCGCGCATCAATCAGAAATCGTCGTCCTTCTTCGGTCAGAGAAACCTGGTTCCGGGTCCGGTCCAAGAGACGTACGCCCAGTTCGTCCTCCAGATTGTGAATCTGGCGCGTGAGCGATGGCTGGGCCAGATGCAGTTTTTCCGCCGCCCGTGTGAAGTTCAGTTCCTCAGCCACGGCAACGAAGTACCGCAGATGGCGCAGTTCCATAGCCGATGCTAGTTTAGCGCTTTAGAGAACCCGCCACAATAATGAAACGGGTGCGAGAGTCGTGAAAAAGGAACACCAGTGGCGTGACTCTTCTCTGTTGTTGTACCGGACAAATCATGGAAAACGGAACGCCGGCCCATAGCTCAAAAGCATCGCGGATCAAGAAACAAAGTATTGGTCGTTTTTCGTCCTCGGAAGGAAAGTCTTTTGATGAATCTGATCATTCGGAAGGCCTCTGTCCAATGGCAGGGCAGCGCCAAAGGCGGTTCCCGAGCCGTTACCACCGAGAGTGGCGTGCTGAAGGGGGCCAGATTCTCGCTCGGTCTGCCGGTGAAAACCAATTCTCACACTGACCCGGCCGAATTGATTGCTGCCGCTCACGCGAGCAGTTTTTCCCTGGCGCTGTCAAACGAACTTGGGTTGAGGGCTTTTGCAGCAGGCGAGATTGTCACTACAGCAACCGTGACGTTGGAACACCTGGCTGCGGGATGGACAATCATGAACATCCATCTGAACGTCGCCGCCAGGCTGCCGAGAGTGACGCAGGGAAGGTTCATTGACGCCACGGTTCGCGCGAAAACGAACTGCCCAGTTTCGAGGTTGCTGCGCGCCAACATCTCGATGAATGCCAAACTGGAGAAGTAAACGGTTTATCTCAGGCGCCAGGTGATTCGCGCCTTGTCCAAATCGTAAGGCGACATTTCCATTCTCACGCGATCACCGACGGTCAGCCGCACCCAGCGCTTGCGCATCTTTCCGCAAATTGTCGCGAGCACGAGATGCTTGTTATCGAGCTCTACACGGAACATTGTTCCCGGCAACACAGTCTGCACGCATCCTTCAACTTCGATATGTTTTTCTTTCATGGAATAGTTCGGTCATAAACCGGTCTTCGAGTGAAAGACATGTCCGGGCAGACCAGCAAATGCCGGGAATATCCAGAAAACAAAATCGAGGCCCGGAGAACCGAGCCTCGAACAATTCAAACCCTGGAATTAGTAGCGATTCTGTCCGCCGCCGCCGCCACCGTATTGACGACGACCGCCGCCACCACCCGAACGCTCTTCGCGCGGACGGGCGATATTGACTGTGAGGGCGCGTCCATCGAGAGATTTGCCGTTCAGTGCCTCGATCGCTTTCTGCGGCTTCTTCGGGCGTGCTCATGGTGACGAAACCGAACCCGCGCGGACGGCCAGTGGCGCGGTCCATCATCAGGTTGGCTTCAGTGACCGTGCCGTGAGCGGCGAAGGCGTCCTGCAGATCGTTTTCAGTGGTGTTGAAGGAAAGATTTCCAACAAACAATTTATTACTCATGTGATGTTTTACTGTCCTGACTAACTGCTTTTTCCAGACTGTTCCCGATCATCGGGTTTAAAATCATCACTGAACTAGAGTTCACCTGAGGATTTACCATATCTTGAAAGTGACAAGCTATCGAACAGACGCCCAACAATGCCTGTTTTCCCTGGAATAGCAACATGTATTCGCGTTTATTTTCGGCGCGTCTATACCAAAGTGAATGGCATCCCAGTTAATGCGGGTTGATGGCTCGCCCACTGGGGTCGCGGGCCATCACGCGTGCGGCGCACTTGTTGATTTCACCCGCTGGAATTATGCGGTCGTGTGTCGCCTTCGCGGTCGCTGGCGAGACCATCACTGAGGCCGAAGCGCTTACGAACTGGCTCTCGCCTGACGGTAGCAACGCCGCAGCATACGTTGCACGCTCATGTCCAACTTGGCTGCAGCACTACAATTGGTTCGCAGTTCGCTCGTGCATTTCCCCGGAAGGATGTACGCCGTTTGAGGTCGTTGCCCTGTACCCGCTCATGAACAAACGCTTTGGGGAATGCTCGAAAGCCGGGCGCACTTCGATCCGACTCGGCCATTGTTGCTCTTTCAAGGACACATTTGTTGGAGTCGAGCAGAACCTTGCATCATTCGCGCGCGCCTCTTGCCTGCGGGAGGTGCATGAGCCGTGGAAGAGATCGCGCGTGCGTCTAAGCTGTTGAATTGAGCCGGGAATTCTGAACCCACATTGCCTCGCCTCATTCAAAGCTGAGTCCGGCCTGGCGGCCGACCTCGAAGACGTGTTCGCGCGCCTCAGTGTAGGCTTCGGCGGTGGTCAGGTGTTCGAGCATCAAGGGCGGATTCTGCGGCAGCTTCGCCACGCGTCGGAGGTACGTCGTGTAGTCCAGCGAGCCTTTGCCGGGAATGACTTCCTTGAAGTGCACGTTCATTTCCGTTTCCCAGGCCAGATCCTTGGCGTGACAACTGACGATCCATTGGCCGAGCTTGTCGAAGCACTCGTTGAGCAGGGCGGTGTTGTTATAGAATTTCTCCGGGCTATTCACCAGGTTGCACGGGTCCAGGTGCACGGCGAACGCAGGGCGATCAATCGCTTTGATGAGTTTCACGTAATGGTCCGGGTTGTCCGGCAATGACCAGCCCATCGCCTCGTAAGTAAACTTCGCGCGCTTCGGTTTTACGTCATCAATGATCTTGCGCGCGTTTTCGACGATGGCATCGAAGAACTTGTCCGAGAGATTGTCGGGGTGCGGACCGTACCAACTGGTGGGGTTGTAAGAGCCGGCGATGTCCACGCAGCAAAGCGCGCCGATGGCCTCGGCCAGGGCCAGTCCGTCCGTCACTCGCTTGAGGTTCTGACGCCGCTTCTCGGCGTCGGGATCGAGGAGATTGCACCAGCGGCCCACTTCTGCGATGACCACGTCATGTTTCGCGAACGCCTCGGTGTAAGCGCGGATTTTGTCCGTGTCGGTGAGCGCCACGCTCGGACAATATGCGGCGCGATAACCGAGCTTGCGATGGGCCAGAGCCAGCGCTTCAGGTTCGTTCGTGCCGGCGAAGGACGGGCCGCCCAGCCGAAGCGCGCGCGTCGCCGATTCCGCGGCGGAGGCGCGACTGACAAGAAACGCCGCAGGCTCAGCCACAGCCGCGGCAGCCGCGAAGGCCAAGGAGTTTCTTACGAAAGACCGGCGGGAATGAGGTTTCATGCATATCTCTTTCATGTCGTCCTGTTTCATTTCAGCGTTCTTTGAGTTCCATTTCGCGTCCGTAACTGGATTGCCCACCGCTCTTCACAATAGCGCGGAACTCGTAGCTGTGGCCGGGCTTCAACTCGGAAACCTCGGCGGAAAATTTTCCGGCGGCGCTCAAGCTGGAGAATCCCGTCTCCTGCCATTTGCCCGTGCGCTCGGTTGTGTCAAGGCCGGTGATGTCGCGATATTCGAAACCAACTTGAACTTCCGCCGCTGCGATGGACTTCGGCAAATCTCCGTTGAGGATTGCGCTGGTGGAATTCGCGTTCCATGTTCCGCCGACAGTCTCAACGAGCATCTGCTCCGCCGCCGGAGCCGCGTGTGTAATCCTCAGCACGACTGGATTCGGCCACTGGCGATTGTCGCGCATCCGTTGCGCCTGGAAGAAGTGGACGTGCAATCCATCAGCCTCCTGTTTCCACGTCGTCTTGGGAATGGTGCGCGAATACTCCAACGCCCTGTCGTTTTGGCCGAGCACGCTTGCGGTCGTCTGCGGCGTAGCTCGAACCGAGGAGAGCACGATATCCTTCTGTTCGCCGAGTCGCCAGGGTTTCTTCGTCGTGACGATGGCAAAGACCGTATCCTCGTTCTTCTTCTTCGTGAACCACACGTCGCCCTCGTTCACCACGGCCCACGGGCGCACGGCGTAAATCGCATCACCGTTCACGAACATCCATTCGGCGATTTCGCGGAGCCGCTCCTCCTGCTCAATAGGCAATTCGCCGTCCGGCTTCGGGCCGACGTTCAGCAAAAGATTGCCGCCTTTCGCGCGCGTCTCGATGAGCATCTGGATGAGTTGGCCGCCGCTTTTGTAGTTTTCCAGCGTGGGCTGATACTGCCAGCCGTCGCCCATCGTGATGCAGGATTCCCACGGCGCGTCCATCGCCTGGCCGGGAATCGTCTTCTCCGGGGTCATAATTGCGCCGCGCGTCACGACTGTGTCCGGCTGCAACTGCCACGCGAGGTCGCGCAATTTGTCGGCCTGCCCGTCGAAGAATACCACGTCCACGTTGCCGTATTTCGTCATCAGCTCTCGGACTTGCGCCTGGTCGTAGTCCATCAGGCCGGGATTGTTGAGCGGCTGCACGTCCGCGCTGCCGCGCTGGATGGTTTTGCCATGCTCACGCAACCACCAGAAGTCGTCCGGCGAAAAATACAGCCCGGGCGCGATGCCTTGTTCGCGAAATGCGGTGAGAATATCCGCCGTCACGTCGCGCTTGAACGGCGTGTGCAGGCTGTTCAAGTCCGTCGTCGCTGTGTCCCACATGCAAAAGCCGGAATGGTGCTTGGCCGTGAACACGACGTAACGCACGCCGGCGAGCTTCGCCAGCGCCGCGAGATCGGGCGCGCTGAACTTGCGCGGATTGAAACTCTTCGGCAGCTCGCCGTAAAAGCGGTTGACGTAATCGTCCGATGCGCCGACTAGCGTGTGACTGATGACGACGCCGAGCTGGCTGTCCACGCTCCAATGGATGAACAGCCCGAAGCCTTGATCGCGAAACCATTCGAGCCGTTCGGCATGGTTCGTCTGGGCGGAGCAATGGGACGTTGCGCTAGAAAGCAGCGCCACTCCCAGCATTGCGGAAAGTGTTCTCATCATGTTGGTTTTCAGAAAATCGTAATTCACTGCGTCATTCACGTTGCACATTTGTGACGATATAGGGCGTTTCCATTTCCAGATTGGGATAAATCCTGCCGTTGCCCTGACGGTCCACGATCTCGACGAAATACATCAGGTCCCAATGCGGATCAATGAACGAGGCTGGAACCCTGGCGACGTAAAACCCGTTCTTGGTGTCAAGCCTCATGTCCGCGGTTTGATAGTCCTCTTTCTGATTCACGTGCCGGTAACGGAGGTGAATCCACTTCACGCCAGCCGGCGCGGTGACTTTGACCTGGACGACGTAATCCTGACCGGGCACCGCCGCCGCGGGCGGACGTTGCATAAAGGTCACCACCGGCAACTGAGGATTCGCATCGCGCGGAGCAACCCGCACCGGTTTGGCATCAGCCCGTACAGTGGCCGCCTTCCGCTCGTCCAGCAGTTTGTCGAATTCCGCGTCCAGCGATTTCATTTCATCCCGCCAATGATGCGGAAACGCACGGCCCGTCGGGCCAAACCACATGTTCGTCGATGTAAAAATCGCCCGCCGCGTCCACCAAATCGTGCCAGGCCTGAACCGCTTTGCGCTCGTTGGCGACGGCCTCGTCAAACGCTGTCAGGTCGCCTGCCTGCTTGTAGAGGTTGTAGTTCACACCGCCGAGTTGTCGCCACGAGTGATAGCGCGCGAGCGCTGCCAGCATTTTCGCGTCGGTCATCGTGGACTTGAATTCATTGTTGTTCGTGCGATTGCCAAAAGTTTTTTCCGCCGCGGCGACTTCGGTGAGAATCGCGTCCGAAGTTTCGGCGAACCACCGGCTGGTTTCCTCGGGACGTCGCATCGCCGTGTCCGTGCCTTGCAGAATACTCGTGGCTTCCTCGCGCAAATTCATGAATTGCTGGATGTCGCTTCCTTCCTCGCGCTGCGCGTACTGCGGCAGGCTGCCGAGATGCATCATTTCCGGCCAGCCTGTGGTGGTGGGAAACATGCTGTATGGAACACTGGCCGCCACGATTCGCGGCAAGACTCGGCTCGCAAGCTGCACGGTTTTCATCACGTGCGGCCCGGCATCCGCACCGAATCGCTCCGCGTATTCCCGCTCCCAAACGTCCGGCGTGGTTTCCGGGTTGTAGGAAGCCCGGCCAAACACGCGGTAGAAAGCCCAATACCGCTCGAACTCGTAGTCGAAATAGCGGTAGCGGGAATTCAGATAATCGCGCGGTTTCGCGTCGTGAGGCTCTCCGAGCATTTTGGTCGCTTCCATTTCCGTGACTATGAGACTCTGGCCATCGTAGAGGCGGGCGCTGCCGGCCAGCCGGCGCGCATAATCGGGATCGGACCACAACAGCACTCGCGTCGTGCCGCCGTTCCACAGCGTCCAGTTCATGTGGTAGGTCTGGGGATATTCCAGCAGATCCGCGTAGCTCTGGCGGGCGTCCATCTGGTTCTCGCGATTGATGTGAGTGGGATGATAGGGCAGCCCCATCTGTTCCATCCAGATTTTCGTGTCGAGTTGGATTTTGAGCCCTTGCGCCTGAGCGTCCTTGATCACGGATTTGGGCAAATTCTTGACGCGAAATTCCAGCTTAAGGTCCGGCTTGTTGGTGCGGAAAAAACCGAAGACATCGTGCCAGAACGGTTCAATTTCAGAAACACGCAGGCCGGATTCCTCGTGCATGCGGAATTGCGTTTCAGTGAATTCAGGGAAGGTCTCGTAAAACTTCTTCAGGGCCGCGACGGTGTAGGGCACAAGATTCGTGGTATTGAGGCCCCACACGAAACCGGGCGCGGGTTGGCGGCCATTCCGAAGCGCCAGGGATTGCCCCGGCTTGGATTCCGGCGCGGTAGATGTGATCCCAGATGCCGGGCTTCACGTGAATTCCCCGTTCCGCGGCCAGCCGGAGCATCGTCTTGAACGCTTTCAGATTCCGCGCCTGCTGCTCTGCCGTCAGACCGACGACGCGCACGTCAGGGAATCCTTCGACATCGAAGAAGTAAGGATACAAGCGGCGCCATGTAGCCGCCATCTTCGTAACCGAAGATCAACACCAGGCAATTGAAGCGGTCCTTCGCCAGCATGTCGAAATACCGCACCCAGAACTGCTCGTCGAACAGGCGGCTCTCAAAATAGGCGCGGTTCATCGTGAACATCACGACACCGCGCTCTTTGAGATAGGGTTTTCAGCAACGTCTTGTGCGAATTGGAATAGGTTCGTTCCTTTAGCGGCCCAACCGACGCGATCGGCGAGATCAAGCGCCGCATACATCAATCCGACATCATCGGAACCAGCGAGGACGATGGCGGATTTTTCGTGATAACGTGCTTGCGTGCGGATGACCAACGATTCCGCGCCAACCGGAGCCGGCACTTTCATCTCGGTCAAGGCGGTTGCCGCCGCGCCAGTGCCGGCTCCCAAACCCGCGAGCAAGACCAGATCGGATCCGCTGATCTGGTCGTCGCCCTCCGAGACTTCCACACCTTTGTCGCGCAATGCCGCTTCGAGTTTCTGAATGCCATATCTTGCCGGCTCGCCCAACGCGGTGTCAGCGATGACAGTGACTTTTTTGACCGCGCCTGTGGAAATGGGACTCGCGATGTCAGCACCAAGGCTCGTTGCTTCGCAAGCCATTACCACTTCAATGCAAGCTGCAAGCAGGAGAATTTTCAAATTGCGAATTGCGTTCGTCATGTTTTTGTTTGGTGTTAAGCAAAATCTATTACCACTACTTCGTGGCCGACAATCGTCGGGATGGTTAGTGTCAACGTATTCCCTGTTCGCTCGACGCGGGGTTTCACGTCGTCCACAAGCAATTTGACTCCGCGAGCGATCCGGCTCGCCGGAATGCGAATGGTTACGCGTTGGGGGCCAATGGGAACATCCTCACGATAAGCTGATCGCAGCATGAAAGGATTTGTACAGTTGAGCAGATGCACAGTCATCGAATTTGCCTGCCGCCAACAAGTGACTTCCAGAATGCCCGCTCCACTCACCGTCACGGGCTATCGTTCGTTCATCGCCCATTCAACCGCATTTCGGATGAGCAACGCAAGATCGGGCGCCATGCCATTCGCAAGTGTCGAATCAATGAGCAACCACATCCGGACTTTCCGCCTCGGGCGCAACCGAATGCCGCGAGTTGAGCGTCATGCCGCCGAGGCCGATGATTTTTTTTCGGCCCGAAAATCGTCCGCATCTGCTTACCCCGATAGCCAAAGCTCCAAGGCGCGCCGTTGCCGCGCTGCTTGTCTTCGCAAATATACACGGGCGACAACTCGGCGGCGCGATCAATATCAATGCCGACATTTGAAAGATATCGCGCGGTCGGTTTGACCTTGCGTATTTCACCATCCCAAAGTTGCCAAAGTTCCGTGAGACGCTGGGTTTCCCACTCCGCGTAGCGCTGCAATGCCAGCGTGTCGGAATGCTTTCGCGGCAGTTCCAGGTCGCTGAAATCCTTGAATAACCGCTGGCATGTTTCGCAGTAACACATCCCGCGCGCCCAAGCCTGCCAGCGATTGCAGAACAGGCCGTCAATCCCGTACATCTCCGCGATTTCACGATGCACCTGCGTCATGAAGTCGAAATTATATGCTCCCATTGCGCAAGTGATGGTTCGGGTTTCGGGAAAGGATTTGTGCCGGCGCGGCTTTCCGTTCTCATCAATGTTCAGCCACTCGGGATGCGCGGCTGCCGCGTCGTTGAGACACGCTTGCGAATCCGTTCTCGCGAGGATGGTGATGCCCGTTTTCTGAGCGGGCCGCACAATATCGCCGAACATATCGCCGTCCTTCATCGAAGTGGCCTTGTGGTGAAACGGTATTTTCGTCGGGTAGAAGGCCGTGACGTCGCCCGCTGTAATACATATTCCATCCACATGCGTACGTTTGAATAGGTCGAGCCACCACTGCGGATCATATTCTCCTGCGTCGTCCTCGGTGAAAGCGATTTGCACCCAGCGCATTGTCCGGTCATACCACGGCTGCAAATCTTTTGGACGTCCCGCTTGCGCCATCGCACCAGCCTGCTTAATCGCAGGCCCAGCACCTTGAGTGACGACCGTGCCGGCGGTAGCGAGAGATGCGGTGACAATAAGATCTCGTCGGGTAATGTTCGTCCTTTTCATGCGCTTTCGTCCAAGCCATCTACTCCAGAGGCGACGTCATGCCCGACACAGCGACCAATGTTATAACCGCCCATCGCCTTGGTCGCAGTGGCTTCGGCTTTGGACGCGGGTTTGGGCTCAGAACTGCCCCAAGCCCCAGGGCTGACGCCCAGAAGTCCCTTGACTCAGAGCGTGTTGAGTTTCAAGCTGCTCTCAACCACTACCACAGCCACCAAAGAGGCAAGCTATGCATATCAAGACGACTCCAAGCCTCGCTCCTGTTTCGTCCGCCGGAGCAAGCACAACTGTATTCACGCTTGTGCCGCTCCTAATCACAGCCACAGCACTGGCCCAAGCAACCCGCGGACACAACAAACGACAGACCGACCGGCTTTCCGGCTGCGACAACCAATTCCGCCGCGCGTGGTGGCCGCGGTTTTGGCCGCGGTGGATTCGGGGTCGGTGGGCCGCAAATGCCGCCTCCCGAGGCGCTCTATCCCGACATCAAGCCGGTGCTCACGGTTGAGAATCTGAAAGCGTTCAAGATTCCCAACACGACCATCGAGTCCGTCACGAAGAATGACGACAGCTCCGTACGCATCACGGCGGTGATCACACACCCGCTTGCCAACGACCGCGTGCAGGTGTTCGTCGGACTACCCGCGAACTGGAACGGACGTTTCCAAGGCACCGGCGGCGGCGGCTGGTCCGGCGGTGGTGCGTTTGGCATCAACGGCCCCGTTGCACAAGGCTTCGCCGCAGGCGCCACGGACACCGGTCACACTGGCGGCAGCGGCACGTTCGGCCTCGATAAGGACGGCAAGACCGATCTGCAGGCCGCCATCGACAACGCCTACCAGGGCATCCACGACATGACCGTTGTCGGCAAGGCCCTAACCACCGCCTATTATGGCAAGCCGCCGAAATACTCCTACTTCGTCGGTGCTTCCACTGGCGGCCGCCAGGGCCTCTCGGAAGCCCAACGTTTCCCCGAAGACTATGACGGCATCGTCTCCGGTTGCCCGGCTATCAACTGGGACAGGTTTCAAATGGGCTCCCTCTGGGGCATTGCCGTCCAGCAGGCCGCCAACGACCGCATCGCGGCCGCAAAATTCCGCGCGGTCAATCAGGCCTTCATCGCCGCCTGCGACGAAGTTGATGGTGTCAAAGACGGCGTCGTCGAAGATCCCGAACGCTGCTCGTTCGATCTCAAATCACTCATCGGAGAAGATATGGGCGGCAGCCCATTCACCGAAACCGATGCCGAGGTCATTCGCAAAATCTGGGAAGGGCCGCGCGCCAAAGATGGTAGTTTCGTCTGGTATGGCGTGTCAAAGGGAGCGGATATTAACGCCCTCGCCGGTGCCCGACCACTCAGCATCTCTCTGGAATGGGTCCGCTATTTTGTCGTCAAGGATCCCAAGTGGGACATCGCCCAGCTCACTCAAGATGAATTCGAGCGGCTCTGCAAACTGGGCCGCGAAGAATGGGGTCCGACCTTTGGCACCGATAACCCTGACCTCACCAGGTTCCGCGATCGCGGCGGCAAGATCATCATCTCGCACGGGCAGGCAGATCAGCTTATCATGACGCAGGGCACTGTGGATTACTACAAACGCGTTATGGAGAAAATGGGTAGCCGCGAGAAGACGATTCAGTTCGCGCGGTTGTTCCTGGTTCCTGCGCAGGGACACGGCGGCACCGCCGGTGGTCTGGAAGCGATCATGAAATGGGTCGAGGATGGTGTCGCGCCGGACAAGCTCATCAATCACACGAGCGGTGGCACGCGCCCGTTGTTCCCTTATCCCGAACTGGCCAAATACAAGGGCACCGGCAGCACCGACGACGCGGCGAATTTTGAGACCTACATGCCAAAGTGATATTGCTCCATTGGTGAGAATCGCCATTTCCGTAGCCGCAGAACGTGACCGATACGTCGGGCAGAGCCTGGTCGAAGTATTGCCTGCCACTATAGCTCAGACGGGGAAGTAATCGTCGCGTTTTCGTCGCCGCCAGTCTTTCGCCAACGCGCCGGCGTTCCACTTTTTTGATCGCCGAAGGAAAGCGGGAGAAGAAATGTCATCTTCGAGAAGAGAATATGATTTGCATCGAGCCGAATCCTTTGACCGCACATGAGCGCGATCCGCACATACAACGTTGAGGCCGGACTGCCCGCTCTCGATGAAGCGCGACGACTGGTCATCGGAGAAATCAGGCGGGCAAAGCGCGACGGAATAAAGGTGCTCAAGGTGGTCCACGGTTACGGCTCATCCGGCAAGGGCGGCAAGCTGTGTGTCGGCCTTCGCAAGTCGTTTGCGTTGCGGAAAAAGGAAGGGGTCATCAAAGAGTTTGTTGCGGGCGAGGATTTCTCGATTTTTAACCCGACTGTGTTGGCCCTGCTGGAAACGTTGCCGGAGTTGCGCGGCGACCCGGATTTGGGCGCAACCAATGAAGGCGTCACGATCCTCTGGCTCAAGTGAGCACCCGGTGAGGCTCCGAAATGAAACGCCGTACGCTCAAACTGCTTCGCTCGAAACTGGAGTTCTGCTGCTCTTCGTTCGCAGCAAAACTCTCCCTTTATCACGTCCACTTTTCCGGGGTCAGGTCACGAGGGCTTGGTTGAGCTGGTAACCTTCACCGGGATTAACACCTTCTCGCAGGATACGAACTTCTGGATCTTCCTCTGTTTCGGACAGTCGAACATGGAGAGCAGCGGACGAATGAACGACGCGGACCGGACCGTTGACAAACGCTTTCAGGTTCTCGCGGATTTTGACAATCCGAGCCGCGGCTGGAAAAAGGGCAAATGGTATGATGCCGTCCCGCCGTTGACCGCGCGAGGCAGGGGCATAGCGCGTCTGCCGTGCAATCCAGATCACCTCAGAAGGTCAACGGGAGTTCGGAAAACGATATGCAGAGAAGTTGCTTTTCGCGAAGAGCTACACTATCAAGGAATCTGCTGCACCGGCTCCGCAGCCGGGCAATTAACCTATGTGCGCCGGTTGGCAGGCAAATTCAGGAGAACCAAAATATGAGGTGCGGGCGAACAACACGCCTACCCGGAGCCACACAAACTGACGAGCGAGAAATCTGAAGAACCAGGTTCAACTGATCAGCGTATGTTGACCGCCTTTCGGCCGGCGGTTTTCGTGAATTGAATTCTCTGCTGAGCGGCCCATTGGCCGGAGTCTTCGGCGGAGCGCACCTGCTGCCTTTTTTCACTCCGATTGATGGCGCTGATGCCGGCTTTGACCCGATCGACCACACTCAAGTGGACGCGCGTCTGGGAACCTGGGAAGACGTGCGCGACCTCGGCGGCACGGTCGAGATCGTTGCCGATCTTATCGTGAATCACGTGTCTTCATCGTCCCCGCAGTTTCTTGATTTCTCACAAAACGGCGCGGCCTCCGAATACGCGGGCATGTTCCTCACCTTCGACCGGGTTTTTCCCGAAGGCGCGCGCGAATCGGATATTCTGGCCATTTATCGGCCGCGTCCGACTCTTCCCTTCAGCCCCGTGACGTTGCTTTCGGGCGAGCGAAAATTACTGTGGACCACATTCAATCCGCAACAGGTGGATATCGATGTCCGCCACCCTCAGGCGGAAGCTTATCTTGGATTCGATCCTCCGAGAAGTTTCAGGCGGCTGGAATAAAGATGATCCGGCTCGACGCGGTCGGGTACGCGATCAAGAAGCCGGGCACCAGTTGCTTCATGATCCCGGAAACCTTCGACTTCATTGCCGAGCTGACGGCGAAGGCTCGCGCGCTCGGAATCGAAGTCCTGGTCGAGATCCACAGTTATTATCAGAAGCAGATCGAAATCGCGCGGCAGGTCGATTGGGTTTACGATTTCGCCTTGCCGCCGCTCGTGTTGCACGCGCTGTTTCAACGCGATCCCCATCCGCTCGCGCACTGGCTCGCGATCAGTCCGCGCAATGCGGTGACAGTCCTGGACACCCACGACGGCATCGGAGTGATCGATGTGGGCGCCGATGCGTGCGGCAATCCCGGGCTCCTGTCGCCGGCGGAAATCGACAATCTCGTGGAAACGATCCACCAGCGAAGCCGGGGCCAGAGCCGGCAGGCAACCGGAGCCGCGGCCAACAACCTGGATCTGTATCAGGTGAACTGCACTTTCCTGGATGCGCTGGGCGGCGATGAAACCGAGTTACCTGATCGCCCGCGCACTTCAGTTCTTCGCGCCGGGAATTCCGCAGGTTTATTACGTCGGACTCTTGGGAGCTCACAACGACATGGAACTGCTGGCCCGGACTGGCGTTGGGCGCGACATCAACCGTCACTATTTTACGAAGCAGGAAATCGAGTCGGCCCTCGCCAGTCCCATGGTGCAACGACAGCTCGAGCTGATCCGGTTGCGGAATTCGCATCCCGCATTCGCGGGCACGATGAGCCTGAGCGTTCCAGGTGAACATCAGATCGAGATCACGTGGGGGCTCCAACAGGAATGGGTCAAGCTTCTCGTGGACTTATCGCTCCCAGCGCCTCCATCACCGGCACGAGTCCGGCCGGCGAGCTCAGAATGATGATTGGCGATGCAAGCGCCAGCGGCGTTCAATCCTGAAACAGTGCTCTCATGAACACTGCAGCCCGAGCAGAAGCATAATCTGACAGCAATCAAGTGGCTCACGTTCCTCATGTTCATGATGTTTGCCATGACCACGGATTCGGTGGGAAAAATCATTCCGGAGGTCATCAAGGAATTCAAATTGAGCATCACGGCCGCCGGAGCGTTTCACTATGCCCCCATGACGGCGATCGCGCTGGCAGGGATTTTCCTCGGATATCTCGCGGATAAGCTCGGCCGCAAGAAGACCATCGTTCTCGGACTCGTTCTTTTTGCGCTCAACTCCTATCTTTTTGCGGTTGGGAAATCGTTTCCCTTTTTCCTCACGCTGCTGGTCATTTCCGGCGCAGCGATCGGCATCTTCAAGACGGGAGCTCTGGCGCTGATCGGCGATATCTCGCGTTCCACCTCGGAACACACCACCACCATGAATACCGTCGAAGGGTTCTTCGGCGTGGGCGCAATCATCGGGCCGGCGATTGTGGCGGCACTCCTGACAGCCGGATTTTCCTGGAAGTGGCTGTACGTGATCGCGGGAACGATCTGCGTTGCTGCTGATCGTCACAGCGCTGCTGGTGAAGTATCCCCAGACCGTGAAGACTATGGACGAGCCGATCGATTTCAAGCGCACGATGAGCATGATGAAGAACCCCTACGCTCTGGGGTTTTCGCTGGGAATTTTTCTTTACGTCGCGGCGGAATGCGCCATCTATGTCTGGATGCCGACGCTTCTGGACGAGATACACGGGCTCATTCGCCTTTATTGCCACCTATGCTCTTTCCATTTTCTTCATCCTGCGCGCCGCTGGACGTTTCCTGGGAGCGTGGGTCCTCGCGCGATTCAAATGGACGTCTGTGATGGTCGTGTTCAGCCTCGCGATACTCGCGTGTTTCGCAGGCGCCGTGGCGGGCGGCGTGTCTTTCGCTGTTTGGCTGCTGCCTCTGTCCGGCCTGTTCATGTCCATGATCTATCCGACGCTGAATTCGAAGGGCATCAGTTGCTTTCCGAAAACGGAACACGGCGCGGTATCGGGCGTGATTCTGTTCTTCACTTGCGTCGCCGCCGCTCTCGGTCCGCTTGCCATGGGAGCCGTCAGCGATGCTTTCGGTCATCCCAGATATGGGTTCGTGCTGGCGACCACGTTCGCCGCCCTGCTTTTTGCAGGATTACTTTTCAACTGGATGCGTGATCCGGCTCGCCAACGCCTGGCCACGGTCAATTCCAGTGAATACCGCGAGGCGGAATCCGGATTACAGGACGACAACGCTTACGAACGGAGCAAACAATGAAAACTCTTCAGACGATTATTCTGGCAGTACTTCTCGGTGCAATTTCTTGTGGCGCTTTTGCGCAAGCCTCGACCGGTGCTTTTCGGGTGGGCGCGGCCAGATTGGATGTCACGCCGAGCATCACGCCGGGCATTCCGGCGATTACCAACAACGCAGCGAGAGGCGGCAGGCGCGGCAGAGGCGGTGTACCAAGCGAGGGAATCCTCGACCACATCTACGCGCGGGCAGTCGTCATTGACAACGGCGTCACCAGCGCAGCCTTGGTTTCGGTGGACACAGGCATGATTGGGGATCAGACGTGGAGGACCGTTTCGCAAAGAATCGAATCTGAATTGGGCATTCCCGCCCGCAACCTGATCATGAATCCGACGCACACTCACAGCGCGTCCGGCGGATCAGCAGAACAGATTTTCAACACCATCAAAGCCGCGAAGGAGAAACTCCAGCCTGCCCGCATCGGTTACGGCACGGGCGTTTCCTATATCAACGTCCAGCGCGACATCATTGACCCCAAAACGCACAAGTGGTGGGAGGGCGCCAACTACGACGGCCCGTCGGACAAGACGGTGGCGGTGATCAAGTTCGAAACGACCAATGGCGAGCCTATCGCGGTTTATTTCAACTACGCCTGCCATGCCGTGGTCACCGGCAACACCGACATGCTCAGCGGCGATTATCCCGGCGAAACTGAAAGGTATATCGAGGATTCCTTTGACGACAAAATCGTGGCGCTCTTCTCCACTGGAGCGCAGGGCGATCAGAACCCGATCTATTTTCAACAGACGTTCGACCTGCGTGAAATCCGCATCAAGGACTACGCAGCCCGCGGACAGGACATCAGCAACGCCATGCCGCCGGGCGGACAGGGCCTGAACAAACAGGATCCCACGGTCAAGAAGCTGTTGGATCAGCAGAAGATGATGATCAAATCCATGGGCCAGTTCCTCGGTGAAGAAGTCAAGCGTGTGATGCGGGAAATGGATCCGAATCGCATGACAACCAGCGGCAAGATAGTTGCAGCTCAAGAAATGGTCAGCTTCCCCGGCCGCACCAGAACGGGCAGCATGCAGCGCGCGGCGGCCGAGGCCACGTACACGGATGGACCCGACTGCGCGCTTCGTTTGAGTCTTCTGATGATTGACGACATCGTGCTGGGTGGCGGCAGCGCAGAGATCTACAACATGATTGGGGTGAGGTTCAAGAGAGAGTCTCCCATTGGCAGGTCCATCTTCGTCTCGATGGTGAATGGAAGCAGCAACACCGGGTATATTCCTGACGACGCCGCTTATGGCCGACAAACCTTCGAGGTCCTCTCCTCGCGCTGCAAACCCGGCTACGCGGAGAGTGCGATAGTCAACGGCCTGCTGGACCTGATTGCCGAAATCAACTGAGAGTTAACGAAGCCCTCTGCCTATCGCTTTGATTTGCCGAACCGACCGTATTAACCCAGAGACCCTAAACGCTATGAAATACCGTTTGAATGCCATCACAAAAATCGGCGTCGCCATCTCATTGTGCCTGCCGTTCACCACGGCCCAGGCTCAACCATCGAATGCTTCAGGAGCCGCGCCGGTCAGTCCTGGCGCAACCGCAACGGCTGCCAACACCATCAACGCGGCTGCTATTGCCGCGGCGGACGCGAGTGCCAACCTCGCGAGTTTAAAGGTCACAAGCCCGCCGGTCGCCAAGACGGCCGGACAGAGCAGACGCACTGGGGGCGACCCTGTTGACGATCGCGTGGAGCTGCGCACGTATCATTTCACAAATACCGACGAAGATCTTCCCTACGCGGTGTTCGTTTCTTCGAAGGTCACCAAAGAAAAGAAGGCCCCGCTGGTCCTCGCGCTGCATGGATTCGGCGGCAATCATGGCACGTTCATGCGCACCGGGTGCGTGGACGAGGCGGAAAAGAACGGTTACATCCTCGTGGGCGCGATGGGTTACAGCCCCGGCGCCCCGTTCGGCGCGACGATGGGCGCTCGCGGCCCCGGCAGACGTGGCGGCCCGTCCACGAACGCGCCTGCCGCAGCGGCTCAGGTACAGGGGACCAATCAAGCGGCGCGCGGCCCGCAACTCAGAGGCGCGCGCGGTGGACGCGGCGGTCCGCCGGTCGGTGGAACAAAGGAAACCGATCCGGCCAAGGTTTCCGCACTTAGCGAAATTGACACAATGAACGTTCTGTACATGGCCCTCAAGGAATTCAACGTCGATGAAAACCGCATCTACCTGATGGGCCATTCCATGGGCGGCATGGGCGCGATGCATGTCGGTGAGAAATACGCGCCGACGTGGGCGGCGGTCGCTTGTTTGGCAGGTTTTGGATCGCCGGATCCGAAAGGCAAGATGAAGGACACGCCGTTGTACTTCACGGCCGGCAGCAATGATTCTTTGGGCAGCAGAGGACGCGTCCTGGCGGAGCAGCTTAAGGCCGCGGGCATGAACTGCGAGTGGAAAGAAATGCCCGGACTGGATCACGGTGGAATCATCGCAGGCGCGATGCCTGACGTGTTCAAATTCTTCAACGAACACAGCAAGCCGGAAGTGAGGAATTAGGGGAAAACTTTTACGCGCAACCAGAGCTGATTGCCGATGGGAAGCAAACCTGTTAGAACAAGAACGAACAACCACATTTCATCAACCAGGATGAACGTGTAAGTGATACTCAAGCTTATCGTGTGCGCGATTCTGTGCGCAATCAATCCCCTCAATCTGCGAGTCCAAAATGCGGACGTCGTGCCGTAAACTCTAACGATGCTATGCGAACATTGCTGTACTCCATTCTAATCTCCGCGCTCGTTCTGGCGGAGAGAGGGGGATTCGAACCCCCGATACGGCTTTTGACCGTATAACGGTTTAGCAAACCGCCGCCTTCAGCCACTCGGCCATCTCTCCAAACCCACGTTGACTGGCGGGCTGCCGATTTGGTGATTACCATCGTCAGGCCACGAAGCGAAATCAAACCTGAGAACCAAAAGAACTCCACATTGTCTCGCTAAAGGAGACTGGCACATACCGCGGTCGGGTCAAGCCGAAACGCGGAAACCAGGTTCGCAAAAGTCTTGAAAAGTCAGCCATGAATAAATTTGCGATTGTCCCTGATCCACCCACAGCAAGAACCAGAATGGCCAACACATGGTTCATGCATTCTGTCTAGTACCAGTTCAGCTCTACTTCGCAACCCCCAGCGCCCATTCGATTCCGCCGAGGATGTGGGCCTGATAGTTTTTGGCGATGTCTTCGGGGTTCTTTCTGTCGCTGATATTCGGATCGGTGTCCCAGATGTCCTCGCGATGGCCGAGCGAGGTATAGAAGACTTTGCCTTTGCCGTATTGCTTGCACCATGACACAGGGTAATGCCCCGGCGCGAACGGCGCCTGTGGTCTCTTATCGAGAATGAGCAGGTCATGCACCTTGGCCGGGTCGTAATTCTTGAACTGATACACTTCCTCCTGCGTAATCGTCCACACCTTCGGCAACGACGCGGTTGCGGGATGGTCGGTGTCCTGGTTCAGGCAATCCACGCTCAGTTGGTTGCCGTGATGATCGAATTCGCCGCCGAGCATGTCAATGTAGCCGGGCCAATGGTGAAACGTGTCGCTCGCCGCGTGCATGCCGATGAACGCGCCGCCATCCTTGATCCAATTCAGCAAACCGTCGGGATCGGGAATTGGCAGGTCGCCGGTTGTGCTGAGGAAGAGCACTGCGTCATAATTCTTCAGTGAATCCGGCAAAAGCTTTTGCAACGCCGCTTTCAAGGCTTCCTGCCATTTCGCCTCTGATTCCTGAAACGCCTTTCTCTGTTCGTCAGTTGCGCCGCGTCTTGGTCCCGCTGGAAATCCGTTGGCGTTATGCGCGGGAAAGCCCTCGGGCTGGCGCACAAAATCGAGGGTGAACTTTCCGCTCTTTTGCGCGAGTTCCGACAGCACTTTCTCGCCGGTCGGAATCGAGCTATGGCGAAAACCGGCCGTGGTTTCGACAACGAGAATCTTTTTGACAGGTTCAGCCGCGCGCAACGGCAGAGCCAATTGTGTCACGAGCGCGAGGATGGAGGCGAGGCAGACGAGATTCGTTTTCATGGTTTGATTCGAATTGTTTAGACCGCAGTGTGCCAGCGGAAAGGGATTGCGGCAAGCGCGCTAATACCCCGCGATTAGGCTCGCCAACGGCCAGGTTCGATTCATGATCGAAGGCGATGAGACTCTGGACGGTCCACCCGAAATATCTCGACGCAAAGGGACTCGTTGCGTTGTGGAGAGAAGGATTGCTCGCGCAAAAGGTTCTCCGCGGCGATACAAGGGGCTACCGCAACCATCCGCAGCTCATTCGATTCAAAACTCAATCCATGCCCGCGGCGGCGCTCGCCTGTTATCTACGGGTCGTGCATGAGGAGGCAATTCGACGCGGCTATCACTTCGACGCAACCAAGATTGCATCCTGCAAACGGAGCGCACGAATTCTGGAAACCAAAGGCCAGTTGCTGTACGAGTGGAAACATCTGAAAAGGAAACTCCGCAAACGCGCGCCAAAATGGCGGGCTGAGTTTCGTCGAATGGCCACGCCAGCCCCGCATCCACTGTTTCGAATTGTAGAGGGAGCCCGGCAAGAATGGGAAGTTGTCGATTCAAAGAGAAAGCCAAAACCATGAACGCACCAGACTGCATTTTTATTGGACTCAACGGTCGCGTCAGCGCGATTGAAAAGAGAAACGGGAGAACGCTCTGGGAAACGCGGTTGAAGAAGGGGATTTCTTCTTCGGGAACTTTCGTAACGCTGCTGGTGGAAGAGGAAAGGATTTACGCGCACACCTACGGTGAGCTCTATTGCCTCGACACCGAGACTGGAAAACTTCTATGGACAAATAATCTTCCGGGGCTCGGTTTTGATATCGGTTGCCTCGCAACCAAGGCATGCGCGACGTCAGCCACGCCCGCAGCGGGTCAAAGCGCGGCGACCCGGGCCAGTGCAGCGGGAATCGCTGCCGTGAGTTAGACCTGCTTGGTCAACGAAACCCCCAGCTTTAAAAGCTTGTGCACGTCTGAGCTGGATTTTGCCTCGGCGTAGATGCGAAGAATTGGTTCCGTTCCTGAACCGCGCAGCATCAACCAGGATGTATCCTCTGCAATGAACTTGACACCATCATAACTCTTCACTTCCGCCAGCGGTGAGCGCAGCAGTTTGGACGGCGCATTCTTTTTCAGGAACTCCATCAACTCGCCGCGCTTCTCGAGTGGAAAGTGCGTATCGATGCGATCATAATGGTGCGGGCCGAATTGTCTTTCGAGCCGTGCCAGAAGATTGTTCACAGAGGCGCGCTCCATCGCCAGCATTTCGAGCAACAGCAGGCCCGCCGCAATGCCATCGCGTTCCGGAATGTGGCCAGGAAAACCGATGCCTCCGCTCTCCTCGGCTCCGAGCAGCACGTCGCCTTTGAGCATTTCGGCGCAAATGTATTTGAAGCCTACTCCAGTTTCAGTGAGCGCGAGGCCATACGTGGCGCACATTTTGTCCACCATTGAAGTCGTCGTCAGCGCTTTCACCACACGACCGAGGCCCTTCCGGTTCACGATGAAGTGATGCAGCAGCAAACAGATGATTTGGTGCGTGGAAAGATAATTGCCGCGACCATCCATGCCGCCAACGCGGTCCGCGTCGCCGTCGGTCACAAGGCAAATATCGTGTGGATGCTTTCGGAGGAACGCCTGCGTTCGCCCGTAGTTCTTCTCGATCGGTTCGGGATTGATGCCTCCAAACAAAACGTCGTGCTTCCCGTTCAACGTCGTGACCTTGCACGTGGTGCTCGCCAGCAGTTGTTCAAAACAGCCCGCACCGACACCGAACAGCGCTTCATGAGCAAATCGTAGCTTCGATTTCGCGATGAGCCGAAAATCAACCAACTTTTTGAGCGCGGCGTAATGCGCAGGGCGGACGTCTTCAATCGAGATTTCTTTGCCTTGCACAGCGTTCGCAAGATCATGGGATTGGATCGGATTCCTCCCGAGAAATGCCTCGACGCGCTTGCACGTTTCCGGATCGCTGGATCCGCCGTAATGCGATTTAAGTTTGAACCCATTGAAGATGGGAGGATTGTGGCTGGCGGTAATCATCACGCCGCCCACCGCGTTCAGATTCTTCACCGCAAACGAAACGGACGGTGTCGGCGTCGGTTCCGGCGTGAGAATAACTCGAAAACCGTTCGCGGCGAAAACTTCCGCAGCGGTTCTTGCGAATCGGTCCGAAAAAAATCTCCGGTCGCAGCCGACGACAACCTTCGGGTCGCGGCCATGGACTTCTGATTTCTCATTTCCAACCTCTGACTTCCAAAAATCTGCCGCAGCTTGCGCAACCTGCGCCACGTTCGTGAAGGTAAAGTCCTCGGCGATGACCGATCGCCAGCCGTCCGTGCCGAACTTAATTTCTGCCATTCAGAATGCCTTGGTTTTTGCCGCAAGCCCTGAGTGATTTTTGCATGATTGTTCCGCCGCCTTGCGCATTTTTCTAACCGCGATCCCGAGATTGCGTCGTCCGAATAACGCCGTTCCGCTGATGAACGCGTCTGCACCAGCCCGTGCGCACTCGGGCGCGGTCTTGAAATCGATCCCACCATCGACTCCGATGTGATAAGCAAGATTCCGCTCGCGTCGCCACGCCGCCGCCTGCTGAATTTTCGGGAGCATCTCGTAAATGAACTCCTGACCACCGAAACCCGGATTAACCGTCATGATCAGCAGTGAATCGATCTGTTCGAGGTACGGCTGAACCAGCGCAATGCTCGTTGGCGGGTTGACGGCAAGGCCAACCTTGCAACCCTTTGATTTTATTTTCCAGAGCAACGATGTGACCTGCTCGCCCAGTTCGACGTGGATATTGCACTGGTTCGCGCCAGCCTCAACGAAGGGCTCGATGAGTATCTCCGGTTTCGAGCACATGAGGTGAACATCGAAAAACATCTTCGTGAGCGGGCGGATTGTCTCCACCACTTGCGGTCCGAAAGAAAGATTCGGGACGAAGTGCCCGTCCATGATGTCGAGGTGTAACCAATCCGCGCGTGAACGGTCGGCACGCTTCACTTCCTTCGCGAAGCGTCCGAAGTCAGCCGCGAGCAATGACGGCGCAATTATCATCCTTATGGAGGATAGAATACCGAGGACGGTGAATGGAAGGTGGAAATCAGTCCAGCCGCGTGCTGCCTTCCGTCCGCAACTTTCTATTAGACGGGAGCGGGCGCGGGTGAACCCAAACCGGGCAACTTCGGCGTTGCAGGTTTCGGAGGCACTTCCGGCAATGGAGTTCCCGCCGGCGCGCCGTGTGGCGGCTCAACCTGCGGCGTCGGCGTGGGTGGATTAAATTTCCCGGTCCGGATGATTTCTTCCACCTGTGAACCTTCGAGTGTTTCGTATTCGAGCAATGATTTGGCGATCAGCTCAAGCTTGTCACGGTTTTCATGGAGAATGTCCTTCGCCGTCTTGTACGCCTCATCGATGATGCGCTTGATTTCCGCATCAATTTCTTCGGCGGTGTGCTCGCTGTAAACCTTCGTCCGGGCCATTTCGCGGCCGAGGAAAACATACTCGTCGTCGTCGCCATACTGCACCATACCCAACCTGTCGCTCATGCCGTACTGGCAGACCATGGCGCGCGCGAGCTGTGTGGCCTGCTGAATGTCCATGGCAGCACCGGTCGAAATATCGTCAGAAATGATTTCCTCGGCGATACGGCCGGCCATCGTCACCGCGATGACATCCAGCATCTCCTTGCGCTGGCGGCTGTGAATATCCTGCTTGGGCAAATACATCGTCGCGCCGAGCGATTGGCCGCGCGGAATGATCGTCACCTTGTGCAAGGGATGCGTATGCTGGAGCAGCACGTTCACGAGCGCGTGACCAGCTTCGTGCCAAGCCGTAAATTTCTTTTCTTCATCTGTCATTGCCAGGCTGCGCCGTTCGCGGCCCCAGCGGACCTTGTCGCGCGCCTCTTCCAATTCTTCCATTCCGACACCCTTCTTGTTTGTGCGCGCGGCGAGCAAAGCGGCTTCGTTCAAAAGGTTGGCCAGTTCAGCACCCGAGAAGCCAGGGGTGCCACGCGCAATGATCGACAAATCCACGCCGGGCATCAGCTTCACGTTTTTGGCGTGAACTTTCAAAATGCCCTCGCGCCCGCGCACGTCTGGAAGATTCACCGTGACCTGGCGGTCAAAACGGCCAGGACGCAACAAGGCCGGATCGAGCACGTCCGGACGGTTTGTCGCTGCGATGATGATGATGCCTTCCTGCGTGTCAAAGCCATCCATCTCAACAAGCAACGCATTTAGTGTTTGCTCGCGCTCATCGTTGCCGCCTCCAAGACCATGACCACGGCTCCGGCCCACAGCGTCAATTTCATCAATGAAGATCAGGCACGGCGTGTTCTTGCGGGCCTGCTCGAACATGTCGCGCACGCGGCTGGCGCCAACCCCCACGAACATTTCCACAAAGTCCGAACCACTGATGCTGAAGAATGCCGCGTCTGCTTCGCCAGCAATGGCTTTCGCAAGCAGCGTCTTGCCAGTTCCTGGCGGACCTACCATGAGGACACCTTTTGGAATGCGACCTCCGAGGCGTTGAAATTTTTTCGGGTCTTTGAGGAATTCGACGAGCTCCGACACTTCCTCGATGGCTTCATCAATTCCGGCCACGTCTTTGAACGTCGTCTTGTTCCGTTCCTTCGCGAGCAATCGCGCCTTGCTCTTGCCAAAACTCAGCGCGCCTTTCCCAGCCATTTTGATCTGGCGAATGAAGACGAACCAAATCAAAGCGGCAATCACGATGATTGGCAGCACGCTCCAAATCAGGCCAACAATAATCTGGCTGGCTTCGTGCGGCCGGAACTTACCGGTCTTATAGAGCTTGTTCTCAATTTCCTCCGTGAGGCGAACCTTGGCACGGAATGGGACCGTAACATTCTTGTCGACCTCGCCTTTGTCATCGGTTTTGTAGAATTCGCCGGTGATCTCCTGAAGCGGTGATTGGATGTTGTAATTGATGCTGGCGCCGGGAACGATCTGGTCAGCATCCACCTTCCCCATGAAGTCGCCCTGTGACAATACCAGGCCGGGTGCATCGATCTTCCCCTTCATCATGACGAGCACGACGATGCTGCCGATGATCGCAATCCATACAACCCAAGTACGGGGGGGCACCCGGAATTCGCCGCCCTTTTTAGGGCTTCTATTTTCGCTGTTTTTGTTTTCTTCTGCCATGTTAGTCAGGTGCGCCAAGCTAACATAGTCTTTCCCGCGCCGCAACCTCGCGGTTTTAGAGCCTCTTCCACTGCCAGCACAAGCGGCGGGTCGTGGTATGGCTTAACTTAAATCTTTCGGAAATCCGCAACTCTTCGACCCAGAACAACTCTCCCGAAGCAGTTGTTCCCACGACCAATCGGTGCCGCTCGCTTTCAGGAATTCTCTGGTTGGTAAACAAATCCTGTAACTTCACAGCCGATCGCATTCCAATCGGCTGAAAGCGGTCTCCGGGCTGCCAATGACGCAGCACAATGTGCTTTCCCACTTTATCTGAATCGAAAACCTCTCGATTCAACGCGCGCTGAGGAATTTCAGAATTGGATTGGCGCTCCACACGCCATCGCAAAGTGACGTTTCCGAAATTGCATTCCCCTGCCCTGCTTGTCAGTTCAAGCTTCATGGAATCGCTGCATGGCTCCTGCACTTCGCCGTGACGCAAACTCAGTGCGCCGGAGGGCTCGCGACTGACCGACAGATTCGGCGCAACGCAGACCGCCTTTCCGGAGGAGCGGCGAAGCTTTTCAACCAAGACGTAATCCGCCGTAACTCTGTGTTCTTGCAGTTGCAGTTGGATGATGCGACGCTGGAGCGCCAACGGCAGTTCCTGAAAATCCCTTGTATTCCTGGCCTCCAGCCATTCTTTCGCCATCTGTGTGATGAATTCGGCGTCGGCTTCCGCAATATCCATTGTCCGGGTGATGATCTTTTCGAGCGCCGGCTGATATCTTCTTCGAAGTAATGGCAATAACTCATGACGAATCCGGTTGCGTTGAAAATCCAGTGACGTGTTGCTTGCATCTTCGCGAAAAGCAATTCCTTTTGCCCGGGCATACTCGGCCAGACTTGTCTTAGGGTGGTCGAGCAACGGCCTGACCAGTTGGATCTTCGCATCAGCCGGAGACGGGCTTTTCCATTTCATTCCGCTTAGCCCCTCGCGCCCAGCGCCCCGAAGCAGCCGCAGGAAGAAAAGTTCAACCTGATCATCGCCATGATGTGCAAGAGCGATCGTCCGAATCTTCAGCCGGGCGGCCGTGCGCGCGAGAAACTCGTGCCTCGCCTTTCTCGCAGCCATCTCGACCGACAGCCTTTGCGCCACGGCAATTCTCCTCACATCCGCACGTGCGGTAACGACTCGGACTCCCAGTTTGCGAGCAGCGCGAATTACGAGCCGTTCGTCCGCATTGCTGCTTTGCCCTCGAAGTTGATGGTTCAAATGACCTACGGCCAATCGCCACGAATTTTCACTGGATAATTCAGCCAAAAGGTGAAGCAACACCATCGAATCCAATCCACCCGAAACAGCGAGCAGAATCCTTTGGCCGCGTTGGAACAGCTCGCGCGCGCGAATGGATTCTTCAACACATTCCAGCAGATCGTCCATGCAAGTATGCTAGGCCAAAGCCGCGCAGCAGCAACGGAATTTCGAAGCCTTGCGCGCTGATTGAAGGCGACAAGCAGCAAGCGAAGCACGGCTATTCTTTCTGCGTATGGTCACCCTCGCCCGGATAAAACGTTCCACTCAAGCGGACATTAAGCTCATGGACCGCCAGTGTGAGTTTGCCGAACAAATGTGCCGTTTCGTTATCAGAAACGCTCTTTTCCAATTCTCTATTAACGCGTCGAAAGCATTTGCTTAGTGGCAAGCTTTGATCGTTATCACCCAGATCATGCAGGAGTTGTCTGACCTTCTGAACCTGTCGAAGTGTCTCACGAATAATCCGACGTGCTGTTACTACGTCGAGGCGGCCAATCTTGACATTCTTCAGAAGCGCGCACTCGAACTTACGACAATATTTTGGTCGTTCGGCATAAATTCCGCATTTGCCATTCACGAACGCAGCACAGGGTTGAGGAAATTTTCGAGTTTCGGATTTTGCATTTCGCGTCGCTAACGCAAGGCCCAGCGATCTTAATTTCTCCGCGTCATCGCCTTCCTCCAATTGGACATCGGCAAAGATCACGCCGTTGCAGCACAAGCCGCATTCGAGACAAAGCTCGTTGGAATCCGAAAAATCGCCAGACATTGTCGCCGAAGTTAATGCCGCGGATGCAGCAAGGCAATTTGGTACGTCGCCGCTGTTGATGATGGACGCGTTTTACGTTACCATCAGAAAATTCCGGCAGGTTTCAGTGCCGCAATACCTGCGCTCAACTGCTGACCATATGAAATCATTCGAGAGCCTCACCGAAAATGAAATCCTCGCCCTCGCCATTTCCCAGGAAGAGGAAGACGCGCGCATATATGACGACTTCGCCGAAGGACTGCGTGAGAATTATCCTGATCAAGCAGAGAAATTCGTCCGGTTGCGGCGCGAGGAGGACTCGCATCGGCACCGGCTGCTTGAACTCTTCCGCCAGCGTTTCGGCGAACATGTGCCATTGCTGCGCCGACAAGACGTGCGCGGGTTTGTACGACGTCGTCCAATCTGGCTGGTGCGTCCGCTCGGCTTGAAAGCGGTCCAAAAGGAAGCCGAATTGATGGAACTTGAAACCAAACGGTTCTACGAAGCGGCCGCGCGTCGCGCCGCCGATGTCGGCGTGCGGCAACTGCTCGGAGACCTCGCCGAAGAAGAACGCCATCATGCCGCGACCGCGGAGGAAATTGCCGCTACGAAATTGAGCCAGGAAGAATCCTCGCGCCAGAAACGCCTTTTCGTCCTGCAAGTCATTCAGCCCGGACTGGCGGGATTGATGGACGGATCAGTTTCCACGCTCGCGCCGCTGTTCGCCGCGGCGTTTGCGACGCATAGTAGCGTCGATACGTTCCGCGTCGGTCTCGCCGCGAGTCTTGGCGCAGGCATCAGCATGGGATTCGCAGAGGCCCTGTCCGACGACGGCAGCCTCACCGGGCGCGGCCATCCGTGGAGCCGCGGTTTGGTTTGCGGACTGATGACGGCGATCGGCGGATTTGGACATACACTGCCGTATTTGATTCCGGACGTTCGCACGGCGACATGGATTGCCGTGGCGATAGTGCTGGTTGAGTTGGGAGTAATTTCCTGGGTCCGCCATCGGTTCATGGACACGCCGTGGTCATCCGCCGCGGTGCAGGTTGTGCTCGGCGGCCTGCTTGTATTCAGCGTCGGGATTCTGATTGGAAGTTCCTGATCAATCGGAATACACTATTTTGGTTGCGCTCCGGCCTCTTTCAACTTGCGAGGGAAAACAAGCGTTTGCTACAGTTTCACCGCTCTATGGCAGCCATCGGCCGATTCCAAAAAGCTGACGAATGCTTCTACGCCAAAGTGGTCGATGGTGAACTCTTCCGGCTTCGTGGTGATGTTTTCGGCTCGCCTTCGTTCGACCGCAAGCCAACCCCCCTGAAAGGCGTACGCACACTCGCTCCAGTTGTTCCGTCCAAAATAATCGCAATCGGGTTGAACTACGCGGACCATGCGCGCGAGCAAAACAAGCCCTTGCCCAGGGAACCGTTATTCTGGATCAAGGCCACGACCTCCCTGGTTCCTGACGGGGCCAAGATAGAAATCCCCTTCCCGAACCATCGCACAGACTACGAGGCGGAACTCTGTGTGGTTATGGGCCGACGCGTGCGCAATGTCACTCCCGCCGCCGCAGCGCGATACATTTTCGGCTACACGTCCGCGCAGGACATCAGTGACCGGACCATTCAAAATGGCGAAAGCCAGTGGACGCGCGCGAAGTCGTTCGACACGTTCACGCCGTTAGGGCCGTACGTGGAGACGAAAATTGATCCGCACGACCTGACCATCCAACTTTTCCAAAACGGGCAACTGCGCCAGAATTCAAACACAAATCAGCTCATCTTCAATTGCTACCAAATCGTCAGCTTTGTCTCGACGAACATGACGCTGTTGCCCGGCGATGTGATTCTCACCGGTACACCGAGCGGAGTGGGGCCAATCCAATCGGGCGACCAACTCGAAGTGCGAATTCAGGGACTCACGCCGCTCGTGAATACCGTGAAGTAAATCCTGCGAACGGGCATTCGCAAATGCGGGTTCTGAATAGAATTGGCAATTCACGTTTCGCTCTCCACACTCCGGCCTTCATTTTATGCGCTGGACACACACTTTAATTCCGACTCTCCGCGAAGCCCCAGCGGACGCGGAAATTCTTTCACACAAACTCCTGTTGCGAGCCGGACTCGTCCGCAAACTCGCCGGCGGCGTTTATACGTTTCTTCCGCTTGGCCTGCGGGTGCTGCACAAGATAGAGCAGATCGTTCGTGAAGAAATGGATCGCGCCGGCGCGATCGAGACGCTCATGCCCGCGATTCAGCCGAGAGAAATCTGGGACCTAAGCGGCCGCGCCGTGAGCGCGCGCGACGTGTTGTTCATGGTCAAGGACAGCGGAAGCCGCGAGTGGTTCTTGAGTCCGACGGCCGAGGAAGCGATGACGGTGATGGCTTCGGGTGAAATCAATTCCTACCGCCAGTTGCCGAAGAATTTTTATCAAATCAGCGTGAAGTTCCGCGACGAAATCCGTCCGCGGTTTGGCCTGCTTCGCGCGCGAGAGTTCATCATGAAGGACGCCTACAGCTTCGACGTGAGCGATGACGCCGCGACGGTGAGTTATCAGAAAATGTTCGAGGCCTACGAAAGAATCTTTGCGCGCTGCGGATTGAAGGCGTTTGCGGTCGAAGCGGATACAGGTATCATGGGGGGGAAATTTTCGCACGAGTTCATGATTCCGGCGGAGACGGGCGAGGACGAAGTGGTGTTTTGCGAAGCCTGCGGATATGCGGCGAACGTGGAGAAGGCAGCGAGCGCTCCTCAGAAGTCAGAAGTCAGAAGTCAGAAGTCAGAAGTTGAAAAGTTTGCCACGCCGGGCGCGACGACCATCGAGGCGCTTACGAAGGCGCCGTTCAATGTGCCGGCGGAAAGACAAATCAAGACCTTGGTTTACATCGCCGACAGCAAACCCGTGTTGATGTTGCTGCGTGGAGACGACCAGTTGAACGAGGCGAAACTTAAAGGTACGCTGGGCACAACGGTTTTTCGACCGGCGACGGCGGAGGAAATTTTCGCGGGACTTGGCGCGCATCCGGGAAGTCTCGGCGCGGTGACCTCAACCTTGAAGTCGAAGGAAGTTCCGGTTTACGCCGACGAACGGCTGCGCGGCGCGAGCGACATGACCACCGGCGCGAACGAAGATGGGTTTCATCTCCGGAACGTCTCCATGGAGCGCGACATCAAGGTGTCGCGCTGGGCGGACTTGAGGACTGCGCACGCGGACGAGCCGTGTGTCAGGTGTGGCAAGCCGCTGAAAATCAGACGCGCCATCGAGGTCGGGCACATTTACAAGCTCGGGACGAAATTCAGCGTGCCGCTCAATGCCACGTTTCTCGCAGAGGACGGCTCGCGCAAGCCATGCATCATGGGCTGCTACGGTATCGGAGTGACGCGCACGTTGCAGGCGGTCATCGAACAGAGCAACGACAAGGACGGCATCATCTGGCCGTTGAGTGTCGCGCCTTACACGGTTTGCATCACTCCATTGAGCGTGGCTCCGGACGGCGCGGTGATGAAGCTGGCGGAAAAACTTTATTCCGAACTCAACGCCCGCGATGCGGACGTGATTCTCGATGACCGCGATGAAAGGCCCGGAGTAAAGTTCAAGGATTCGGAGCTCGTCGGTTTTCCAATCCGCATCGGCATTGGCGAGAAATCACTGGCCAAAGATGAAGTAGAAATCAAGCCGCGCGCGGGAACATTGACGCCGTGCAAAGCCGACGAAGTTGTTGAGAGAGTATTGTGGCTAACCCAGGCGAGTTAGCTCTCAACCACAATAGACGTATCCAGCCGCTCGCGCACTGCTTTGGCGAGTGTTGAACGGGTGTAGGGCTTCTGGAGAAATGTTCCGCGGCCGCGCCGGATGAAATCCGTTTCAAGCTCGTCAACGCTGTAGCCGCTCGTGAAAACTACTTTCAGGTCCGGCTTCCGGGCGACGAGGTTCTGCGCCACGTCCAGACCGGACATACCCTTCGGCATCACGATATCAGCAACCAACAAGTCCACCGCGCCGCCGCGCTTCTCAAAAACCTCCAACGCTTCCGCGCCCGAGGAAGCTCCGAGCACTTGATAACCACAGTCCTGCAAAATGAGTTTCCCCATCGCGAGCACAGTGGCCTCGTCTTCGACGATTAAAATAGTTTCATTTCCTCCAAGCACCTCATCGGACAGATCGTCGGCTTTCCTCATTTCCTTCGCGCTCTTGTCCGACGCGGGGAAGAAGATATTGAACGTGGCGCCCTGGCCGACTGCGCTTGAAACCTCGATCCACCCACGATGCTGTTTGACTATTCCGTAAACTGTCGCAAGTCCAAGGCCCGTACCTTTGCCGATCTCCTTGGTTGTGAAGAATGGCTCGAAAATCCGGCGCTGTGTTGCTTCGTCCATTCCCTGGCCGGTATCACTGATAGACAGGCAAACGAAGTTGCCCGCCCGCGCTTCCGGATGCGCGCGCGCGTAAACTTCGTCAACGATCGCAGGCTCGATGCTGATGGCGAGCTGCCCGCCGAACGGCATGGCGTCACGCGCGTTGACAGAAAGATTCATAATCACCTGTTCCACCATGCTCGTGTCGCCCTGCACGATGGAAATTTCCGTTGCCGGGAGAAATTCCAGCGTGATTGTTTCACCCAGCAGGCGTTTCAGCATCTTCGTCATGTTTGCCACAATCTCACGGAGATCGATTGGTCCCGGCTGCATCACACTCTTGCGGCTGAACATGAGCAACTGGCGCGTCAGGCTTGCGGCGCGTTCCGCGGCGAAGTACACGGCCTGAATCGAATCGCGCAACTCGAACGGCAACGTCGGCCGCGCAAGCAACATGCCCGCGTGACCCTGAATGACGGTGAGCATGTTGTTGAAATCATGCGCCACGCCTGCGGCCAACTGGCCCACCGACTCCATCTTCTGCGCCTGACGCAACTGCGCCTCAAGATTCAATCGATCCGTAATGTCAGTCACGTAACAGTGCACCACGCGGCTCGCCGGCACCGGATGAAACGACCAGGACAACTCTCGTTTGGACTTTTTTGACCCGATGTTCAATTTGCTCTGGCCTGAGATGAGGCATGACTGCACAATGTCCTCAATGTCCGGCGGCAATATTTCTTTAGGCTGTTCGCAGCCGACTGTTTTCGCGAGCACGCTGGCAGCGTCGTTTGAATACGTGATTTGCGCCTCAGCCGAAAGTTCCATGGCCGGATTGGGATTCAATTTCGCGAAATCAGCGAGTTTCTGTAATTCCGCGTCCGCGCGGCGACGTTCCACCGCCACTGCAAGGGCATTGGCTACGGAAAGAAGAAATTGAATGTCGTCATTGGTGAAGATCCGTTTCTGTTCAGAGTAAACCCCCAGAATTCCGAACGGCCGTTCGCGAGTGATGATTGCAACGCTGACGCCGCTCGCAATCTGGTGCTGTTCCAGAATGGATTCTCCCTTGAAACGGCCTTCTGATTTCAAATCCTCGATCACGACCGGTTCGCCCGAATTCAGCGTATAGCCCGCTTGGGACGTTTTCTCCGCGGAGACTGTGGCTATGCCGACGATGTCTTTCTGCCAGCCGACGCCCGCGCGCATCAGCATGGCGTGTCCACCCGGTAAGAGTTCGAGCACCCGGCAATACTCAACATCCAGCGTTTGCGCGACGAGCGTGACTGCCTGATTCAATAGTGAGGAAAATTCGCCGCTGACGAGCGCAAATTGTCCGAGCGCCGCAACCGCTGTCTGCTGAAGTGCGCGGTTCAAAAGCCGCTGTTCCGCCTGCTCACGTTCTTTGACGCGCTGTTCAACAGTTGCCGCCATCTGGTCAAACGCTCGAGCAAGCTGTCCAATTTCGCCAGGCTCGTTCCCGAGTCCCGTCCGCGCCGTCAAATCGCCCGCTCCCAGTCGCTGTACCGCCACAACGAGGGCGTGCATCTGTTTAAGCAGGATTCGTTTGCCCCCATACCATGCGGCCACAAGAGCGAGCAACCCAACCGCGAAACCGAATCCCGGAAGGCCGGTGAAATAAAGCAAAAGCAAAGCAGGCGCGATGGCCAGAAAGACCGTTCCTACCAGTCGAACCGGTAAGCTGGAGAACACGGGTTTGACTTTAAGGCTATTCAATTGAATGCGAGAATAGTGCCCGTGCGGCTGCATTGCAACCCGCGGACACAGATTCTCGCACAGTTAATCTGTAGCGATCGGGAGGGGAACGAAGTCGCATTTTAACGGGGCGCACCGATCACATCTTCCCAAACGGCCCGTCGGCGACTACGTTATCGCAACTCGCATCATGCAGAAATATCGGTATGTCTTGAGCATCGGCATTCAGAACAATCTGACGTACCGGTTCAATTTCCTCGCGCGGACACTGTTCGGCCTGATTCCGCTTATCGCAGTGCTCTACCTCTGGAGAACGATTTATGCGGGAAAGAAAGCCGGAGACCTAATCGGCACCTACACCTTCGCGCAAATGGTTTCCTATTACTTGCTGACCACAATTGTGGACGCATTGACAGCCGTGAACGAAGATGACTGGCAAATCGCGGCAGACATCAAGGACGGCAACATTAGTCAGTTTCTCCTGAAGCCGATTGACTATCTGACGTACCGCCTCTGCTTGTTTTTTTCGGGACGGCTCACGTATCTCGCAGTCGCTGTGATCCCGCTGACGATCTTCGTGCTTTGCCTGCACGACTATTTTGTGCTGCCGCCCAACGGACTGACATTGGCGCTCTTTCTGATTTCAGTTTTACTGACGGCGCTGCTTCAGTTTTTCATGTCGTATGTGATGGCGATGCTTGCATTCTGGGTGCTGGAAGTCTCCACGTTCATCTTCATTCTGTTCGCGTTTGAGTACATCGCCAGCGGACATCTGTTCCCCCTGGATATTCTGCCGTCGAGTCTGGAACGCGCGCTCTTCTTCACGCCATTCCCTTACCAACTTTATTTCCCCGTCAGCATCTACATGGGAAAAACATCTGGCACCGAACTGATCGAAGGCATGGTCGTGCAGGCATTCTGGGTTCTGGCCGCATACGGCACGGCGCGTTTTGCGTGGAATCGTGGCGTCCGAAAATACGCAGCGGTGGGAGGATGACGATGAAGGAGCCAGGAGTCAGAAGCGGGAAGCAAGGAGTTTCCGTCGCGCGCTACGCGAAGATTTATGCCGCGCTGTGGAAGAACTCCGTAACGCGCGAAACGATGTTCAAAGGGAATTTCCTGCTTTGGATCGTCGTCGAGATGCTTTGGTTTGGACTTCAATTGAGCTTCATCGCGGTGCTCTATCTGCATACCGAGCACATCGGCACCTGGACGAAATGGCAGGTGGTGATGCTGATCGGCGCGAGCCATTTCATCCAGCAGACCTACCAGGCTTTCTTTCTCGTCAACTGCACGAACCTCTCGGAACTTGTCCGCACGGGAAAGCTCGATTTCCTGTTGCTCCTGCCGGTCAACACGCGATTCGTAGTCTCGCTGCGGCAGGTGGACCTTGGCGCGTTCGTGAACGCGGCTTCGGGGTTGGCAGTCGTGGGCTATGCGGCACGGCGACTGCCGGGCTTCTCACCGGGCGCCATGCAAGTCATTGGCTTCTTCGCGTTGTGCGTGGCGGGAATCATGATTCATTACGCATTGATGTTCCTGCTCGCGACCATCAGCTTCTGGACCGTTCGCGCTCAGGGAATCGTTTGGGGATACTACAACCTCTTTAACATCGCGCGCATGCCGGACGAAGCGTTTCGCGGCGCGTTCCGCGCCATCTTCACATTCGCGATCCCGATGCTCCTCGTCTCAAATGTTCCCGTGCGCATGCTCGTGGACAAAATGAACTCCTTCGGACCAATTGGTCTGCTGCTCGCGATGACTGTGGTTTGCTTCGGGATTTCTGAACTCGGCTGGCGCGCTTCAATTCGCCATTACACGAGCGCAAGTTCGTGAGTGAAGCATCATAACCGGAGAGCGTTCGCGTATGTCTCCCATCCTTTTGCAGAACGGAGTGGAAACTGGATGAACAGCAACGTAGTTTTCCGTCGGCAATCATTCTGGTAGTGGACGACAAACAAATCTATGATGTGAACTCCATGAAAGCAGCAAACCTCGCCAAAGAATTCAAGAACACAGCCAGCCATCTCTCGGATGGCCGTGTCCTTGCGCTCGTGATACTGGCGATATTCGGTGTGTCAGGCCAGGCACAAAATCTCGTGACGAATCCCGGCTTCGAAACCGGTGACACCACGGGTTGGTTCGCCTTTGGTCCACCGAGTATTTCGGTTGAAACGAATCAGGTCCATTCAGGTGCCTATGCCTGTCTGGTGACAAACCGCACCGCAACCTGGAATGGCATCGCGCAATCACTTGCAGGAGTTCTCCAGGCTGGCCAGACTTACGACGTTTCGGCGTGGGTCCGGCTAGCCGGCGGCGGGAACCAGACGATGCAGTTGACGATGCAAAAAACAGATGGAAACGGAACAACCTATGCCGCGATCGCCTCAGCTACCGTCTCTGCGAGTGGGTGGACACAGCTTTCCGGGCAATACACGTACACTGCGGCGGGCGCGGTCAGCGCGCTGAATTTGTATGCGGAGGTGCCGAGCAGTTCGAATGCTTTGTACTATATTGATGACATCCAGTTAAGCGGGGAAACCGTGATTACCAATGGGACTGTCAGTGGCGTTTCCACGATTGATTGGAATAACGTCCATCAACGCATTGATGGATTTGGCGCCTCGTCAGCATGGAATGGCAGTTGGAGCACCGCCCAGGCCGACCTGTTGTTCTCCACCAATAACAACATCAGTTATCAATCCGGCACGTATAACGGTGCCGGACTTTCTTTGCTGCGCAACCACATCACTTACGCCAACACCACTTCCTCAAACGACACTCCCGGCACGGTCGAGACCACCATCATGCAATTGGCTCAAGCCCGCGGAGCCAAGGTTTGGAGCGCCCCGTGGACGCCAGCCGCCGGGTTCAAGAGCACCAACGACATTTATGATTCCGGCATCGCCACAGGTGGTGGAATCAACGGCGGCAGCTATCGTGGCAGCGGAAACAATATCACCAATTTGAATTACGCCAGCCAGCTCGCCAATTACGTCGCCCGGATGAAAAACACCTACGGCGTAAACCTCTACGCCCTTTCGATCCAAAACGAGCCGGATGCGAACGTAACGAGCTACGAAGCGTGCCAGTGGAGCGGTACGCAGATTCGTGATTTTGTGACCAACCTCTACAGCGCCCTGGCTGCCCGAGGCTTGAGTTCTACCAAAATCATGCTGCCGGAAAGCCAGAACTGGACCGACCCAAAAAATTTGCGCGGGCCTGCGTTGAGCGATCCCAACGTTGCGGCACAGGTGGGAATTATCGCCAATCACAATTACGTCGGCAACAATGACGTCGGAGACCAATCGGTTCCTGCAGCAATTTCCTCAAACGGAAAAGCATTGTGGGAAACAGAAGTGGCGCTCCTTTCCGGCAGCGACAGCAGTATTGCGAACGGTGTTTATTACGCGAAGCGGATTCATCTTTATATGACCCGTGCCCAGGCCAACGCGTACCATTACTGGTGGCTTATCGCTTCGGGAAATCAAGGGCTGATAGACACGAGTTCCTTTCCGACCAAGCGCCTCTTCACGTTCGGCCAGTACAGCCGATTTGTTCGCCCGAACTTTTACCGCGTTGAGGCCACATCTTCGCAAGCCTCGGCATGGATCAGCGCTTACAAGGATTCAGCCTCGACGGCGTTTGCGATTGTGATAATCAATACCAATGCCGCGACCGACGTGGAGCAAACGATTAACCTGACCAACTTCACCGCCGCCTCGGTAACGCCGTGGGTTACATCGGGAACACTGTCGCTGGCGCCGCAACCGGCAGTTAATCTCACCAACTCGTCGTTCACTTACACCATTCCAGCGATGAGCGTGGTGACGTTTGCAGGACGAGGCAACACACCGCCCATGATCGGGTCTGTATCCAATCTGACAATCAATCCAGGCGTGCTGCTGCTGGTCACCAACTCTGCCAGCGATTCGGATTTACCCCCTCAGACTTTGACGTTCGGCGCTGCGAACACCCTCCCGTCCGACGCAAGCATCATTTCCTCCAACGGAGTTTTCATGTGGCGCCCGCTTGTCAGCCAGGCCAACACAACCAATATGATTCAAATTGAAGTTGCTGACAGCGGCCAGCCGATCTTGAGTGCGACCAACAGTTTCAAGGTCATTGTTAATCCAATCGCTCCACCGGAAGTGAGTTCCATCACCGCGAACGGCGGAGAAGTTGACCTGGTGGTAAATGGTCCGTCAGGGCCGGACTACACTTTGTTGACGTCAACGAATCTGCTCGACTGGCAGCCGGTGATCACTGTGCCCTCGCCAACTCCGCCGGTCACACTGGCTGACACGAATTATCCGAGTGGTCCGTCGCGGTTCTATCGCATAAAGCTTGGCCCGTAGTCTATGGAAAATCGGGACCAGTGGTTTGGAAACGATCGTGTGTTTCGGAAAGATTTACGACCGCGGCGGGTGGTAATGCCGCTTCACCTTGATCTGAGCGAGTGATTTGGCCAATGACGCCTGGGTTGTTGCAGTTTCCTCATCGTCGATGTGTCCGGCGAGTCTGGTCTCCGCCCGCCGGCGCGCTTCTTCGGCTTTTGCTTCGTCAATGTTCTCCGCGCGAATGGCCATGTCGGCGAGAATCGCCACGCGTTCGCCGGTGATTTCCACGAAGCCTTCCCCTATCGCCAGGAAAAAGTCCTGACCGTCTTTACGGGCGATGATTTCGCCAGGTGCGATCTGCGTCATGAGTGGAACGTGGTTCGGATAAATGCCCATCTCACCTTCGATGCCGGGCAACGTGACCATTTCCACGTCCTCGGAGTACACCTTCGCGTCGGGCGTGACGATTTCGAGTTTTAGAGTTGCGGCCATTGTTTTCGTTAGACTGTTACATCGTTGAATTGTGAATCGCGACACCGGTCCAACGATGCAGCGATTCAACGATCTAACTCTCTTTGATTTCCTCGATTCCGCCCTTCATGTAAAAATTCTGCTCCGCAACTTCGTCGTGCTTGCCTTCCAGGATTTCCTTGAAGCCTCGCACTGTGTCGGCAACCGGCACCTGTTTGCCGGGGCGTCCCGTGAATACTTCGGCCACCGAAAACGGCTGGCTGAGGAAGCGCTGAATCTTGCGCGCGCGGAAGACCGTAAGCTTGTCGTCCGGCGAAAGTTCGTCCATGCCGAGAATCGCGATGATGTCCTGCAGATCCTTGTAGCGCTGCAGCACGCGCTGCACGCCGCGAGCGACGTCGTAGTGTTCCTGACCCACAATCTCCGGTGCGAGAGCGCGCGAGGTAGAGCTCAGAGGATCCACGGCGGGATAAATGCCCAACTCCGCGATCGAGCGCTCCAACACGATCGTCGCGTCGAGATGTGCGAACGTCGTCGCAGGCGCGGGGTCAGTCAAATCGTCGGCAGGGACGTACACCGCCTGAAAGGAAGTGATCGAACCCTTTTTCGTTGAAGTGATGCGTTCCTGCAAATCGCCCATTTCGGCTGCGAGCGTCGGCTGATAACCAACAGCGCTCGGCGTGCGTCCGAGCAATGCGGATACTTCCGAGCCGGCTTGTGAAAAACGGAAAATATTGTCGATGAACAGGAGCACATCCTGGTTCTTCTCGTCGCGGAAATATTCCGTCACGGCGAGAGCGGACAACGCAACACGAAGACGTGCGCCGGGCGGCTCATTCATTTGGCCGTAAACAAGTCCGATCTTGGAACCGGGGGCGACGATTGGCAATCCGTTCGGGCCTTTCTTTGGATGGCCTTTCTCGTCCTTCTCCACCTTGATGACACCAGCTTCGATCATCTCGTTGTAAAGATCGTTTCCTTCGCGGGTGCGTTCGCCCACGCCGGCAAACATCGAGATGCCACCGTGCAGCTTCGCGATATTGTTGATCAATTCCATGATGATGACCGTCTTGCCGACACCCGCGCCGCCGAACGCACCGACCTTGCCGCCTTTGAGGAATGGGCAAATCAGATCAATGACCTTGATGCCCGTGGTCAATACCTCCTGGCTGGTGGATTGTTCGACCAACGCGGGTGCGGGCCGATGAATGGGATTGTAGCGATCAGGCCTGACCGGCCCCTGCTCGTCCACGGTCTCGCCGATGACATTGAACACCCGCCCCATCACGGCCTCACCGACGGGCATGGAAATCGCGCTGCCGGTATCGGTGACTTCATAGCCGCGCTTCAGCCCTTCGCTGGACCCCATACAGACGGTTCGCACCCAGTTATCGCCCAGGTGTTGCTCGACTTCGAGAGTCTGTTTGGTTTTGCCCTGGCCGGGAACCTCAAACTCCACGGTGAGCGCGTTGTAAATGGCGGGGAGTTCTCCCGCGAATTCAACGTCCACGACGGGCCCGATGACTTGAACGATTTTGCCTTTGCTCATGAATTGAATTTCAAAATTTAAGATTTGGTTCATCCCAACGCCATTGCCGCACTGCTGATTTCCAGCAGCTCCTTCGTGATGTTCGCCTGGCGCAGCTTGTTGTATTCGAGCGTCAGGTCCTTGATGAGCTGCATGGCATTATCCGTTGCGTTCTTCATTGCAACCATCCGCGCACTTTGTTCGCTGGCTTTTGCTTCCAGCAGAATTTGATACACTTTGAAATTAATCGAGTGTGGAAGCAATGCTCCCAAAACATTCGCTGCTGAAGGTTCAAAAAGAAATTCCGTGGCGCCTCCGGTCAGCGGCTCTTCTGCTCCACGGGTTTGAATTCCCGCTGTTACAGCTTTGATTTGCCGCACGGGAAGCATAGGAACAACTTCGGGCTTCTGCACCAGCGTGGAAACAAAACTGGTGAAAAGAACACCCACTTCATCCACTTCGCCTTTTGTGAAAAGTTCCTGGGCGAATTTCGAAATCGCGCGGGCCTCGCTGAACAGCGGCGCGTCCTTGTAGGTGAACTCCGCGGCGAACTGCCGCCGCGTCCTGGCAACGAACTGCGCGGCTTTTCGGCCTGCCACGATGTAGGTCGTTGTATTCTTGTCGAACTTCGCCGCCTCGCGAAGCAGGTTGCTATTGAGCGAACCGCAAAGCCCTTTGTCCGTGCTGACGATGATGATCGCGCGTTTGCGCACTTCTCGAACCTTAAGCAATGGATGCTCAAAATCCACGGCGTCACGCGTGACTTCGGCCAAGACCTCGTTCATCAACCCGGCGTAAGGGCGCCCCGCCAGCGCGGCCTGTTGGGCCTTGCGCATTTTCGCCGCGGCAACCATCTGCATCGCCTTCGTAATCTGGGCGGTGTTCCTGACGGACTTGATCCGCCGGCGTATGTCGCGTGTGCTGGGCATTTAGCGATACGTTTGCTTAAACTCCGTCATCACCGCTTTCAAATCTGCCGTGAGGGCATCGCTCAGAGCTTTTTCTTTCGCGATGCGGCCCATCAAGTCGGCCTTGCGACTCGTGAGGTAATCCGTGAGCTTCGCCTGGAAATCCTTGATCTTCTCGACGGGAACATCATCCATCATTGAATTCTGCACCGCCCAAAGCACGGCGACCTGAACTTCAACAGGAATTGGATTGTATTGCGACTGCTTGAAAACTTCGACGATGCGTTTGCCTCGATCGAGCTGTGCTTGCGTCTTCGGATCGAGATCCGAACCAAACTGCGCGAATGCGGCGAGTTCGCGGAACTGCGCAAGGTCGAGCTTGATGCGTCCGGCGACCTGTTTCATCGCCTTGATTTGCGCGGCTGAACCGACGCGCGACACCGAGATGCCCACCGAGATCGCCGGCCGCACGCCCTGATAGAATAAATCCGTTTCCAGAAATATCTGTCCATCCGTAATCGAAATGACGTTCGTCGGAATATACGCGGAAACGTCGCCCGCCTGCGTCTCGATGATGGGCAACGCGGTGAGTGAACCGTTGCCGTATTTCTCGCTCACACGCGCCGAGCGTTCGAGCAGGCGGCTATGCAGATAAAACACGTCGCCGGGATAGGCTTCGCGACCGGAAGGACGTTTCAATACGAGCGAAACCTGCCGATAAGCGACAGCATGCTTGGACAGATCGTCGTAAATAATTAGCGCGTCCATGCCATTGTCCATGAACCATTCGCCCATCGCACAACCGGCAAAGGGAGCCAGATACTGGTTCGTCGCGGAATCGGAAGCTGAAGCTGCGACTACGATTGTGTAAGGCATCGCGCCGGATTCTTCGAGCACGCTGATCACGCGGGCGATATTCGATTGCTTCTGTCCGACCGCGACATAGATGCAGTAAAGGGGGCGATAGTCCTTGTCTTTGGCATCCTCGGCGGCCTTGTTCAAACGCGCGTTGCTGATAATTGTGTCAATACAAAGGGTGGTCTTGCCGGTCGAGCGATCCCCGATGATCAATTCGCGCTGCCCGCGGCCAATGGGAATCATCGCGTCCACCGCCATGATGCCGGTCTGGACCGGCTGGCTGACGGATTTTCGTCTGATGATGCCGGGCGCGATCTTTTCGACGGGATAAGTGTGTTCGCTCTGAATCGGACCCTTGCCATCCACCGGCTGACCAAGAGAATTGACCACGCGGCCAAGGAGCGCTTTTCCAACCGGGACCTGAAGTAGCTTGCCCGTGGTGCGGACTTCCAGGCCTTCCTCGATTGCAGTCCAATCACCCAGAATGATTGCGCCGACCTCCGTCTCTTCCAGGTTCAGCGCCAGGCCCGTGATGCCATTTCCGAAATCGATCATCTCGTTCAGCATCGCGTCGGTAAGACCTTCGATCTTCGCCACACCGTCGCCAATCTCGCGAACGATGCCGACGTTCTGTTTCGCTGTTGCGGTCTTAATTCCCGAGATTTGGGCTTCAATTTCCTGCAATAGATTGCTCATATTTTTCGCTAATCGCGCTCCACTGAGTCGTTCGCCTTCATAATTCAGCAGTTCAACGCGTTCTAAAAACTCTGTTCCAACGCAGTCAGACGGGCATGAATGGTGCCGTCATAAACGTCACTACCCACTTTGATTCGCAAGCCACCGAGCAGCGACGGATTCTGCTCGAACGAAATGTTCAATCCGGCGCCGTAAAGACCATTCAACCGATTCACAACATCCGCCTGCAATTCCGGAGTGAGCGGAACGGCGCTTTCCACTCTGGCGGTACGCCGCTCGACCTCCAATTTAACCAATCGCTCAAAATGCAAAAGGATCGCCACGTAATGCCGCGGTTTAATCTCGGCTACTTTGCTGACGATCTGCCGCACACGGTTCTCATCCAAAACGCCATTTGCGAGACAACTGCGGAACAGTTCCTTCGCTTCGCGTCTGGCTTGTTTGGAAATCTTCATTTCAGTTTCTGGTGAGACGCACTGCTGCGCGTCCTGCCAACCGGCCGGTCAGCGCGCTAATCATGCCACCAATTGCCGGCTTGTTTCATCCGCCAGCCGCTTTTGATCCTCGGCCGTCAGAATCTTGCCCGTGACCGTCGCGGTCGTTTGCACGACGAGCCGTCCCACTTCACGTTTCAATTCAGTGAGCATTCGCGTGTGATCGGCCGCAGCGGCCTCGCGAGCTTTTGCGATGATCTGTTCAGCGGCCGAAATGGCTTTCTGTGTTTCCTGCTCACGCACCCGCGCGGCTGCGGATCGCGCCTCCTCGATCAACTCGTTCGCCTGTGTGTTGGCTTTTTCGAGCACCTCCCGCCGCGCGGCTTCTGTCCGCTGCAATTCAGCCTTGATCTTGTCGGCGTCGGCGAGACCTTGCGCGATGCGCTGGCGCCGCTCCTCCAGAACCGTGAGGATCGGCTTGTACGCGAACTTGTAGAGAAGCGCGGTGACGATTGAAAAACTGATCACCTGCGCCACGAAGTGCGGCACGTCCAACCCGAACCGCAACGAGGTGTCTCTCGCCGTGTTCGCCAGATCCGTTCCGATGCTCCCAAACAGAAATGTATTCATATCACTCGGATCGCTGATGTCGGGCGCGGAGCCTGTGCAGGCTCCGCGCCCTCGAACATCCTTACTTATTGCTGACGAGGAACAGCGCGTAGAACACGATCGCTTCTGCAAACGCGATCGCGAGGATCGATTGCACCAAGATCTTGGTCGCAGCGCCCGGATTACGTCCGACCGCTTCGGAAGCTTTCATGCCGATCAACCCGACGCCGAGCGCGGCGCCGAGCGCCGCCAGACCGACGTGCAGGTTCCCGCTGAGTCCCGTTTTGACGGCTTCCGCGACAGCGTTTGCCGCCGGTCCACCCGCTTCTGCCAACATTGGCATCAACATAGTTCTGTCCTTTCGTTTCTCTCAGCGGCCCCCGCGATTGAACACGGTCCGACCGCCGAAATCTTAAATGCTCAATGAGCCGCGTGACCCTTCGCACCGTCTTCGTCATGCATGCAAATCAACATCGTGAACACCGCGGTCAAGAGCATGAACACCAGCGCCTGGACGACACCGACCAGCAATTCCATGAAGTAAAACGGCACTGGTAGAAGCCAGTTCAACGCCGGCACCAGATTCGCCATTGCCTCCAGCATGTTCTCACCAGCAAATACATTTCCAAAAAGACGGAAGCTTAGTGAAATCGGCCGGAAGGCGATGGAAAATATTTCCAGAAATCCGACGAGAAAAAAAATCAAGATCATCAAGATCCGCAGCACTCCGCTGGATTCACCCTTGGGTCCGAACAAGTGCATGATGACACCGCCAACACCGTTGGCCTGCAACGCCCAGACGAGCCACAGCACCATGAAAATTGCCGCCATTGCGAAGGTCATGTTCAGATCGGTGTTCCCGCCACGCAGCAGCGGATGCACAACTTCAAATCCATGCGGCGTCTGCTCGCCCCAGCCGAGCGTGCCAACGCCCGGAACCAACCCAAACCAGTTCGTAAACAAAATGAAAATGAAGATGGTCGCGAAAAACCAAAATGTCTTCCTGACCAAATCAGGTCCGATGATGTCCCCAAGAAAATTGTAGAGTCCCTCAACGAGCCACTCCCAAAAATTCTGTAAACCTTCCGGCACTTCTTTCATCCTGCGCGTCGCGATCTGGGCAAGAATGATCATTCCGACCGCAACGATCCACGTCACAACCATTGAGTTCGTGACCGGAAAAGAACCTATTCGAAAGACCTCGGTGGCTTTTGCAGATAGTCCTTCCGATTGGGGCGCTTCAGATGCGGGCTGGACAGCGCCCGCTTGTGCGGGAACAGAAAGAGATTCGGGCGTCGCGGCATTCTGCTGCCCGCGCAGTGGCGCTGTTCCCAATCCTGCCCAGAGCGCCAGCACTAAAATGACGTTCACCAGTCGCATTCTCTCGTAAAAACCCGCACCAGAGGACACGAGTCCCATCGGTGACAAACCGATTTTGGCCGGAGCGCGTGAGAACTTGCCCAATCGTGAAAAGTTTCACAAGCGGTTTTTTGAAAAAAATTTAATACCGAAGACGAGCGCAATCTCGGCTGGCTAATGAACGTCTTTGACCGCTCCTTTCATGAACAGCTTCACCGTCACCGTTGACAGCAGGAGAGCAACTCCCAGCACACATACAATTGCTGCGCCAATCGGAAAATCCCAGTTTGGCTGGGCGCAGATGAACAGGCTCACGATACTCGCCGTCGTTGCGATTATCCAACCGACGGCGAAGCGCGCGACGAACGAGTTCACCAGATAACGGGCGCATGCGGCCGGGACAACAAGATACGAAAATACCAGCAGCACCCCACCAATATGCACGAAGCTGGTGACGACCAGGCCGAACAGGACGTAGAAAACGAAATCCCACCATCGAACGTTCAAGTTCACCGCCGCTTTATCCGGGTCGGTGGAGATGGCGAGAAACTTTTTCCGGAAAACAAAATGTACGGCACCGATAGCCACAAACAGCAGGAAGGTTTTCAGAACTTCGGCGTGCGGCACAACGAGCAGCTCACCGACAAGCGAGCGCTGCAGTTCTTCGTTGCCGCCGGTTCCCTTGCTCAATGCGAGAATTGACGCTGCCGCCGCTACGACATACACCACGCCAATCAACGCCTCCTGCGGAACGCGCTGGTCGCGGCTGCGGGTAAAAGTCAGCACGACCGCCCCCATAAAGGTGAAACCGAGTGAGAACGCGTAACTCTGCCAATCATGCACGTCGTAGCCCAGCAGCATCGCGAGGCAGGTCCCGAACGCGGCGGTTTGCGCCAGCGCGAGGTCCACAAATATCACTCCGCGTTGTACGATGTGCATACCGAGATAGACCAGCAGCCATGGAAGAACGAGGCTCGCAATCAGCGGCCACAACATCAGGGAGAGCGCGTCCATAGATTCATTGGTTTGCCGCCAACGCGCGGCTGATCGAACCTACCAGATAATCCATCAGCGGCAGGTAGCCGCCTTCCGTTCCCTTGATCCCGCCGGGAAATTGGGTGACGTCCACAACCGTCGCGCCCGTCTTGCCTGCCACTGTCTCAGCCGTGCGCCGGTTGAGGTACACATCCACCATGATGACGTGCACGTGGTCTTCCTTCATTTTCGTGATGACTTCCGCGAGGTGGCTCGGCGTCGGCGGCACTCCGGGTTTCGGTTCGAGGAACAACTCAATCTTCAATCCGAAACGGTTGGCGAAGTACAGCCATGAGTTGTGATACGCGACGAGTTGCTGGCCGCGGTAAGGCTCGAGAGTCTTCTGCCACTCGACGAGCTTCGCATCGAGCGCGTCAGTGAACTTCTTCAGATTCGCCCGATAGGCGTCATTATTCTTCGCGTCCTGGGCACAAAAAGCGTCGGCGATGCGCTGAGCGACAGCGCGCGCATTGACCGGATCCACGAGATAGTGCGGATTGCCCGCGGCATGGATGTCGCCTTTCGACCGATCGAGTGTCGAGGGAATCTCCAGCAACTGAATCCCCTGCGCGCAGGCGACGTGGCCCGGCGCACCCGGCGCGAGCTTCGGGTTGCGCGCTTGTTCGAGCAGCGCGGGCAGCCAGCCGATTTCCAACTCTGCACCACCTTCGATCAGCACGTCGGCCCGATTGAGTTTCAAAATAAAGCTTGGTTTCGCATCCACGAAGTGCGGGTCTTCTGTGGGCTTTGCCAGCGTCAGCACGTCCACCTTGTCGCCGCCGATTTCTTTGGCGATGGATCCGAGATCGGGCGTTGTGGCAACCACGTCGAGTTTCGCCTGCGCCGAGGAAAGCAACAGGCCCAGTCCGGTCAGTGAGAGAACGAGTTTTTTCATTCGAGTTCAGTTTGTTTGTTGGCAGTTAAAATTTGTGCGCACCGTGCGCCCCGAGCAGAAATTCCACCTGAAGCCACACGGAATGTTCGTCGCCGAAGAATTGGCCGTGGTCGTAGTTGTATTGAAGGCGGATTTTCGAGAACTCGCTCGGATAAAATGTCAGGTCTGGCGAAATGCGCGTGCGTTGGCCGCGAAAAACATCGTTCGGATCGTAGGAGCCGTTGTTCCCGTCGGCATATTCGCCGCGCAATCCGGCCACCCAGCGCTCTTTGAATCCCCAAAGAACCTGCGAATAGAGTCCCCAATCTTCGAGCGTTTCCGCTGGCAACGGAACTGGCGCAAGCGGATCGGCGCCGGCTTCGAACCGTTCGTAGAGAGCTTCTGTCTGCCAGGAGACAAATGGAAATCCCGCGTTCGCGTGCGGCGATTTCCATTTCCAATACAGGTCTGCGCCGTAGATCTCAGTGCGCTTTCCCGCGCCTGTGTCGTTTGGCCCGAATGCAGCCGATGCACCTGCCACGAGCGTTTGCCGAGAGTTCAGATCGAATGACGACGCGACCCTCGGCACAAACAGAATGTCGCCCGGCCCGCGCAAATTTCGATCAATTGTCGCACGACCATGAAACCGGTCCACGCCCGACTCATCGGGCTCGCCCGGATTGCGAAAACTGAACGCTGTTCCGCCTTGTCCATCAAAAATCCCAAGGAATGTTTCGGTGTAAAACGGCAGCGGCGTAAGCCACGAGAGTTGGGCGCCGATATTCCGCAATCCTTCCGGACCAAATGCGCGAGTCAAAATGATGGGCTGATCCACAAACGCCCATTGATGCGGATGCTGCGGGTTCTGCCGGCCAAAGTTGGCGAAGAACTGGCCGGCCTTGAGTTGGAGGCTGGCCGGAAGCGCCGTGCTTTCAAGATATGCTTCCTCCAGCTCAATCTCGGTTTCGTTGTTTTTGTCCAGCTTGAGAACGATGTTCGCGAATCCTTTGAAGTAAGGATCGACCGCGCCATCGACCGAGATCTCCGCGTTCCGTAACGAAAAGCCGTTCTTGATCGGATCATGGTCGCCAAGTTCCAGGAACTTCGATGGATTCCCCGCAGTCGAACCGCCCACGTCCATGAGGGTATCGAAGCTGATGTTCATGTACGCGGAGCCCGCGCGCGCAACCGTCAGCGGCTGCGTCGGTGACCACGCGGCGGCTGGTGTAGTGCTTGTCGCTGCTATGGGCGGCGCATTGGATTCATCCTGCTGAAGCTCCGCCGCGAGTTCTTCGGTGAGCTTCTTCTTCGCTGCTTCCGCGGTCTGTTGCTTGGTCAGATCGTCCAATCTTTTCGTCAATGCGTCGATCTGATCCTTCTGTTCGCGTTGGACCCGTTGAAAGTTCTCCCGCATTTCCTGCATTTGCCGTTTTAACTGCTCGACTTCATTCGTCTCCTGCGCTTGCACGACAGGCACGGCGAGCCCAACGCACAGCACAGCTAAAAATTGTTTCATAATTCTCCACAAAAGGTTTTTGAAATTCCAAACAGTCCAAACACCGCGAGACGGGTCAGACCACTTGCTTAAACGGCACGGGCGGGAGAATTAGAAGCGGGGCGGAGCGCGGCTGTGAGAAAGCCGATAGGCAAACGAAGAAATGAAAACGCTGTGCAGCGTCGGCAATAAAGCGAACAGCACCGCGACAAAAGTGACGAGCGCCTGCGAGAAGTTTGGCGAGTTGATCTGGCCATGAGCGAGCAGCGTGATGACGCATTGATGGCCCGGGGTGCCCGCGTCCGAATGAATCGCCTGATGAAGCGGACCGGAAGCCGCGAAAAACTGGAGAAAGAGAAACAACGCGAGACAGACAATCGCGCAATGCCGACGGAAAGCTGGATTCCGCAGCACTAATGCCTTCATCGTCGCTTTCATGGTGAACGGCGCTAGATTCGTCCGAAGCCCGGAAACGCGCAAGCAGATTTTGCAGAAAGCCGGAAATCGTCTTCCAAAACAAGCGAAGGAAAATTACTTCCCGCAGCAGTGCTTGTATTTCTTTCCACTGCCACAGGGACACGGATCGTTGCGGCCTACCTTTGGGCCGACGCGTTTGGGCTGGGACTTTTCCGCGGCTGCCGCAGCTTCGCTGACGATGTCGCTACCCTGTGCCGGACCTTTCGCTGTTGTTCCCGCATCAGCGCCGGCAGTGCTCCCGCCAAAAGCAGCGGATGATTGATGCGACGTTTGCTTCGGCATGTTGCGCAGGAAATTCTCGAACGCCATCAGGCTCGAGGCGCTGCGGAAGATGTTGTGGCAGATCTCCGATTTGATGTTGACCATCAGCTCGTCGAAAATCTTGTAGGCTTCCGCCTTGTATTCGATGAGCGGATCGCGCTGGCCGTAGCCCCGCAGCCCGATGCTGTAACGCAAGCTGTCCATCTCGTAGAGATGCTCCTGCCACAACCGGTCAATCGCGCTCAGGATGGTGTAACGTTCGACTTCCTTTAATGCCTCGGGATTTTCGTAACTGATCTTCAGCTCGTAAGCTTTGCGGACCTTGTCGGAAATATAATTGCAGACCGCGAACTGCGCAGCGCTCAGACCGTCGAACAAAGACCCCGGCACTGGCACTTCCGTTCCGGCTTGCGCCGTCGCCGCTATCTCCAGTTCGCGGACGCCCAATGGAAAATTCAGGTTTACCCAGTCCGCCAGCGCGCGGATGTTCCATTTCTCGTGATCGTATTCGGCGGAGGTATTCTCGTCGACTTTCGCCACGACCACTTCCTCCATGATGTCCATGAGGCGATCGCGCACGTCAGCCGCGTGAATGATCTCGTTGCGGAAGCCGTAAATGACTTCACGCTGTTTGTTCATCACGTCGTCGTACTCGAGCGTGCGTTTGCGAATCTGAAAATTGTGCTGCTCGACGCGCTTTTGCGCCTGCTGGATGGAACGGTTCAACAGCGGATGCTCCAGTTCCTGGCCCTCCTCGAGGCCCATCTTCTCCATGTATTTGACGATCTTGTCGGAGCCGAACAACCGCATCAAATCGTCTTCAAGCCCGATAAAGAAATGCGATGAGCCGGGATCGCCCTGGCGCGCGCAACGGCCGCGCAACTGCCGGTCAATGCGCCGGGCCTCGTGGCGTTCCGTTCCGATAACATGCAACCCGCCAGCAGCAGCAACACCTTCGCCGAGTTTGATGTCGGTGCCGCGGCCCGCCATGTTTGTGGCAATCGTCACCGCGCTGCGCTGGCCCGCGCGCGAGACAATTTCCGCTTCCTGCTGGTGGTACTTCGCGTTGAGGACGGAATGAATGATCCCTTCACGCTTGAGCATGCGCGAAAGCAATTCGCTCACTTCGACGGAAATCGTGCCTACCAGAATGGGCCGGCCTTTGCCGTGGATTTCTTTGATCTCCTTGAGCACCGCCGCGTATTTCTCGCGTTTGGTTTTATAGACAGAATCGTTGCCGTCCTTCCGCGCGACCGGCTTATTCGTGGGAATGACGAGCACACCGAGTTTGTAGATGTCGAAAAATTCCTGCGCCTCAGTCTCCGCCGTCCCGGTCATGCCCGCCAGTTTGTGATAGAGCCGGAAATAATTTTGAATCGTGATTGTCGCGAGCGTCTGAGTTTCGCGTTCGATCTCGACGCCTTCCTTCGCTTCAACAGCCTGATGCAGTCCGTCGCTCCAGCGCCGGCCGCTCATCAAACGGCCCGTGTTTTCGTCCACGATGATGACCTTGTTGTCCTGCACAACGTACTGCACGTCTTTCAGATAAAGCGTGTATGCCTTGAGCAATTGCGAAATCGCGTGGATGCGTTGGGCTTTGGCCTCGAATTCCTGCTGGACCTTTGTCTTGGCTTCCATTCGCCCGCGAGCGTCGAGGTCAGGCTTGGATTCAATTTCATGCAGCGCCGTCGTTAAATCCGGGAGCATGAACGCGTCGGGATCCCCAGGGCTGAGAAAATTGCGACCCTTCTCGGTCAAGTCCGCCTCGTGGCTTTTCTCATCAATTGCGAAAAGCAGTTGCTCCTTCTCGGCGTAAAGTTCGGTTTTCTTTTGGTCGGCGTGAAGCTGCAGTTCAGCCTGGTTCATCAACCGGAGGTTTTCAGGGTTTTCCAGCATCTTCGCCAGACCTTCGGACCTCGGCATGCCGGTCTTTACACGGAACAGCAACAGCCCGGCTTCCCTTTCGGTCGCCTCGCCGTTCTGCACGTTCGATCCGTCTTCAGGGTGCAATTTCTTCAGCAACACCTCGGCCTCGGAAAGGAAGCGATTGCACAAGCGCTCCTGCGCGTGAAAAATATTTTCAACCGTCGGTTTGAAATTCCCGTATTGCTCGTCGTAGGTGACGACCGCCGGGCCACTAATGATCAGCGGCGTGCGCGCTTCGTCGATGAGAATCGAGTCCACTTCGTCCACGATGGCGTAATAATGGCCGCGTTGGACTTGATCTTCCTTGCGCGTCGCCATGCCATTGTCGCGGAGATAATCGAAACCGAACTCCGCGTTCGTGCCGTAGGTGATGTCGCAGGCGTACTGCGCACGGCGAACCGCCGGCGATTGATCGTGAAGAATGCAGCCGACGGTGAGTCCAAGAAATTTATAGACCGCGCCCATCCATTCGCTGTCGCGCGCGGCGAGATAATCGTTCACAGTCACGAGGTGAACGCCGCGGCCTGAAAGCGCGTTGAGGTACACGGGCAGCGTGGCGACGAGCGTCTTGCCTTCGCCCGTGGCCATTTCAGCAATGCGCCCGCTGTGCAACGCGTAACCACCGATGAGCTGCACATCGAAAGGAATCATCTCCCATTTGAGCGGATGTTCGCGCACAATGATTTCCTGTCCAAACAGCCGGCGGCAGGCGTTCTTCACCACGGCAAAGGCTTCGGGCAAAATCTCGTTGAGCCGCCGGGCGAGTTCCGCATTGTCCTCGACCTTGGACAACTCCTCCTTCCACGTGGCGGTCTTCTGGCGGAGATCGTCGTCGGAAAGCTTCTGAAGCCCGGCTTCCAGCTCGTTGATCTTTCCAACGAGCGGCCAGAGTTTCTTCAGCTCGCGGTCGTTCTTGGTTCCAAAAATTTTCTTAAAAACCCAGGACATGATTGTTCTGTTAAAAAGTGCTTTACGCTACGGAAACGCAGGAAAGGCGTCAAAGACTTTAGGATTGTAAGCCGGGAGGCAAAAAACTCAAGCGACGGTGGCAGGCGCAATGGGCCGTTTGCGGTCGCTCACAGGGGGACTCGGGCGGGAGGTGATCCGATTCTGAAAACTCTTCCACATGTGCAGCGGCAGGCTGCCGAGCGCGATGAAGCAAAGCTGGCTGGCGATGAAAAGCATCAACCATTTGAACGCCGCGTCCATAAAGCCGTATGCATGCAGCCCAATGCCGAGCATGTTCACGCCGAACCACGACCAGCTTGTGACGATGTTGCCGACGATACTGCACAGTCGCCAGGCCGCGCTCGCGAACCATTCCGCCCCAGCGCACGTGCAGAATCAACGCGTTCCAAAGCACGATGATGAGCGCGCCGTTCTCCTTCGGGTCCCAGCCCCAGAAGCGGCCCCACGATTGGTCGGCCCAGATGCCGCCCAGCACCGTGCCGACAAAGCTGAACAGCGTCGCGAAACAAACGATGCCGTAAATCATTCGCGTCAGTGATTTCCCGAACGTATCTCCTGATTCGCGGAAGCTTAGCCACCGCCCCTGTAACCTGCTCCTACAACTCCGCCAGCGGCATACCCTGCGGTCGCACCTGCGATAGATGCCCGTTGAGGAGACAAGCTCGTGGAAAGCCGGGTAGTGAACAATCCCAAGATGACGTATATCAGACCGAGGAAACCCGCGACAAATGTGCTCGCGTAACCGAGCGTGACGACGACGACATGCGTTGCCAGCCAGAAATTCGTGTCGAGCACCGCTCGCATCATTTCCATCGTGTCACCCTCAAGCGACAGGTGATGCGCAATGATGAGCGTGATAAAACCAATTCCCGACGATACAACAACGCCGATGCCGTTTCGGTGAATCCGCTCCAGCACGAGACCAAGCACGCATGCGCCCCACCCGATAAAAATGGCGGACGAGTAAAGATTCGTCACAGGCGGGCGGCCTTCCAGCGCCATGCGGAAAATGAGTCCCGTCGTATGAATCACCAACGCCAACACCACGAGCCAGACTGCGGACCGGCGAAGCGTTTCGGACAGGTTAAACCAGAAGAACAGTCCGAGAATTCCAGCCAGAACGTAAATGACCATCGCCGCGTAGAACGGCTCCATTTGATTGAAGAACGCTTCGTATCGGCTCTTCTGCAACGCGCGCGAAAGGTTCGGCAGAAGTGAAGCGCGATACGCCGAGACTTCCTGATTGAACTTTTGAACGTTTCCTGTTTTGAACGCGGTTGCCATCGCGGCGTAGGAATGGACGGCGGCGTCCACCTTGCCACTGCGCATTCCTTCAAGCAACGCCTCGCCCGTGCGCATCCAATCGTGATGAACGGCTCCATCGTGAACTGGTGGAATCAGGAGCGGTGGATCAAAACGGCTCATGGAATCGAACCGCTGCACCATCGCGGCGAACCGGGTCAACGATGCATCATTCGTGGATGCATCATTCTTGGCGAGACCAGCCTGTTGCGCCTGCACTGCTGCGACGCCTGCCGGAATCGCTTTTTCGAATTCGTTGACTTCGCTTTCCCAGTTTTCCGCGTCTGGCGGCTGCAACGTTTCCTTCAGACCGACATAAATCCACAGCCGCTCGCGCGTCTTCATCACGGCGCGCTCGTACGCCGTCCGATGCGACGCCTCAACGCCTTGAATCCGCTGGCTTTCGCCCTCGAGTTTGGAAAGTGACGGCTCGATTTGGTTCCACGAATAATGCTTCCCGTCCAAATGGTTCGCCGCGTCCTTTTCCGGCAAACGCAGCAGTGCAATGACGTCAGGGTTATCAATGCGGAAGACCGGCCATTCATCGGCTTTGGCGGGATCCATCACCAGTGTGCCGAGCCATTCAGTGGCGGAAATGATTTTTGGATGCGCTGTATGCGCCTTCCACGGTTCAAGGTTGGCCTCCTGCTTTTCGCGAATCTGCAGCAGCGAATTTCGCGCAAGCGAATCAATCGGCTTGACGCGGCCTTTGTAAAGGATCGGCAAACGACCGAACTGCGACCATGCGAAATCCTGGTCCTGAGGCGGACGCAGCGTGCTCAGGAACCACGCGGCCATTACGCCGGTCAAAAACAATGGCAGCCATTTCTTCATGGGCGCACATTCTCCTGTGGTTGTGCACGTCTTTCGGCACGCACGGCTTTTGTTTGTTGCGGCGACATTTTGGGAGCGGCCTGGGCCACCGACAATTTGCGTTTTCCTACAAATCCAACGAGATGATACATGAACTGAATTACCAAACCGAGCGCCACCATGATGCACCCGATGTAAGGCGTAAGCCAGCTGGGGTTGTGCACGACTTCCAGAATGGAAACACGCGGATCAAACTTGTCGAAGCTTGCCTGATAGAACGTCTCGCCTTTGTAGCGCAGCGGCGCGTTCATGTAGATTTCCACCTCGCGATTCTCGCCAGTCTTCGGATTCTCCAATCGCACACGGCTTCGAAAATCCTTCGGAATCCCTTCGGGATTGTTCTCGTTTACGGTGCCGGGATAAACGGAATGCGTAAACTTGAGCAACGTCAGCGCCGCGGCGCGATACGTGCGCTCGGGACGGATCGTGAAAGTGTATTTCTTTCCTCCGGCTTCAATCGTCTGCGGCGTCGCCAGCCGGTTGCCAATCACTTCGGCGATTTGTCTGCCCATTTGCGCGTAGCTTCCCCGCAACGCGGACGCCATGGCCTCTTCGCCGGCCCAGTCGGACACCACCCAATCGCCGAGCGAACCACTCGAACCAATGATTTCAATCAACGCTGTGGGGATGTTGCGTTCATCCATCGTCTTGACTTCCGGCAGCGCCGAGAAATCGAAATGCTGCGCGATGCCATTCGTCGTCAGCGGCGGGCCGTTCTGCTGCATTGGCGCACGGAAGGACGGTTGCGAATTCGCCCAGAATTGTTTTATGCGAAGGGTGAACGGCAGTTGGTCGCTCTTGATATCTCCGCCTTTGGCCAGCAGCCGTTCAGGAATGGAAATCATGTCCTCCGTTCCGTTTCCCGCGTCACTCGTAAAGACCAATTCATAATTCCGAGGCGACTCGGAATAATTTTTCGTCTCACCTTCCGAGAACCGCAGCATGGATTCCTTCGACAGAAGATCCGTCGTCAACTGGCCCACGAGTAGAAGGACGATGCCCACGTGCGCGATGTAGATGCCGGACTTTTTTCGCGTGAACTGAAACCGGGCAACTTGCGCTGCAATCAGGTTGATCAGCAGCATGAAGCCAATGAGATAACCGCCGGGCAGCACGATCGGAATGTGCCAGCCGAACATCGAAACGCCGTTGAATTGAAACGGGTGCAGTGAGAAGCCGACAAAAAAAGACTTAAAATATTGCGTTTGCGCCTGGTAAAGCCCTTCGTCCGCCTGCGCGACGGTGCCGACGAATACCAGCACAATCGCGAACGCCAGCAGCACGACAGTGAGGCGGAGCGAAGTCCAGAATTTGATGAGGCGGTTCATGGAAGAGACTTCAGGGGTGTTTCGCAGCTTGGATGAACTGAATGAACGCCTGTTTCTGCTGCTCCACGATTTTCTCGTCGCCCATCAACTTGTAAAACCACGTTTGCGTTGCCTCCGGCACGATGACGCCGACGAGCCGCGCCGGCTTGCCGCTCTTGTCCTTACCGGAAAGATCCACCAGTGTCCCCTGTTCTCCTCCCGCAGTGAAAGTGCCCACTTCTTTTGAGAGATCGCTTTCGGAAACAGGAGCCAAACCCAGTTGTCCACGCCAACGGTTGATGTTCATCAACACTCCACCGCCCTGACCAGCCAGCGAACTGACATTGACTTCCGCCTTTGCATCGCCGTCGCCCTGAATCGCATACTTCGCAAGAAGAAATTCGGTGGGTGGCAATTTCTTCCATCCAGCCGGAACGGTCGAGTTCGGTTGATTCGCGTTCTCACTGGATGCTACGCTTGCTGCGCTGAGGAATTGGTGTGCGTTTTCAGTCGAGCTGGCGGGTTCGAAGGACACGGACTTCAGGAAATCCAAATACGCCGGCTTCTGGTCGCGCACGAGCGAATCCTCACCGGACATCTTGAAGAACCAGGTCATACCTTCCCGGGTTGCCATGGCGACCAGGGTCCGACCGCGCCATTTGTCTTCGATAACCGGAGATTCGCTGGCAAACTCAAAGAGCTTTCCCTCGGTTGAACCAACACTGACGGGCGTTGACTCCTTTTGCGCGTCACCGGTCATTGCCGGCAACTGCAGTTCCTGCCGCCACATGTTGACGAATTCAAGCTCTGGCCCGCCAGCTTTCAGCGGAATGACAGAAATATCAGCAGCCTGGCCGTTTGTGCCGGGCACATTGAAACTCGCCGCGCGCATCTGGCTCAACGGCTTCTCCTGCCAGCCCTTCGGTGTTGTATAGCCGATCTTCGGCGGTGCCGCGCTCATCTGGCCGTGGAAATCCGTTGAGGCAGCCATCTCGTTGCCCGGCTGCGTTGCGGTTTCTTTCGGCACGCGTTGCACCTTGATTCCGCGGTCGCAACCCGCGAGCGCCGCCGTCAAAATTAGCGCTCCGCCGATGCGCAATGCGGTTGAAGACATTTTTGTCAGTAACACGAGCTTCATGGTTTCTACAGCGTCATCATAATCCACTCGGAACTGTTCGCATCCCATTCTTTGGCATTTGTGTGCCTTATTTTGGCATTGTGACACCAATATCGGATTGGCTGAAAGCATAAGCACGTCGGCGAAAATCCGACGTGCTCGCTGGTATGAAAGAACCGTCTGCTGTTCACGAAACTCAACTTACGCTCATGCTCAGGAGGAATTCGATGTTGCTCTTCGTCTTCTTGAGTTTGTTCAACACGAGTTCCATCGCTTCGACCGGGGGAACACCCGTCAGCGCGCGGCGGAGAATGACGACCTTGTTGTATTCGTCCGGATGGTAGAGCAATTCCTCTTTGCGCGTGCCGGAACGCTCGATGTTGATTGAAGGAAAGATACGGCGATCCACGAGCGCGCGGTCAAGATGGACTTCCATGTTGCCCGTGCCTTTGAACTCTTCAAAGATGACTTCGTCCATGCGCGAACCGGTATCCACCAGCGCAGTCGCGATGATCGTCAGCGAGCCGCCCTCTTCGATGTTGCGAGCCGCGCCGAAGAAGCGCTTGGGTTTGTGCAACGCGTTGGCATCCACACCGCCGGACAGAATTTTTCCGGAATGCGGCTGGACAGTATTGTAAGCGCGCGCCAGGCGCGTGATGGAGTCAAGCAGAATGACCACGTCGCGCTTGTGCTCGACCATGCGCTTTGCCTTCTCGATCACCATCTCGGCGACCTGCACGTGGCGTTCCGGCGGTTCGTCGAACGTGGAGCTGATGACTTCCGCGCCTTTGCAGGTGCGTTCCATGTCCGTGACTTCTTCAGGCCGCTCGTCAATAAGCAGGATAAAGAGATATGACTCCGGATTGTTCTTCAGAATCGCGTTGGCCAGCTTCTGCATCAAAACAGTCTTGCCTGTCCGCGGAGGCGCGACGATCAGCCCGCGCGAGCCTTTTCCAATCGGACAAACCAGGTCGAGCACGCGCGTCGAGAGTTCGTCAGCCGCAGTCTCCAGAAGGAACCGGCTGGTTGGGAATAACGGCGTGAGATTGTCGAAATGAGTTTTGTCCTTGGCCTTGTCGGGGTCTTCCTGGTCAACGCCCTCAACCTTGAGCAGGGCGAAGAAGCGTTCCTTGTCCTTGGGCGGACGGATCTGTCCAGCGATCAAATTGCCCGTCTGAAGATCAAACCGCCGTATCTGCGACGGCGAAACGTAAATATCTTCAGGGCACGGCAGGTAATTGAAGCTTTGCGAACGCAAAAACCCGAAGCCTTCCGGCAGCACTTCTAAAACGCCTTCCGAGAACAACACGCCAGCGCGTTCGGCGTTCTTCTGGAGAATGTGGAAGATGACCTCATGCTTGCGCATCGTGCCGAAGTTTTCCACCGACAGCTCACGCGCCATCGCATTGAGTTCAGTCATCGACATCGCCTGTAGCTTCGCGATGTTCAGCGACGCGGCGATGCGATCCTTTTCTCCCGCCGCCGTGGTTTCAACTTTACCATCCTCACGAGTTTCCACTGGTTTGGTCGGTGGCTGCAATTCATCGATATGCGTCGGTTCCGCAACGGCGGTAGAAGTCGCTCTGGATTCAACAGCGATCACGTCGGTTCCCTGCCCTTCCGCGCTTAGCTTGGGCATTTTGGCCCTTGGTTTTCTCGTACTGGCTCTTGGCATAACTTAAAATCGTTTAAAATGTATTCGCGCAGCAGGTGAGATCTTTTAGGCTGTTGTCAGCCCAACTCTGGATTGGACGATCAATGAGTTGATTAGTTCAAATTGGAATGGCTACCAACCGGGAGCACGCTGCAAAGCCTTTATGTTTGTCAATACGGCAAGGAAAATCTTGCAGTGAGTTCACGCACACGTTGGCGCACCTTGTGCAACGTGTCAAGGTTCTTAATGTCCAGCAACACTTCGCTGATCATGTCTCCTATTGCTGCCATCTCCGGCTCCTTCATTCCGCGCGTCGTCACGGCCGGCGTGCCCAACCGGATTCCGCTTGCCTGAAACGGTGAACGCGTCTCAAATGGAATCGTGTTCTTGTTCACCGTGATTCCCGCCTCATCGAGTGCAATCTGACAATCCTTTCCAGTCAATCCGCGTGCGCCCACATCCACCAGCATCAGGTGATTGTCCGTGCCGCCGCTCACCAGTCGAAAACCATTTCGCTTCAGGCTGTCGGCGAGCGCCCTCGCGTTCTTGACAATCTGCTCCTGATAATTCTTGAACGACGGCTGCAACGCCTCCTGAAAACAAACCGCTTTGCCGGCGATGACGTGCATCAGCGGGCCGCCCTGAATTCCAGGGAACACCTGCGAATCAATTTCCTTCGCGTATTTCTCTCTGCACAGAATCAATCCGCCGCGTGGACCGCGCAGCGTCTTGTGCGTGGTCGTTGTGACGAAATCCGCGTGCGGAATCGGGCTGGGATGCAATCCAGCCGCCACGAGTCCAGCGATGTGCGCGATATCCGCTAATAGATATGCTCCGACCTCACGAGCAATCTCACCCATGCGTGCAAAGTCAATAATGCGAGGATATGCGCTCGCGCCGACTGTGATCATCTTCGGCTTGTGCTCGCGCGCCATCCTGGCGAGCTGGTCGTAATCAATGCGTTCGTCCTGTTTGCTCACGCCGTAGTGGACGATCTCGAAAAATCTACCGGAGAAATTCGCCTTGTTTCCGTGCGTGAGATGGCCGCCATGGCTCAGGTCCATCGTGAGCATTTTGTCGCCCGGTTTGAGTACGGCGAAGTAACACGCCATGTTCGCCTGACTTCCGGAATGCGGCTGGACGTTTGCGTGATCGGCGCCGAAAATTCGCTTCGCCCGATCAATCGCAAGCTGTTCGACGACGTCCACGTTTTCACAGCCGCCATACCAGCGCTTCTTTGGATAACCCTCGGCGTATTTGTTCGTGAGGACCGACCCTTGCGCTTCCATGACGGCCGGACTGGTGAAATTCTCGCTTGCGATCAGCTCGATGTTCTCCTGTTGGCGAATACGTTCATGCTCGATCGCATCCGCAATTTCTGGATCCACCGAACGCAACTTCAGGTCGCGTCGGATAAAACGTGTTTCCATCTTGTTGACGCGCCGCTCGTGCCGGCCTCCTTCAAATCGCGCCGCAAGGAACGCATCCACGATCTTTTGCGCTGCTTCAGGCGTGGTTTTCGCCGAAAGGCAAAGCACATTCGCGTTGTTGTGCTGGCGCGCGAGCGACGCCGTTTGCTCATCGCTCACCAGTGCCGCGCGCACACCCGGCACCTTGTTCGCCGCGATGCTCATGCCGATTCCGGTCGTGCAAATCAGGATGCCGAATTGCCCTTTATGATTGGCCACATTCTGTGCGACGGTCTGCGCAAAATCAGGGTAATCTGTGGAATCCCGCGAGCTTGTCCCCATATCGGCAACAGTGAGATTCCGCTCCTCCAGGGATTTCTTCAAAGATTCCTTCAGTTCGTATCCAGCGTGATCGGCGCCGATGACGATGGCTGCAGTTTTTCCGGCTGCCGTTGCGGCCACGCCGTCACCTTGCTCAATGAAACGCAGCAATGAGGCAATTCCTTGTTCAATCTGGTCGCGGCAGCTTGAATAAACATCATACGAACAGCCGATGGGATCGCTAATGTCCTTCTCAAACGTGTCGAGTGTTTCGTCAAATTCGCGCAGCAAAAAAGTTTTTTCCGCCGCTTGCGGATACAACAGCATCACGGTGTCAACGTGGCTGTGAGTCATTCCGAAAATATAGTCCGCTTGCTGGACGAGATCCGGCGTGAGCATCCGGCTGCGCAGGCTGGAAATGTCGATGCCAAGTTCCTTCACGGCCGTGATGGCATGAGCGCTCGGTGGCTGACCGTCCACCGCGCCAAGTCCCGCCGAAAAAACGCGATAGTTTCCGCGCCCCTGAATGGCATGACGGAAGATTCCCTCGGCCATCGGACTGCGGCAGACGTTTCCGGTACAAACAAAAAGGACGGTTTTCATCAAGACGTAACGAAATGAAATTGCGGTCGCTTGGCTAAATCGTCAACGGCGAAATCAGAAGTGCTCTTTTCGCACGACGGCCAGGCCTTTCAGCAAATCAAGCGCGCGCGCCAGGGTTGGATCGCTCACAACGGGAGCCTCGGGTTTCGAGGGGCGCGTACCAAGCCCGCTTTCGGTCGGAAAAGGGCGATCAGGATCTAATCCAGCTTTGTGATCACGGACAAGATCTGCCTCCGTATAACGTATGCTCCGGGAAGACTGCGTGATTGTGTTGCCGCCACTGCTCGCGATGAGATTCGTCCTCGGAAAAACGAGAAAAGCGTCCGCGTAATAGGCACGCTCGTCCGCGCTGCTGACCGGAACATCAATGTCTGGTTTGATTCCGTCCATCGAAAGCTTTGATCCATCCGCGAGCGTTATGGATGAAGTGGCAATGCGCAGAATGTCGCCGTTGCTCAATGGAAAATCCTGCGCGAGCGCAGCGTCGCCCGCCGTCCTGCTCCCGAGAATCAATCCCGTTCCGGTTTCACGCAGCACTACAGCAAGCACCTCAGCAGCTCGCGAAGTGTTACGATTCACCAGCACAGCCACTGGCAGTTTGATCGCGTTGGACTTTTCGTGCGACGAAACCGTTCCGTTTCCTCCACTGAACAACGGCTCCGCCTTCGACAGAAACAGATCCGCCGTCGCAGCCGCCGCCTCGTAGTCCGCGCCGTCGGCATAGCGCAGATCCAGCACAATTCCCTTGATCTTGTTGGTCGAATTCAACTGTTGATAAGCCTGTGAAACCCTTTCGGGAAGATCATGGCCAACGGCGACGATCTGGACGTAGGCGATATCTCTCTCAAAAACACTGGTCTTATTGATGGACGACCATTCCGCAGACGCGGCGTTTGTTGTTCGCCCGTGTACGAGGGCAACCTTCGGGCGCAGCGCCGCTATGAGACTCTCAACGGCGGTTTGGTTCAACGTCATGTCATTGGCGCCGGCTAGATGTTCCCGAATCAAGCTGTAGACTTCTTTGAAATCCGCAGCTTCGTTCGTGGTGGCCGCGCGCGACGCAATGAGGCCAGCCCCGAAAATCAACAGTCCCGCAAATGACAATGTAAGACGGAGTCGTGTCATGGCGACCTCACATTGCGCGACGACGCCGTGAAAGTAAAGCGGGGAGGAACCTGTTCCACGGTCAATCAAGGAGCCCGTTGCACATTGCGCAGACCCGGCGATTCAATGCTGCAACCCATGACGATTCTCAAAAGAAAGTGTCGGATTCAGGCTTGTGGCGCCGATATACTTGCAAAGATGAGCGCGACGGACTTGGAACTGTTGCAGCAATACACGCGGTTGAAATCGGAGCAGGCATTCGCTGAACTCGTGCGCCGCCACATCGGCCTCGTTTATTCGGCGGCACTTCGCCAGGTCCGTTCACCGCAACTCGCCGAAGAAGTCGCGCAATCCGCATTCGCTGACCTTGCTCGAAGCGCTGACACCCTGAAGGCGGATTCCATCGTAAGCGCCTGGCTTTATCAAGTGACGCGGCGCACGGCCATAGACGTCGTTCGCCGCGAAACCCGACGCCAGTTGCGCGAACAAATTGCCACCGAGATGAATGCCATGAATGCCACTGCCAGCGACTGGACGCAAATCGAACCGCTGTTGGACGAAGCCGTCTCCGCGCTCGACGACACCGATCGCGCCGCCGTATTGCTTCGTTACTTCGAGAACAAATCCCTCCGCGAAGTCGGCGCCGCCCTCGGCACGTCCGACGACGCCGCACAAAAGCGTGTGAGCCGCGCCGTCGAACGTCTCCGGGAATTTTTTGCCAAACGCGGCGTCACCATTGGCGCGAGCGGACTGGTCGTCGTCATCTCCGCCAACGCCGTCCAGGCTGCGCCCGTTGGGTTGGCCATCACGATTTCAACCGCCGCTGCGCTTGCCAAAATAACTCTCGTCACCACCACAACCCACGCAACTATGAACTGGATCACTGTAAAAACTGTTGGAGCAATCGTCGCCGCGGCCATTGTCACTGCGACCGGCACGCATCTCATGAAACAGCGCGAAGTGACTCGATTGCGCGAAGAGAGCCGGAACCTGGTGGCCGAAAAGGAACAACTGACCAGCGAGCGAGACGCTATACTGACGACCGTGGCAGCGAACAAAGATGAGATTGAACGATTGCAAACGAACCAGACTGAATTGCTGCGCCTGCGCGGCGAAATCGGCGTGATGCGTCGGCAGCTTGAATCACAGAACGCTCAAGCCAAACCGCAGCCCGCTATGCAAAGGGAGCCGACAAGCACAACGGGCCATCCGCCGGGTGCTTACATCTCGAAAGATCGACTGGCTTTTGCAGGCTATGCCACACCTGAAGCTGCGCTGGAAACCATCACCTGGACCATGATGAATGGCACTTACGACCAGGCGAACGAAGGTCTTAGTCCGGCAATGCTGGCTCAAGAAGAAACAAATGATACCAGGAGCCGGGAACAGCGCCTGGAACAATTTGAGGCCAGTCGAAAGCGCATGGCGCCTTTCTTCAAAGGGATACAAATTGTCGCCAGGAAATCACTGGCGAATGACAAGGTGGAACTCAAAGTAAAGATGGACTCCGAGCCCATACCCGGTCAGCAACATGACCTGCCGCCGTTTATGATCCAGCCGATGGTCAAGGTCGGGGACACCTGGAGAATCGGAGGTTCGACAAGGGGCCACGAGGAGACCTGGGACAACGATGCCCAGATTCAGACCTTCGTCCCCTGATCTTCGGGATCTTGCGTCAGGATCGGGCGCATCCAAAATCGATTCCTCCTTTCCCTGTCCGATTTGAGCGGCGCGGCTACAGTCGAAGATGATCAAGGAACGCTCCAGCGTTAAAGTTTTAGCGATATTTTGCTTGCACTCCTTGAGGTGATGCGTTAAAAATTTAACGCAACCTCAAATTGCCTATGCCAAGCTCAACTGAACTCAGTCGTCGTGAGCGCCAGATCATGGACATTCTCCACCGGCGGAAGGAAGCCACCGTGAACCAGGTTTGCGAAGCGTTGCCCGATCCGCCGACGCCCATGGCGGTGCGCCGTATGTTGCACATTCTCGAAGAGAAGGGACATCTCAAACGCCGGGAACAGGGTCGCGAGGTCGTGTACGCACCACGCCAAACCCGGGACAAAGCGGGGCGGAATGCGTTTGACCGTGTGCTGGAGACGTTCTTCGGCGGCTCGCTGGAAGAGGCACTTGCCGCGCATTTGCTGTCGCGCAAAAGCAAAGTCACCAGTGAGGAGCGAGACCGGCTGGTGAAACTCATTGAGCAAGCCAGGAAGGAGGACCGCTAACATGAACCGAGTAATGATTGCTTTCGCCGCGCTACTCACCGGTATCCTGCCCGTCTTGCTTGACTCTGCGTTGAAAGGCGCGGCCTTGCTCATCCTTGCGGCAATGAGCGTCCTGCTGCTGCGGAAAGCTTCAGCGGCGACCCGGCATCTGGTCTGGTTGTTCGCCGTGGGTGCGCTGCTCGTGTTGCCGGCATTGTCCGCGCTGCTGCCCGGTTGGGCCGTGTTGCCGCGCCTGAACACCGTAGAAAGCGCTCCATCATTCAATTCGGATAAGCTGCTTCCATCGCCCTTGGGCCGGACAGCTGTCGTCGAAGTCGGGCTGCCTGTGACTTCCGCTGCGCGCAGCGTCACGGTTCAGGAAATCACGCCGACAAAGTCATTTCATGCTCGCGATTGGCTGATGCTAGTTTGGATGGCTGGCATCACCATGTTGCTGATGCGATTGGTCGCCGCGCAATGGTTTCTCGGTCGGGCCGAAAGCAGATGCACTGTTGTGCGAGACGGACGGCTTGCAGAAACAAAGCAGGATGTGCTGCGGCAACTCAACATCCGCCGACCGGTTCAACTACTGCTCGATTCCCGAAGGACGATCCCGATGGCGTGGGGCGTCTTCCGGCCGCGCGTGTTGCTGCCCGCGGAGGCAGTGGACTGGGACGAGATGCGCCTTCGCGCCGTTTTGTTGCATGAAATGGCGCATATCAAGCGAGGCGACGCCGTGGTGCGTTGGCTTGCTCAGTTAAGCTGCGCCTTGCACTGGTTCAACCCGCTCGTGTGGTTTGCCGCATGGCGATTGCACGTCGAGGGCGAGCGCGCTTGCGATGATCTGGTCCTGACAAACGGCGTGCGCGCATCGGACTACGCCAAACATTTGCTGCACGTCGCAACGAATCTCTCGTCTCCGCGAATGACGCAGGCCTGCGGCCTGGCGATGGCCTGCCCTCGCGATTGGAAGGTCGCCTGCTGGCCGTGCTCAATCAGCGAGCGAACCGTCGTCGCGTCACCCGCGCGTTGGCGTTCGCGACTTTGACGCTTGGGCTTTGCGTCGTGATTCCGGTCGCGATGCTGCGCGCCGCGCGGAAAAGACCTCCAGTGATGATGGTTGAAAAACACACGGACAATCAAAAAGCACAAATGAAGAGAAGGCAGGCAAAGTTGTCGCATCAGCAACCAAACCGACTGATCTACTCGGCGATGCCGGCAGCAACGAAGTGAACCGGATCAAGTTGCTTCGCGCCGAGAGCGAATTGAAACGGGCGACGGAACTGGGGGACCAAACCTGATCTCAGAAACTGAATTCAACAAAGCCAAGGAGGAATGGAGTTGGCTCGCGCGGAGTTCGCCGGCCGCCAGGACGAGGTTGTCCGGATCAAGTTGGAAATGCGGAAGCCGAACTCGCTCGGGTGGCGGAACTCCAGAAAGCCAACCTCGTGAGCAAGGACGCACTCGATCAGGCGAAATTACAAGGTGGCGTTGCTGAGAGCCGAAAGGAGGGGTGATGCAGCCGAAGCTACTCGCGTCCGATTCCGCCAGGCCGAGAGCGAGTTCAAACGCGCGAGTCAACCCCACGAGCAGAAACTCATCTCTGAAACCGAATACAACGACGCAAGACAACAATTCGAATTGCGCCGGGCTGAGCTGCAGCAAGACGAAATTGACAGGCTCGACAACGAAATCTTCGGCTGACGAAA
>CAVXEG010000009.1:0-545514 GCA_963760675.1 uncultured Verrucomicrobiae bacterium
ACCAAAAAACACAGCGGCAAAATGAAAGTAATCAATGACGTTCCGTGTCGTGGACTCAACAGTCTTGTTCATAAATCGTGTGAACCAAGTCAGTTTACCCGCCGCTCTGCTCAAAGCAACTGTTTCGGCGGGCCGAACCGTTTACGCTGGACTCGCAGTCCAAGCGCTGCGGCCCAACGCCACCGAAACCTCGTCTCAGTAATCATCTTTTTTCGGAATCTCTTGCTTTGACAACTTCAGCAGATAGCGACAACAGGCCACGAAACTATCTAAATGGCGATTCTCGCTATCGAATGACGGAGTCCATCGGTCAACAACATGATAGTTTCCCGCTGACTGTCCCTCTAATATCCATTGAGATCCATCAAACCCCCTAAATTTTTCTCGGCGGTCGGTAAATTCCAAAACGATGCCTTGTCCAACACCTTCAATAACCCTTCCCATTGATCAGCAGTGAGGGCGAACGACTCCTCATGCTCGATCCTCCCTGGATCGTAGCCGCCCGCCCCACTGAGACGAATGACCCGCAAGGTAATCCCTGCGCTTTCCTTCCGAACCCGCACCGCAATCGGTTTATGGAACGTGCGAAGCCATAAGAACCGATACTGCTCGATCGACTTGTTGGTGCTCTGCTGGAAAAGTGATGGCTCTTTCATCGCCTCCAAGTGTTTCGGATACCAATGCTCTGCTCCTTTCGGGAAATACACCATCTCGGCGGCATGCATCTTCGTCAGTGAAGCCGCGACTACGAGCATCAGGGCGAATACGTAGCGGCGCATCATAACGCCTCACACTTAAGTGAGGTGCAAAGTATTCTGATTTTGAAGCCTGAGCCTTTCACCTTGGCTGGCAGCTTATGCCGAAGTCGTCGTTATGCCAATCCGATTTCGCGTTTTACTTGTCGCTTGCCGCAGCTTCCTTTATTGGATGCTCGCGTGAAGCAGCGAGTCGTCTTCATCACCGGCACGGACACCGGCATTGGCAAAACTGTCGTCGCGTGCTTGGTCACGCGATTCCTGCGCGAGAGCGGAGTTTCGGTCGCCGCATTGAAGCCGATTTGCTCCGGCGGACGTGCAGACGCGCGAATGCTCAGGGCGGCGACCGGAGGGTCGGTCACTCTCGATGAGACCAATCCGTGGCATTTTCGTTTGCCGGTGTCGCCGACTCTCGCCGCGCGACGCGAAGGCAAGAAGGTGACGCTCCAACAAGTCGTGGCGCATGTGAAAGCACTGCAGTCGAAGTTTCGAATCACCATCGTCGAAGGCGCCGGCGGACTGCTCAGTCCGCTCGGCGAAAATTTCGATTCACGCGGTTTGATCGTCGCGCTTCGGGCCATACCCGTAATCGTTTGCCCAAACCATCTCGGCGCGATCAATCAGGTCCGCCTTGTTTTTGCCGCGCTTCCTCGGGCCATCTCGGCTCGGGCGCAGGTTGTGTTGATTTCGCAACCTCATCCAGACCCGGCGAGCAACGGCAACGCTGTCATGCTTTCCGAGTTGCTGGGCAGAGATCGGATTCATGCGTTGCCCTGGATTAAATTCCCCGGACAGCCGGCTCGCGCCTTGAAGCACGCCTCAGTCCGTGATGCAATCGTTTCCTTGACTCATCAGTTTGCTTTGAAGCGGACGAAAGTTGCACGCGGCTGCGCACCTGCGCGGGCTTCACGTGTCCCGCGTTGGAACGGACAGAGCCGCCAAAGCAGGTCCGGTTGACTGGCGGAATGGGAAAAAATTTGCGCGAACAGAGAATTCAGTTGCAAGCCTACGTAGCGGTTTTTAGCATCGGTTCGACATGTTTAGAATCTGTCTGTGAATAGTGTTTCCAGAAGTTTGTTGAACCCTGATTGACCACATGAATCCTCCCCCCCGAATATCACTGCCAAAAATTGCCGCCGTCGTCATGGCGGCGTTCCCCCTCGCCACAGAAAAACTTCATGCCGTCGAAAACGTGCCGCATGCTCCGTTTGCCGAGTGGGCTGGCGTGCCAAATCAAGGCCAACTGATCGTCGGGTTGTATTATCAGGAGTCGGAGGCGTATTACTTCTGGGCTGGGAACAACCGTTACACGGCGGACTATCGACTGCGTGGCGAACATTACGGCATCGACGTCAATCAGGGTTACGTCGCGATGCAGTACGGCATCAACGAAAAGTGGGCGGCTGACCTTAGCGTGGGTTACACGACCACGGGTTGGCGATATTTTGCGAATTTTTCTACGACTGGCGCGCCGCAATCGACTTCCGGATTGATGGATGTTTCCTTCGGCTTCCGTTATCAAATCATCAAGGAGGACGACAGCCAAAGTCGCTGGGTGCCGACACTGACCTTTCGCGCGGGCGCGGTGCTACCCGGCAGCTTCGATGAAAAATTTCCCTTTGCTCCAGGGACAAGCTCAACCGCGATTGAACCTGAGTTCCTGGCGCGAAAACATTTCGGCTGGGAGGGATTCGGCGCGTATGCGGACGCGTTGTTTCGCTGGAACCACACCTCGGCGAACGATTGCTACATCGTATCGTTTGGACTTTTTCAGCAAATCCAACGCTGGGAGCTCGATGTGGGCTACCGCCACTTGGGAACTATCAGCGGCGACGAGATTCGCTTTGACCCCGCGACTCGAATCATTGATTACCCGCGCGCGGTGCGGGAAAACCAGGATTCCATCGAAGCGGGCTTCAGCTATCGGTTTGCCCGGCGGGACGTCCGGGTTGGATTTTATTCGCGCACAGTGTTCGACGGAGCGAATACCGACAAAAAATTCTGGCTCGGCGGATTCATGGAAATGCCGTTCAATCTGTTTGCTTCCAAGTAGCATTTGCACGCCAGCCTTTCGCACCGTACCCCTTGACTAGCCGTGCGGTGCCTGCGACGTTTCGCTCGCTTGGCGCAACCTTTGGCAGAAAAAGCGGCAAGCAATTTGTTTGCTGAAATCTTGGAATCTCCCGCCGTGCAGTCCCTCAGCCGGCGCGTGGAGAATGGAGGTGTGTTATCTTGTGGCAGCATCAGCCCGGCGGCGCAACCATTTCTGACCGTTCTGCTCCATTGTCTGTTTCCCACGCGCTCGATTGTTGCGGTCACGGAAGGGCTGAAAGCCCAGGAGAGTTTTCATCAGGACATCGAGACGTGGCTGACGCAGGCGAGAAGCGAGAAGGTCCAGCAACGAAACGAACGCGGGGAGCTCCGTGAATCATCCGGGACCCAAACACTGTTCTATCCCGCATGGGACGTTCTTCCACACGAGGGCAGGTTGCCGCACGTGGACACAATCAGCGATCGACTGCAAACGCTTGTAGCGTTAGCTGAGATTCCGAATTGCCAGACTCGGAATTCGAAACTCGTCGTCACCAGCGTAGCCGCGCTCCTGCAAAAAACATTTACACCAGAGGATTTGCAGCGCCGCATACGAACGCTCAATCGTGGCGACCGGATCAATCCCCTGGATTTGTTGAGGCGTTGGAAGAGCAGGGATACGAGCCGGAGGCACAGGTCAGTCAGAAAGGCGAAATCGCGTTGCGCGGCGGCATTCTTGATGTTTTTCCGCTGACGAGTCCCTGGCCGGTGCGATTGGAATTCTTCGGTGATGAACTTGAATCATTGCGGTATTTCGATCCGCTCACGCAAATTTCGCGCGAGGAGATCAGCAGCATCACTGTGCCGCCTGCGGGTGAGATCGGCTTGCTCAGGCGGGAACTGGATCGGGGCGTTCGCGCCGCTTCAATCTCCCCAGCTTCTCAATCGTTCGAAATTTCATCTCTGCCCGAAAACGCGGCGTCGCAGCGGCCTGAAGGCCGCGCCCTTTTCGCCGCATTGCTCGATTATCTGCCGCGCGAAACGATATTCGTTTTGTGCGAGCCGGAGGACCTTTCCGCTCGCGTCGATGAATACGCCGTAACTGTCCCAGCCGGCGATCCATGTTTCATCCCGTGGGACAATTTTCTGGATGAACTTAACCGGCGCGGCATGACGCGGATTGAGTTGGCCTGATCGACTTGTCTCGTCTCACTCTCTCCATTGGGGAGAGGGAGAATCTTCCGCAGCGTCACGAGCAATCCCACGATGGACTCGGCACATGGGACGCGAAAGGATTGCCTGATCTCGATGTGCGGTTCCCTGAGGGAGAGGGGAAAAAGGAGATTGAAAACCGCAACACTCTCCACTTATCCAGCCTTGATGCATACCGCCCGTTGGCGGAACGCGGACTCGAAGTCCCGTAGCCGAAGCGCAGCGGCGCGAGTTCTTCGCCCAACTGCATCGCTGGCTGCGCCAGGGCTACGCCGTTCATGTCTTCTGCAACAACGACGGCGAGCGGCAGCGGTTCGACAGAAATCTGGGACGGATATGGCCTCGGTAATGCGGGACAGGCGTCGCAGCCTGTCTCCATCTGAAACAGAGAGCTCAAGAATCGAGTCGGATACAGGCGCGACGCTGGCTCCCTACGCTGCACATCGGCTCGCTCGCCCGCGGCTTTCTTTGCGACGAGGCCAAGCTGGTCGTCGTCACCGACGCGGAGATTTTCGGGCGCTACAAGGTGCAGCGGCCGCGCCGGCTCAAGTCGCCGCACGCGCAGGCGACGCGCTCGGCGCTGGACATTGATTTCACGGAACTGGAGGAGGGCGACTACGTGGTTCACTGCAACACGGCATCGGGCGTTATCTCGGCTTGCAAATCCATGCCGGCGCAGGCGTCGGGAGCGCAGACCAATCGGCAATCCGCCACGCCGCAATGCCGCCAGGAATGCCTGGTCATCGAATACGCGCCGGGCGATCCGACGCAGCCGCCGCCGAAGCTCTACGTGCCGGTGACCGAGGCGCACCTGGTCAGCAAGTACGTCGGCGCGGGCAAGGCGCGTCCGCCGCTCAACACGCTCGGCGGCACGCGCTGGGCAAAGGCCAAGGCGCAAGCCGAACGCGCCGTGCGCGACGTCGCCAGCGAGTTGCTCGCCATCCAGGCCGCGCGCGAATCGCAGCCGGGCCATGCCGTTCGCGCCGGACACGCCCTGGCAGCGCGAGTTCGAAAGCGCGTTCATCTACGAGGAAACGCCCGACCAGATGCGCGCCATCATGCGAGACGAAGGCCGACATGGAACGCGCCAAGCCGATGGACCGCTTGATCTGCGGCGACGTCGGCTACGGCAAAACCGAGGTCGCCATCCGCGCCGCGTTCAAAGCGGTGATGGACGGCAAGCAGGTCGCCGTGCTGGTGCCGACGACCGTGCTGGCGCAGCAGCATTTCAACACGTTCCGCGAGCGCATGGCGGATTATCCGATTCGCATCGAGCTGCTCTCGCGCTTCCGCACCCGCCGCGAGCAGCAGCGCGTCGTCAAGGACCTGGCGGCCGGCGCGGTGGATATCGTCATCGGCACGCACCGGCTGGTGCAGGAGGACATCGCCTTCAAAGATCTGGGGCTGGTGGTCATTGACGAGGAGCAGCGCTTCGGCGTGATGCACAAGGAGAAGTTCAAGCTGCTGCGCACGCTGGTGGATGTGCTCACGCTCAGCGCCACGCCGATTCCGCGCACGCTTTACCTGGCGCTGACCGGCGCGCGCGACATGAGCACCATCCAGACGCCGCCGCACGACCGGCTGCCGGTCGAGACCATCGTCACGCAATACGACGAGCGCGTCATCCGCGACGCCATCCAGCGCGAGCTGAACCGCGGCGGGCAGGTCTTCTTCCTGCACAACCGCGTGCTGACGATCGAGACGATGGCGCAGAAGCTGCAGCACGCTCGTGCCGCACGCGCGCATCGTCGTCGGCCACGGCCAGATGCACAGCGACGATCTGGAAGAGGTGATGACGAAGTTCGTCAACGGCGAGGCCGACGTGCTGCTGTCCACGACGATCATCGAGAGCGGCCTCGATATTCCCAACGCGAACACGATCATCATTGACCGCGCGGACCGTTTCGGCCTGAGCGACCTTTATCAACTGCGCGGCCGCGTGGGCCGCTACAAGCACCAGGCCTACGCCTATCTGCTGCTGCCGCGCCACGCGCGCCTGCTGACCGACGTGCGCAAACGCATCAGCGCCATCAAGCAATACTCGACGCTCGGCAGCGGCTTCAAAATCGCCATGCGCGACCTGGAAATCCGCGGCGCGGGCAACCTGCTCGGCGCGGAGCAAAGCGGCCACATCACCGCGGTCGGGTTTCGAGCTTTACTGCCAGTTGCTCAAGCAAAGCGTTGGCTGCGCTCAAAGGCGAGAAGGTCAAGCCGCGCGTGGAGGTGCAGGTGCGTTGGATTTTCTGGAGACTGAGTGCGATGGCTGCCGAAAGTCCGACAGGTCGAGCCCACGAGGCCGACAGGCCGAGCGGCGATTCAGCGAGACGCAACCGCAATCACTGCAACATGCACTCACTTCCTCACACCTACATTCCCGAACCCCAGCACCGCATCGAGATTTACCGCAAGCTCGCCCAGGCGACGGAGAAAGTCCGCGCTGGAAACTCGCGCGCGAAATGCGCGACCGCTTCGGCCCGCTTCCGCCGCCGGTGGAATTGCTGCTGCAGGTCGCCGAACTGAAAATTCTCGCCAGCGAACGCGGCAGTCACCGCCATCGAAGTGAAGGAGGACAAGCTGATGCTCACGCGCGAGACGATTTCATCACGCTCGGCGGCAAGTTTCCGCGCCTGACAAGAAGGAACGCGAAGGCGCGTTTGAAGGAGATCAAGAAGCTGCTGCTGGCGATTTAGTTGTGTTTATCCGCGCTGTTCTTTCCGCCGTTGAGCGAATCGACTGCGTGCGATACCACGAACCACCGGCGGCGCCACCGGGTTGATGTGATGTATGAAATGATTTTTTGGCGAATGCCTTCCGCTTCGCGGGAAAATCTTGCTCTGTCCAAAAGCGTTGCGAATTGTCAAAAAATCCAATCCGCGACAAGAATTCCACGCAGAAATAAGTCGCCTCTTCGATGGATTGGTCAACTTCCAAGTGTTTGAATGAGCCGTCCGGTTGCAGCGATTCTGTCAAACACCGGTGGAGTATTTTTTGAATTGCAGCGGCAATCTCTTTTTTCTGTTCGGCACGCGCGTGTGGCCACGCCCATTTGAACAACTCAACGACGTCCACGAAGTTGTGATTATGGCTTGTCCTTTGTAAGCCAGCCCACCGGCGTATCCATATCTTGAGTCGCGAGCGTCGTCGCCGCGATTTTGTCCTGACGCGGGACTTCGCCTTGGAGATAACTGACGATGAAACATGGTGCTCAAATCGGGCACAAACTGTTCCTTGCCGCCGATAACGTAGCGTTGCCCCCAATAACCGGTTTCCGGGTTCTTGGATTGAAGAATCAAATCCAACAGGGTTTCTTTCAGCTTCGGATGAAAATCGCCAGGCCGGTCGCGAACAACCCATCGAATCAAGTCGGCACAAGTCATATTGAACTCATACCAGTTGTCTCTGCCAGTGCGCGCAATATCTGAGACCGAAAGCGGTTTCAAATGTGCCGTCAGTTTCTCCGGCGAATTGATGCGGTTCAAAATTTCCGGCGGAATCGGCTCATCTGCTTTGACATGGTCATAATACCATTCAAGCTGCCACCACCATTCGGTTACACAATCCGGGCCAGCGGCTGCATTCGATGCTGGTGGCGCGAGATTTATCTTCCAAATCGCGCAACCGCTCGTTCATGCGGTTCACGTCCGCACTGGAAGTGATCAGCCAGAAGATTTCCTCGTAAATCTGGTGGGCGACTGGATATCTTTGCCGGCGGCCTCTTCCGCAAAAATCTTTCTTGCGACCGGACGAAACCGCGCGATGAAATTTGACCTGTCCTCGAAATAATGCGGATTGAAAGCGACATATTGCCGCTGCTTGATTTGATTGATGTCGCGGACTACCTGCGGCACATCCCAAATTGCGGAATGGCTCTCCGCTTGAGCATATGTTTGCGCCAGCAGCGTCCGCATCGCCATGCAAAATCCAAGCAAGATGATAACTCTTTGAATGGAATTCTTCACAGCAGCCGTCACTACAGACTTAAGCCGGCATCGCAAGGATTTAATCAGCGCGAATCTATTGCCAGGCGGAGTCGGCACCCGGACCGTTTTTGACGACGCCATTCGTGGCATCGTAAACGAGCCTGGTTCCGTATGGCGCTTCAGGAATGCGCGGAAAATATCCCTTTTGAACCAATTCGTTCAGATCTTTGGGAAACCGTCCTTCGCTCACTTCAAACATCTGGATGCCGCGGTTGATTGAAACGGTATCCACCGTTTTCTCTGCATATTGTTTTCCCTGTCCGAGTGCTCCGAGATAATCGACTGGCGCGGTGAGCGGATTGCCGCTGGCATTGGTTTCCTGCTGCGCCGTCGAACTGCCTGACTTACCGCATCCGGCCACAAGAGCCAACACACCGAGGCAAACCAGCAAAGGCGTTTTCATAGGCACAGATTAATCCTATCGCCAGAAAATCCAAGTCTGGAAAGGAAAAAGCCGGGCAAACTGCCCGGCGTGAGATTCGGAAAACCACGAGTGCGCGCGTTATTTCGCAGGGGCATTGGTGCCTGCCGGAGCGTTCGTGCCAGGTTCCGTGGGCGCGTTGTCAGAACTTTGGTTGCAGCCCGTGACAACAGCGCTTAACACCAAAGCCAATAGTGCAATTAGGGATAATGTCCTTTTCATAGTGGGCGTAACTTTTATCAATTCCTCGAAAAGCACAAGTAAAATCTTACCTACCCTCATCGGTGACTACCTGGCGCGCCAGTTTGATTAGTTCCCAGTCTGAAGCGAGATCACCAAAGCGCAAGGCGGGCATTCCACTTTGCTGTTGCCCAAGCAATTCGCCGGGCCCGCGGAGTTTCAAATCCGCCTCTGCGACACGAAAACCGTCGGTCGTTTCCTCAAGAATCTTGAACCGTTCTTGCGCGTCTTCATGTTTGGCGGATGAAACGAGGATGCAGTAGGAATCATGCGCCCCGCGGCCAATGCGGCCTCGGAGTTGATGCAACTGCGCGAGACCGAACTGCTCGGCGTTCTCAATCAGCATGACGGTGGCGTTCGGCACATCCACACCGACTTCTACGAGCGAAGTGGACAAGAGCACCTGGAGGTTGTTTGCTCGAAACGCGGTCATCACGGCGTCCTTCGTCGCGACCCGTCATTCGACCGTGCAACAGGCCAACCTGAAATGGGTGGAGAGTCCGTTTGATCATTCCATGTTCCTTCACGACAGCCTTGACGTCATTTTGCGCCGAGTCTTCCACGCGTGGATAAATCACGTAAGCCTGCCTGCCCTCAGTCAATTTCCTTCGAATGAACTCCCACACCTTCGGAAGCGTATCGGCAGTTCGAATGAACGTCTGGATCCGTCCACGACCGCCTGGCATTTCGCCAATCACGGAAATATCCAATTCGCCATAGACTGTCAGCCCGAGTGTGCGCGGTATCGGAGTAGCCGTCATTACGAGCAGATGCGGATATGTTCCCTTGCGCACCAGTTGCTCGCGTTGCGCCACGCCGAACTTGTGCTGCTCGTCAATGATGACAAGCCCCAAATCCGGCACAGCAAAATTCGCCGTGAGCAGGGCGTGTGTCCCGATAAACATCGAAGGGAACGGCTGGACAAGGCGTGATGAGGTTCGTTTTCCATTCCCGGTTATCCTCTCATTGTCGTTTTTGCTGCTGCCCGTTCGGAGTGTAACCTGGATTCCGAGTGGGTCGAACCACTTTTTGAAGTTCTGAAAATGCTGTTCGGCCAAAATTTCGGTGGGAGCCATGAGCGCGACGCTCCGTCCATTCTCAATTGCCATCAGAGCCGAGCACGCCGCGACCACCGTTTTGCCGGAACCCACGTCACCTTGCAGCAACCTGCGCATCGGATGCCGTGCGCGCATGTCCGAGCGGATCTCGCGCAATACCTGCGTTTGTGAGTTCGTAAGTTTGAATTGAAGCCTGGAAAGAAACGGTTTGATGAGTGTGTTGTTTCCGCCACAGGGAATCGCGCGCGCTTTCGTTTCGAAATTGTGACGGCGAACGCGGATTTGAGCCTGCAACGCTATGAACTCATCCAGCGCCAGTCGGCGTCGGGCAATTTCAGCGTCGTCCAGTGCCTCCGGGAAGTGGAGCATGTGAACGGCATTCGCGCGGGACGGAAAGCCAGGTGGAATTTCAAATTTGTGATTTCCAGCGCCAGGAACGGCGGACGTCAATGGCAGCCCTGTCAATTGTGGTTCAGAAATCTGCGACTCAAAACGCTCCAGCGCGTGCCACACGAGTGTTCGCATCACGCGCGCTGTCAAACCGTCGGTCAGCGGATGAATCGGAACGATGCGATTCACATGGATGAACTCGTCTTCGCCCGGCTCGAGCAGTTCAGTCTCGGAATGATCCATGGTGCGCGGGCGCAATGAGTCCGGTTTTCCGAACACGAGGAATTCACGGCCCACCGCGAAATACTCCTCCATCCATGGCTGAGCATGCCACCACCGGCAGTGCAGATGCGCCGAGCCGTCATCGAAGACGCACTCGAACATTGCTCGCGCGCCCCTCTTCCAGCGCTTCACGCCCGCTGCGACAATTTTGCCGCGCACAGTGGCCGGTTCCTTGAGCTGCAAATCGCGAATGGCCAGCAATGTTCTACGATCTTCATAGCGGCGGGGCCTGTGGAGCAACAAATCCTCGACCGTGAAGATATTCAGCTTGGCCAACAGTCTCCCCCGTTCATCACCGACACCCCACGTCATCGTGACAGGCATCGTGCGCAGCGAAGGTTTGGGGAATGCTGGCGTAGCAGGCGTCATTGATCTGCACCATACAAATCGGTGAAAACAGCTTCAACGCGAAAGCGGCTCGTCAGATTTCAATCACGGTTATCTCCGGCTGGCAGTTGAATCGAATGGGCACCGGAAACCAGCCGATGCCGGGGTTTACATAGAGCGGACCGTTCGCGGTTTTGAAGAGTCCCAAATCGTATTCGTCCACGCCAAAGGGAACAGAGATTGGGCCATAGAACGGTATGCGGACTTGTCCGCCATGCGAATGACCGGCGAGAATCAGATCGAAGTGGCGGTTGCCGAGTTGTTTCACCCATGCGGGATAATGCATCAGCAAGATATTCTTCATCGCAGTGTTCGACGAAGGCATTGGGTGTTTAAGACCCAGATGCGCCATGCCCATGATGTTAATGCTACCGCCAACGATTCTTTGTTCATCCTGCAGCCAGTCGCCGCCGGTCGCTGCGAAGCACTTGATGATTTCTCCGAATGGCGCGTGGCTCCAATAGTCGTGGTTGCCGGGAACGCCGTAGAGCGGCGACTTGATCCCAGAAAGAATCTCGAGGGCTTCGGGCAGGAATTCGCCATCCTCAATGAGGTCGCCGGTGAAGCAAACAAAGTCGGGCGAGAAGGAGTTGATGGTGTTAACGACTGACAGAGCGTATTTCCGATCGCCTTTGTGGTGCAAATCCGTGAAATGAACAAGCCGGGCGACAGGTTTTCCATCCGTAAACTGCAATCGTCGCACCTTGAGCAAAGTCGGTTCGATCCAGCCTGCGTCAGCAACGGCAGCGGCGGGAGTTCCCAATAGCAGCGCAAGCAGGAAACGCCGCCGCGTTGTCCGACTCAGATGCGTTCCGTCAACTTTCACACGATCGGCTTCGATATGGCAGTTTACGCCGAGTCTCTGAATTAAGCCAGTATTGGGATTGCTTGGCGCGAACAAATCGGCAGCGATGGCGCGAGGAAATTCATGAGCGGGACTGCTGAACTTTCCGGCAAAGCCAAAGAAGTTAACGTTTCACGCCGTAATGAAATCCCGTTTCGTCCTGATAGCCAAACGGCACTGAGTGCGTGATTGTCGCCCGCAGTTTCGCGATCCATCCGGACCTCCGCTTGCACCCTTTCTTTTGATCCTGCATTAACGCGACCGAACCCAGTTTGGAGAAGGCCCTCTTTCGTCTCTTCGGTGACATGCGTTTCAGCAATCATGTAAATCAAACTGCCAAATACAACCACAGCCGACTTCCCGTTTCTTGGCAATCTCTTGCCAGAAACTGACCGATAAATGCGCGAGGGAATTCTGGGAACTGTGAACCTGTGGTTTCCACGAGGTGCCATTTTACGGCTGAACCGCCCGGTAGAGCGAGAGTTCATGCCTGGAAAATACCATGAATTTCTCGCTCATGGTATAGGGTGCTTACCTCCACAAATGTCAAGGCACAGCCTAAGGCACGAATCGGGTTTGCTTTCCCGGGCCGATCTGAATGTAATTCCGAGAAGCCCAAGAATATCGTGCGCTGCAATATTTGAATTGCACCGATTTGCTGCCGAACGAAGTTGCAGAGCCTATTGATTGGCGCGCTCATCGAATAAGGCGCTAAGATTATAAAACAAACGCTTGAACGAGACGAAATACGTCCTGCGTGAACAAACGGATTCCATGACAACGCAAAAAATCACTCCATTCCTCTGGTTCGACGATCAGGCCGAAGAAGCCACGAAGTTTTACACTTCAATCTTTCCGAATTCCAAAATTCTGAACATCGCGCGTTACAGCGAGGCGGGCGCGAAGGTTTCAGGCAGGCCGAAAACCTCCGTGATGACCGTGCCGTTTGAAATCGCCGGACAAAAATTCATAGCACTCAATGGCGGGCCGGAGTTCAAATTCAACGAAGCGATTTCCTTCGTCGTCACGTGCAACACACAGAAGGAGATTGATTATTTTTGGAAAAAACTCACCGCCGCCGGCGGCAAGGAAGTGCAATGTGGCTGGCTCAGGGACAAGTTCGGCGTCTCATGGCAAGTTGTGCCGGAAATCCTAGGTGAGTTGATGGCCAGCAAAGATCCAGCGAAATCGCAGCGGGTCATGGAAGCCTTGCTTAAGATGGTGAAACTCGATATCAAAAAGTTGAAAGCCGCAGCGAAAGGAAAATAGAACATGAAAATCATCGAGATCGCATTTTTTGCGTACGCCGTTAGTGATATAAAGAAAGCGCGCGCGTTTTATGAAGGCGTGCTTGGCCTCAGACCGAATTCCGAATACGACGGTTCGAAAAATCCGAATTGGGTTGAGTACGACATCGCCACGGGCACGCTCGGCATCGGTTGCGCACCGGGCATGTGGGATCCGTCAACAAAGGGGCTTCAGCCGCTCTTGAGGTGGATGACTTCGAAGACGCGCTGGAGATGGTCAAAGCTAAGAACGTCCCGATCGTCATGGGACCGCACGATTTTCCGTCGTGCCGAATGATCGTGATCGCCGACCCGGATGGCAATCGGCTCACGCTGCACAAGCGCAAGAAGTGATCGCCCGCGCAATCGAATGTTCATGCCAGATCAATTCCAGTCCTTGATAAAAGCGATTCTCGACGACAATCGAGAGCGAGCGAGGGAATTGCTGGCGCAGAACGCCGCGCTGGCGAATGCAACCGCTCTCGAGGCACGCCTCGAAATGAGACTTCCACACTGGATTTACGCGGGTGACTCGGCGTTGCACGTTGCGGCTGCCGGCTATCGCGTCGAAATTGCAAAGCTGCTGTTGGACGCGGGCGCGGATTGTCGCGCGGCGAAGAATCATCGAAAAAGCCAGCCGCTGCACTACGCTGCGGATGGCTGTCCCGGAAGCGAATTCTGGGACTCCAAACGCCAGGTGCGGATGCTTGAACTACTCCTCGATTCTGGCGCGGACATTCACGCTCGCGACAAAAACGGCGCGACGCCGCTGCATCGAGCGGTCCGTACACGTTGCGCTGAGGCGGTGAAAATTCTTCTCGATAGCGGTGCTGATGCAACATTCAAAACAAACCCGGTTCGACGCCATTTCATCTCGCAGTTCAAAACACCGGCCGCGGCGGAAGCGGTGCAGAGGAGGCGAAGTCGGCGCAACGTGAAATTATTCGGACGTTCCTCAATCAGGGAATCAGTCCGAAGCTCAAAGACGTGAAAGGCAAGTCGGTTTTGGATTGGGCGCGAAGCGAATGGATTCGGAAGCTGCTCGCAAGTAATGGCGGCAACCGCTAAGAGAACTCGGAGGAACCAACATTCTTCCGAGCAATTTCTCATTATGGCTGGAATATGAAGACGCAACCAGGCAAATCTCCCGCACAAGCCTATCGGGAGGACCTCGCGTTCATTCATGACGCCGGTTTTTCCCAGTTCGCTAGAGCGGCCGCGTTGCTCGCAATCGAGGAACTGTCGCGTTCCGGCATCACTGGCGGTTGCGTGGTCGAATTCGGTTGTGGCAGTGGCGTTTCCTCGCGCGCATTCCGCGATGCCGGATTTGAAGTTGTTGGCTTCGATGTTTCCGAACCGCTCATTCGTATGGCGCGGCGGCGTGTTCCTGGCGCGCAATTTAACGTCGTCTCGTTGTTCACGGCGAAGATTCCGTCGTGTGTGGCGGTGACGGCTATCGGTGAGGTGTTGAACTACGCCTTCGATTCCCGAAATTCACGGACTGCCCGGTCAGAGCTGTTCGGGCGAATCCACGAGGCTCTGCGTCCCGGTGGATTGCTTGTCTTCGACATGGCCGAACCCCGGCGCGCGCCCGCAAATGGCGCACAGCGCTCGTTCGTTCTCGATGCCGGTTGGGCCGTGCTCGTGGAAGTGGAGGCGCACGGCGACAGAACTCTTCTGACGCGACGCATCACGACATTCCGGCAACAAGGCAAAACCTATCGGCGCGGATCGGAAATCCATCAACTTCAACTCACCGACCGCGCTGAAATTGTCGGGGACTTGCAACGCATTGGCTTTTCCGTGGAAGTGATGGAAAGCTACGGGGCGCAACCCCTGCTGCCGGGCGTCGCAGGGTTCATCGCAAAGAAAATGGGTTCTTCCCGCGCCGCGAACGCTGGGAAGTCAGCCTCAGTGCGGAGAACTTCCAACGTTCAGAGACAAAGGAGTTCGCGATGCGAATGAATCCGAAATGCAATTCAACAGGCGGCAGAAGCCTCAGGCGCGCTTATTTGCAATCCGACTGGAAATAGCATTGCGGACTTGGCAGGATGACGGGTGAATCCATCAAGAAAATTGTCCAGAAGGTCACTGTCCGTTCGTCTTAGTATTGAAGCCAGCTAAACCAAAAAAACAAACACGTGAATCTATGAGCAAAGTCCGAGTCCTCGTCGGCACAAAAAAGGGCGCGTTCATCCTGACATCGGATGGCAAGCGCAAGGATTGGGAAGTCAGCGGTCCGCATTTCGCGGGCTGGGAAATGTATCACCTGAAAGGTTCGCCCGCTGATCCGAACCGCATTTACGCCTCGCAAACGAGCGGCTGGTTCGGCCAGATCATCCAGCGTTCGGACGACGGCGGCAAGACATGGAACACGCCCGGCAGCAGTCCAGAGGACTTGAAAGGCCCGGAAGGAATGCCCAAAGGCGAGAGCAACAAGTTTGTTTACGAAGGCGAAGTCGGCACGCATAAGTGGTACGACGGCACGCAGCATCCGTGGGAATTCAAACGCGTCTGGCACATCGAGCCGTCGCTGACCGATCCCGACACCGCTTATGCCGGCGTCGAGGACGCGGCGATTTTCAAAACCACTGACGGCGGTAAAACGTGGAAGGAACTTCCCGGCCTGCGCAAAGCCAAGGGAAATCTCTGGCAACCTGGCGCGGGCGGCATGGCTGTGCACACAATCCTGCTCGATCCGAAAAATGAAAAGCGAATCTACGTCGCCATCTCGGCAGGCGGGTGTTTTCGCACCGATGACGGCGGAAAAACCTGGAAGCCCATCACACGCGGATTGAAGTCGCAATACGAACTGCCCGATCCAGACGCAGAAGTCGGCCATTGCGTTCATCGCATCGCGCTGCATCCGTCGCGGCCCGACGTGTTTGTTCATGCAAAAACATTGGGACGTGTTGCGCACCGACAACGCCGGCGAGCAATGGAATGAAGTCAGCGGAAATCTGCCGACGGATTTCGGTTTTCCGATTGATGTTCAATCGCAACGAGCCGGAAACGATTTACGTCGTGCCGATCACGAGCGATTCGCTGCATTATCCGCCGGAAGGAAAGTTGCGCGTCTATCGCAGCAAGACGCGGCGGCAACGAATGGGAGCCGCTCACGAAAGGTCTGCCGCAAAAGGATTGCTACGTGAACGTGCTGCGCGACGCGATGGCGGTGGATCAACTCGATTCGTGCGGCATTTATTTCGGCACGACCGGCGGCCAGGTTTATTGCTCGGCCGACGGCGGCAATTCGTGGAGCGCCATCGCCGAACGACCTGCCGGCGGTGTATTCGGTCGAAGTGCAAACGCTAAAATAATCTGACGAAATGCGACCGCAGCCTCTGATTTGCGCGCGCGATGTCGAAGCGAGCAGCCGCTGGTATCAGCAACTGCTCGGCTGTCGCAGTGATCACGGCGGGCCGAATTACGAGCGGCTCGTCGCGAACGGGAGGCTTGTTCTTCAGTTGCATCACTGGGATGTGGAGCATCATCACGGTCGCATCGGCGATCCAAGTATCATGCCGGGCAACGGAGTGCTTCTGTGGTTCGAGGTTGATGATTTCGATGCCGCCGTCGCTCGCGCTGCAAAGCTGAAGGCAGAAATCGTTCTTCCCCGCCATCGCAATCCGCCCGATCACGATGGCGGCCCCAACCACTGGGAAATCTGGTTGCGCGATCCGGATGGCTACACCGTCGTGCTCGCAAGTCCGGACGGATCCGCCGATGGAACCTGGAAACCGCAACCGCAAGAGCAGAAATGATTCGCGTTCGACTTCCAGTTCATTTCCGCAATCTTGCATCTATTTCGCCCCTGTTGGCAGCAGCCGCACTGAATGCCAGCGCCGAAGGCGGTTACACCAAATGGATGTCGGGTTCGGGCGATTGGACCGACGCGGCGCGCTGGTCGGAGGGATTGCCGAATCCCTACAGAGCACATTGAAATTCACGGCACCGGCACGGTGCGCGTGCCGCCCGGCGCGTATCCGATTTCAAATTTGCAGATCGGCAAGAACTGCGGCGATCACTCGCGCGTGGAAGTGGACGGCGGAAAAATTGTTCTGCTTCAGGATCCGTTGGACGTTGGCGACGTGACCGGAAGCGAGGGCGAACTCATTTTGAAAGACGGCGCGCTGCACAATTGCGTGGACACTTACGTGGGCGGCGGCATGGGTGTGGCAGGCCGCGCGACGCGGGGCGCATTCATCGTCCAAGGCGGCAGTTATCTCGGCCGCACGCTCGTCCTTGGCACCGGTTGGGGCGCGCAATCGTTTCTCGGAATCGAAGGCTCGCGCCCGTCGGCCATTCACATCCTGCAATATTTTTATGTCACCGCACACGTTGGGTCAGATGGCGCACCCGGAACGGCCACGCTTTCATTCACGCTGGATGAACACGGCGTCACGCCAATCACGATTCAATCCACGCACGACGGCCTGCGAATCATGCAAGGACACCAAAAGCCATTGCCGCCTCCAACTCGCGCTCAGAACGATTCCGCCGCGCGAAGATATCACGCTGGTTTCGACGCACGTCCCGATTAAGGGAACCTTCGACGATTTGCCCGAAGGCGCGGAAATGACGTCGGAATACGAGACGAAGAATTTATCGCTGGCAACTGACGTATCAAGGGGGCGCAAGCGGGCACGACCTCGTTCTGAAAAACAGAAGCGAATACGGTCCCAGCGCGCCGGTGACACACGTGCGTCCGATGCCGGAAATTCCAAAGCCGCTTTGGGCGGATTATCCGCTTTATCCGCCGTTCGCGCCGACGAACACCGAGCCGGCATTCGCGGGTGCTGAAGGTTTCGGCGCGTTCACTCGGGGAGGCCGCGGCGGCAGAATCATTGAGGTGACGAATCTCAACGACGACGGTCCCGGCAGTTTGCGCGAGGCGGTGAAGACGCCCGGTCCCGCGCATCATCGGATTCAATGTCGGCGGCGTCATTCCCCTGAAGTCGACACTTCGGATTGAAGAACCATTTATCACGATTGACAGTCAGAACGCACCTGGGCCGGGAATCCTGTTGCGCAATCACGGAATCGAAGTGCGAACGCACGACGTCGTGCTGCGCTATCTCCGCGTGCGCGTCGGCGATGACAACGTTCACCTCGACGCGCCCGGAGCCAGGGAAACTTATTACGACGGTGCTGGCGAACACGCGCTGTACTTCATCGAAGGCTCAAAGAATTGCATCGCGGACCATCTTTCGTTGAGTTGGTCCACGACCAAAATTCTCTCGATCAGCCAAATGTGCGGACCTGATCACGGTGCAATGGTGCATCCTGAGCGAAGGCCTGAATTTCGCCGACCACGGTCTCGGCATGGCATCATTGGCCAGGGCCGCCTGACGATTCACCATAACCTTATCGCGCACAATCAGAGCCGGAATCCGCGCTTCGCGTAGCACTGATTGATTGCCGATTTCCGCAACAACGTTATTTACGACTGGGGCGACACAGCGGGCTGCGGTGAATTTGACCGCGTTAATTACGTCGGCAATTATCTCAAACCCGGGCTCTCCACGCGACGAGCCATGCGGCTGTTTCACGATGGTGTGGACGTTATCATGCCGCATTCCCTTTATCTGGCTGACAATGTTCTCGACGGAAACGACTCGGTGAATCGCGACAACTGGTTGGGCATTGGTTACGACCGCGAGACTTACCGCCGCGCCGGAACCGTTCCAGGCGCCGCCGGTCGCAACTGAATCCGCGCGCAGCGCTTACGAACGCGTTTTGAAAGAGGCCGGCGCGACACTTCCGCGGCGCGACGCCGTTGACGAGCGCATCGTGAACGAAACTCGAAATGGCACCGGCCACATCATTAAATGGGTCAAAGACGCCGGCGGTTGGCCGGGTTTCCCCGCAACACCATGATTCGCATCCAACTCCCTTTCCATCTTCGAAACCTCGCCCATGCTGAAGGCGAAGTGCAGCTTGAAGTCGCCGCGCCTGTCACGATTCGAGCGGTGATCGACGCGCTTGAAGAAAAATATCCCGTGCTGCGCGGAACGATTCGCGATCACGGCACGCTGAAGCGACGCCCATTCATCCGCTTCTTCGCGTGCAAGGAAGATTTGTCGCTCGAACCGCCGGAAACAAAGTTGCCTGACGAAGTGGTGAATGGCGAAGAGCCATTTCTGGTCGTCGGGGCTATGGCGGGAGGATGATGTCCGAATATAGCTTCGACGAGTGTGTTACTTCAACGGCAGTGAGTTGGTGGACTCGGAGCCTGGCGTGGCGAGGAATTCCGCAATCACATTGGTGGTGAAAACAAAAGTGATGTCGGCGGATTTAATCGGGCTCGGATGCGATGGACGAAATCCTATACCTGCGCCAGCTTGGCTGTAGCCAAATATGCTAAACTCCGTATCCCGTTTGCCATTTTCATAATTGTATTCGACGGTGAGCCGGTGACTGAAATCAGTCAGACGGGGCCTGATGCTGTAATCGAATTGGCCCTCAGTTGAACGCTCAATTTGAATCGTGGACCCATGGAAATTCGTGACAATCAGCAAAGATGGTTTATTGGTTGAAACAGCGACATCACGGAAGCTCAGAACGTCAGCCGGACTGGTGGGAGAGTTGCGGGTTAATTCAAAACGGAACTTCCGAGGTTCCAGAGGCGAAATACGCCCGCCCCACGTCAAGACATTGCCCTCTTCATCTTGTATTGTGAAACCGAGGACGCGCCAATTCTTGGAGCGAGAGTTATTCTCGAATACATCCAGCCCGGACCAGTTGTTAGGCGACGCGCCCAGGCTAGATGACCCGGGAGTCGCAAGGGGAACTTTCCTCAGCACAATCGTGAGATCGTTCAATTGGTTTGTCATTGGCGGGCGGCTTGGTGTCCAGCGCGGCCTGGAACGAGGGGCGGGATTCGGCACCACAAATTCCGCCACCAGCGGAGTAGCTAAAGTTGCTGCGCTTGAGTAATCATATTGCTGAAGCCGGAGATTGAGCTGGGTGGCAAGATGCGAAACCAGCGGAGCGGTGAAAACCTCGATCAAATCCTTCGGGCCGCTCCCGTTTTGCAAGACGCGATTGAGTTGATACTCATTGCCCGTGTCATCAGTCATCAGGATCGAAGAATCGCGTGAATAGGGCCATCGCGGGTACGCGGAGAAAGTCCCGTTGGTGCGGACAGTTTCAACGGTCACGAATATCGTATCCGTCGCGCTCGTGAATCCAGCCTTCCGAATCCTCAGTCGTTTTGCAATAGCTTCCGGCAGGATGCGCCCGGCAATTCGCTGCCAAAGATTGCCCATTGGAATATTCACTGACTTGCCGTAGCTCAAATCTTTGATGGTAACTACAGTGCCATCCGGAAGCTGCTGACTGCGAGGGTATGCGCGGCGACCATCGATCACTGTCCATACAATCAGTCCTACGATAGATAACGTAACAAAAACGAGGATCCACAGTTTGGGTTTCATTTGAAACTCGAATTTTGATACTCAAGAAATGTGATTAGTTCAAGCGGCGAGAACTGCGCGGCGCACGCGAGAGAAACCGCTAATCCGTCTTCGCGCTCCGCAAGTTTTTCTTCGCTGAATCCTCGGCGCTTTTATATTGCTGCACGAGTGGATCAATCTAACAATCTTCAGCTGGAACCAACCGGCGTTTCGCACGTGGTGGAACATCTTTTCCGTCATGAAGCGGGAAAGATGGTGGCCACCCTGACGGGGATTTTCGGCATCGAACATCTCAGCCTGGCTGAAGACGTGGTTCAGGAAGCGCTCGCCCGGGCGTTGCAGACCTGGCCGTTTTACGGCGTTCCGAAAAATCCTTCCGCCTGGATCATGCGCGCTTCCCGCAACCTCGCGCTGGATGTGGTCCGGCGCGAAAAAGTTTTTCGCGACAAGGAAGCTGAAATCATCCGCTTGATGGATCGGCCGAGTCCCGCGCCGGACGCGGCGATCTTCTCCGAGCAGGAAATCGCCGACGACCGTTTGCGGATGATGTTCGTGTGCTGCCATCCGCTAGATTCCCGCCGAAGCGCAAGTCGCGCTCGCGTTGAAGACCCTTTGCGGTTTCAGCGTGACCGAAATCAGCCGGGCTTTTCTCACAACGGAAGCGGCGATCGCCAAACGGTTGACGCGGGCAAAACAAAAAATCCGCGAAGCGCGGATTCCTTTCGAAATTCCCGCGGGCGAGGAACTGGCGCGGCGGTTGGACGGCGTTTTGCAATCGCTCTACTTGCTGTTCAACGAAGGCTACAAAGCGTCCAGCGGCGAAAAACTGGTCCGCGAAGAAATCTGTCACGAGGCGATCCGCCTGACGGGCTTGCTGGCGGAACATCCGCCGGCAATCGAGCCGAAGACTCATGCGTTGCTGGCGCTGATGCTGCTTGAACGCCGCGCGCATCCCGACGCGAGTGGATGGCGAGGGCAACCTGCTTCGCCTCCAGGAGCAGGACCGGACGCGATGGGATCAACCGATGATCGCGCGGGGCATGTTTCACTTCGCGCAATCGGCCGCGGGTGACGAGATCACCGAGTATCATCTGCAGGCCGGCATCGCCGCCTGCCACTGCGCGGCGAAGGACTATGAGTCCACAGACTGGCCGCAAATTCTGTCGCTTAGATCGACTGGTGGGAATTGACGATTCGCCGGTCGTCGCGTTGAACCGCGCGGTCGCGTTGGCGCAAGTGCAAGGGCCGGAAGCTGGGATCGAAGCAGTCGGCGCGATTCGAGACCGCAATCGCTGGAATCCTACTACCTGCTGTACGCGGTGCTGGGGGAATTCGAGATTCAAGCGTTGAAAATTCTCCAGCGCTACGGGCCATCTGCGGAAAGCGATTCAACTCACCGAAACCAAATCGGAACAGGCGTTGCTGACCCGGAAACTCGCGGAGTGCGAACGCCGGGGCAGCCGGTGAAATTCAACTCGGGCTTGGGCTGCGCATCGGCGAAGTCGCCGTCCCGGAACACATCCAAAACAAGGAGTTGCGCGGTTGAACGGACTTTTGTAGGGTGCGCGTGATTCGGCAGAAGACGGGCCTGCCAGCTGCCAGTGATCAGCGCCACATCAGAGAAGCCTGTCGCCCGACCAAGGTCGGGACGGCTGTTGCTCTGCAACATCGGGCGCATTGGCGACACGATTATCAGCAACGCAATCCTCGATTCCGCTTTCCGAACTTTCGCTCACGTGGACTATCTCTGCGGCAGGTATAATGCGGAACTTCTCCGAGCAGACCGGAGATTTGGCAGAGTAATTCTTCTTCCCAACTTGGTGACAGGATTTCCACGCTTGCTCAAGGTGCTGACGCAATGCCGCTACGACGCATACATCGACCTGAAAGATCACGCGAGCACAAGCGGCCTTGTCATCGCGCGATTCGTCCGAGCATCCGTTAAAACCGGTTTTAATCGCCGTTATTTCCGTTCCTTTCAACGAGACACGGATCCGCTGCAGTATCCGCGCGCACACAAAGTCGAAGTCGTGCGCAGGATCGGCGCGCTCGCGGGGCTCGCACCCAGAGACTACAAACCATTTGTCAGCGTGCCCAAAGACTCAGTTCAATGGCTTCGCCAACAGCACTTATCGAACGCGCCGTTCATCTTCATAAATCTGTCTGCCAGCAGCGCAAACCGGATGTGGTCCGTGGAAAACTGGGCCCGCTACATCCTGCGGCTGCGTTGAGCGGAAGCCACATTCTGGTCAGCGGAGTGTCAAGAGATCATGGAATGGTCCAGCAGTTTCGGTGAAATCCCGGGCGAATTGCCTATCGCGCACGAAACTCCTGCAACGTGGTGGCCGCGTTGGAACGCGCGCACCTGATATTATCCGTCGATACCGGCGTAGTTCATGCCTGCAGCGCGTTGGATAAACCGCTTGTCACATTCTTCCGTATGGGTCGAACGAATGTCACCCATGCGCCTCTCTCGACCTGGCAACTCGTAATCCGATCGACGAGCGGGTCTGTTTCGGACATTGATCCCGACTACGCCATTGAACAAACCAGGCGGCACGGTTTGCCCGCGCCGTTTTCTTTCAAGCAAGCCGGCAGCAAAGAGGAAATTGTTCCTCAACTGGCTTCTGTCGCGTAATTTCCTTTCTCGGCGAACGGCCCACGAAGGAATTCCCTTCCTGCTTTCCTGCTTTCGTCCTAAACTCCGCGACAGTTTATGCCCGGATTTCTCGACGAAATTGAACCGCTAAAACAAAACGCGCTGGCGGAGCTGAAAGCCGCGCCGGACCTGGCCGCGCTTGAACAAACAAAAGGGGACGTGGATCGGAGGGCATGGCAAATTCACCGCGCTCATGAAAGCTCGGCACGTTGCCCAAGGAGGAAAAGCACCTCCGCCGGGAAAGCCTTCAACTCCGTAAAAGCCGAACTCGAAGCCGCACTGGGCGCACGCCGCGAAGAACTCGAACTCAAAGCTGCGCTGCCGAAAGAGCCGACGGACTTCACGCTGCCGGGCCGGCGTCGTGCGCTTGGCAGGTTGCATCCGCTCACGCAAGTGACAGAAGACATCGTGCGCAGTTTTCGGAAGATAGGATTTGTCGTCGCGGACGGTCCGGAGGTCGAGGACGAGTATCACTGCTTCGACGCGCTGAACACGCCGCCCGATCATCCCGCGCGCGACATGCAAGATACGTTTTATTTGCAGACCGAAACCCTCACCCGCGGCCACCCTCTCCCATTGGATGGGAGAGGGGCGCAGGGAGAGGGCAAATTGCTTTTGCGCACGCACACGTCCTCCGTCCAAATCCGCGTGATGGAAAAGCAGCCCCCACCCATCCGCATCATTGTTCCAGGGCGCGTGTATCGTCGCGATAATGCCGACGCCACGCACAATCCGACGTTTCAGCAGGTCGAAGGACTTTACGTGGACAAAGGCGTGACCGCCGCGGACCTGAAAGGCACCGTCGAATTCGTCTTCAAGGAACTCATGGGCGAGGACGTGAAGATTCGTTTTCGTCCGCATTATTTCAGTTACACCGAACCGAGTTTTGAAATCGATTTCACCAGCGCGCTCGTGAAGAAGATGGGCAAGGATTGGCTCGAGATTGCGGGCTGCGGCATGGTGCATCCGCAGGTTTTCGAGAACGTCGGCTACGACCCGGAAATCTGGACTGGCTGGGCGTTCGGCTTCGGCATCGAACGCATCGCGATGATTCGTTATGGCATTAATGACATCCGACTATTTTACGAGAATGACGTAAGATTCTTGCGGCAGTTTAATCCGCAGAAGTGAATTGTGAGAGTGGATCTCCAGAATCCGAAATACTAATTACTCCATATGGACCTTGCTGCATGGCGGAAGAATTGGGACCAACTGGGGAAAGACGACCCTCTTTGGGTCGTGCTGACGGATCCTTCTAAGAAAGGCGGACGCTGGAATCCTGAAGAATTCTTTGCACTCGGCATCGAGGAAATCCAGAGAACGCTCGCAGAACTCGAACAATTGCAACTGAAGCTGAAATACGGGCGAGCACTCGATTTTGGATGCGGTGTCGGGCGACTCAGCCAAGCTTTGGCCGAACATTTTTCGGAGGTTCAAGGTGTAGATATTTCTCCTTCGATGATTGGTCACGCTCGTCGATTTAATCGATATCCAAATAAATGTACTTACCACATCAACTCAGAAATAGGACTCCCGACATTTCCAACTGACCATTTTGATTTCATTTATACCAACATCACGCTGCAACATATCGAGCCGCAGTTCGCCAAAGGCTACATTCGCGATTTTGTCCGCGTCCTAAAACCCGGTGGACTCGCTATGTTTCAAGTTCTCAGACCAACGTTTGTTCGTCGATTAATCCCTGACTTCGCCGCCAGCACCTGGCGAAGAATCAAATCTCGCGGAGGCCCGGTCATCGGCATGTTCGGGCTGTCGAGCCGCGAACTGCGATTTCTGCTGGCTGGCTCCGGTGCTTCGACACTGAATGTAAAATGCCAGCATACTCAATCTGGCCGGTGGACGAGTTGCCGCTACATTGTCACTAAGCCGGCAATTGGCTCCCGTCGATAAAGTTTCATTCGTTCCGAAGGCCACGAAGAGAAGCTCTGAACAAGAAAAGTCGCGTATCTTTGGTCTCTTCGACTTCAAATCTGGATTCTTGTCGGTCTTTCTATTTGTCGACCATTGGCATAAAATAATGGCTCGGTTACTCATAGTCCCGTCGTCATGCAATTATCTCAATTCCATCCTGCGGTTGCGCGGTGGTTCGAGCAGACGTTCGGCTCGCCCACCGAGCCCCAATCGCGCGGCTGGCCGGAGATTCAATCGGGCCGGCATGTGTTGATTTCTGCGCCGACCGGTTCGGGCAAGACGCTTGCGGCGTTTCTTGCATCGTTGGACGTGCTGTTTCGCGAAGGTGTCGCTCGGGAATTGCCGGATGAGACGCAGGTCGCTCTATGTCTCGCCGCTCAAAGCTCTCAGCAACGACATCCGCAAAAATCTTCAGGAGCCGTTAGCTGGGATTCGTTCCACGCTGCTCGAAACGGAGGGCCGGACGATCGAAGTTCGTGCCGAGGTCCGCACCGGCGATACTTCCGCCGCGCAACGGCAGGCGCTCGCGAAAAAGCCGCCGCACATCCTCGTCACTACGCCTGAATCGTTTTACCTGCTGCTTACTTCAGAATCTGGCCGCCGGATGTTGCGCACGGTGCGAACGCTCATCATGGATGAAATCCATGCCGTTGTGGATGATCGCCGCGGCGCGCATCTGGCATTGAGCATTGAGCGGCTTGCCGCGCTGACAAACCGCCCCCTTCAACGCATCGGTCTTTCCGCAACGCAAAAGCCCATCGAAGAAGTCGCGCGCTTTCTCGTCGGCAGTCAAAGTCCGTGGATGCGAACGGCAATCCCGATTGCGCCATCATTGACATCGGCCATCGGCGCAAAATGGATGTGGCCATCGAGATTCCCAAGTCGCCGCTCGAAGCGGTGATGTCGAACGAAATCTGGGAGGAAGTTTATCACCGGCTCGCCGAATTGATTCAGGCGCATCGCACAACACTCGTGTTCGTCAACACGCGCCGGCTCGCCGAGCGCGTGACGCATCATCTGAGCGAATTGCTCGGCGCGGACGCGGTCACTTCGCATCACGGAAGTCTTTCGGCCAAGCTGCGGCTCGACGCCGAGGACCGCCTGAAGCGCGGCCAGTTGAAAGCGCTCGTCGCCACAGCTTCGCTGGAACTGGGCATCGACATTGGCTCGGTGGATTTGGTCTGCCAGATTGGCTCGACGCGTTCCATCGCCACGTTGCTTCAACGCGTTGGCCGCGCGGAACACAAACGCGGCGGCTTGCCCAAAGGCCGCATCTTTCCGCTGAGCCGCGATGAACTCGTCGAGTGCGCTGCCCTGTTGCGCTGCGTTGAACGCGGCGAGTTGGATCGTCTGATCATTCCCGAGAAGCCACTTGATGTGCTCGCGCAACAAATCGTCGCCGCCGCTTCTTGTGAAGATTTGGACGAGGCAAAGCTGTTCGAACTTGCGCGTCGGCTTGGCCGTATCGGAATTTAACCAAGGAAGAATTCGCGACGTTGTTCAAATGCTGGCCGAAGGGTTCAGCACGAAGCGCGGACGCCGCGCGGCGTTGATTCATCACGACGCGGTCAATCATCGCATCCGCGGACGGCGCGGTGCGCGGCTGCTGGCGCTGACGTCGGGTGGCGCGATTCCGGACAACGCGGATTATCGCGTCGTGCTCGATCCGACCGAAACGTTCATCGGCACGGTCAATGAAGACTTCGCGGTCGAAAGCATGGCTGGCGAAATTTTTCAACTCGGCAACGCCTCGTGGCGGATTCTCCGCATCGTCGCAGGCTCCGTTCGCGTCGAAGATGCGCACGGTCAGCCGCCCGGAATTCCGTTCTGGCTCGGCGAAGCCCCGGCGCGAACAGCCGAACTGTCGCGCGCCGTTTCGGATTTGCGGAGCGAGATCGAAAAGCAATTAATCAAGGGCCACGACTTGGCTAAATGGTTGACAGAAAATTGCACGTTGGCCGAAGCCGCCGCTGCGCAAATCGCCGATTATTTCACCGCCGTTTATCAAGCTCTCGGCGCCATTCCTTCGCAGCAAACGCTCGTGATGGAACGGTTCTTCGATGAGTCGGGCGGGATGCAACTTGTGCTTCACTCGCCATTCGGCAACCGCATCAACCGCGCGTGGGGCCTCGCCTTGCGCAAACGATTTTGCCGCACGTTTAACTTCGAATTGCAGGCAGCGGCAACAGAGGACGCCATCGTCATCTCGCTCGGCACACAACATTCGTTTCCGCTGGAGGAGGTTTTTCATTATCTGAATTCCAAAACCGTCCGCAGCCTGCTCGTACAGGCCTTGCTGGACGCGCCGATGTTCACCATCCGCTGGCGTTGGAACGCGACGCGCGCGCTGGCGGTGCCGCGACAACGCGGCGGACGCAAATCTCCGGCTCCGCTTCAGCGCATGGAAGCGGAAAATCTCCTAGCCGCCGTCTTCCCGGATCAACTCGCATGTCTCGAAAACATCGCCGGTGACCGCGAAGTGCCGGACCATCCGCTGGTGAATCAGACGATTGCTGATTGCCTCACTGAAGCGATGGACATCGACGGTTTGGAAGATGTCTTGCGGAAAATCGAGAGTGGCGAAATTCGCTGCATCGCCCGCGATTTGCCGGAGCCGTCGCCGCTGGCGCATGAAATTCTCAACGCTCGGCCATACGCGTTCCTCGACAACGCGCCTCTGGAAGAACGACGCACGCAAGCGGTTTACACGCGCCGCGCTTCCGAGCCGAGCCGGTCTGATGGCCTCGGCACGTTGGACGTCGCAGCGATTGAACGAGTGATAACGGAAGCGTGGCCGGAAGCGAGCAATGCGGACGAGCTACACGATGCACTGATGTTGCTCGGTGCGATGACGGAAGCGGAGGCAGAACGGACGTTGAGACAGGACGGATTCCACTCGTAGAAACACATGGGACAACGAGTGAACACGCCTGCTCGGAAATGGCGAACCTCAGCCCTTCGAAATCCTCATTTCCGAAAATCGCGCGACGCGGTTACAGACAGGTGAAAGGGAATTCTGTGTCGCTGCCGAACGATTATCCATGCTCCAAGTGATCTATGCAGACGCGAACCTTCAGCCGCATTTGATGGCGCCGGAATCTGGGCGAGCGAAACACTGGGAACGCGCCGAAGCCATTCGCGAACTGTTGCGTGGACGGCTTGAGGTTTCGGCCCACTCACTGCAACCGCATTGGCCGATGCGCTCAATTTGCCACGCGCTGAAATAGACACCGCATTGCTGGCACTGGAAGGCGAGGGTTTTGTTCTGCGCGGCAGGTTTCATCCGGACGCGACGGAACAGGAATGGTGTGATCGCCGGTTGCTTTCGCGGATCCACCGGCTGACGATTGACCGGCTGCGCGCCGAAATCAAGCCGGTTTCCCTGCATGACTTTTACCGCTTCCTTTTTGCGTGGCAGCATGCCGACGCCGAGCATCGCGCGGAAGGCCCGGAAGGTCTCGAAGCGGTGCTCGAACTGCTCGACGGCTGCGAGTTGCCGCTCGGCAGCGTGGGAAGCCGGAGGTGCTTGAGCGCGCGGGTGGCCAAATACGATCCGCAGTGGCTCGACCGACTTTGTTTCTCTGGTCGTATCGGCTGGGGCCGATTGACCGCGCCGCAAAATCCCAAGGCTCGCGCGTTCGCTCCGCTGCGCACCAGTCCCATCGCGCTGTTTCATCGCGAGAATCTGGCTGACTGGCTGCAACTCGCGGCACATTCCACGCAAATCGAGTTATCGCGTGACACGCGAACCGTGCTGGAGGCTTTGGAACAAAGCGGCGCTTTGTTCTTCACCGAATTGACGCGCGTCACGCGCTTGCTGCCTGCGCAAGTCGAGCAGGCTTTGTCGGAACTTGCTGCCCTGGGATTCGTCACTGCCGACGGATTCGACGGGTTGCGCGCGTTGCTCGTGCCGTCAGACAAACGGCCGACTCTTGGGAGAAATGAAGGCATCCGCCGACGCAAAACCAATCTTGCGAGCATGGAATTCGCAGGCCGGTGGTCGCTGATTAGAAGCAGCAAGGAGACAATCGGAGATCCGAAGCGGCCAGAATGCCAGTCCGACTCGTGAGGTTGCTCTGGAAAAATTCGCGCGTGCATTGCTGCGGCGTTACGGCGTCGTGTTTCGACGATTGCTCGAACGCGAAGCGTTGATTGCTTCGTGGTATGAACTTGGACGGATTTTCCGGCGCTGGGAAGCGCGCGGTGAGATTCGCGGCGGACTATTTCGTCAGCGGCGTGAGCGGCGAACAGTTCGCGCTGCCCGAAGCGATTGGCCTGTTGCGCGCGATTCGCAAAGCTCCGCAAACGGGCGAATTGATCACTCTCAGCGCCGCTGATCCGTTGAACCTGCAAGGCATTCTCACGCCCGGCGGACGTATCGCGGCGCTCGCATCCGAATCGAATTTTGTTCCGCGATGGATTGCCAATCGCTGCGCTCGAAGCCGGCACAATCCAGCGTTTGAATGGCGACGGGGAAATCCCGGAAGCGGTGATCGAGAAGCACCTGCGCATTGGGAGCCTCGCAGCGCCACTCCGGCCGTATTACGGCTGATGAATTATCGTGCCACACAGGGTTGTCTCTGGTTGAATTCCCGGCCGATCGCACCTCTGAATGAAGATCATCACTGACGAACGTTGCACGGGTTATTCGCAACCAGGTCATCCGGAAAGACCTGTCCGGATCAGCAGCACAGCGGAAAAATTGCGGAGCCAAACTGAGCTTCCAATTACGTGGGCCAAACCCGGGCTGGCAACTGACACGGCGATTTTTCGGGCGCACGCCGCCAGCCATGTTGCGCGGCTGGATGTCCCGGAAGATTTCGACAGTGACACGTCCTTTCATCCGGGCATTTCCGGATTTGCCCGCACTTCGGTCGGTGCGGCGCTGGAGGCGCTGAGATATACACGCGCCGGCGAAACGGTCTTCAGCCTGATGCGTCCGCCGGGTCATCATGCAACACGCAGTACGGCGATGGGCTTTTGTTATCTGAACAACATTGCCATTGCCGTTTTGGAAGCGCTCGCCGACGGGATCAAACGCGTGGCGGTTTATGATTTCGACGTGCACCATGGGAACGGCACCGAGGACATTCTGTTGAACCGGGACGGTGCGGCATTCTTTTCCATTCATCAGCATCCGTGTTATCCGGGCACCGGCGCGGCGAATATCGGAAGCAACTGCTTCAATTTCCCCGTTGCGCCATACACTCCGCGCGAAGAGTACCGCCGCGTACTTTCGAAAGCGCTGGAAGAATTGAAAACTTTCAAACCCGATCTCCTGGCCGTTTCAGCCGGATTTGATGCCTACGCGCGCGACCCGCTTGCGCAGGAAACTCTGGAGGCCGAGGATTTTTATTGGATTGGCAAATCGCTGCGCGCCGTGGGGGTGCCAATGTTCAGCTTGCTCGAAGGCGGCTACAGCAAAGATTTGCCGGAACTGATCCTTGCTTACCTGAAAGGCGTCGAAGGGAAATAGATCAACAAGCTCCGGCGACTTCTTCAACCGAAGCACGCACTCCCAACCTTGGAGTGCTTTCTCGTGAACTCTCACCGCTTTGGTCCAAACCTGGACGCGACTTTGTCCCGTTCTTGAAAGGCAGCGCGCAAGTCACAATCGTTCCGTTCTTCTGGTTTGGTTTGATTTCGAACTCGGCGCCGATGGTGTTCGCGCGGTAATTCATTATCCGCAGTCCCATGCGATTTTTCGCGTCGATTGGAGGCGAATACGGCGCACCGTCGTTCTTCACGGTGAGGAGCAACTTGTCGGTGCCGCGGTGAATCGAAATCGAAAGCTGGGTGGCCTTCCCATGCTTGATGGCATTGCTGATTGCCTCCTGCGCGATCTTGTAGAACTGCATTGTGACATTTCCGGCAAGTTCCGGGAGCTCACCCTTCAGGGCGAACACGCATGGAATCCCGAACATCTTCGTCACGTTGGCCGCCAGTCCTTTCAGGATGCACGCGAGATTATCACCGTTCACATCAAGAGAGCTGAATTGATGCGCGAGGTTATGCGTGTGATGGATGATCTCGTCCACCAGCACTTGAATCTTGCGGGCTTCGTCGGTCTGCGCGTGTCGGTCAGCCGCGAGTCGTCGCTCGAGTCCTTTCAACATCATTGAAACGCCCGTCAGCTTTTGGCCGAGATCATCATGGAGATCAAATCCGATGCGACGGCGTTCGTTTTCGGCGATTTCGAGCAATTCGTTTTCCAGGCGACGGCGTTCTTCGAGGACTCTCCGGAGTTTCTGATTCGCCAGTTTCAGGTCTGCGGTGCGTTGTTCGACGCGAATTTCGAGTTCCTCATGGGCCCGGCGCAGTTCTTCCTCGGATTTCCGTTGCGCCCGCCGCACCTCAGCTTCACGAAGCTCGCGTTCGACCGCGGGAACGAGCCGCGCGAGGCGATCCTTCATCACGTAATCATGAGCACCCGCGGTCATCGCTGCTACAGCGGTGGTTTCTTCAATGTGGCCCGAAACGATAATGAACGGCACGTCGAGCTGCTTCTGTTTGACGAGCTCAAGAGCTTCCGGGGCACTAAATTGAGGCATCGCATGGTCGGCGAGGACCAGGTCCCATGCCTGAGAATTGAGCGCGCGTTCCATTCCTTCCGCCGTTTCGACACGCTCGGTGGTGACGGAGAATCCCCCTCGCTCCAGTGCGCGATTAAGCAATAGAGCATCGGTGGACGAATCCTCAACCAACAAAACCCGCAAAGGACCTCTTGCTGCGGTGGTGCCGTCCCGAGTTGCCTTTTGACTTTCGCTCATAACTAAACCGAAACCGAGTTTCCCCAACTGTGTTCCAATGTGCTTCGAAATAGTGTTTGGCCAGACGCAATACTCCGCAGATGGGGTAAAAATGTTTATGGGGTTAAACCCTCCCATGAAGAATTGTGGTTCAACCGATCATCGACACCTTCCCGTTTAATGAGCTTCAGGAATCAGGGTTCGTCCGCCAGAATTACTTACTGGGGATTGGAATCAGGTCACGACCAATCGCCCGCTCGAGACGCGCGTGCGCGATAATGTAATCGTGCAGCGCCTGTACTTCTGTTGTCCGCGCTTCGGTCAAAGAAGTTTCTGCGTCAAGGACGTCCAGTTGCGTGCCGGTCCCTGCTTGCGCGCGGGCACTGGCCAGGCGTAATGCTTCTTCGGCTTGTTCTTGAACTTTCTGCTGCGATTCCAGAACTTCTCGCGCTTCGACGAAGGTGGAATATGCAGTCCGCACTTCGAGTTCAATCCGCCTGCTGGTGTCCTCCAAATCAACGATGGACTTCTCGTGCTGTGCTTTGGCTTGAATGACTTTTCCACGAGTGGCCATTCCATCAAAAATATTCCAACTCAGTTGGCCTCCTACAACCCATCCATTTACTTCGTGACTCAGGTCGGTTGAAAACTCCGAACTGTGCCAATCATAACCGGCAAATGCCTGAAGGCTTGGGAAGTAACCGGAGCGGGCATTGATGATATTTTCCTGTTGCAGCCGTTCTGCTTTCTGCAGCGCGCCAAGCTCGGTCCGGTTCCGAAGTGCCTCAGAAATTGCGGCAGGTAATTCAATCGAATACGGTCGCGCCTCAAGCTTGTCGGTCAGATGCAGCGGGATATCCTCCCACACTTCCCGCGGCAGATTGTAGCCAAGCAAATTCGAAAGAAGGTTCTTGGCGATGCGATGGGCGTTGCGCGCGCGGCTCACAGCAGGCCGTGCGTTGGCCACCGCGACTTCCGCGCGGAGCACGTTGAATCGCGGCACGGTACCGGCATCGTAGCGGCGTTGCTGATCCTCCAATTCGCGGGTGAGGAGGTTGACTGATGCTTCGTTCACAACGATTTGTTGGGCCGCAACGAGAACATCATAGTAGGCAACGCGGGTCAACAAGAGCGTGTCGGCTGCGACTGTTTGGTACTGAAGAAGCGCCTGCTCTTTCGTGAGTTTCGCCGCGCGGATTGCGGCGGATAATCTGCCGCCTTCATAAACGGATTGGACAATCTGGATGCCAGTGTTCCAGTTTTCGTGCGGAACGCTGAATGGATTGTTCGGGAGCGGGAACTGTTCGATCAAACCAGGATCGCTGCTGGTGAAATTGCCAGTGGCTTGCACCTTGGGCAGCGCAATGGCGCGCGTCTGCACCACCAGCCCGTAAGTCGCTTCCAGATCACTTTTGGCTTTGAGGATGGTTCCGTTGTGCTGAGCAGTTATGTTCAGCGCATCCACGAGCGAAAGCGGCCGCGTGATCCACTCAGGCACATTGTTCGTGCCGGTGATCACCACGTTGGTCTGTGCTGCGAGTGGCAATGCCAGCGCAACTAAAAGTAACCATGCCAGGAAACAAACTCGTCCGACAGCTTTGACAGGTTGCAACCTTTTCATTCGAGCCACCAATCTTCGGCCAAGACTCGTCTTTGGCGAGTTTTTTTTCATGTGTGGCCGCAGCAAGGTGATTCGATCAGCAGCCTGGCCCCTGTGGAAAGCAGACGCGCGTTCTTCCTGCACGTTCCAATGGCAAATCTTCAGAAATAGAACTTGCAACAGAACGTTTCGCTGCTAGCTTTCACACCCTGATTTGAAAAGTCTTTATGGCAAGAATTTGTGAAATAACAGGCAAACGCCCGATGAAGGGCAGCATCATCTGGCGCAGCGGCAAAGCCAAGAAGGCCGGCGGCATCGGCACGCACATCACTGCGATCACGAAGCGGCGGTTCATGCCGAATTTGCAGCGCGTCAAAGCCCAATTGCCGAGCGGTGAAGTGCGTTATGTCCGCGTTTCCGCCAGCGCTCTCAAAAAGGGAATGATCGTCAAAGCGCCGAAACGCAATTGGAAGAAAGAAGCGCCCAAAGCCTAGCCGGAATTTGAACTATTCAGAGAGGGTGGCGGAAACGTCGCCTTCTTTTTTGTTTGAATCTACGGACGCGGACATTTTGTCCGGCGAAAGGCCGACCTCGCGCCTGATCTTCTCAATGTCCTCGCGTTCGATAAAGCGCACGATGTTTTTCCATGCAGGATTGAATCCAAACCCGCCTTCCTTCATTTCCCGAATCGCTTCGCCCTTCGTCCAGCCGCAGACGACGATGCGGAACATCGCGCAAACCATTCCCGTGCGGTCGGCGCCGCGTTGGCAATGAACGAAGACGGGAAGATTGTTCGTGTCAGTGGCGAGCTTAAGGAATCGCACCACATCGTCTTCTTCCGCGTGCCATGGCTTCATGTGCAGTCGGCCCTGTTTCATTTCGGTCCCGGCGACCGGGTCGTCGTCCGAATGAAACGACCGGAGATTGACAACCGTCTTGATGCGCATCTTCTTCAGTTCCACCATGCCTGAAGCCGTAGGTTGGGCACCGCGATAGAGATTGGTGGTCACCTGATAGAAATTTGAGAGGTGTGGCCGATTCAACTGAATCGCCCAGGATTCGGGCCGGCTCGGTTCAGGCTGTGTCAGTCGGGTGACGCTGTTTGTCTGACCGATGCCGGCTGAAACTGTCGCGCAGAAAATTCCGCCAAACTCAACAGCGCGAACGATGGATCGTAGCCATGCCATTTCAGGGCTTTCCTTTGAACCGATGCATCTGCGCACGTTTAAGTTCACGGTCAGATTCACGCTTCTTCATGTCCTCGCGCTTGTCGTACTGCGCTTTTCCTTTTCCGACCGCGAGCGAGACCTTCACCCTGCCGTTCTTCCAATAGAACGCGAGCGGCATCAACGCATTGCCTTTGACAGCAGCGAGGCTGAAGAGTTTCCGAATTTCGGATTTGTGAAGCAGGAGCTTGCGAGCCGCCTTTGGTTCGTGATTTTGCAGATTGCCGTGCGCGTACTCGTCGATGTGCGCGCCGTAAAGAAAGACCTCGTCGTTCTCGACACGAGCAAAGGCATCACTGATTTGGCCTTTGCCCGCGCGCAGCGCCTTCACTTCCGTCCCGCGCAGAACTATGCCTGCCTCGAAGGTTTCGAGGATGTGATAATCACGCCGCGCTTTCGGATTGCTCACAATGTCAGCCATAAACAACAACAGCCAGAAGGTTGAACCTCCTGGCTGCCTGTAAAAGAAGATTCGCGCGTCTTAATGCTTCCGTCGTTTTTTTGGAGTTGGGCGGGTCAACTCAGTCGGTTCCGGCATATCAAAACCAACCTTATCTTCCACAATTTCCAGCAGCGCAACGTCAGCAGCCCCGAGGTTCCCCGCATCCGACACGAGCGGACGGCTCATCGCGCCGGCGCCGGAATTGAGCTGGCGCACGCGGCGAGAAACCAAGTTGATCAGAATGTTGGGATTGCCAACCTTCTCCAATGCCTTTTTCGTCAATTCAGCGTTCAAATGTGTGTAAATTTTTAGAGCGCTGTAAATTAGCCGCTGCAAAAGCGATTGCAATAGCAAAATGCCCACCCAAAACCTGCATTTGACTCCTGTAATGACGTGGGAGGGTAGCGCGCGCCGGCCAATGTGGGGCAGTTAGCCCATGTGCCTGCCGAAACCAACCGCTGTAGCTTTATTCATAAATGCACAAGCAATAGTTCATAGCGGTTATGGCCACGAAGCCGCAGCGCCGACGTACCAGGCCTACCAGATTCTTCACTGGGGATTTGTACTGGCGCCGCTTTTGGCGGGCGTTGACAAATTCTTCATGAAACTCACCAACTGGACGCAGTATCTCTGGGGCCCGCTCGGAAATATGTTTGGCGGTCCACAAACGTTCATGATGGTGGTCGGAGCAGTGGAAATCATTGCCGCCTTTTTGGTGCTCCTTAAACCGAAGATTGGCGCATACGTGGTTGCCCTGTGGCTCTGGGGAATCATCGTGAACCTGCTTCTGCTCGGAAATTATTATGATATCGCGTTGCGGGATTTCGGTCTTTCTCTTGGCGCGCTTGCGCTTGGAAGACTCGCCGCTCGGTTTGATACCGTCCGCGTGGAAACAGCCGAGGAGCGGCGAGCTTGACTAGGGCTTCGCTCCTTCAATCGGCAGCGGCTTCATCGTCATCGGATCGCGCAACGGCAGGTCGGTCAAGTGTCCGCCCGCCAAGTCCTGTGAGTTTCACCGGATGATCCGGGTGGCCCAGCAGGATGTCTTCCTTCTTGCCGACGGCGAGAATGACCAGCTTGTCGGGCGTCAGATATTTCTTGGCCACGCGCAGCACGTCGTCCTGTGCTGACGGCCGCCATGCGCGAGCGGTAGGTCTTTCCAGTAGTCCGGATCCCTGGCGTAGCGGCCGGTGAATTCGTCCTGGGCAAAGGTGTTCGCCACTTGCGCCTTGGTTGCGAACGTGCGCGGGAACCGGTCGATGAACCCGCGCTTCGAGGTCGTCAGTTCCTGATCGGTCACCGGCTCGGACGCGATCTGCTTCATTTCCTCCAGCACAATGGACGTGGCATAGGCCACCGTGCGCGACTTGGATTGAAAGCCCGCCGTGAACGTCAGCGGATAATAGACGCCGCCCGGAAAACTCGAATGAGCCGTCGTAGGCCAGCCCCTCGTCGGAGCGCACGCGGTTCATGATGCGCGAGGTGAAGCCGCCGCCGCCGAGAATGTCGTTCATGATCATCACGGCGAAGTAATCCGGGTTGTCGCGCAGGATGCCGGGCAGCATCATCGCCACGCGCCCCTGGTTCACGTCCTTGTCCACGAGATAAACGCCCGGCGCGGCGAAGACGTGTGTTCGTCGGAATGGGCGGCGGCGTCTCGCCCTTGAACGGCCAGTCGGCAAAAAGCTTCTCCAGCTTCTGCACCATCTCGTCGCGGTCGAAATCGCCGCTGGCCGCCACGACGAAGTTCGCCGGGATGAAACCATTTCTGGTGAAACTCCTCCAGGTCGGCGCGCGTGATGGAATCGACGGAGGCTGCGGTCGAGTAACGGTTCGCCCAGAAATTCTCGCCGAAAGCCAGGAAGCCCGCTTCGCGCCCTTCGATGTCGGCGGAGTCGTCGTTGCGCTGCTTCATCGCCTGCAGCATCTGCTGTTTGCGCAGCGCGATCTTGTCATCCTGAAACCGCGGCGCGGTCAACACTTCGCGCAGGATGGCCAGCCCTTCATCCAGATCTTTCGAGAGCAGGTTCAGGCTCACGCTGCCCTGGTGCTCGCCGATGCCGGAGTTCAAGCTGCGCGGCCAGGAAAGCCAGCCGCTCTTCCAGGTCTTCGGCGGTCTTGGATTTCGTGCCGCCGCGCGCCAGCAGGTAGCCGGTCAGATCGGCCAGCCCTTCCTTGCCGGCGGGCTCGAGATAATCGCCGGTGTGGACATAAACGACGATGTTGACCAGCGGCAGTTCGCGGTCCGGCACCACATAGGCGACCGGTCCGCTCTTCAGCGCGACGCGGAACTTCTCCGGCGCCGGCGGCTCATAGTCCAGCGGCGGAAAGGTCAGCTTTTCGGGCCGGTCGGGAATGGCGCTGCTCTGCGCAGAACTGCTAAGCGTGCGAGTATGCCGATAGCGTCAACTGAGCGACGAATCGACAGACCGAAGCGCGACAATTACCATGGCGCAAGGCTGGAGAGCTCGATTCGGCGAATGCGCAGCCGCCAGAGATTGCTGTCACAATGCGCGATGACGGCTCCGCGCTGTCGGGCGCCTGCGTGCCCTCTGCGAGCGCAGAATTCGGCTTGAACATTCACGGACGTCGAGCACGTCGGCCTTCCGAACTGGATCGCGAGCTTTCATTGCTTCGCGACGGCTTGAGGTGAAGTCTGCTTCGGCTCGCGCTGGTCGTGCCCGGCTTGCGCGTGTAAATCGCCACCGTCCGGTTTTCCTTCGTGAAATACTTGTTGGCCACGCGCTTCACGTCCGCGGCGGTCACCGCCTGAATCTTCGGCCCGGCCTCGTTGATCTCGCGCCAGTCGCCCTCGCCGTCGTTGTGAATCAGGTGCATCAGGATCGGGAAGTTCGACGAGAGCCGGCGATACTCGCCGGCCGCAAAGTTGTTCTTCACCTTCTGCAATTCCTCCGGCGGCACTTCCTCCTTCTTGAGCTTCTCGATGTTGTCGTAGATGCCCTGCTCGACTTCCTCCGGCTTGTGGCCTTCGCTTGGCCTCGCCGCCGGCGTTGAAATAGCCCGCCCATTTCATCGAACCCTGGTCGGCGTACAGTTTCCGTGGCCACGCCGCTGCCCAGCACCAGGCCCTTGTAAAGCCGCCCGGTGCGCGTGGAGAGGATCTGGCCCAGGATTTCCAGCGCATAGGAATCCTTGTGCTCGAAACGGCACCGTGTGCCAGAGGATGTCCACCTGCGGATTGGCCTCCGCTTCGGCATACATGCGCTTCTCGGCCATCTGCTTCACTTCCAGCGTCACGACATCCGGCGGGTCCTTCGGGCCGCGCGGGATGCGCTCGAAATATTTCTTCGCCAGCGCCTCCGCCTCGTCCGGCTTGAAATCGCCCACCAGAATGAGCGTGATGTTCTGCGGCGAATAATAGGTCGCGTAAAACTCATCCGCCTGCGCTTTGGAGATGGCCGGGATGTCCGACGGCCAGCCCACGACCGGCCAGCTATAGGGCGAGGATTCCCAGAACATCGCGTTGAATTCCTCCTGGAATTTGCCCAGCGGCGTCGAATCCGTCCGCATGCGCCGCTCCTCGAACACCACATCGCGCTCGGCGTAGAACTCGCGGAAGACCGGGTGCAAGATGCGCTCCGACTCCATCCACATCCACAGCTCGAGCTTGTTCGCGGGCACGTTGATCGAAATAGGCGGTCATGTCCTCGGACGTGAAGGCGTTCATGCCCGACGCCGCCTGCGCCCGCTGTAGATCCGGTCGAACTCGTTCTTCACCAGGATGTCGCGCTGCTGCGTCGATGAGCTTGTTGAACTCCTTCTCCAGCTCGCGATAGCGCGGCGTCTTGTTCTCCGGCTTGAGCAGGTCGTCAATCTCGCCGCGGCGATACATCGGCGCGCATCTTCCGCTCCTCCTGGCGCATCTCGTCGCGGACGCGCTCCTGCGCGGCGATGATCTCCAGGTCCTTCTTGTAGTCCTTCGTGCCGATGGTCGGCGTGCCCTTGAACATCATGTGCTCGAACAGGTGCGCGATGCCGGTCATGCCCGAGCCGCTCGTTGGAGCTGCCCACATGCGCCACCCAGCCGCCGGCAACCGTCGGCTCGTCATGCCGCTCGACCAGCAGCAGCCGCATGCCGTTGGCAAGGGATTTCTCGACAACGGGAACTTTTTGCGCGCGCAGCGGCAAAGCGAACGCGCAAAGCACGACGAGAGTTGTGGACAGGAAAAGATTGCGGCGCATGTTGGTTCTCATAACCCGCAGAATTGTGTGCAATTTCCCATTTCGCGAGCACTGTGCTTTAGTCCCTTCGAGCGGTCAAGGTTTAGAGCCGTTCAAAGAAGTCCCCAACATACGGTTGACGAAAGCGGAAAGCGGGAGTGGAATAGGCGAGTTAGGTTGTTTATATGTCCAGATCCGTAATTTGGCCTAGTCTCACCGAATAAGGTATGCGACTCAAACGGAGAATATTTTTGGTCGTTGGCATATTCTCCATTCTGATCGCGGTAGCGTTCGCCTCTTACCACTTCATTTTGGATTGGAATGACGTACCAACATCTCACGCACAGATTTATATGGCTTTCGGGAGCGTTATGCACGAACCGGGCGTCGATGTTGCGAATGACCCAAAGCCTTTCCCGAATGTAAACGGGTTGAGCCAAGACTCCTTGGCCACCCTTCGTCAAGCGATGGACGGCAATATGGATTGGGCCAAAAACTATAACTACATTCCCGGCTTGCGGGAAGATGACCCAGGCAATTTGGTGCTCATGTATTTTAATCGTCCTACACGATGGAGTTGGTACGCATCACCTCCGACCATTTTCAAAAAGAAAGAATGGATAATCATCCCCGTTGATTTTGGAATAGGAATGCGTCCACGGTCACAGCAGGATCGTGACTACAGTGAGCGCGTTTCGTTTGATGAGTTCCGTCGGCGGTTGCAGCAAACATTGGATTTTATTTGCACAAACAACCGTCCGAATTGGAAGACGGTTGTTGCAGAACAGACGAGGTTCTTGAATTCTGTCAGCCACGATCACCAATGACCCAGATTAGGAGACTGTGAGTGTGTCGAATTTTGGGGTAGCGTATTAGCAAAAGCCGTTCAACCAACCGAACGGAAGAACACGCCAACCATTCAATTCTCCTGACGCATCTCGCCGAAAACTTCTGGCCAATTCTCCTTCCGGCATTATCTTCCCGGACGTTTCGATGAAGATACCTTTGCAGAGACTTGAAATCCTCCTCGCGGCAGCGTTGCTTGGCGCGAGCACCGCAGCCAGTCATGCCCAATTGCCCGGAGATTCAACCTCCGGCATCAGCGCGGCGCTGACCAAATTGTTTGGCGATTCCACATCCTTCACGACGAAAGCGGATGTGCAGGTGCTCGACAAGTCGGACAAGGAATGGCTGCGCACCCCGATGAACATAACGGTGCTGGACGGAAAGGTCCGCGCGGAGATTGACATGATGCAGGCGAAAAGCCGGGACCTGCCGCCAGCCGTGCTGGATAGTTTCAAAAAGATGGGCATGGAACACCTCATCAGCATCCTGCGGCCCGATCGAAAACTGAAATACATCATTTTCACGGGCGCCAAAAGCTATGCAGAGGTTCCTTTGTCGCCAGAGGACATCGAGGCCTCGGGCAAAGACCTCACGATTGAAAAAACGCCGGGAGGCCGCGAGACAATTGACGGACACTCCTGCACAAAAAACCGATCTGTGGTCAAGAACAGCAAGGGGGCGATTCTCCTCGACGCGATAACTTGGAACGCGGCGGACCTGAAGGATTTTCCCGTCCAGATTCAGACCAAGGAAGACGGCGTCACGTCCATCATGCGACTCCAGCAAATCAAATTCACGAAACCGGACGCGCGCCAGTTTGAGTTGCCCGGCGGCTACACGAAATATGAGAGTTCTTCTGAACTTGCTTTTGAAGTTTCGAAAAAATTCCTGGGCGGCACGACCAATAGATCCAATTCGCCGCAGGCGCGGTAGGACGCGCATTCGGCTGCCCGCCCACTCGTGACCGCTCAGTCAGAATTCTTGCGCGAAGAGCGGCAGCGACGTTCGTTTAAGGCGTGAATCGTTTCAATTTTGGCCTTCGCAAATGCGGCCTATGAAATTGTCGGGCGTTCGCCGCTTTTCTTGTCCGCCCGTTTGTGGTTAACTGACGCGAATGCGGATCACCAATCTCAATCCGGACACCGGCATTGGGGCCAGCGCGTGGTTTGTCGAACTGGATTCCCAACACCGGCTCCTGATGGACGCAGGCACGCATCCGAAGCGGGAAGGCCGGCCCAGCCTCCCGCTCTACGATGTTGTCAAACAGCACCAAGTGGACGCGATCGCGATTTCGCACTGCCATCACGACCACGTCGGCTCGCTGCCCGTCGCGCTGCGGTACTTTCCGCAGGCGCACGTGCTGATGACGGAACTGAGCTATTTCCTTGTCGAGCGCGTGCTGCACAATTCCGTCAATGTCATGACCCGGCAGCGCGACGAACTCGGAATCAGGGAATACCCCCTCTACAACCACGATGAGGTGGACGACATCGCGCCTCTGTTTCAGGGCTTTCGCTACAATCGCGAAATTGATTGGGCCGCGTTTCACAAATCGCGCGCCGGTTTCATTTCGCCAACGCTCGAATTCTACGACGCGGGCCATGCTCTTGGCTCGGCAGGAATCATGGTGCGCGGCCAGAAGGAAACGCTCTTCTACACCGGCGACGTTTGCTTTCACGATCAAACGATTCTCAAGAACGCTCGCTTCGAGGATGTTCAGGCCGATGTATTGATCATGGAAACGACGCGTGGCAACCGGCCGGCGCCGCCCGGCTTCTCGCGCGCGGCAGAAATCGAACGGCTAACGGAGGCGATTCAAGGAGTGCTCGATCGCAATGGTTCGGTGCTGATTCCGACGTTTGCGCTGGGACGCACGCAGGAAATCCTCGCGTTGCTCGCGGTACTGATGAGCGAAGGCAAATTGAAGCGTCGGCCCGTTTACATCGGCGGACTCGGCCGCGTGTTCACGGAAATCTACGATTTGGAATCGCATCGGACGCATCGCCAGCTTCCGAATCTGCAACTGCACGAGGCGTTGAACCTCGTCGTGCTCGAAAAAGGCCAGGCGGAAACGATGAATCTCAGCGGGCGCATCTTTGTTATCACCGCCGGCATGATGACCGAGAAAACCGCCGCGCACGACCTCGCGTTGCGAATGGCTGGCGACGAACGCCACGCGATTTTTCTCGTCGGCTACACCGATCCCGACACGCCGGGCGGACGTTTTCGCGCCGCTAAACAGGGCGAAACATTTCTCTTCAGCGCGAGCGGGGGCGAAATCACGCGCCGTTGCGAAGTTCAGGAATTCGATCTTACCGCGCACGCGAATCGCGAGGAGCTTCTCGATTTTGTCGGACAGGTCGAGCCTCGCATCATCCTGCTCGGTCACGGCGAGGAAGAGTCACGCAAATGGTTTGAGGGACAAATCCGCGATCGCTGGCCGAAAATCAAAATCATCCAACCGCAGCCGGGATTGAGCGTGGAAGTGTGATTGCCACGTTGAAGCTTCTTCCACTGGAAAGCGGGAATTTCTTTGCGCCAATATGGATTTGCGTGAAATCATAGAGCGTGCGAATCCAGTTTTTGCTTGGCCCGGCTGGAAGCGGCAAGACCTTCCGCTGCCTGGCTGAAATCCGCGAAGCGTTGCGCGCTTCGGCGGATGGATCAGCCGCTCTTTCTGCTCGCGCCCAAGCAGGCCACCTTTCAACTCGAACGCCAGCTGCTCGCTGACGAATCGCTGGCCGGCTACACCCGGCTGCACATTCTTTCGTTCGAGCGGCTCGCGCATTTCATCTTCGACCATCTCCGGAAACCAGCGCCAAAAGTACTCGATGAAGATGGGCGGCTGATGGTGTTGCGCGGATTGCTGTCGCGAAAGCACGACGTCCTGAAACTCTTTCGCGGAAGCGCACGGTTGTCCGGCTTTGCGAACCAACTCAGCGGCGCGTTGCGCGAGTTTCAGCAAGCCGGATTCACTCCCGAATCTGTGGAGGCCCTGTCCACGAATGTGAACGATGAAGGCTTGTCATTGAAGCTTCAAGACCTCGCGCTCCTTTATCGAAGCTATCTCGAATGGCTTCGAGCGCATCATGTGCAAGACACCGACTGCCTCCTGAGCGCGGCAGCGGGTGCGCTGAATGAAAGCGATTCTGTTCTTGCCGCCCTCCACCCTGAGCCTTACGAAAACAAGCGCACTGCGGAAACCGTTTCGGAAACTTCACTTTCCGGGCGCGCCGTATTGTTCGGCGGATTATGGCTGGATGGATTTGCCGAACTGTCAGCGCAAGAAATTGAATTATTGACCGCCGTGGTGTCACGGTGCGAACGCTCGACTCTGGCCTTCTGCCTGGATCAGCAGGCGGAGAATGTCTCGTGGCTTTCGCACTGGTCCGGTGTTCTGGGAACGTTTGAACAATGCAAAGCTCGTCTGGGAAAACTTGCCGGCGCGGCAGTCTTCTGCGAATCGCTGCCGCGGGACCCTCTGAAGAGTCGTTTCGCAAACAGCCCGGTGCTGCGACATCTCGAAGCGCATTGGGCCGAGCCGACGCCATTCGCCGAAGAAACGAGCCAGGCCATCCGAGTTGTTCTTTGCAGAAATCCCGAGGCCGAAGCCACCTTTGCCGCTCGGGAGATTCTGCGTTTCGTGCGCGCCGGTGGGCGTTATCGGGACGTCGCAGTTATCGTCCGCAAACTTGATTCTTATCACTCCGCTCTCGAACGCGTTTTCTCGAAGTATGAAATTCCCTTTTTCCTGGATCGGCGCGAGTCAATGTCTCATCACCCGCTGGTTGAACTCACGCGCAGCGCCTTGCGGACCGTGGCATTCCAGTGGCAACACGACGATTGGTTTGCCTCACTCAAAACAGGCCTCCTTCCCGCCGAAGATGCAGAAATCGACTGGCTCGAAAACGAAGCATTGGCACGCGGATGGCGGGGCGGCGCCTGGCTCCAGCCAATTCATTCCGCCGATCAGCCGGAATTGGCCGCACGGCTCGAAACTGTTCGCAGGCGGGTTGTTCCTCCTTTCCAAAGACTCGCGCTGAATTCAGGCGGGCCTTCACAAAAGCCGAGCGGACTTGCACTCGCAGACGCCCTGGAAATGTTCTGGGAAGAGCTGAACGTCTGCCAGCGGCTGCAAGATTGGGCTGCTGAAAAGGTTTCGGACTGGAACCCCCGGCTGCCCGGGTCCGTTCATCTCACCGTTTGGGAACAGATGACTCGCTGGCTGGAGAACTTGAAGCTCGCCTTTGCGCACGAAACGATGACATTACGCGAGTGGCTGCCGGTGCTCGAGGCGGGCCTGGCGAATCTTACGGTGGGCGTGATTCCGCCTGCGCTCGACCAGGTGCTGATCGGCGCGATTGACCGCTCGCGCAATCCGGACATCAAGTTCGCAATTGTGCTTGGCGTGAACGAAGGAGTGTTTCCAGCACGGCCGGAAGTCATCGGGCTGCTCACTGAAACCGACCGTGTTGAACTTGAGAAACGGAATTATTTTCCCGACACCAGCATGCGACGGCAACTTAGACAGGAGCGATATTTTGCTTACATTGCATGCACGCGGGCGAGAGAACGGGTCATTCTAACCTGTTCAACACTCGATGAGCGCGGGAATCCGCTCAACACGTCCTCCATTTTGTGGCAACTCAGACAGCTCTTTCCTTCGATGTATCTTGAGGAATTGCCTGGACAGATTGATTGGCACGAAGCCGAGCACGCCAGCGAATTAATCGTTCCGGCACTGGAAGCGTATTCCGCCGGGAACGAAACGGACAAGGAACGTATCTTGTCGGTACCCGGCCTCGCATCCGTGATAACGGCAGTCACACAATTCAAGACTCACGTTGCTGAAAACATTTCCCCCGTGCTGGCCGAGCGACTTTACGGGAGCACCTTGCGGACTTCGGTAAGCCGAATCGAACAGTTTGCAGCCTGCCCGTTTCGGTTTTTCGTTCACTCCGGTCTCCGAGCGGAAGAGCGTAAGCGTTTTGAAGTGGACGCGCGCGAACAGGGAAGTTTTCAACACGACGTGTTGAAGCTTTTTCACGAACAAATACAGAAGGAAGGAAAACATTGGCGCGATATTGCTCCCGCTGAAGCCCGTGAGCGCATCGGTCAAATTGCTCACGCTTTGATGGCAAGCTACCGCGATGGTCTCATGCAGACCAGTGCGCAGACGCGATTCACCGCGAAGATTCTCGCCGGGTCATTGCAGGATTTCGTAGAAACCATCGTCGGCTGGATGCGCCAACAATATCAGTTTGAACCTGCTGCGGTCGAACTTGCCTTCGGTGAAGACGGCGGAATACCGCCATGGCTCATTGACCTTGATCAAGGACATTGTCTGGCGCTTCATGGCCGAATCGATCGCGTGGACATCAGTTATGACTCGACGTGTCAGAAGGCGTTGGCGGTAGTCATCGATTACAAGTCCAGTCAGAAACAGCTCGATCCGATGCTGATGGCCAATGGAATTCAACTGCAATTGCTCGCCTACCTGAATGTTGTCGCGAATTCCGAATTTCCCGCTGACTCAGCCCGTGGAGGTCGTGTCGTGCCTGTTGGCGCATTTTATGTGAATCTTCGCGGAATAATTGAACGGGCGCGCAATCGGAACGAGGCACTGGCAGAAACTGGCGGAGCGCGCAACCTGGCTTATCAACACTGCGGGCGCTTCGACGCGCGCTTTTTGCGGAAACTGGATTCTCGCGATGGCACACGACAGGGAGATCAGTTCAATTATAGATTAAATGCGAACGGCCGATTTCACGGTGCTTCGCGCGAAGCAATCCCAACGATGGAATTCGAATCTCTTCTTAGTTCAGTAAAAAAAAATGTGGAAAGCATGGGCCGCCAGATTTTTTCCGGCGTGGTCGGAATCAATCCCTATCGAAAAGGTTTAGCAACCGCCTGCGATTTGTGCGAGTACCAATCGATCTGCCGAATTGACCCTTGGACACATATGTTTCGCTCCCTGAAAGAACCGGACGAAGAAAGCTAAATTTGGCGCAACGTCATTTTCCCAATGAGTGATCTGACTTCGGCCCAACAGAAAGCCGTTTCCGCGCGCGGTAATGTGCTCGTTGTCGCGGGCGCCGGCACCGGAAAGACGCGGACACTGGTCGAGCGCTGCCTGAGCTGTCTGACCGATGAAAAGCTGCCGGTTTCGCTCGATCAAATTCTGGTGGTGACTTTCACTGAAGCGGCTGCGGCGGAAATCCGCCAGAGGATACGGTCACGTCTGGAACAGGAGCTGAACGCGCACCCCAATAATCTTCGATGGCAGGAACAGCTTGCCCTTTTTGAAACGGCGCACATTGGCACGTTGCATGGCTTCTGTTTCCAACTTATCCGCCAGTATTTCCATGAGTTGCATCTCGATCCGCAGGCAAATGTTCTTTCGGAACAGGAATCGCGTTTGTTGGCCGAAGAAACCCTCGACCGGGTTCTTCAAAACCACTATGCGGGAACCGACGAAATCTCCATTGCCGTTCAGCAACTCATCCAGGACTACGGGCGCGGCTCAGACAAAAGCGTTCGCGCGCTCGTTTTCAAGCTCCATCACTACTCTCAAACTCTGCCCAATCCCAAAACGTGGTTTCGCGAGCAACTCGCCTGTTTCAACAACCCCAAGCCTGAACAGTGGGAAGCGTGGTTCCTGCAGGCTATCAATGAGTGGCGCGAAGAGTGGCAGGAGAGACTTGCCGCGAAGCCGGAGCTAGCCGGATGCCTGTCCGATTTCCAGAAAATCCCAGGTGGTTTATCAAAAACAACCGCAGCCGCCGTGCTTGAAAAAATCTCCGGGATTCGTTCAAAAGAGAAAGGAACTCGATGGCCCAAAGCGCTTGATGGGTTTTTTGAGGATGTGGCATTCCTCGGTTCACTGGTAGATTTCAACGGCGAGACCAACCCGCTGGCAGAGGATTGGGATTGGGTCCGTTCTAAAATGGCGACGCTCTTACGGGTCGCAGAACAATTTCAAGAGGCGTTCTTATCTGCCAAGCGGCAACAATGCGCTCTCGATTTTCACGATTTGGAACAATACGCTCTGCGGCTTCTTTCCGCTGGCGCTATTAATCAGCCGAGCCAGATTGCCCGTCAGTGGAGAGAGAAATTGCGATTCGTTTTCGTGGATGAATACCAGGATATCAATGCCGCCCAGGACAGGATCATCGTGGCGTTGAGCCGTGACGGCGCGGACGCGAACCGTTTTTTAGTGGGGGACATCAAACAGAGCATTTACCGGTTCAGGCTGGCAAATCCCTACATTTTTCAAAGCTACGCAAACACCTGGCAGGGGGAATCGGGCGCAACGGTATCACTAACAGAGAATTTCCGCAGCCGGGAGCGACTGCTTGATTTCGTAAACTCACTTTTCGGCTTTCTGATGCAAGGCCAAATCGGTCCTGTTGTTTATGACGAAAAAACGCAACTGCGATTTGGAGCACCGGAAGAACGACTCCCGTTGGCAACACGCGCTGATGAGATGCCACGTGTGGAACTTCACCTGCGCCTGAAGCGTGGCGGGCGCAGCGAGGCAACCAATGGAACCTCGGAGACGACCGGTGCGTTGGTTGAGTTGCAGGAGTCCGAGAAGGAAGCACGGTTGGCGGCGCTCCGATTGCGCAAGTTGAAAGATGAACGACACCAAATATGGGACGAAGAAGCTGGCGGCTTCCGCGTCGTTGAATGGTCGGACATGGCCGTTCTGTTGAGGTCTCCTTCCAACAAGGCGGAAAGCTACGCGAAAGCATTTTGTCATGTGGGAGTGCCGCTGGTAGTCGAACGTGGCAGCTTTTATCAAAGCATCGAGATCTCAGACGCGCTGAATCTGTTGAAATTAATCGACAACCCGTTGCAGGACTTGCCGCTGCTCGCGGTGCTTCGATCGCCACTGGTCGGACTAAACGTGAATGAATTGTCGGCCATCCGCGCGCACGCGCTCCAAGTCAATTTTTGGACAGCGCTTCGCCAATGGCACCGACAGCACATGTCAGCAGGAAAATCGGCAACGCCGGAATTGATGAGCGACGGAACCACAGCCGATGGCGCCCTTGCGAAGGTGAACGCGTTTTTGAATCGCTACGCTCGTTGGCGACGGCTGGCCCGCCTGGTTTCACTTTCAAAATGCGTCGAGACCGTGCTCCAGGAAACATATTATTCGGAATGGCTCCTCACCCAGCCGCGTGGCGAACAACGCGCGGCAAATGTTCGACGATTGATTGGACTCATTCGCGAGTACGACCAGTTTCACCGTCAGGGTTTGTTCCGGTTTCTCCGCTTTGTCGATGCGCAGATAGATTCGGAACTGGACCCTGAAGTTCCGACCACCTCGGAGGCGAATGCAGTGCGGCTCATGAGCATCCATCAAAGCAAAGGGCTGGAATTTCCAGTTGTGGTTGTTGCCGATCTCGGCAAGCCATTCAATTTTTCGGATCTTTACGCGGATGTCATCCTGGACGAAGCATACGGCTTGTGCCCTCAAGTGAAACCGCCTCGCGCCGGCAAATCCTATCCGGGCCTCACGTACTGGATGGCTCGAAAGAGACAGAAGAAGGAAATGCTCGGGGAAGAACTGCGTTTGCTGTACGTAGCCACCACTCGCGCCCGCGACACATTGATTCTAACCGCGAGCATTTCGGAAAAGAAATTCGAATCGCTCTGGAAGGGCACGAATGTATCCGACACTTCGCTGCTGTCAGCTCGGAGCTACGCGGATTGGATTGGCGCATGGTTTTCAAAGAACGGATTGAGCCAAGATACGCTCGCAGCCGCCGCAGAACCTTTGTTGCGCTGGAGAGTGACCGAGGATGAACCGCCGCTCCTGGAACAAGGAACAAGCCACGACAAAATGCCGGCTGCAATTCACTTGGGTGGGACAAAATTGGAAAATCTCCGCCGGCGGCTCGGATGGAAATACGCTTTTTCCGAAGCCACTGTCACAGCCGCCAAGGCGTCGGTGTCGGCACTTCGACGGCAAGCTGGCGAGCAATTGGACACCGAAGTGCAAGAGTTGCTGCCCCGAGAGTTCCGCCCGGCCTCTACCTTCAAACGCCAAGGCATATCCGCGAGCGCCGTGGGAAATGCTCACCACAAATACCTGCAATTTGTTTCCCTCGACCATGCGGATGAAATTCAGCATTTGCGCGCCGAAGCTGAGCGACTGGCGCGGGAGGAAATTTTGTCTGCCGACGAATGCGCCGTGCTCGACTTCAGCGCGCTGGTTACGTTTTGGAAATCTGACCTTGGTTTCAAAATCCGCGCGCACTCGAAATGCGTCCGACGCGAACTGGCGTTCACGGCACGATTTTCATCGAAAGAGCTGGCGGAGCTCGCGGGTGAGCACTCTTCGAGTTCTTCCGAACAAGACTTTGTGGTAGTTCAAGGCGTTGCTGATCTTATCGTGCAATTGCCCGAACTAATCTGGCTGGTGGATTTCAAAACCGACCAGGTGGAAGAACGGAATTTGGAAAAAAAGTCCAGGACGTACGCTCTGCAATTAAAACTCTACTCCCAAGCGTTAGCGCGAATTTACAGGCGGCCAGTGACTGAGAGGTACCTCCACTTCCTCAGGATCGGGAAAACGATTTCGCTTGGTTCCGTCGGGTCGGCTTCCGTCTAGGCCGACAGTCATTGGGCAGGTTCGAGCGGCAACTGGTTCTGTTCTGAAACCGCTATTGGCGCTGGTTCCTCAACAGCATTCGTCAGGTTCGCGCGGCTTTCGGTCCCAATGCGAACCACCGCCGGTCGCAAGAGTTTTCCCTGATAGGTATAACCGGTGGCGACTGTTTCAATGATTTTCGCATCGGCATCGATTTTCCCACCGCCATCGACGAGTTGATGCCTTTCAGCATCGAAGGGTTCATCAGGCATGGCGACAAATGGAGCAAGGCCAACACGACGCGCGGCGTCACGGCACGCGATTTGAAAATTTTCCAGTTGATTGATCAATGCCGGCTGTTGCGACCGGAGCGCGGCCTGGTGCAGTGCGTACACATGATCGAGCATTCGCACCAGCACCTGGAGCCAGTCAGTTTCACTGCGGCGGAGCTTTTCCACCTCGAGGCGCAGAGTGGCTTTTTCACCCTCATTCGCCCGCTGGAGAAACTCATTGAATGCCTTGATTTCTCCAGCCATGCGATCTGCAATTTCTCCAGCCATGCGCCCGGTTTTGTCGGCTGACTCCTGCACATCCTGCCATCGGGCGGTTGCAGTCGAGATTTGCGAGGCGAGTTGTTCGAGATTTTGAATCCGCTCGACGACTGTGGATATCGCGTCTGCTTCAGCAATCCTTGTTGCAGCCCTGTATTCGAGCAGATAGGGCAAAATGCTTAGTACCGCTCCCATCGCGACACACAAAACGCACACGACCGTTTCCCAGATTTGCATCGGCGCTTTCGCTTGTGAAAAGACGAAATACGCCGCTCCAAGCAGAAGTGCATCGCCAAAAAAGAACGGCCATCGGGTTACTGCGGGAACAATCTGATTACGCATTCCGGTGATAATGCAGAGAACATGAAGGCGAGTTCAAGGTTTTGTGCCGTCAGGAAATCAAATTCGCTCGGCCATCTTTGGCAGCACGACAGCAATAAATAGCACGAAGCCTCCTCGGCGCCCCCGGCGCAGAATACGGTACAACATGTCCATTTCCGGGAAAACCAGGCGCAGATCTCTGTAACAGCCGATTTGTTTCCATAAAAGACGAAGACACTTCCTTGGCAGAGCAATTGCTGGCTTTGATCGGCCATAGAACAGAAAGCACATGGAACAGGACACATGGGATCGATTTCCGAATGAATATCAGATTGCCCACCATCCGAGAGCGCCGTACAGGATGCTTTCACCATCGCGGAAGTCATTATTGCCGTCGCCGTGATGGCGGTGATGTTCGTTTCGCTGTATGCGGGCATGTCATTCGGGTTCGGGGTAACCCAGTTTGAAAGAGAAGACCTCCGGGCCACGCAGATTCTCCTGGAACGATTGGAAGGCGTACCGGCTTTTTACGTTCGATCAGGTGACCAACACGGCCATGAATCCGACGACGTTTACGAATTACTATTATCCGTTGGCGGCTGCCGGCCAATCGAAGGGCATCGCATACGCTGGCACGATGACTGTTCAGTCAAGTCCTGCATTGAATCCATCTGTGACCTACAGCGCAAAAATGAGGAAAGTTAGCGTTTCGATTCAATGGACCTCCGGAAGCCTTACCCGTGCACGCAGCATGTCCACCTACGTTTCGCTCCACGGAGTGCAGAACTATATCTACAACAACTGACAGACATCGCCGATGAAAGTCTCCGCGAAAACTATTTCTAAAAGTTTGGAAAGCAGCAAGGCAGGCATGAGTTTGCTCGAAATGCTGGTTGCCCTGGCAATCGGTTCCATCGTCTTCGCGGCTGTGGCAATACTGGCGTTCTTTACTGCCCGCAGCTTCGCGGCATTGGGCAACTACAATGATTTGGATCGCTACAGCCGCAATGCGCTCGATGTCATGAGCAGGGAGATTCGGCAGACACGAGCACTGTCGTTGTACAAGACAAACAGACTTGTGTTCGTGGACAATGATTCTCAGACCAATCTCACCTACAATTGGAATCCCAATACCGGAATCCTGACACGTCAGAAGGGCAACGCCACTACGATTCTGCTTACAAATTGCGACTACCTCACGTTCGGCATTTCTCAGCGAAATCCCTCGAATTCGTTTCAGTTCTACTCATCTACAAACAACATTACAGGACAGCTTGACGTCAGCCTCTGCAAGCTCATTGACGTGAGCTGGAAGTGCTCCCGTCAGATTCTCGGTCAGAAGGTCAATACCGAGAGCGTCCAGACCGCCAAAATTGTAATGCGTAATTGATCTTTCGTAATATGAAAATTCAAACCTCGAAAAATTCCGGCGTTTTGGGCAGCGCGCTTTTGATCACTCTATGCACAGCCATCATCATTGGCCTCACGTTGGCCAGTTATCTCATTCTCGTTCAGACACAGAGCGCTAACGTCGAGCGCTCGCAAAAGTGGAACGGGGCACTGGTCGTGACCGAAGCTGGAGTGGAAGATGCGCTTGAATTGGTCAACAAATACGCGTTAACTCGCCATTTGGACGATTGGACTAACAACTACTCGGTGGATGGCTGGACTGCGAACGGGAATGTCTATTCGGTAACACGTTATTTGAACAATGCGAGTAACATTTATTATACGGTCCGCATTACGAACGTTTACAATGTTGCTGCCAGCAATTGGGCGCCAGTCATTTCAGCCAAAGGCTATGTGCCCGCTTTGACCGCACAGGCCTCATCGCAAACCTTCTTCGCCGCGGCAGGTCTTCCAGTGAATGGCGCTTCGGTAATAGTTCGCAGGGTGGATGTCCAGACGTACCGGGATCCACTGCTTAAATATGCCTTCGCGGCGCAGAAGCAAATCACAATGAATGGCAATCAAGAGGAGGTCAACAGCTTCGACTCCAGCGATCCAAATTTTAGCAACAATGGCATCTACACAAATGATCCCGCTAAAATCAGAGATCATGGAGACGTAGTTTCAAATGGTACAATTACCAACATTATCAGCACAGGAAACGCAAGCATCATGGGGCATGTCGCCACAGGTCCGAATGGAACAGTTTCCGTCGGTCCCAATGGCGCGATTGGGTCGAAATCCTATGTGTCAAATCCTGCGAACGCGGGCACGATTCAGAGTGGATACGCCAGCAGCGATATGAATGTGGACTTCCCGAAGGTGCCAAACCCGATCGACGTTTATGGGAGCACCGGATGGTTTCCGTCACTCCCGCCCGGCGGAACGGTCAATGGAGTTTCCTATAATCACATCATTACCTCTTCAGGTAAGTACCAGATTGGGAGTCTCGGTTCCGGCTCCGGTGATAGTATCTATATCGCCACGAATGCATCTGTCGTGATGTATGTGACTGGCAGCGTCAACAACTATGGCAAGACCATCGATATTGCCCCGGAAGGAGCTTCTCTAACGATGTACCTGACCGGCCCGTTCGGTGAACAGGGCAGTGGCGCAATTAACAACTTCTCACAAAAAGCTGAAAACTTGAGCATTTTGGGATTGCCGACTTGTACGTCCATCAATCTCGGAGGCCAGGCCTCTTTCACAGGTACGATTTACGCCCCCCAGGCTGCTTTCTCCATAGGTGGTGGCGGTTCTACTCCTTATGACCTTGTCGGTTCGGTCATGGCAAACACCATTACGCTGAACGGGCATTTCAGAGCTCACTATGACGAGGCGCTCAGGAAGAAAGGAATTGCCACGTGGTTTCATTACTTCGGACTGGAAGGAATCTTCGCCATAGGTAATGTAATCTCGCTCGCTTGGGCGCTTCTGCGGTGGAGCGCCGTGTTTGTTTCACAAGCCGCGCAGAACTAACGAAATTCCACGCTTCTTGTCCTTTCTCCATTGAGGGGATTCTTTCTCCTCGACTAATCTGTCTCGACCGGACAAACAATGCGCACGTGCGCGTGTGCGTCATTTTCAATCCGTCAGCTCGCGGTGAGAAGGCCAAAAAGTTTCGCCGTCATTTGGATGAAATCAGAAGAGGCTGCGAGTTAAAGCCGACACAAGCACCCGAACACGCACGCCGGCTCGCAGCCGAAGCCGTGCGCGATGGGTTTGAAACCGTAATAGCCGCGGGCGGGGACGGCACACTTAATGAAGTGCTAAATGGCATCGGCGACGTTCCGGACGGCTTCGACAAAACTCGTCTGGGAGTTCTTCCACTGGGAACCGTGAATGTGTTCGCGCGGGAGCTCGGAATTCCCCTGCGCATTGATCTCGCGTGGCAGACGATTCTGAAACAAAAGGAATCAATCATCGACATCCCCCAGGTTGAATTCTCCGGAGTTGCCAAACTGCAGCGCCGCTACTTTGCTCAACTCGCCGGCGCAGGTCTTGACGCGCTGGCGATTGAACTCGTCCATTGGCCGCTTAAAAAGAGACTCGGGCCACTGGCCTATGTTGTCGCCGGCGTTAACGCGCTTCTCCGTTCCCAATCGAAAATTACAGTTACGGACAGTCAACACACGATGTCAGGCGAACTGGTTCTAATTGGGAACGGACGCTTGTATGGTGGCAATTTCGCGGTGTTTCCCGAAGCGGATTTGCGCGACCGGCTGCTTGAAATCTGCGTTTTCCCGCGCGTCAATTGGCTCACGCTCGCCCGGTGTGGACCAAGTCTCCTGTTTCGCCGGACGATTCCGCCAAAAGCCACGCTCAACTTTCGCACTGCATCAGTGACTCTCACCAGTGCCTCTCGTGTGCCGTTCGAACTCGACGGCGAACTGGCAGGCCACCTGCCCGCCACATTTTCGATCTCCAATTCGCGCTTGCGAGTCCTCGCGCCGTTATCAAGGACCGTGGGGTTTGTCTCATTTGACGCCGGCAGTCGATCGAACGATGTTCGTGGCGAATCTCAACGGGGAATTTGCCGAAAAACCGGACCGGACCGGCCGCTATAAGATGTCAACAGCGCCATGCGAAGGAAATTCGTGGAACAGCAGGTGTGTCTTGATTTCCCTGCTAGTGTTTCCTCTCACCCACCTATGAAAAGACCCAATTGGTGTTCTCAACTTCTCCTCTTCGCCAAAAATTTTCTGAGGCACCCGGATATGATCGGCTGGTTTCTGCCGAGTTCCCGATTTGTGGTGAGGGAAGTCTTGAAGCAAATCGACTGGTCTAATGCTCATGTGATCGTGGAGTATGGGCCGGGCATCGGGACATTCACCAAAGATATTCTCCAACGGATGCGGCCAGACGCCACACTCATCGCAATTGAAACCAATGAGGAGTTCTACAATTTCCTGCGCCGGGCATTCAAAGATCCACGATTCCATCTGTTCCATGAATCTGCCACTGAAATCGGAGCGACGTTGGCCCGCCTGGGTTTGCCATCGGCAGACTATGTCATATCAGGAATCCCTTTTAAGACGTTACCGGAAAAAGTGCGCAGTGAAATTGTCAACAAGACTCACGCCGTCCTGCGGCCTGAAGGATGGTTTTTAGTTTATCAATTATCTGCCGCAATCCGGCCGCACCTGGAGCGTGTTTTCATGCGAGTTTATGAAGACTTCGAGTTGTTAAACATTTTGCCGACGCGCCTTTTCTATTGCGCGCGCTGAGTAGCTCAAAGTTGCGTAACAAGAACAAGAACTTCACTTCCGGCATCGATAAACGAATGCCGGGGGAAAATTGCGCAACACCATTGGAGTCGTTGTCACGTGCGGGAAGTTCGATTTGATAAGACGGCGAAAACGTCGGCCACTCGGCAGCCAGGCCGTGTGATTATAGGCGTAGGTGGCGAGATAACCGCCTGGGCGCAATACCCTCAGCACTGCCGCAAGCAACCGCTGCTGTATGTCGGTACGTAAAACCTGCCCACGGCAAACCGCTCAACACACAATCAGCTTGCGCGTGCCCGAAGCGGTTTAAATGTTCGTCGAGCCATTCAGCGGATTCGTTAATGATGTGTGCCCGGGGGAAACGTTGCGTCAAATGCTGGGCGAAAATGGGATCGATTTCAAGGGCGAGAAACAGAGCGCCGGGACGAAGTCTCTGCTGAATAACGCGCGTGAATGCGCCTGTTCCGGCGCCCAGTTCCACGACCACGTCTGCATGCTCCAATCCAACGCGATCAACCATTCGCGCAGCCAGCCAGCGGGAACTCGGCACAATGGCGCTCGTCAACACAGGACGTCGGAGAAAGACCGTCAAAAACTTCGCGTACTCGCAAACCGTCGGCGCAACGGTTCCCGGGAAAACCGCATCACTGCTGCTGCCATTTTGATGGCCTCGGAATTTCAGGTTATTGCCACTGGTACCAGCCGAATCGCCTTGAGCTGAGAGCATGGCACTGATTAGCGCATTTCTCAGGCCGCGTTTCAATCGCCAATTCGCGTGGCCGAACCTTGCATTACAGTCCAACCAGCATTCGCGGGACTTCCTTCCGCTGGACGCGTTCGCCAAGACCGAGCGGATATTCCGCCGGGACGGATGCTGGATCAACATATGTGCCAAAAAGCTTGTCCCAGATGCGGAATGTCGGCGCGAGATTCATTCCGCGGTGAATTGTCGCTGAATGATGGATGCGATGATATTCCGGAGTGACTATCAACCATGCGAGCGGGCCAACATTCACTTTCAGATTTGTGTGCTCCCAAAATTGAATCAGCAGTCCGATGGAATAACCAATTCCGGCTTCCGCCGGACTGAGTTCTAGCATCGTCACCGGTATGATGACCTGCGGAATGTTGTAGATGAATGAATGGAAAAAGCTCGTTCGAAATCCGGAAAACCAATACATCTGCTCAACAGAATGATGCCAGGCATGCGTTCGCCACATCACGTCGTAATGATGTTGGGCCCGATGAATCCAGTACAAGACGAAATCCACTGCAAAAAGGCCAATAATGATCTTCACCGCGCTCGGCAGGGTCTGCAAATATTCAAACAATCCCCCCAATAGCGATGGGTTAATTTCTCCGGTGAAATGGCGGATGAGCGCATTTGAGACTCGGTTCACTGTCAACGCGAACGCGAACGATAGCACATCAAGTTTCAGATCAAGCCAGCGATTCACGGGTCGCGCCGGCCAGATGCGTTCACAGACATCGAATACCAATATCAAACCAAAAAATGCAACGATCTGGTAATCATCGGGGCGAAGTGTCATAAGCGAAGAAAAGGATTACACACCTGCGCCCCTAAAAGCTGAGGTGGCCAACTGCCAGAAAATCCAGGCTTTGTCTTGCTTCTCAAAACAGTGGAACGGGAGTTATGTAGCACAGGCTCAGTTCTTTTTCAATTGTTCGTATTGAAGATCCGTCTTGAATAGTCATCCGCCCTGCACAAAACAGGGCTCAGTAGGGTTTCCCCCACTTCGCAAAAGGCGCGCGGAATCGGACATTGACTCATACCACTCGTTTCATCCGACACACAGAACCATGATGAATTCTCTTCTGGGTTTGGGCGTTGAACCCAAGGAGTTGACTTTTCTCCAAATCGCCTTACGCGGATCAATTGTTTTCCTCGTTGCATTGGTTATGGTGCGGATGGGCGACAAACGATTCCTTTCGAAAAGACCGCATTTGATGCCATCCTGGGGTTCATTCTTGCCTCGATGCTTGCTCGTGCCGTGAACGGTTCGGCTGCTTTTTGGCCCACGTTGGGAGGGGGATTTGTTCTGATCGGACTGCATCGGTTGATTGCCCTCTGTTCACGCCGCTCGCACCTGATTGGCATTCTCGTCAAAGGTAAAAGTGATCTCGTGATTCAGCATGGAGAAGTGATTGAAGCCAACCTGAAACGCAACGATTTCAGCCAGCACGATCTTCTCGAGGACTTACGCCTCAATGGCCAGGTGGATGAACCTCGAAAGGTCCGGGTTGCCTATATCGAACGCGACGGCAACATCAGCGTCGTGCCGGTTTCCAAGTGAGCCGCGCCTTTATTCCCAAATTCGGAATGGCAACCCATTCTTTTCCAGGAATGCCGCGCATCGAGGACATTTTCCTGGCTCGCTCCAGTTGTGCACGCGATGAAAAGGAGAAACAGGACAACGGATTTTGAAGTGCATCCATCCAAACTGCTTCATTGCCGCTGACGTCAAGCAGTTCACGACACTCTCAAATCTTGGCGGTCGATCATTAGAAACTCGCGCTCTGGAAAGCGGCGAGCGTCGCAAGCCAAAGGACTGCTTCAACAATGGTTCCGGAGGCATCTTCATCCGAACAACCGCATCGTAAAGCTGTTTGCAGTCCCGGCAGCAGATGGTCTGCACCGAAAAATTGACACCGCGATCCGCGCCGCCGGACACGCGTGCTTTGTACCCGCACTTTGCGCATTCAAACAAAAATGAGCGACCCATTGAAGCTTCGCTTGCGCCGAGACATGTCGTTCGTGTTGTTTGGAGTGGTGGGTTGGCCGGGACTCGAACCCGGGACCAACGGCTTAAAAGGCCGCTGCTCTACCGACTGAGCTACCAACCCGCAATGCCGCACGCCTTCCATTGTACCGGGAACGAACCCGCGCTGAAGAGGTGCAGCAAAAGCGCCGCGAACCTAATCAACAAAGATGGTCCGCGCAAGAGTTTTCCCGGCAACTATGCGTGCGCGTCGAGTCAACTGGGGTTCTCCGCCTGTTACCTGAGCAAAACCAGAAATACGCCGAGTCGGGAAGATTCGACTTCCTGTGTTTCCCTATGGCATCGCCAACCGTGTCGTCTCCAAACCCACATTCTTCAACAGCTCCCGCAACCCTTGCGAGGTGACCTGCTGCACGCTGCCGTCAGCGAGACCAATGTTGCCGTATCCGTTGTGCATTTCTGTCGTCCAGCCCATGGTTTGGTTCGTCTTCAATTCGAGCAAGCCATCCTTGCATGGCAAAACCGTTCGTGATATTGCGGTCTCCCACGAGAAGTGTCGTGAAGGTTTGTTGGCGACGCATCCACGCCAACGAAGTAGCTGAGATTGCTATTCCCGTGAATGAATGAATGGAATTGCGCCGGCTGCCCGCAACAAAAGTCGTGGCCCAATGTCTTCCAACATCTGATTCCATCGGGCAGAACAAAATCTTCGGGCTGCTCAGTTCGTTCGACATCACTTCAAAGTGACGAAAGGTTGCGGCCGCGATGCCGACGAATTCTTTCGTCCCATCTTGGTTCGTGGGAACCTCCATCGGGAAACGGTCACCGTTGTCCCCAGACCAAAGCTTGAACGCCAGGCACACCTGTTTAAGATTATTCACACATGAAATTCTAGAGCTTTTCGCATGTTCTCCGTGCTAATTCCGGCAAAATTAACAGCGCAATCATCAGCAGCGCTGCAATGATCATAATAACTTCGATTGCAGTCACGCCACGAACGCGACGATATGCCGAAGCGGATATTCATGGCATCGCTAATCGTGTGGTTTCCTCTTCCGTGTTCTTCAGAAGGTCCCGCAAACCTTGGGAGGTCACCTGTTGCACGCTGCCGTCTGCGAGACCGATGTTTCCGGCAAGGTTGTGCATTTCTGCCGTCCAGCCAACGGGTTGGTTCGTCTTCAATTCGAGCACGCCGTTCTTTATAGGAAATCCATTTGTGATGTTGCGGTCTCCCACGAGAAACATGGTGAGGTTTGTCGGCGTCGCGTCCACGCCAACGAAATAGCTGATGTTCACATTTCCCGAGAACGGAACCGCACCATGTCCACCCGACGCCATTTTGTCGAATGCTTGTCGATGTGCTCGCCATTCGCTTTTTTCGGTCCGTATCCGAGGGGCAAAACAGGACTTTTGGCGAATTCAGTTCGTTCGACATGATTTCAAACTGGCGAAAAACGTCTGACCCACTGAAATAACGCATGCTGCCTGCTACATTGGTCGAGACGTCCATTGGAAAGCTGTCCTGGTGATCGCCAGCCCAGATTCTGAATGCGAGTCCCACCTGCTTGAGGTTGTTAACGCATGTAATCCTTTGACTGCTTCCTCCATGGACCAGAAATGGTGGCAATAGTACAATGAAAAGGGCTATGACCACAAAGACGACGATGAGAACTTCAATCAACGTCCAAGCGCGGCTTCTCGCTGCTATAAATCTAGTCCGCATAGCGCCTTTCACCTGCGCCTCACATGCGAACGTCCGCGCGCGTAAATCGTCAACAGGATCGCCGCAAGCAACAGCAACAGCAGCCAGAGCATCCACGCGCCGCCTTTCACCAGTTCCCGCGCCGTGGTGACGAATCCTTGTATGAAAGGAGACTCTTCCGATCCGGCCCGCGGCGTTTTACCCGCTTGTGCCGGCGGACTAATTGCGGTGGTGTTCGATTGTGTTCTCGCCCGTGCGCCCGCCGTCGGCATGGACCCGATGCCGTTGGGGAATGTTCCGGAGCCGCCCGACGAAACCGACGGGAAGGCGTCGGGATGATTACCCGCCGTGGCGGACTGTCCCGCAGGAGCGAGCCCGCGAGGGTGCTCGATTCGTGTGGCGGGCGTAAGGATGGCCGCCGGCACTGCACCCCGCGGAATCGTAGGCAGAACGATATCCTGAACTTCCGCGCGCTGCTTGTAATTCAAAATCAAACCCACGTCGTTCTCTTCCTCCACGTGCGCGTCGGAGAAAAGCAGGTTGCCACGGAATTGGTGCATTTGCGCCGTCCATCGCAGAGGACTGGTCGCGGCGTGCAGGAGAGAACTGCGTTCCGCCCAATCGTTCGTCAGGTTCCGGTCACCGGAGAGAATCGTATCGGGTTTCAAATACTGCGCGGTCACGCCGACGAAATAGCTGAGATTGGCATTTCGCAATGTGGGGAAATTCGTCGCGGCCTGACGTGTGTCAGACGGGCAAACGAGGATTTGAGGCGTGCCCAGTTCGTTTGCCAGCGGACGGAAATGTTGATAGCCAAAATAGAATCTTCCAGCAAGTTGATAACTGCCTTGCACAAATTCGAGCGAGCCTCCTTCGCGCGCCGGGACTTCCATCGGGAAGCGGCTATTGTGGTCGTGCATGAATCCGTGAAACGCCACGCCCATTTCCCGGAGGTTGTTCAGGCATTCGACCCGCTTCGCGCGCGCCTGGCCGCGGGCCAATGCTGGAAGCACCAGAGCGGACAGGACGCCGATGATTGCGATGACGCAGAGCATCTCAATCAAGGTGAACGCTTCGCGACTGAATCGAACAACGCTCATGGCCAGGAGAAATTTAGCAGCCACCGTGCCGCGACTCTTTTGCGCATGCAACAGCGCAAGTAGAACAAAAGAATTCGTGAATTTCACGCATTATGCGTGAAATTCACGAAACGATTCGGCAACGGTGGAGAATGGCTATTTAATTCACCGGGTTCTCGACCATTTCTGCCCCGGCATGCGTATGTTCCGCTAACGCAAAGTCCTGGCCGAGGGCGCCCGGCTCCTCTCCCGCGTGCTGTTTCGCAATCAGAACGTAAATGGAAGGAATCACCAGCAGCGTGAATATTGTTCCAAGCGCCATCCCTGCGACAATGGTGATGCCGATGGAATTGCGCGCGGCAGCGCCCGCACCGCTGACCAGCGTGAGCGGAAAATGCCCGCAGATTGTGGCCGCACTCGTCATCAACACCGGACGCAGCCGGACCATCGCTGCCTGTTTCACCGCTTCAAGTTTCCGCAGGCCAGTCCGTTGAAGTTCATTCGCAAACTGGACGATGAGAATTCCGTTCTTGGAAACCAGCCCTACCAGCGTCACCAACCCGACCTGCGAGTAGATGTTCAAGGTCGTCGTCCAGCCGTCCGTGAAATACGCCATGTTAGGGTTCGGCATTTTGAGGAAGCTGAAGGTCAACGCTCCGAACATCGCAAGCGGGACCGAGCCGAAAATGATGATGGCCGGGTCGCGGAAGCTGTTGAACTGGGCGGCAAGGACCAGGAAGATCAATGTCACTGCGAGCAACAAAGCCGGCAGAAACTTGTTGCTTTCGACGCGCAGTTGCCGCGATTCCCCGGTGTAATCGAGTTTGTAACCCTTCGGTAGTGTCGTCGCGGCTTCGTTTTCAAAAAACCGGAGTGCCTCTTCCAATGGACGAATTGCCACGCCGCTGATCGCGACCGAATTCAGTTGCTGGAAACGATTCAACGAACGCGGCACGGTCGAGCGTTTGAGCGTGGCAAACGTGCTCACGGGAACAAGTTCGCCCTTTGGACCTTTCACGTACGTGTTCTCCAACTGGCTCGGGTTCAGCCGATCCATCCGTTTGATCTGCGGAATGACTTTATAGCTGCGCCCCTCGAAATTGAAACGGTTCACGAAATTGCCCCCGACCAGCGCCGCCAGGTCCGACCCCACAATCGCCATGTTCAATCCCATCGAAGCGACTTTGTCCCGATCCAGCACGAGTTCGACCTGCGGTTGGTCGATCTTGGTGTCAATGAGCGGCGGGAAAGCAAACATGCCATTTGTCGCGGCCTTCTGCTGCATCTGCTCGGCAAACGCCAGAATTGTTTGCGGATCGGCTGTGGACGCGATCACGACTTCGACGGGGAATCGTCCACCGCCAGGGAGCGCGGGCGGTGTCGCAATCGACGTGCGGACGCCAGGGACCTTGCTCACCTTGGCCTGAACCTCCGGCAAGACTTGAAAGACTGTCCTCTTCCGCTCGCCCCAGGGTTTCATCACCATTCCGCAAAATCCATTGTCGGGAAATGTAATTTGGAACGTCTCGTCTTCCTCCGGTACGCTCATGAGTTCGCGGTTCACTGCTTCCGTGTAAAAGGAAGATTGATCAATTGTTGCATCCGCCGGCGCCTCGACGATTCCCATGACGAAACCTTGATCTTCTGTGGGTGCCAGCTCCTTTGGCGCCAGCATGTACATGGGAATTGCCAGTAAACTCAGTCCAATCCAAATAATGTAAACCGCCGGTCGCGCCGACAGCGTCGCATCGAGCACACGGCCATAAGCGCGGCGCAGCCGGTCCATGTCCCGATTGATTCGTCCGGCGAAGCCATGCTCCTCGCGCCCGGCATCGAGCAGCTTTGAAGACATCCATGGTGATAGTGTCAGCGCAACGACTCCCGAGATGAACACCGCGCCCGCAAGCGTGAAAGCGAACTCGCGGAACAGCGAGCCCGTAAGGCCACCCTGCAATCCAATCGGCGCGTAAACTGCCGCAAGCGTAATGGTCATCGCGATAATCGGCCCTATCAATTCGCGCGCCCCGAGCAACGCAGCGCGTAAGGGAGACTGTCCTTCGCGCACGTGGCGTTCCACGTTTTCGACCACGACGATTGCATCATCCACAACCAATCCTACGGAAAGCACAATTGCGAGCAGCGTTAGCAGATTCAAGGTAAAGCCGAAGACTTGCATGAGAAACACCGCCCCGATGAGCGACACCGGAATTGCAATCAGTGGGACGACCACCGAACGAACAGAGCCGAGGAACAGGAAGATGACGATGGCGACGATCGCCAGCGTTTCGCATAGCGTCTTCAACACTTCATGGATGGCATCTTCGATGTACTTGGTCGCGTCATAGGCGATGCCTGCGTTCATACCGCTGGGCAATTCCTTTTCAATTGCAGTCATCTCGGCCCGGACTTTGCGGATGACATCCAGCGTGTTCGCATTGGGCAACACCCAGACCCCCATGAAAACGGCCTGCTGACCGCTGAAGCGCACCTCGGAGTCGTAATCTTCCGCGCCGAGCACCACGTCCGCCACATCTCCGAGCCGGACGAGTTGATCGCCGGATTGGCGGATGACGAGCTTGCGAAATTCGTCTGCCGAACGGAGATCGGTATTGGCCGTGAGGTTAACCTGCACGAGAGAACCTTTGGTGCGGCCGACTGCGGAAAGAAAGTTGTTGGCCGCAAGTGCCTCGCGGACCTGGTTGGGATTGATATTCAGTGCTGCGAGGCGATCCGGCTTGAGCCAGATGCGCATCGCGAACGTGCGCCCACCGAGGATATCAGCTCGTTGCACTCCATCGATGGCGGAGAGCCGTGGTTGGACAACGCGGACGATATAATCGGTAATCTGGTTGGGTTCCAGAATGTCCGAAGAAAATCGCAGATAACAGGCGGCGAACTGCGAATCAGCGGTCTCCACGTTCATGATGGGGACCTCGGCTTCGGGCGGGAGATCGTTCCGGACCTGGTCCACTTTGGAGCTGATCTGCGCCAGTGCCTTGGTCGCGTCGTAATTGAGTTTCAGGCGGACGGTGATCGTGGAGAGGCCGAGCGTGCTGCTCGATTGGATGTAATCAATGCCATCCGCGGCCGCGATGGCGCGTTCGAGCGGCGTGGTAATGAAACCGCGCACCAGCTCGGCGCTGGCGCCGACATACACGGTCGTAATCGTAATGGACGCGTTTTCGTTGCGCGGATACTGGCGCACGCTGAGCGTGCGAATGGCCTGCAGCCCGGCAATCAAAATCACCAGGTTCACCACAATAGCGAGGACCGGGCGACGGATGAACAGATCAGTAAACGACTTCATGCGGGTTCCGGGAGATTACTTGTTCTCGGGGAGCGGTGATTCGCTTGTCTTGGGGACAATCTCGTTGTTCTCCGCGATATTTACGCCGTTGCGCAATTTGAAAATCCCGGAACTGGCGATGCGGTCACCGGGCTTCAGGCCGGTCTGCACACTCAGATAATCCCCTCGTGCGCGGCCAGTGCGGACGAATTGTTGACGCACTGCCAAACCTGCGGGTACGTTGTTCGTTGCCGACTGCGACTCGATCACGAACACGGAATCGCCATACGGCGCGCTAAGAACGGACATGGCAGGAATCACGAGCACCTTTTGCGCGGAAGGCAGCAGTACCTGGATTCTCGCGAACATGCCGGGCCGAAGCAGCAGATTCGTGTTCTCCAGGCTGGCCTGCAACATCACACTGCGAGTGGAGGAGTCCAAATCCGGATTCATCGCCGTCAGCACGCCTTCGAATGCTTGATTCGTGTAAGCATCCATCGAGACGAGAACCCGCATTCCGGTCTTAAGCAGCGCTAAATGTTGTTGTGGCAGGGAAAAATTCGCGTACATCGGCGATAGGGATTGAAGCGAAACAATCGCCTTTCCCGCGTCTAGGTATTGGCCAAGGTTCACCTGCCGGATGCCGAGTTTGCCGGCAAATGGAGCGCGAATGGTTTTCTTTTCAATGGCGGCGTGAATTGTGTCCACGTTCGCCTTCGCCTGTTTCCACGCGGCCTCCGCCTGGTCCAGTTCGGATTGAGACACGGGTACTATCCGTGCTGAGCGAACGGGCGCGTTCTGCGCTTACTCGGGCCCAATCCAATTGCGCCTCGGAGGCTTTGAGCTGCGCCTCCTCGGAGGAGGTGTCGAGCCGAACGAGCACGTCACCTTTGTTGACGACTGCTCCGGATTCGAAAGTGATCTCGCTCACAGCACCCGCGACTTCGGGCGCGACGGTTACGCCCTGCACCGCACTAATGGAACCGATTGCTTCCAGCATGTCCGGCCAAGTCTCTTCCCGCACGACGAAAGACGAGACGGATTCTGGCGGCGGCGCCTGCGCTTTCGCGCTCGCGATCATCTTTTGAATCTGGTTGGTCTTCACGCTCGCCAGTCCGGCGACGACCAGCACAACCATAAAGATGGATGTGATAATTTTTCTTTTCATAGTTCGTTTCCCTCAGGAAAGCCTTTCGGAGGATCAGGACGTCTTCTTCTTTGCCGCCGCCCCTGCCAGGAATAATTCCACTATGCGGCGTGCCGTGCGTTTGTCCAAATCACAATCCGGCATCAGCAAGTGAGACGCGAGGTACGCGTTAAGTTGGCCGTAAAAACCGTAAGCCAGTTCGCGACTGTCAAAACGTCGATCCAGAATTCCAGCAGCAAGCGCCTTCTTCATGAGCAAATGGATGAACTCAAAATTCCGCTCGCACTTCTCAGAGTAACGCAGGCTCTCAGGCACTTCGCCCGGCGCGGCAAATGCCGTGGCGAAGGCAATGCGCATTAATTCCCGATTCCTCTTCAGATACTCGAATTGCGCGGCCAGGATTTCCACCAACCGGCCCTTGAGATCTGAGGACCGTTGCACCGCCGTTTGCATCAATCGGTACCGGGCGTCATGTGCCTCGTCCACGAGCGCCTGAAACAATCCGGCTTTGTCTTCGAAATAGTAGTAGAGCGCCGGCTTAGACACGCGCGCGTCGTCAACAATCTGCTGCACCGACGCGGCTGCATAACCGGAATGCGCAAAGCGCTTGAGCGCCGCGCGCAGAATCTCCTGTCGCGTTTCGGAATTGGCTCCGTTGCCCGTCATAAAAAACTTACCGGACGGTAGGTATGGATCGGTCTTTCGTCAAATAATAATTTGAAGGAATGGAGCGAAAGTCCCGGACGTGCTGCGCAGCGGGCCTTAAATTAAGCGTTGTTCGGCGAAGCCGGACTTCCCGATGCCCTGGCCATCTGCTGAACTTTCGAGTGGCGACGGCTGTATCCGAAGTAAACAATAAAGCCGACTGCCATCCAGACAATCAGCCGCAACCAAGTGTCCAGCGGCAACCCAGCCATCAATCCGAGACAAAAGATGATCCCGAGAGGAGCGACAAACCAAAACGCGGGCGCACGAAATGGACGGTGAATCTGAGGGTCAGTGAAACGCAACACAAAGACGCCAGCGCAAACAATCGCAAATGCGAGTAACGTGCCAATGGATACCAGTTCGCCAAGGATGCCAATCGGAAGGAATGCGGCGATCACCATGGCAACTGCGCCTGTGAGGATTTGTGCTATCCATGGCGTGCGGAACTTAGGATGCACGCGACTGAACGCGGGCGGTAACAAACCGTCCTTGGCCATCGTGTAGAAGATTCGCGGTTGTCCAAGCATCATCACCAGAATCACGGAAGAGAGACCTGCGATGGCCCCGACTTTCACAACTGGCGCCATCCACGAAACCTTCGGTCCGAGAGAATCCACAGCCACAGCTATCGGCGCCGGAACATTCAACCGGGTATACGAAACGATGCCCGTGAGGATGAGCGACACGACGATATAGAGCACCGTGCAAATAGCAAGCGAAGCCAATATGCCGATGGGCATGTCACGTTGCGGTCTTTTTGCTTCCTGCGCGGCGGTAGATACCGAATCAAATCCGATGTAAGCGAAAAAGATTACGCCGGCTGCGCGTAATACCCCCCACCAGCCGAATTGGCCAGCCGCTGTCCTGTCCGGCACGAACGGATGCCAGTTGGCCGGATTAATGTAGGCGATAGCGATACTGATGAAGGCAAATATCACCAACAGTTTGATTGCGACGACCAGGTTGTTGAAAGCTGCGGACTCTTTGATCCCAATGACAAGAAGCACCGTCACAAGCAAGATGATGAAGACGGCAGGCAAATTGAAAACGGCTGAGGCATGACCAAGCGAATTTGGATCGGTGCCGGCTGCGCTTATTTGATCGATTAATGTCGGACTGATAGCGGTCCAACCGGCTTTGGTCTTGAGCACTGTGGCAAGCGTGGAGGGGACCTCAATCAGGTGCGTTCCGTACGCCGCCGACAATGCGGGCGGAATATGGATGTTCAAATCATATAAGAAGGACACGACGTAGCCGGACCACCCAACGGCGACAGTTGACGCGGCAAAAAGATATTCGAGAATCAAGTCCCAACCGATGATCCAAGCGACGAATTCGCCCAGCGTTGCGTAACCGTACGTATACGCCGAACCGGATATCGGGATCATCGCCGCGAATTCCGCGTAGCATAATCCAGCAAAAGCGCAGGCGATTCCGGCGAGGATAAAAGAAAACACGATTGCCGGCCCTGCATATTGTGCCGCTGCCTGACCGGTGAGAACGAAAATGCCCGCGCCAATAATGGCACCGATGCCGAGAGTTGTAAGATTCACCGGACCCAATGCGCGTTTGAGGCTTTGATCCGCCTGCACCTCGGATTGCAGAACGGCCATGCTTTTACGGCGAAACAAATTCATGAGGCTCGGATTTTGACGGGCGATCTGGTTGTTGGCTCCGGTTTTTGGCCGACGTCGAATCGGAAGTCAAGCAAATGTCTGGAAGCGCACCTCATCACGTGGTTGTTTCGCGGACGACTCCTGCGTTACGTCGGCGCCATAACAAGTAAACCGGCAATCCCGTGAGCACGATGACGAGACCAGGCCAGCTCGTCTGTGTCTGATACGCGAACAGCACAAACATAATGGCAAAGGTTCCAATAACGTACAGCGCAGGCAGCAATGGATACCCAAATGCGCGATAAGGCCGTTCAGCGTCTGGCCGCTTGCGGCGCAGCACGAAGACAGCCGCAACGGTCAGCACGTAGAAAATCAGTTCCACCGAAATGACATAGGTGAGCAGGTTGCTGTAGAGATTACCGTAGGTTTCCGCGCCCGCCGCACCGTGCAAACGCGTGCGCGGAAGGACGAGCAGGGCGGCCCAAATCCCTTGAAGGAAAAGTCCGACCGCAGGAACATGGCGGTTATTGAGCCTTCCAGCGGATTTGAAGAACAGGCCATCGCTCGCCATGGCGTAATAAACGCGCGCGCCCGCCAATACAAGCCCGTTGATGCAGCCAAAAGTGGAAACCAAGATGGCGACTGCCATGATTGCGACACCGGTCCCGGGGAAAATGGTTTCGATGGCAGCGGTTGCGACGCGATCATCTGCAGCGTGTTGAATACTGTCGAGCGGCAGCACACATAGATAGGCCACATTGGCCAACACGTAGAGCGTCATAACCAGCGCCGTGCCGCAGAACAACGCCAATGGAATATTACGCTTCGGCTGCTTCACCTCGCCCGCGATGTAAGTGATGCTGAACCATGCATCGGCGGAAAACAGCGAGCCAACCTGTGCGACGCAAATCGCAACGAGCAATCCCAAAGTCGTCATGGCAGAGGTCGGCGAAAGCCATGGCAGATCAGATTTGATTGTGGTCACGTCCTGCGGCATCCATAAATGCTGAAAATTGGCGTGAATCGCTTCTGCATTGCGGCCGATACAAACACCGATGACGACCAGCGCTACGAGCGAAAGTGTTTTTGCCGAGGTGAAAACATTTTGAACGAGTTTGCCAAGCTTGAGACCTCGCGTGTTGACGCAGGTCAGAAATAGAATGACAGCGACCGCCATGAGCTGTTGTGTTGAGAGACTGACCGCATAAGAACTGGAGATATTGATCGGCGGAACGATCCATTGCGTCGGTGAGATCGTCGGGACTAAAACTCCGAGGAACCTCGAAAATGCCACTGCAACTGCGGCGATAGTGCCGGTTTGAATGACGAGGAAGAGCGTCCAGCCAAAGAGAAAACCCCAAAGCGGGCTGAACGCTTCCCGCAAATAGACGTAGATTCCGCCGGCACGCGGCATCATTCCCGCCAATTCACCGCAACTCAACGCGCCCACCAACGTAAGCGCACTGGTCACCAGCCACACGACGAGGAGCCAGCCCGCCGAACCAACCTGACGTGAAATATCCGCTGACACGATGAAAATGCCTGAGCCGATCATTGATCCGGCGACAATCATGGTGGAATCGAGTAATCCCAATCCCTGAACAAAAGAATTATGCGGGCGAATGGTAGTCGCCGAAGAGTCTGACAAGGACGCAGTATCCGACATGGTTGTCTGAATGCGCTGAATGCTGTGAGTAGTTAACCATTGCGAAATTGAGTTGCGCAATGAAAAAGGAAACTTCCTGAAAGACTGAGCAAGACCACGGAGTTCATATTCTATCTGCCGCCCGGGATCAGGCTTCCCTGCGCCGATATCGTCGATATTTCCGAGTCAGCTTCAAGAGCCGCGATTCTTACACGCAGCGCTCGTCAGATTGGCGAGTTCCGAAACAAACACATCTGTCACTCTGCTCCAATTGTGTCTGGTCAGCAGTTGGGTAGCCCAAGATTCGAGTGTGTCTCGGCTCGTCTGCAGGGCGTTCTGAAGTGCGCTCGAGAATGACTCGTAAGAGTTGTTTACAAATGGGCAACCGCATTTCCCCATGACTTCCTGAGTTGCCGGAATGGAGGAAAACACCGGGCACGTATGGCTGAGCACAGCCTCGACAGGCGGCATTCCAAATCCTTCATACTCGCTCGTATAGATGAGAACCTTGGCAGTCTCAGCGAGCGTGCGGAAGGCAGTCTCCTCCATGCGTGAATGAAGTTGCCAGTTAGGAAATGGCGGCAAGTTATGATCGGCCGGAAGACGGCCAACCCAACAAATCTGCCCGGTATAATTGGTCGATTCTTGCCAATGACTCAGAAGCTCAATCGCCATGGCGGTTCTTTTGTGAGGCAGCGGACTCGCTATCACAACAATCACATTTTGTTTCTCCCGGATGGTTGAGGGGCGATCGAATCCGATTCCCATGGTGCGGAGTCGCGGCTCAGGCCAGCCACGTTGACGGGCAAGCCGGGCGATCTCGCTTCGGCTGAAATCACTATTGGTGAATACGACACTCGCGGCACCCAGCATCGCTTTGATTCCGAAAATGAAATACCACGTCTCGAACTGCGAGAACGTCCGCGGGTAATGTTGGCGATAGAACTCCGGCACGATGTCGGCTAGATAGCCGGATAGCTTTGTAGGGCACTTGCGCATGAATGACGCAAATCCCTTCGGCAAGAAGAGCCATTCATTGCCCGCCTCGCGTGCTACCGAGTACATGCCAACCTGATCCCACCAGATACGCCCTAGTCGACCCGATATCCCCTGGTTAGAGACCACTTGTTTCGCCGCTCTTGGCACATTGACCCGATCGAGCAACGTTGAGTTGTTCAATACCGTCAGTTGCCGAACTTCGGAACGTTGCGCAACGTGTTTCAGAAAATCCACGGAGAAATTGAGAATACCAATGGATTTGGTTCGATGAAAATGTTGATCGGCGAGGGAGTACGTGAGGCTGATTTGCGGGTTCATTGTAGCAGGTGAAGCAAACCCAATTTAGCAGCAAAAGTCAAAAGGCTTGCAGAACGCTGCTCAAAGCCGATGAATTCTGCGCTTCAAGGTTGCTCCTCAACATCGCCAAACCAAGCCAAGTCAGCCGAGAATACGAGCACAAAACCGGAAAGGGGAACTCGACAACTTATCCGGTTAACAGCATTGCATCGGTCACGCGGCCAAACACTATCTGCTTCACTGCAAAATTACCTCTGAAAACTTGGGCTAAACCGCGATTGAAAACGCGGCAGGCGGGGCGTCTCGGTTTTCGCAAGTGCAGATTCCTTGATTGGCCGTGCGACGCCGCCGTTGAGAGCCACGCCAACGCCCAGCAACCCCACAAGTTGAGCCATATTCGTTGCCAATGATCCTCCTATCCAGAACAGAACTGCCAGGACTGCGAATTCTGCGTACAGAAACGCGTTAACCGTCTTGAGTGATTGATCCCCAAACCGGAAATTAGCTCGTAAGGCCCAAAGTGCCGCAAGTTCAAACCATAAAAAGCCGATGATACCCCAAATTCCGAATGGAAGGACAATGGAAAGAAATCCATTATGATAATCTCCAGCCAAAGCAAGACCCTGCTCACTTGGATCAAACGCCTGGAAGGCCGTCCCTCTTGTCATCATTGTATTGTAATCAGTCTGCGCAATGGAATAGCCTTCACCGAGTAACAGATGCTTAGGCACTCGGGGCAACACCGCCTCCCACATGTCAAAGCGCCAGCGGAGGCTGTCCTCGGCTGACGCTTTGGCGATAGGATCCAGTTGTAGAGGCAGAAACGCCAGAGCTCGCTGGAACGTGAAGGGCAGCCTTGACGCTGTGGGAATAAGCAAAGCGAAACCGATAGCTGTGACCGCTCCAAAAGCAACCAGGTATTTTGTTCTGTGCAGGCCTTCCAGAAAGAACAGGACTCCAAATATTAGTATAAATGTAAGAACTGCGGAACGGAAACCGCCAAGCAAACCGACGGGTAAGATCAGGAGGAACACAACCGTCCTCGAAATCTTGCCAGAAAGAAAAATTCCCCGAATTCCATAACGAGCCAGCATATAATAGCAGACCGCCGAACCCGCTACTCCCAGTCCTCCTAATCGGGTGACCCCGAATACGAAGTCATCCGAAAAGAGTTCACCATTCGGAGAAAAAAACCAAAAGATGAATTGCGCCCATGGCGGAAAGATCGGATACAAATCGCCAATCATGCTAGTCAATCCGCCTAGAAGAAATAGTCCGACATACAATTTGGCCTTCTCAACTGGTATAGGCCGAGCCGTCAATGCGAAGTAGCCCATTATGGAAACCAGCAGCAGAATGTATTTCTTTCCGCCGTAGACGCTGGATCCGAGGGTATGAAGCCCAAGTCCGCCGGTCAGTCGGGCGGTAACGAGCATGATTGCAACCAGAAACATTAACGGCAACGCCAGTGGCCAGACGTTGATGAATTGCCTTTGCCGGTCCAATGCGCGTTCCATCACAGAAATTCCCAAACTCAAAGGAACCATGGCCAGCCATAAGTTGGGTTGGCCCTTAACAAAAAAAAGAACCAATGCCATGTTCCAACTGACGAACAGCAAGGGATGATGCCAGCGAAGCAGGAGCGGTACAGCGAGGATCAATACCACAAATCCCACGCCGGTAATCGTGGAATACGTCAGCGGAGTGCTCAGCAGATATCCGACAAAAATGGCGAGCGGGACGCATATCACATAAATCGTCAGCGAACGAAGAATTGTGGAAGGATTGCTCATCAGGAACGAAACGCGATTTTCTCAACAGAACATAAAAAACTTGCACGAGCTTACGGATACCGGCGTCGTGGGGCAACAGCATTTATGATATTCCACTCCCCAATATCCGCCACCTCGCTTGACGCAACTTCTCATCTGATTATAAAGTTCCCCGCCATTCAATCGAAAATGGAAATACTCCGACAGGATTTGGTTCTTGTTTATTGGATCTGTGATGAATGCCACCATTGACGGGCAGCTTTCTGCAGGCGAACGCGATTTGCTGTCACATACCATTCGGAACATGCCCTTGAAGCCGAAGATTGTGATCGAAATCGGTACTTGGCTCGGCGGTGGCAGCACCCTTCATATCCTCCGTGCGCTTCATGAAAACGATGCGGGACACCTCTGGGGCATCGAAGCAGACAAGACTATTTACGAAAGGATGATTGCCAACATTCGTGCCGCGGCCCCGGGGGCTTCCGATCGATTTACTCCTCTCTTCGGATTCTCAACGCAAGTGCTGCCCGAGTGGCTGAAGAGTCTTCCCATAGACGCACAGGTTGACATAGCTTTTTTGGACGGTGGTGATAATCCGTTGGAACAAATCGAGGAATTTCGTATTTTGTCTGACTACATCCGCGTGGGCGGCATTCTTATGTCGCATGACGCCCGGACGCGGAAAGGGAAATGGCTCGTACCTTACGTTGCATTGTTGGATAATTGGGAAGCACAAGTTTTTGATCTCAGCAACTACGGCATTCTTCACGCCCGCAAAATGAAACCTCAGCCGTCTCCCGCCAGCCTCGCATCTGCAACGCGGGCGCTCAGGCGCATGCGGCGGCAACCAATTGAACTTGTTGCCAGATACACGCCAAGCTGGTTGTGTGAACTGATTCTCCGGATATTGCCCGGAAAAATCGCGCGGAAACTCACGATTGGCAAAGATTGAGTAATGTCCTTTTCTTCAGAACTACCGATTGTTCTCACGGCAACCATCATTCCCAACATAGCTGGCACCGCCGAGGCAAGCACGGAAAAGCGGTTGACGGAATACCGGCAGGTGCTTCAGTTCTGCAAACAGTTCGGCCCGGTGATCCTTCTTGAGAATTCCGACTATCCACTCCAACGCCATCCGGAGTTTGCTGAATCTCCACGACTGCACATTCGACGGTTTAAACCCTCGACACATCCCGAACGCGGCAAAGGTTATCAGGAGTTCGAAATGATTGATTCCTGGTTAACCTCTGAACGACAACCGCCGGAACGTTGGCTGAAAATCACCGGACGCTACCTGGTGCTGAATCTGGGCAATATCTTGGATGAATGCGCGCGGGAAGATGCCTGTTCGCTCGTCATTGACCAGGTCCCAAGGTCCTCAATGGCGCGAACGTACCTTTTTTTTGTTCGAAACAGCTTTTACCAGGCCCATCTGGATGGACTTTATCAACAGGCAGACGACCGAACGGGGGATTGGATCGAACGAGTGATATTTCGCAAATTGAAATGCGTGCCAGGGAGACAATTACGTTGTTTCAAAACACAGCCACGCATCCACGTCGATGCCGGATCCAGCGGAAAAGCTTTTCCGTCTGGCCGACTCCAGTGGTTTACCAAGCAATGTCTCCGTCGATTGAATCAATTGGTTGACCGGCGCCAACTCTGGTACAGCAGATAACCTCATGCGAATCGCTATTCTTACTACCGACCTGCGAGAAGACCGGCGCGATTACAGTTCTGAGTATCCTGTGATGGGTTTCGCACCAGAAGCGTTGCTTCAAGGTTTCGCCCGTTTGCCGGAAATCGAAGTGCATGTGATCTCCTGCTTGAAGAAACCCGTGAAATCGCCCGATCAAATCGCGCGTAACATTACTTACCACGGTCTGGTGGTGCCGCGGATTGGTTGGATGCGCACTGGATATCAGGGTTGCATTCGCGCGGTACGAAAGAAATTACGCGACATAAGACCGGACGTTGTTAATGGTCTGGGATCTGAACGCGACTGCGCAATCAACGCCGCCCTTTCTGGATTCCCGAACGCAATCACAATCTATGGCAACATGCATGCCCTTGCGCAATTACATCAAGCTCGCATTGGAAGCTTCTACTGGTTCGCGGCACGAGTCGAAAGCTTCGCCCTCCGCCGAACACGGGGGATCATCTGCATTTCGGAATATGTTCAGAACCTCGTTAGTAGATACGGCGCACAGAGGTGGCTTGTCCCATGTGCCGTTCAACAGATGTTTTTTGAAAACCAAAGGGAAAAATCTCGAGCACTGAAAAAACCACTTTTGATCAATGTCGGAGTCATCAGTGAACGGAAACGCCAGCAACAGGTGCTTTCGTTGTTGGAATCACTCCGGGATGACGGGTTGGATTTTGACACGTTGTTTGTCGGGCATTCCGCCCCCAATTCGGCTTATGCAGCCAAGTTCGAGGATATGCTCAAGATGGCAAACCAGAGATTGGGCGGCTTTGAACACGTTCAAAGCATGGATGACTCGGAATTTTGCGGCTTGTTCGATCGGGCATCGGCAATGGTTCATTTTTCCAGCGAAGAATCTTTCGGACTTGTTTTTGCGGAAGCGATAGCTCGCGGGTTGTACCTTTTTGCCTCCGACGTCGGCGCCATACACGAGATAACGGATGGCGTGGATCGAGTCCAGATTTTCGGCGTTCAAGAATGGGAGGCATTGAAAAAGGCGGTTCGCTCTTGGCTGCTTTCCGGTGGCTGCAATCTGGCGCGGCCTGAGAATGCTCCGCCTGCGCTGACTCAGAAATATCATCCCGAGTCGATCGCGCGGAGGCATATCGAAATTTATCGCGAGGTTCTCGGAGCATCCCGGTAAAGCAGGAACAATTCGTGGAACTCTCACCAAAGCAAATCACTATTGCGGTCACGGTTTACAGCCGCCGGCAATACGTCCTCCAAGCGATTGACAGTGCCCTGAATCAAACGGTCCCTGTGAAGGTGATGGTGGTGGAGGACTGTGGCCCGGACGAATCTCTGCGCGACTTCATTGTAACCCACTTCAAGGATCGCATCGTTTACATGCGTAATTCCAAAAATCGCGGTCTTTTCGACAATTGGAACGCCTGCTTGGAGTACTGTTCGACCCCTTGGCTTTCGATTCTCCACGATGACGATTTTCTCCGGCCGAATTTTGTCGAGACCATGTTTAAGTTGGCAACGGTCGCACCAGGTCGAGGATTGTACTTCGGGCGCGCCGCGAAAGTTTCTGAGGACGACAGAATCGAGCCGCCGGATACTGTAAATTGGGAAAGCAACTGGCAGGATCTGGACCTCAAACGACTTGCCGATGAATGTTTTCTGTTCTTTCCGGGACAGGTCTTCTGTGTGCGACATGCACAAAGCTTGGGGGGATTTCGCCGGGCATCATTCTTAACCGGCGACTGGGACATGTGGTTTCGCCTCGCCCTGCACTTTGGTGGAGCGCAGTCAGCCTCGGAAGTGGCAGCCTCCCGGACACATTACGGTTCCGATCGCGGTTCTACTCGCGTCGAACGCAAAGGCTGGAAATGGGCACTGGAAAACGTCCAGCGGAAGCGGAATTTGGCCGTCCTTCTACACGAGAGAAGAATTGCCATTCCTTTTGAACGAACCAAGCTTCTGAAGACCAGCCCGATTCCTTCACGTTTGCTTTTGCGCGACTCGCGCGAATTCAACCGACGAATGCTGAAGTATAATGCCTGGTTGTTTACTCATTCAACCGCTCCTAACGCCCGTTATGCCGCACTTCAATGGATTACTCGCATAGGAGGCCCGAACACGCTAAGAATTGGTTCCATTTTATGGAATAGAATTCGGCAGCTGGTTTCCCGCGCTCGTCTGGCGCAAAGGCAAAAGTCTCAGGTGCGTGTCGACCGCAAAATCGCGACGAACTGATCGCCCTGATCCGTCCTATTCAGAACCGCTGCTTTAGCCTCAAATTCCTTAAGCTGCTCATGAGAGAAATGCTGCTCAGGTGATGCAGGCCTGCCACCCGTATCGAACAACGGCACGCCTCTGCAGTACAGTTCACTTCCCCAGAACTGAAAACTTGAAGAATCACACCAAATTCGATCAATCTCTAATGCAGTCTGCTCTGCCAGTATTGCCAGACTTCGTCGAGTGTGCAAAAAAAAGTGTCGTGGTGCATCCAATTGGACCCAATTCTGCCGGTAAATTGCCCAAGCGGCGCTTTCGGCCGTCGGCACACGGATGAGAATCCGGCCTTGTGGGGCAAGTATTTTGCGACAAGCGTGCAAAGTGGTCTGTCCGTCCAGGATGTGTTCAAAGACATGATGGAGCATGATGAGATCGAACTCCTCATCGAGCGATTCCAACGCCAACTTGCGGACAACCAAACCAGGAACCACTTCGAGATCTCCAGCGAGATAAGGATCAATTCCGCATAGGCGGCGAAATCCAGCTCGATGGAGAATGCTCAACAATTGTCCCCGACCACAACCGAGATCAAGTATTCGCATTCTGGTGCGCAGTTGCATTTCCTCAAGCGAGGCAATATCCCCACGGGCTGAATGTCTTCTGAAAATCCATGAGCGAAACGGCTCCGGCATTGTGAGTCGGGCGCGATCACGCAAGCCCGCCAATCTGGCTTTCCAACCTGTCTGCTGAAAAGGCTGCAGATGGAAGCTGTAGTAATGTGGAGGATAGTAACGGCCGATATCATCTGGAATTTCGCAAATTTGCACGCACCGACACTCGTTGCACTGGAAATAGTCGAAGCTGCCACTCATCCCGAACATTCTCTCGGTGCAGGCAAAATGACGATAATCGCCGATATTGTTACAGATCCGACAGGTTTGCCTCATAAGAACTGCGGCGCATCGCTCGACAAACTTTCAGCCACAGCGCATCACTTCTTCCCGGTCAGAACGATAATTATACCGAGTTTCTGCCCCCCCGGCTCGCGAGAGATATGGAGTTTCGACAAAGCTCCTGGATCACCTGAGGCCAAATCCGCATAGGGACGATCCAATCCAACCCAACGCCGAATGTGCAGCGTGCGGGAGATTGTCATCCACAATGTCTCTTCAAAATACTGATAATAAACCTCGATCTCTTTAAAAAGCCGTTTTAATGCTGAGGTCAACTCGTTCTGTCCTGGTTCATAAATATGATAGGGGTTGCTCGCACTTCTGCCGCCAATTCGCCGGTAGGGTACAGAAATAATTGCCATCCCGTCGGGGTTGAGACATCGATGAATGCCTCTAAGACCAGCTTGGTAGTCACCCAGATGTTCAAGCACTTCGATGCAAACAATGAAGGAGTACACGTTTTCGTCCAGTGCTAGATCGCGGGCATCCGCTTGAATGACCTTTGCACTGCCAGGCAGTTTCCTGCGAGTTTCTTCGGCTGCGGCAGAATCATACTCGACTCCTGTATAGCTGCCGGCTCGGGGCGCCAGTTCCTTTGCAAAAGCCCCGAGTCCCGTTCCGATCTCAAGGACGTTTTGATCTGCCGACATCCTGGAAAGAACGAAATCGTAAATGTTCCGATGCAGCTTCGCAGCAAAACGGTCAGCACATTCATTTACATCCAAGCGCTCCAGTATCATCAGTAGACGCTACGAGCCTAGGGATTGAAGATGCAAGCGGTTATTTACGCTCGTGTGCGCAAATCTTTTCAGATTGACCACAACGTTGCTGCCACCAAAACCCGACACAGATCAAAGCATGATGCACAGGACCCGCGACCGCCGGGCCCAAAAGAATTCGTCCTTCAGACCTCCATTGATCTCGCAACGTTCTAAGTGTCCAAATGGTCAGCCTGCGAACAGCAGTCCGAAAAGGGTGGCCCCTCACCTCTTCCCAAGTCTTGGGCCACTCTGGACTTTCCCAACGCCAACAAGGAAGATCAGTAGGTTTACCGTTCAAGCCGCGAACAATCAATCGTCTCCATGCGTAAGCCTGGCGTCGAAGCAATACATTCCGAAGGCTATGAGACCTCCGATTCGGACGATGTTCCAGAATCATTGGTAAGGATTCATATCTGCCGTCGGGAACCGGCGATTGTTCAACCAACCCGAAAAACCGCACCCGGTGTCGGTTGAAGAGGAATATTCGTCCCGCAGGCCATCTTCTGGTGATCATCCGAGTGCCATTCCAGACCGGCCAGACACAGGTGAATCCTGAAATTTCGGCCACCGGTTCCTCATGTTTCCGGAACTGCTGAAGCCATGTCTTCATTTCATCGCTCGGAATTTCATCCGCATCCAAACGAAGAATCCAATCGTGAGCTGCCTGTTTCCAGGCAAAGGGACTCTGGCCCTTGACTGATCCAATTCGTGGATGTTCGAAGAATCTGCCGCCAGATGTTTCGACTATCTGTCGAACGTTTGCTATATCAGGTCCATCATGAACGACGACAAGATCATCATACAAGCCGGACGATTTCTCTATTAACCGCTGGAGCAAATCGCGCTCGCCGTGAACGCATACAACCAGAGACAAGGGAGGCATAGTTGTAGACACTGCAACGACTAGTGATTCAGGACAACTTAGGCCTTTTCTTGCCCGGCGAAGACGTATCGCTTCGCGCCACAGGTGAAATTGAACGCAATAGAAGCGAAGCCGAAGTGTCAATTGTTCTTTTAACGTAGTCACCAAACTGGTGGGCATCCAAATATGCCGCCGTCCGTTTGGCGATCGCCAGGTCTTGATACAAAAATGGGTTTTCCTGTCCGGTCGAGCACGGCTTCCGAACAGCCCTTCAATGCGGTCAGTGGAAACCTCCGGATCTGCAAGATGCCGGATGTGCCGTTGAGCTTCGCGCCCCATGCGCTCCCGCAAAGCCGAATCGCGCGCCAACCTCAGAATGGCCTCGGCCATGGCCGAGGGCGTGCTCGCAACGAACCCACATTCGCCGGATTTCTGACCAACTCAATTTGCGCTTGATCAGCCCACGGAACTGAATGCGTGATTACCGGTTTCCCGAGGTTCATTGGCTCGGCGATTCCATATCCGAAGCTTTCTCCGATTAAAGATGTGTGCAGCACAACATCCAGCGCCGAAAGCGTTTGCCGTAATTCTTCACCGTCGGACGTCACAGGCAGAATAACAAAACGACCGGAATCCGGCGAACGTCGCAATTCTTCTGAAATCTCTGGGGGGGCTCGCGAAGCAGACAGCTTGATTTTAGAGGTTAGAGGCATCGCGATCCGAAAGGCATCCAGCACCAGATCGGTCCATTTCTGGGGATCCGGTCGCGAAAGCTTGCCAAACAAGATCTCGTCCGGTGCCACCCCGATGGCATTGCGGAACGTATCTCTTTGTCAGGGGAAACCGGGTCAAGTGGATCGAGTGGATAAACAGCGACACTGCAACGGCGAAAAAAGTTTTCCGATCAACGGCCTGAAAGCGCGTCGCGCCGCTTGCACGCAACTAGTCCAAGAGATGAACAATCGAAAGTCAGTCCATGCGTCTTCGCGTGGATTTTCCAAACGGCCAAACACATTCGTTTGAACAACTGGAATCTTTGCAGGAAGAGAAGCGAGTGCCTGCCCTAAAACATCGCCTGGATGTGGATATCCTGGAGCATGCGCATGGATGATTTCCGGCGTGAGATCGGAAAGAGCCCTCCCCACTGAGTTCTGCGAGGGGGACACTGTGCGCACAGTTAATCCCGCTTGCTCAAGCTCAGCTCGCCTCGGACCGTCTGCCAGTGTAAGAACCGAGACGGCATGGCCACGCTTATGTAAACCGATCGCCCAACGGCAAGCCGCCTTTTCAGTACCACCAATTTCGAGACTGTTGAGAAAGCAACCGATCTTCACTCCAAATTTTATCTACGCCACACGTGATATGGTATTTCCGGATTCCCGCTATGGTAATAGTCAAAAAACGAAATTGAATAGCCATTCTCCCGTAAAAACTGCAGCACTTCATCCGCAGAGCGTCCTTGCTGCTTTAAATAGGTCGGATGCACTTCAAGCCAAAGCCGCGGACGATGCTTTTCTAGACATTCCCGACCTCCGCGCAAAACCGATATTTCAAACCCGTCCACGTCTATCTTCGTCACCGTTGGCGGAGGGTTCGTCCGGGTGTAGTGGTCTAGCGAGACGGCAGGAAACTCTCCGCACTCTGACGACGCATGTGTATCTCCCAGCCGCAACATTTCATCCTGCTGGTTCACACCGCCCGTGACCGACTTTGAATTCCCGACCGCGACGGCATTGATCTTCATGTCGGAGACCTGGTTTACTTCCACAATGCGCCGGAGGGATTCTACGCTTTTCATCAAAGGTCCAAACGTATGGACAGAAACCCCCTTTTAACCGTTGAAGCGCGGCGAATGCAGAGTACGCTCCGCGAAAAGCACCAATGTCGTATAACACTTCATCGCTCCCAAGCTGGCCGAGAAAGAAATCCATTTCACGGCAGCCCTGTCTGGCCTCGTTAAAGAACCAATAAGATTCGTAGAAATCCTTCAATGGCACCCAAAGTAGCCTGTCAGAACCGGGGACAATGCAAGGCACGACGGAAGTTCCTTTCCGTCGCAGCCAACCCATCAAGAAAGCCGTCCACAAAGAAAAGCGTGCTCGACGGAGTTGAGTCACTTTTCCAGATAGAGATTTCAGGCGCATAAGACAGCGTCAACGCAACCAGCATCACGGCTTTTTCGCAAGCGCATAACAGTTGAACTGCAGGATCTCCGATCGGACATCGCGCATCCCGCTTGAGCTTTGCACGATTCGCGCCCCTTTTTGCCCGAAGAACCAAAGCAGATCACGCAGGCCAACGAGATGCACGGCATCGGCGTCAATTGTATAACTCGCACCGTGCAGAACTGACGGCAGAAGATTCATCCAGAACGAACCTGGCGGACTCGAAAGAATCCGATTCTTCCATATAGGTGCTCGAATTTTCAAGTCCACAATATGCCGAACGGCATCTGTGAGAGACGCGGTCTTCACTTTGTCCCGCAAGCGGCGCGGAGTTGTCCCGTAGAAAACGCTCGGCGGCAGTCCCGGACTCTGAACGAACTCAGGACAGATGACCGCCAGAAATCCGCCGGGTTTGCAGAGGCTCCACATCCGCTCCAAATACGCCACAGGATCGACCACGTGTTCGATTGCGTAGAGGCTCGCAACCAAATCGAATTGGCGATCAAGAGGTTCACCGACGTTAAAGAATCTGGCGTTCGGATGCCGCACGCGGTCGCGTCCTAACAGATCCTGGCTATAATCTACCCCGCTATAGGTCCCACCCCTTTGCTCGACATAAGGACATAAATGAGCCGTGCCGCACCCGAGTTCCAGCACAGCCATTCCGGGAACGATGTGTTGAACCATATCATAATGAAACGGTAGTTCCTCAGCACTGTATCGCCCCGCAGAACTGTCCGCCATTTCGTAGTATTCTCGCGGCGGGCACATGTAGAACTGCGCCAGTGCACGTCCGAGCGCTTGGATTTTCTGAGGTGAAACGTCTGCACGGCGGCTTAGAAATATGCTCATGACTGCGCCACCTGAAAGAAAAACTGATTCCAAATGAACTTCCGGACATAGCGTCGCGCAAGCCAGCCACTCACAAGACATCCATGCAAGAGCGCCGGAATTACCACCCAGTTGGAATTACTCGGGAAAATAAAATAGGCGCAGGCAAAGAAAAGCCCGACGAAAATCTGTCCTCCAATTTGAATCCACGTTCGCGCACTTAACCACCCGCCGGCTTTGATCAATATGATCGTATAAAGGTCCTGTGCGAGGAATGCGATTCGACTGCACAGAAAGCCGTACGCGACCCCCGTAACACCTGCCATCCGCCAGCCGATATAGACCCCAGCGGCAGTCAGTAGTCCGGCAGCAACGGAAAACCCAAGGGATGTGCCCACCCGATTCAAAGCACCCAACTGCGCGGCGGAAATGTTGGAAATCGCAGTCAGGCAGAACGCCACCACGACGGGAGTGAAAAACGGAGACACCTGCATCCCACGGTCTGCTCCGAGCCAAATTCTGAGTAGCACTGGATGCCAGATCGCTGCACCGATCGCGGCAAGAAGATACCAGCTGAAAACAAAATCAAATGTCTCGTTGTAAATGGCTGCCGGCTTCTTTTCATGTCCGCCGCCTAAAGCTCGTGTTGTGTTGTGAAAAACCGGCCCCATGACTCCGACCCCGAGATTTTGCAGCCGCTTCCCGACGTTCGCCGCGCCATTCGTGTAATTGGCGAAATCAGACGTCGAAGCGAACTTGCCCAAGATAAAACCATCAATTGATCCGAAAAAGGAGCCGGCGACCATGCTGGCGAATGTCTTGAATGCATAGGATGCCATTTCGCGCGCGCGCGCGCGTCGAGCGTATGATAATTCCATGCCCAAATCGAAGCACCTGCGTGAATGCCATATAAAGATGAGCAATTGTAGCAGGCTCATAATGGCACCCCAAAACACTATCCAGAAGGGGTTACCCGTAAGCCAGGCGAGGAGAATGGCAGGCAGGATTTGAAACAGGGTTATCAAGGTGCGCAAAATGCCTATGAATCTAAAGTCCAGATGCGCTTGCGAAAGAATGAGCCAGAATTGGCCGTAGTAATTGAAGAATAGCGTGAAGCCGCCGCAGATAAAACACGCACGCAACAGGTTTTCGTTGCCGGGCGTCACATTGAACCAATGCGGTCCGAACAGCACCCCGATTCCACAAAAGACGATTCCCATCAATCCCAACAACGGCAACGCGACCAGGTTGGCCGTGCCCCAATATTCTCGAAGCGCCTGTTGATCCCCTTTGCCCAGCGCCACTCCTATGTACCGGCCCACCGCAACACCCAGTCCGAGATCGGCGAAACCGAAAATGCCTCCGAATGTCGCTACGTATCCCCATAGCGCATACATCTCATCTCCGAGATACCGAAAGAACCATCGCACTGAAATGAGATTAACGACACTCAGCACCAAAAGCGGGGCCACGCTCCAGGCGAATTGACGTTTCATGCCAAGCGGCCTGGTCTCGTTAGCTGTTACCGGAATTGGGGCAGCTACGTTCATTCAGACCACTCCATTCCATAGTCCATCCCCATTCCGTTCCGCGTGATCCAGAATCCCGAACCCTCGCGTCCCCTTCGAACACACGCGATGAGGTTGATTTCACTTCCGGCGCTCAAGAACTTGTCGGGGCCGTAAATTTCCCGGTCGGGCGAGTTCTCAATCAGTCCTCGCGCCAGGGTGCTCCCCACAAATCCGCAGACTCCTGTAATTAGAATGCACATTAAAGCCGATGAATCTTCAGTCCAGAATCCGACACACGACGATCATCTTTTGGGAAGTTCTCAGCGGATAATGTTCAAAATGCGGCTGCCAGCAGAAGTTGATTCATAGTTCCCAACTTGGATCGATCGCTTGCGGAAAATCAATCAAATATGACCGGGAGAACGCATGGCATCTGCCGGAGTTCCCGCTGCGGGAAGTTACCGTCGAAAGAAATCCTTGATAACATCTGCCACGCGTTGGACCTGCTTGTCCGTCAACTCAGGATAAATGGGCAGACTGAGACATTGCTGCGCGGCCTTTTCGGCGTTCGGGAAATCGCCTTCCTTGTAGCCGAGAGAAGCGTAGCATTTCTGAAGATGCAGCGGCAATGGATAGTGCAGAGCGCAGCCGATGCCATGACCTTCAAGGTGCTTCTTCAATTCACCGCGCCGTGAATGACGCACGACATAGAGATGCCATGCGCTCTCCGATGAACGTGTTTCGCGCGGCAATTGGAGCGGCGTGTCTGCGAGGAGATCATGGTAGGTGTGTGCAATCGTGCGGCGGAGCTTCGTCCATTCAGCCAGACGTTTCAGCTTCACGCCCAGGGTTGCTCCCTGAATTCCCTCCATGCGATAGTTGTAGCCAATTTGGTCGTGATAATAACGAACCGTTGAGCCGTGCTCGCGCAATGCTCGCGCTCGCTTGGCGAAGGCCTCGTTGTTCGTAACGAGCGCCCCACCTTCGCCGCACGCACCGAGGTTCTTGCCCGGATAGAAGCTGAAGCATGATGCGGCTCCCGATGTGCCAACCACCTTGCCTTTGTATGTCGCACCATGCGCCTGCGCTGCGTCTTCCACCAGCGGCAGCCTGTATTTGCGGCAAATCTCGAGGATTGGGTCCACGTCGAAAGGGTTGCCGCACAAATGAACGGGCATGACGGCTCTGGTGCGCTGTGTAATGGCCCTTTCCAACAACTTTGGATCGAGATTCAGCGTGGCGTCATCAATGTCCACGTAAACGGGTTTGGCGCCCACATACGAAATCGCCCAACTCGTCGCGATGAAAGTGAACGGGGTGGTGATGACCTCATCGCCGTGTCCAACGTTCAACAGCAGCATTGCCAGATGCAAAGCTGAAGTGCCGCTGTTGAAGCCCACACAATGTTCTGCTCCGATGAATTTTGCGAAATCCTTTTCGAATTGAACCACGTCCGCTCCGAGGCAGAACGAGCAGTTGTCCATGGTCCGCGCGATTGCGGCGTCGAGTTCCTTGCGCATGCTTCGCAATTGCGCAGGCAGATCGAGGTACGGAATTGTCTCAGCCATTTCAGTTTGTCCTTATCAAATTTGCGGGAAGATACGCGAAATGCCCGCGTGAACAAGAGAATCGTGAACGCGCCGATACCGAAGCGGCGCTCCCCATTTCACCTACCTCAATTGGGATTTTCCCTAAGCCATGCCTGTAGTTTCTGCTGCCACGTTGCCCAATCGTTGCCATAATCTTCGTCAAGATAAAGCTCAAGCAGGTCTTTGGCATCTCCAGCTTCCGGATGACTTGGACTGCGTGCGATATCGAGCAATAGCGGCAGCTTTGATGAGTTTGGGCGGTTAAGCAGATCATTGAAGAACGCATCCAGCACCGGCTCGGGCAGATTCGTATTCAGCAGGAAGGGCATGATCTCTTTGTAGTCCTCGTCGGAAACAAGGTTCGAGAGATGTTGCGCGACCTCCGTCTGGCCATCTTGAGGCAGGTGTGGAAACATTGCGAGAAGCTGGTGAACTTTGTTGGTGTCATCACCCTCGGTCCCGAGAATATCATCCACCTTGTCTTCCCAATTCGTGATCAGTCCCGGATTATTTGTCGGCGCAACGGCGACGATGGGGGGAATGATTTGTGGCGGATTGGTCACCACTGCTGGAATCGGAAGAGGTGGCTGATAAATATTTGTACGGGGATGAAGGATCGGGCGAGACTCGGGAGGCACGGCGTGTTCGGGTGTCACAGTAACGACTTCTGCCGCGGGCCGGATAGGCGACCCCTGGGTTTCTCTGGTGCCAATCCAATACACGAAGTATCCCGCGGCAACAATCGCAGCCAGGACAGCCGCACCCGCCAAGAGTTTTGAAGAATTCCGCATCATTCTATAATTGCCTGAATTATTTCCCCGTTTCAACCCGTTCAGCAAACAGCAATCTTCCTGCCTTTATTCTAGAACAGCCGCTTCGGTAGAAAGTTGCGGCGCGATGCGGGCCGAACCGTTATGAAATTGAAGCTCATACAATCTCTGGTACGTTCCGCCGCCTTGGACCAATTCCGCGTGCGTTCCCGTTTCAACAATTCTGCCTTCGTTCAGCACCACGATGAGGTCTGCGTTCTGTATCGTTGAGAGCCGGTGGGCGATGCAAATGGTGGTGCGGCCCTGCATCAGTGTTTCCAAAGCCGTTTGCACCGCGCGTTCCGATTCCGTGTCCAGCGCGCTGGTGGCTTCGTCCAACACGAGAATCGGCGCGTTCTTCACGATTGCACGGGCGATTGCAATGCGCTGCCGCTGTCCTCCGGAGAGTGCCACTCCTTTTTCCCCGACAACCGAGTCGTAACCGTTCGGCTTTTGCATAATGAACTCGTGCGCATTGGCGTGGCGCGCCGCCGCTTCGATCTCGGCATCGGTCGCTCCGGGATTTCCGAGTGCAATGTTGTGACGAATGGTGTCGTGGAACAAAATCGTTTCCTGCGTGACAACGGCGATTTGCCGCCGCAATTCCTTGATCGCAACTTGCCGAATGTCCGTTTGCCCTATCCGAACCACGCCGCCCCGGGGTTCGTAAAAGCGTGGGAGGAGATTCACGAGGGTCGTCTTCCCCGAACCGCTGCTGCCCACGAGTGCGACCAGTCGGCCAGCCTTGACTGTCAAATCGATTCCGCGCAACACCGGCTTTTCGCCATAATCGAAATCCACGTTCTCGAATCGGATGTCCTTTCCGGTCGCTTCGAGCCGGACGGGAGACGCCGGGTCGCGAATCGTGCTTTCAGTATCGAGCAATTCGAAAACCCGGTGGCTGGCGGACTGGGCCTGATGCAATTGGTTGTGCATCTTGGCCAGCGATTTGATTGGTTGGTACATCAGAAAAATACCCGCGATGAAGGCGAAAAAATCTCCGGGATTCGAATTCCCGTGAAACGCCACATAAATCAGCACGAGCGCAGCACCCACTGACCCGAGAAACTCCATCACGTTGCCGGGGATTTCATTGGAACGGACCACGCGCATGATATGGCCAATATATTTACGCGTGGCGTGCCGGAACTGCTCAACCACGGCATCCTCCAGGTTGTACACCTTGATGACGCGATTGCCGGTGAATGATTCGTGCATCACTTTGGCCATCTCGGCCGCGTGCGCTTGCATTGCCTTTCCCGAGCGCCGGACCTTCCTTGAGTAAACCGTGATCGGCACAATGCACGCGGGCAGGACAATAATTGAAACCAGCGTGAGCACTGGCGCCTGAAAAATGAGGTACGCCAGCATGAAAGCAATCATGATCGGATCGCGGAAGATGGACGCGAATGAATTGCCGATGATGCTCTGCAACTGCTGAGTATCGCTGGTGACGCGCGAAATTAATTCGCCCGTGCTTGCCTGGTGGAAAAACCCGAGCGGCAGGTTCTGAAGATGATTGAATAATCGCACGCGCAAATCCGCAATCGCGCGCACCGACGCCCAGTTCATCAAATAGGTGTTCAAATAGGCGAACACCGCGCGAACCAGCATCACTGCGGGAATGAGGCAAATGACGAGAACGATCGGTGTCTTGGATGACGACGCTTGGAGAAAACTCTGCAACTGCGCGGTGAGATACTCCACTGTGGAGCGGACGAAAGCCGGTGCGTTCGCTAGTTTCCGGTGCACGGAAGTATCCGCCTCTCCCGGGAAAACGAAGTTCACGGCCACCTTCAACACGCCGGCCAGCACCACGTTTGACAAAGCGAAGCAGATCCCACAGACCAATCCCATGGTCAGCCGCCCTCGATACGGGCGCACAAAGATCCAGAGTCTCTGGAGAAACTTAATCATTCGTCACTCATTATGTTGGCTGCTCACATGCAGAAAGCGAGTGTTTTTCTGGTCGCGAAGGTATTTCCTTGAGTCGAGCGCGGGGGGAACGCAGATTGTGAAAGCCAACCAGGCGCGCCCGTTATGCTTTTGTCGCACAATCCGCCGTTCATCTTCATTCATATCGACAAAGCGGCTGGTTCAAGCATTCAGCTTGCGCTTCAGCCTTACGCTTTGAAGAGCGCGAAAAGCCGCATGCGGCGACGGCTGGTCTGGCTCGGTCCGCTGAACCGCTGGTTGGGAACCTGTCACGCGCTGGAATTTCCGGAACATGTGGCGGCGCGTTCCATTAAACGCTGCCTTCCTCACCGTTTTTACGGCACTGCCTTTAAGTTCGCCTTCGTTCGCAATCCATGGGACCGGCTGGTTTCACGTTATTCGTATCTGCTGCGCACCACAGATCATCCAAGACACGAGTTCGTAAAAGGATTGGACGATTTTGAATCATATCTCCAATGGGAAATCCGCCGCGGCAAAATGCACCAACATACCTACGTCACTGACGGCCGCGGGAATTGGCTGGTGGATTTTATCGGGTACTTCGAGCGCCTGGAGGCAGACTTCGCAAAAGTCTGTAAACGCCTCGGAATATCCGCCGAGTTGCCGCGCGCCAATATTTCATCGCATCGCGACTATCGGACATACTACAACGACCGCACCCGCGATTTCGTCGCGAAACATTTTCAACGTGACATCGAACTGTTCGGATACACCTTTGAGATGCTTCCCGCGGGAAGCCGGCCACGCGAACTCGTTTCACAGTTTTAGCGTGACTCGGAACGACAGAAGCGGGCCTTAAACTGCTGACGTGAACATCATCGTCATTTGCTCGGACACATTTCGCTACGACCATCTGGGGTTCGTAGGCAGGCAGGCGGTCCGCACCCCGAATTTGGACCGGCTGGCCCGTGAGAGCGCGCACTTTGAGGATTTCTGGCTTTGCTCCTTCCCGACTCTTGTGAATCGCATCGAGGTGTTCAGCGGACGCGTCACGTTTCCGCTGATGGATTGGGGGCCGCAGCCCTACCATTATCCGGTGCTGGCGGAAGTGTTCAGGCATCACGGCTTCGCCACTGCATTGATCGCCGACAATCCGCACTTGATGAATGTCGGGTTTCGTTTCGGGCGCGGATTCGATTTCGTCAAGGATGTTCCCGGACAGGCGCATGATTCGTTTGTCCGCTCGTCCATGCCGATGATTCCGCTGCCCTGCGCGCCTGAAAAGTTGGAGCCGTCGCCGAGCCGCTTGAAGCGCTACCGACGCAACGCCCGTTGGTATCAACAGCGCGGCACGAATACGACGGAAACAGTCTTTCGTGAAGCCATGCAATGGCTCGACGTATCGCGAAAGAAGTTCTTCCTGTGGATTGACGCGTTCGACCCGCACGAACCGTGGGACGCGCCAAAGCATTTTTTGGAACCGTACCCATGGGATGCGCAAGGCGACACGGTCATTTGGCCGCATGCTGGGAAATCCGATCGTTACTCGTCTGCGGACCTCGCCAACATGCGCAGTCTCTACAAAGCGGAGGTCACGCAAACGGATCACTGGGTCGGCAAACTTCTCGAACACCTCGGCAAGCAAAATCTCCTCGATGAGACCATCGTGGTTTTTTGCTCGGACCACGGCTACTACTTTGGCGAACACGGTTTGCTCGGAAAACCTTTGCGGCAAAAAATCGGGAAACCCATCCCGATTTACGAGGAACTCGGACATCTGCCGCTGCTTGTCCGACATCCGCATGGCGTCGCAGCAGGCCAGGTGATCCGCGGGATTTGCCAGCCGATGGATTTCACCGCCACGCTGCTGGACTTCGCGAAAATTCCGATGCCGGCCTGGCTTCAGGGTGAATCCTTCGCTTCGTGGCTTCATGGCGAAAAAGGCGGACGGTCTTTCGCGGTGGGCGGCTGTCATCCGCGTGGTGGAAAGGTCAGTTGTCTCAGCGTCTGGACCAAGGACTGGTGTTTCGTCTATTCACCCATTGAAGGGTTGGACGGCTCAGAGCTGTACCGACGCGATACGGATCCGACACAGACGAGAAACATCATCGCCGCACACCAGTCGGTGGCGGAACAGCATTTTCAATTGCTGTGTGGCTGGCTCGATGAACTGGGCGTCCCGCCGGCTCGCAAAGAGCAACTGCTCCACGCCACAGAATTTGGGCGGAAAGAGAGGATCAGGCATTGGTTCTGGATGCAGTGCAACCGGTGGCATTATTGGAAAAATTATCGCGACTACGCGAAGCGCCCAATCGGCGACCGAACCGCCGCGTGACGGTGGAAGAATATCGCTCCGTTTCTCCAATCATTCGGACTTTTCCCTTGAGTCACCGCGTCCGCGTCCGCAGATTACCGCATCCGGCGCTCTCGTCGTGATTCGTTCGGCATAACTATATTCAATGACAGCGGACGCGCTCATTATTTCCTACCCGAAATCAGGCCGCACCTGGTTGAGACAGATTTTCAAAATCGCCGGTGCCGACGTGAAAGCGGAGCATGCAGGCGCAGGGACAGGTGGACGCCATGTCGGCCGCCATTTTAGGGACTTGAAGTTCAAGCAGCACAAATACACGGCGACGAAGATAATCTTCCTGCACCGCCATCCTATCGACACGGCGGTTTCAAATTTCTGGCAGATGCACAAGAGAGAAGTGCCCTACTGGTCAAAGTTCAGGAAGCTCTGGATGCAATTGAGAAAACGCGTTCCGCCCGACAACATTGACGAGTTTGCGCTCTCGCCGAGGTATGGCGTTGAAAAGATCTGCGTTTACAACCTTGAATGGTCGAAGCTGCTCGCTCATCGAAATGGCGTGATTTTTACGACCTATGAAAAGCTGAAGGCGGATACCGCTGCCGAAATCGCGAGATTACTCGCGTTCGTCCGGCCCGACCTGGCCGAAGATGCGGATATGGACCAGATCGTGCGAAAAAGCAGCTTCCGTGAAATGCAAATGCAGGAGCTGTCGCAAAGCAAGTCATCGCGAACAGACCCCGAGAGCTTGAAAGTCCGCAGGGGGGAAGTGGGAGGCTACGCCATTGAGTTAAAGCCCGAGACAATCAAGCATGCCGAAGAAATCATGGCCCGCTTGTCCTACGAGCAGAGCATGCACGACTTTCAGTAGAGACACGTTGGTGATGCGCTTTCGTTGCGCTGCATTCGGAGATTTCTTCGCCACCTTTGACGGAGCGAATGAGGTGATCATTTCCCGACGAAAATTTTGTTGTGCAGAAACTTGCGTCCAGAATAATGTCAATTCATGAAACGAGATAGGCTGCAAGCCCCGCGGTCTACTTGGATGTTAGGCCTCAGAAGTATAACACAATGCGCCAAAACAAGAATTCCCGCCGTTTGGATTTTCATTGCCTTTATCTCCTTCGTTTCGGCATTGGTCATCCCATACTTTGAAGGACGATCTAATTCGTTATGGGTGGTTCCACCGATGCTTCCGGCCAGCGTGATCCCATTCCTTTTGTTGTTTGCTTGTCCGGTTGCCTTGGCTTGGTGTTGGATTCGGTCAGTTCTGGCGAAACGTGACTCGGTTGCTGTTGGCGTGATGTTGTCGTTGGCGGTATTACTGTTCGTCGCCAGCATCGGTACTACGTCCTTCCAACCTTTTTCACCGTGGCTTCCGTCACTATGCCAAGACTGTCCTGACGGCTGATGAGTGGCGGAGGATATCGCGGGTGGCACAGGAGCGCCTTCGGCCGGAAGGCCGGCTTCCCGGTCCGGGCAAGAATCTCTGGGACGAGAAGGAGCACCGGGCTTTGTGGTCGGACCTTTGCGGCGCTACCCAGATTCAGAAGCTCGACCCGTCGTTGATGATATTTGTTCGTCCGGAAGAGACGGAGGTCGTATGGGGAGGGGCGCTTGCCGGGCACAGAGGCGTCATCATTTTCACTGGGAAAGGTGGAGATGATCAGCGTGGCCGGTTATCGCAGACTATGTTCATCGCAGATGATATTACGACATTTGTCAGCGCGGACTGAGGCCTAATATGGAGATAGGCTGCAAAAATCAACCTGCACTCTGAATTCTGACTTCGTTCAACCTTCCCCTCCGGAAGCCCTGCAAATCCACCGTCACAGGATCACCCCCCGCGGACCAGCAGACAGAAGATTTTAACAGCCCTGCACGAGGACCGTCAGCGAACGATTTTGTAATGTTTCTTGTTGAACTCGATTCCGAGAAGTTGCTCGAACCGCAGCATCAATCGATGCTTCTTCTCCCGTGAGGTGAGACGATGATTGGGGTCGGCCTTGAAAATTCCGTTTGCCGGCGGGAGCCACGCTTGCACGGCTTTGGGGTGCGTTCCTGTGAATTCACGAAGTGTTAACGGATCAACCTGGGCGTAATCGTTCGGAACGTGCGACTGCGTCCGGCCGTACTTGCGCACCTCATTTACTTTCACGTCCATGACCTCTTTGCTGCGCACCCATCCATAATGATAAATTGTCGCGCCCGTGTGCGCCGCCCTTGGCCAACGGCCGCGCTTCTGAGACTCGAGGATTACGAATCCCATTCCCTTCGGTGTCCAGTACGGAATTGTGTTGCGCACGATACGCGCTGCCGCGCGATACCAGCGTGGCGACCAGCCATACGTGTTGGGATTGCCGTAAAAATGAAGGTAATTGAAAACGAGCGCCTCGACTTCGGCATCGTCGAGATATTTCTCCATCACGCCGCGAATCTTTGACAACTCGTTCTCGTGGATGATTTCGTCCGCATCGAGATAAAACGCCCAGTCTCCAGTGCAATTGAACAGCGCGATGGAGCGCTGCTGTCCGCACACGAACGCCGGCAGTTCCCCATGGGCGTCGTTGCGCATGTTTTGGTTCCATTGCGTGGGGATGATTCGGATTTTCGGGTCATCAATCTGCCGCAGCTTTTCTTCGGTTCCATCGTCACACGGCCCCAACGCGATGATGAATTCCTCCACAATGGGCAGAACGGCCTGAATGGATTCAACGAACGGATAACCGAGCTTCCGCCCGTTACGCAGGTAGGTGCAGCCGCTGACCTTCATGGCCGGACCACACGCGCGGGCCGGATTCTTGACGCCCGCTTTGTTCCGACAAATGCATAACGCGCATGCGTCAGGCCGTTGACCAGTTCGTTGACGTAATATCGAAAACCATGGGAAAGATTGACGCGCCTGGCCTCAACGGGCAGGCCCGCCTGCAGAAAAAATTCCCGGTAATCCGCCAGCGTGTAATTCATCGCGGCCACTCCGATTCGGGCCGGTGGAACCCGCTCTTTAGATCGTGATTTTAACCGCATGAGTGGCCAGACGGGTTCGCGAATCGCTACGAATCGCCCGCCCGGTTTCAGCACCCGTTTCACTTCGCACAGCGCCCGGACCATGTTCGTCGCCTGGTGCAAAACAGCGGAACAGACCACGAAATCAAAATAGCTGTCGGGAAAATCCAGCTTGTGGAAATCGCCGGGCGTGCGCGTGATCTTTGCGTTGTTTGCCTTCAGCAGCTTGAAGACTTTTGGCGCGTGTTCCTTCAGCAGCTTGGTCGAAAAATCCGTGACGACGACTTCCACCACCGCCGGCAGCTTCGACAGTTCCGCGCCAAACCACGCTGCGCCCGCGCCGATTTCCAAAATACGCCCGCGGAACTCCAATCCGCACTTTTTCGAGAGGAACGGAATAAATTTCGGCAAATCATCCTTCGCAGCCCGATACCATTCGCTGGTGAACTCCCCCGCCAGTCGATCTTCGGATTCACGCACCGCGACCACCCGCTCGTGCGCATAGCGCGAAAGATAGGATTTCTTCTCGACGTATCTCGACTCGGTTCTGTTCACACGACCAATCTCTGAAAACTTGTTTGGGGGTTCGTCTCGGCGCGACCTCTCCCGCTTCTACGCCGGACTTGCGCCGGCTCATCCAAAACATGGCGCGCGCCCGCACCACTTCTCCTAACTGTCTCCCTATGACTTGGCAATCCATTTCTGTTTCACGCGATGAAAAATGAGATTTCCGTTCCGGTCTTAAGCGGCGATTCCGGTTCCTTGCTTGACGAAGTTCGGGGTTGCGGACATTCTCTCGGTTGTTCTGCTCAAATTATGATTACCCGATTTAAGAACTGGTGGTTGGTCATGTCCTCGCTTCTGGTTTCCACACAGCTTTGCAGTGCACAAGCGCCTTCCGGCACGCTAAATTTCCCTTTCGACAATTCGCTTCCGATCTGGGACCTGAGCGGCGGTTATCACGTCGCGTTGGTGAACACGGATAAGAACGGCCAGACGACCCCTGTTGAGTTCGACATCGTCATCAGCCAGGATTCCCGGGGCCAGTTGTCCGGAACCGGAGAAAGCATTGTTCAGATCGGCGAAAATTTTGTGGCAGGTGCTTACGAAGTGAAGGGATCCATTCGCAGGCAGGGAGGTGTCTCGGTAGTCAATTTGTCGGTGAAGATCGATGGGCGGGATACGATCGCTGGAAAGCCTGACATCGCTTTCACCTTGAACGTTGATACGAAAGCTGAAGTGGACATCAACGACAACGGAGACGGCATACTTATTGGAGACAGCAAGATCAATGCGACCTTCCGAGGCATGGGCAAGCTCAGCGGAACGTCAGATTTCTCGCTTGCGCTGCCCGCCGGAATGGATGGGACGTGGGACCTGACCTTGAACGTGATTACGCTTGGAAAAAAACTCAGTGGGACCGCGGGCATTATGCTCTCGAATAACCGACCGTTGAATTTCGATTTGTCAGGCAAAACCTCCTCCGGAGCGTCACAGGCAAATTTGAAGGGCACGGGCGGCAGCGAACCTGCGCACCTCAGCATCACTTTCGATGAAGAAACCTGTACCGTTGAAAACGGCGAAGCGCTCGGACAAGCACTGAAGTAGCGACCCTGCGGGCATCAAGCCTGCGATTTGCCGTTTGCCCCGACGGACTTCGCGGTCGTTCGCTGTTCCGCAAAGAAGGTCTGCAACAGCGCGCGGCATTCCGCCTCGCGAACACCTCCGCTGATATCGCAACGATGGTTCAATGTAGGGAATTGAAGAAGATTCAGCGCACTGCCCGCCGCGCCAGCTTTCGGATCGCTCGCTCCAAACACCACGCGCGCCAGTCGCACGTGCACGATTGCGCCAGCGCACATAGGACAAGGCTCTTTCGTGACGTAAAGAGTGCAGTCGGTCAGCCGCCAGTCGCCTGCCGCTTCTTCAGCCTGGGTCAATGCGAGCATTTCCGCGTGGGCAGTGGCGTCTTTGAGCAGTTCCACCTGATTGAATGCCCGCGCAACGATGCGTCCCTCGCGCACGACCACTGCGCCCACCGGCACTTCACCCATTTCGTATGCCTTGGCTGCCTGACGCAACGCTTCACCCATGAAGTAATGGTCGCTCTGCAAATCGATGACGGGCTCATCAGTCATGAAAAAAAATTCTACGGATGAATGGTGGATGTCGAATCAATTCACAATGCGACATGCCGAAACTATCCTCCTGGTTTCCAGGAATCCTCCAACGTCCATTCGTTCCGTCCGTCTGGATGGCAATGGCAATGCGCCGCAAAGAAGCCGCCGCGATGTTCCCAAAACCATGGCCAGATTTGTTCGAAATCGGTGCGTGGCAGTTTCAATTCCGCGAGTTTCTCGCGCGGGAAGAATTGAAAACGGCCTTCGCGGTGCGCCGGTGGCAACGAATTCAAGCGCTGCTTGATTTCGAATAGAAACATCAGCCAGTGACTGTGTCCCTCGTAACCGTGCTCGCTGATGATGCCGGTCAGATGCAAGTCCGAGGGCGCGATACTCAGGCCCAGCTCCTCCTTCGCTTCACGGCAGGCGCAGGCGTAGGGGGATTCGCCAGCGTCAGTGTGGAGTTTTCCACCGCAGGGACTCCAAAGCCCGCGGTTCGGTTCCTGCGCGCGCTCCAGCAACAACACCTCATTGCGTTCGTTGAAACAATAGAGCAGCGTGGCTACGCGGTAAGGCATTTTCGATATGAATTCATTTCCCATTGCGGCTTGTTCTGCGCTTTGAAATAACTCCGTTACGCGAGCGATTCCGACATCGTGCGCATTTGCACTTCGATGATGCGTGACTTGGGCGATTGCATGCAGGCCATCAGCACCACGCCCGCCACATCTTCAGGGTCGAGCATGTTGGATTCGCTCACTGACTGCTCGGTGCGGCCTTTGCCGATGGCGAATTCCGTTTTCACGCCGCCGGGACAAATCACGCCGACCTTGATGCCGCTCTCACGCAACTCGCGGTCCAACGCTTGCGCGAAACCCACCTGCGCGAACTTCGTCATGCAGTACACCGCCTGCCCGCCAAAACCGTAAACGCCCGCCATGGACGAAATCATCAGAATCGTTCCCGCCTTTTGTTTCAACATCACCGGCACCGTGTGCCGCGCGAACAAAAACGTGGAGCGGACGTTCGTATCCATCAACTCGTCATATTCGGCGGCGCTGGTGTCCACGAGGTTCTTGTAGTTTCCGATGCCCGTGTTGTTGATGAGAATGTCAATGCGGCCGAACGCTTTCGTGGCTGCCTTGACGGTCTTGATCGCCGTTTCTTCCTCGCGCGCATCGCCGGTGACCGTGATGACTTTGCCGCCCGCCGCTTCGATTTCCTTTTTCAATTTTTCGAGTCGCTCCTGGCGCCGCGCTGTCAGGACGAGTTGTGCACCTTCGCCAGCCAGCGCCCGTGCGCAAGCCTGTCCAATGCCGGCGCTCGCTCCGGTGATGATTGCCACTTTCCCGTGAAGTTTGTTGTTCATATTGGGTTCCGCGTCAGGACTAATGGAAACGTCACCGTTTGTCAGTGCATTTGTTTCGCTCGTTCGATTCCGCAAACGACAGCGGCGTTACAGAGGGAAAAACGGTTGTGAAGGTGCCTTGATGAGTTCGAGGTGGTGAAGCTATACCCATCTCTGCCGCTCAAACCAGATCCACCGCGACGACTTCGTGATCCAGAACGGAAGGGATGGTGATCGCCAGATCGCGACCGTGGTGTTCCACCCGTGGACGCTGATCCGCGACCAGCAAGTGCACCTTCTTCGAGGACCGGTCCCTCGGCAGCGTTAAACGCAACCTCTGTTCCCCGACGCGATTGAACTCCCGGTAGGATCCTTTCATGGACATCGGATTGGTTAGATTGATCAGATGAACCACAATCGCGCTCGGCGAGTGCCAGGCCGTCAGTTCGATCAGACCGGGACCGGTGAGTTCGATCAACGGTTTTTCGTTCGAAGTCCATTCGACCGCGTTGCGAAGGAGTTTGAAATGATCAACGTTCAGGATTTCCCAAAAGCTGCGGTCGATGTCCCAGGGAAAATAAGCGACACGGCCAGCGCCGACCGGAAGAACCGGCGCAGCAACCGGTGAACGGAGATAAACCCCCGCAATGTCGGTCTTGGGTTGCCGCGGGAATACTTTTTCCATCGGAAGGTCCGGGTAGCTGGGGACAACCGTGATCGGCACCTGATCAAATCGCTGGCGGGGCTCGACGATGAGCCGCGAGACACCATTGATGATTCGCGGCGCATCTTCCAATCCGCGCAGGAGCGGATGGCCCGGACAGCTTTTGTGCTCGAGATTGAGATAGGAATTGCGCATCGGACCTTCGATTTGCCCGGTCCAGTCGACACCGAAGAGGTCCGCCAAGCCGAAGTTCTTCCGTCGCATTCCCAACTCGTCGTAGAGACTTGTCTCGTAAGTCGCCACCAGTCCGCCGCCGCGATTCACAAACGCACGCAGTTGGTCGCATTGGCCATCGCTGAGCGCCGCCATGTTCGGCAGAATCAGAGTTTTGAAACGGTCCAACCCAGCGTCGAGCCGGTGACCGTGGACCACCTCGAACGGGATGCGGGCTTCGATCAAAGCCTGGTGCCAGCCGAGCATGTGATTCTCGACCTTCTCGCCAGCGCGCTCGCCGCCGTAGTACCAGGACGTTTGCGGCGAAATCAGCAGACCGACACGCGACATGGGAGTGGCTTCGGGAGAATGGCGCAAATACCGTTCGTTCTTGTGATGCCATTGGAAAAGCGTTTCAACCGTTCCAAGCCAGCGCGGATCATGAAGCGTTCCGCTGAATTTTATGAACCACGGGCGCATTCCGTTGGCGATGCCGTCCAAGGCCCATATGCGAATTTCTTCCGCGCTCTGCACGCTGTCCTTCCAGCGATACGGTTCTTCCAGGCCGACACTGAACATGCCTATCGCGGGCTTCTTCCCGAGCACCGAGCGAAATTCCTTTGCAGTCTTGCCGTTCGCCCAGGGCGGCACCGCGCCGTGCCGCGCCTGAAAATCCGAAACCAGCACCGGAGCCTCGGCTGCGAACGGCTCAATGTTGATCGGATTCATCGCCCCGCCACCGATGTTTGGAATGACTCGCGCGCGAGGATTGATGGCTCGCGCCGAATCCTCCCAGTGTTTCCAAAGCTTAAACAGCCGTTGCTGCCGCCAGACGATGTACGCGCGCCGCGCCGCATCTTGCGGATCATTCGTCCGCGGCAAATCATATCCTGTGTCGGCTTTGAAGTTCTGAACGCAGTGCTGGCAATAACACATCCCCGACCCGTCCCAGCGATTCATGAACAGCCCGTCCACCGGATACCGGGTGAGGATTTCCTTGTGGACCTCATTGATGAAATCGAAGTTGTAGGGACCAAGCCCGCACGTCACCCACATTTCCGGGGACGCCCAATGGCGCCGCGGTTGTCCGTCTGCGCCGACCGCAATCCAGTCCGGGTGCGCATCGCGGACGTCGTCATAGGTCGCGTGCGGATCCGTGCGAGCCAGCACGATCATTCCCATTCGCCGGCAACCCTTGACGAGATCGCCCAAGACGTCGCGGTCACCGAGCCATGCGCTGCGATGGTGAAAAGGGATCTGCGTTGGATAAAACGCAACGCAGCCTCCGCCGCTCAAACACACCCCTTCACAATGGGTGCGCTTGAAATAATCGAGCCAGAAATCCAGATCGAACTTTCCAGGATCGTCTTCCACGAGGGCGAGTTGCCCCCAACGCATCGGCTTGTCGAGCGGCGAACCGGTGGCGCCGCGCCCGTTCTGTTCCGCGCCGAGCGCAGCGGGCGTCAACCGGGCAAGGGCGACCGTGGCACCGCTCATGGCGGCAGTTTTCAAAAAGCTTCGGCGGGATAGGTCTGTCATGTGATCGGATGCCATTCTGCCATAGCCGACCTTGTGGAGACAGCCTAAATTGCCTCGGAGCGAACAAGCCCGATGCCGTGCTCAACTTTCCAGCCAGCGCGATTGCAGCAGCACATTCGCGGCGGTGACGAGTCCACCGCCTGCAATCAGGCGCATGGTAAGTTGTTCGTTGTCGTAGTGCATGTTCGTCCAGTCTGAAAGCCAGCCGGGCAGGAACAGCGCCAGCGCGCTGGCGAGCACGGGTTCGATGCAGTAAATCAAACCGGCTTCCGTCGCGGTCAGCAGGCGCTGCCAGCGGTTCATCAGCAAATAGCCGCCGAGTGTGCAGACCGCAACCAGCAACGCGAGGAACATGCCAGCCGCCGGCGACGCGTAGGCGCGAATCCACGCAGTCGCACCGGGAGAGGTCGCAATCACGAGCGGCACGCAGAGCAGCGACATTGTAAAGAACATCACCGTCGAGAACTGCATCGGACGATTGGCCGCGTAACGGGAATGTTCCAAGATAAGAATTTGTCCAGCGAACAGCAGCGAGGCGATGATGGTCTCCAGTTCGCCGCGTCCGACTTTGAATGAGCGAAAGTCCACGTCCGCCAGCACCGCAACTCCGGCCAGAACGATTGCCGTGCTCACGAGAATCTTCAATGACGGAAAGCGGCGGCTGGCCAGCGCTGTCCACAGTGGAATAAAGACACAATAACCCTGCGTGAGGAACGCCGACGTGGAGGCGTGCGTGTAGGCAAGGCCGTCCATCTGGAAAAGGATTCCGCCCGCGCCGAAGAGTGCGAGCCACACGCCCTGTTCGATTTCCAACTGCGAGATTCTTTGCGCGCTGCGGCCCAGGAGAAACAACATCACCAGCCCCGCCGCGCCGAACCGGTACATCACTCCGAGTGACGTGAAGAACCAACTGCCTGTTCCGGGAAGAAGCTTCTGCTGCTCCAGCGCGAGGGCTTTCATGACGGGAAAGCTCACAGCCCAGCACGCTGTCGCGAGCACGAGCATGCGGACAGGTTTGAGTTTCTGGGAACTGGCCGGTGTCGCCGCTGCGCTCACCGGCGCTCCATCTTCTTGCGTGCGGCTTCGAGGATTTGGCGTTCTCGCGGGCTAAGACTCTGGATGCCGTGCGCGGAAATCTTGTCGAGAATCGGATCGACTTCGCGGCTGATGAATTCCTCCTCGGGAGGTTCAGGAGAATCAGCGGCCTTGGAAATCGGCCAACGATGCATTTTCCCTGCAGGCGTTTTTACCAGTTCGCGCTGCCGGTAACGGTTGCTCCCGAACGGACGCCAGCCGCGCAGCCGCGCGAACCAACCTTCCCAAGGCAGCCGCCGGTAATCGTGATGCCAGCCGAGTTTGATCCAACCGAAACCGGCCAGCAATCCACCGAGGTGCGCAGTGTAGGCGACGGAGCCTCCAGGCATACTCAAACTGATGACTGTCAGAATCAGCGCCGCCCAGAAGAAGGTCCGACCGCGCATCCTCAACGGAAGGATAAAATAGAAGAGCAGCGTGAATTGCTCGTGCCAGTTGATCACGGCGAAGGCGGCAAGCAGTCCGAAAGCGCCTGCGGAAGCCCCGACCACCGCGGCGTTGAATTGCGGCAGCGTCAGCGCAAAGAGCGCATGCGTGAGGCCGCCGACAATTCCGCTGCCAAAATACAATGTGAAGAAGCGGGAGCGTCCGATGACCATCTCGACCGGCCTTCCGAAGAAATAAATCGCGAGCGAGTTGAACAGGATATGGAGAAAACCCTGATGGAGAAGTTGGAATGTCAGCAATTGCCAGACGTAACCGTGTTGCAGACCGTCGAGACTCAAATAGGCGTATCTCTCCAGATCCACCGTTCGTAATGCGGTGTTCTGAAGAACAAATGCGACAATGTTGATGACGATGACCGTCAGCGTCGCCGACCATCTAAAGTCGCGGCCGGCTTGTCGCATGTAATGGCGATCAGCAAGTCCCATCGTGAATTGACATTAGTCGGGAAAGGCGCGGTTTTCAACGGGCTTCTTACCGCACCGGAAAAAGGAAGCTCATTTATTCGGTTTCAGCCAATTGAATTCCGCGGGTCTCGAATTGAAAACCTTGTTCTGCGCGGCTGACGAGCAGGGTTCTCATCCGCGGTCGCAGTTGAAAAATACTTTCGTGACTCGCCGCGCCGGAAACGAGAAGCGCGGTCGAAAGCGCATCGGTTTCTGTCGCGGACGGCAACACGATCGCCGCGAGAACAGAGTCTTCCACTGGCATACCGGTGCGCGGGTCGAGAACATGCCCCAGCATCCGGCCATCGGATTGGAAGAACTTGCCCCAAACGGCGGAGACAGACAGCGCTTCGTCTTGCAACGGAATGGAAGCCAGGACGGAAGGAGGATTGTCGGCCGATGTTGGCGCTGCTTCGTCTTTCTTGGGAGACTCAACGGCCACTGGCCATGATTCGGCGTCGGGTGGATGACCCACCGCGTAAACCGTGCTGGTGCCGCCATGAATCAACGCGCTCACCACGCCTGATTCGAGGAGGATTTCCCCCGCTTTCTCCACGGCGTAGCCTTTGCCGATTGCACCCAAATCAAGCATCACGCCCTCGCGCGCGAATCGAACTGTGAAATCGGCTTCGTTCAGTTGAACGAGATGCATGCCTATGTTGGCCCGCGCGGCGGCGAGTTCGTCATCGTTCGGAGATTTTCCACTGCCACCCATGAATCCCCAGCAACGAACGAGCGGCGCAATAGTGATGTCAAACGCGCCCCCGGTTTCCTCGCTCAATTGCTTCGCCTGCTTCAGCAGCGCAAACAGCTCGGGCGATGCCTGGACGGATTCGTTAGCGGCGCGGGCATTCAGATGCGAGATCTCGCTGGCCGGTTGGTACAGGCTGAGTTGCTTTTCCAGCCGCTCGACTTCGTTCAGCGCCTCCTCTCCTGCTGCGCGTAACCTGACGGGATCTTTGCCGTGCAAAACGATCTCAAACCGCGTCGCCATCGCATGACGCGCGAGGGTAATGCAGGTCGAACTTGCCACTGATATTCAGCTCACGACATCGGAAGCGTGCCGTAGGTAATCGTCGGAATTTCCTTGCCGTCGCCCGTCGTGATCTTTCGCGTCTTCTCGTCGAACAGGCAGGCGACCTTGAGGCGGTCGGACATTTCCGCCAGCGAAATGACGGCTTGCGCGCGCACAGCCAGCTCGATGTCGGCGTTGGGTTGTTTATTGGCGCGGATGCAATCGAACCAGTTCTTCTCGTGGACGGGAATGTCCTCGTATGGGGTTAGACCGTCGAGCGATTCAAGCTCGATTTCATCAGCGAACTCCTTTTCGGGGACCAACTGCAGCCGCTCGCCAGACGTGCCGATTTCCAACGTCGCCCGATGCCCGTAAATGACGAAGCCGGGGCTCTTCGCGTTCACCGTGCTGGTGATGATGGTGAGCGTCAGGCCACTCGGAAATTCGGCGAGAATCTCCAGGTGCTCCGGCACCTCGCGTTCCGGCGTGTCGGGCGTGTTCTTGTCCGCATGAACGTTCTTCGTGCCGATGCTGACGACGCGCGAAGGAAATTCTGGTTTGCCCGTCGCGAGCATGAGCGGCAGCAACCGGTGCGGAACCAGGTCGCCAAGCAAGCCGGCGCAGTACGGATAGTATTTCCGCCAGCGGAAGAAACGTTCGGCGCTGAAAGGCACCTTGTCTTTCACCTTGCCCTGAAACATTTCCCAGTTCGTGTTGCTCGCGCTGCAATCGGAATCGATCGAGTAATTCCATTCTCCGGCGACGCTGTTGCGGCAGTAGTAGCCCTGCGCCCAAACGAGCGTGCCGATTTTGCCGGCTTGAATCATCTCCGCAGCCTTGTGCCACGCGGCAGCCGAGCAACCTTGCGAACCGAGTTGGAAAATCTTTCCGGTCTTCTTGACCGCATCCACCACATCGAACGCTTCACCGAGATAACGCGTGAGCGGCTTTTCGCAATAGACGTGTTTGCCAGCGTTGAGTGCGTCAATCGAACACTGCGCGTGCCAGATGTCGTGCGTGGAGATGACCACGGCGTCGATGTCCTTTCGTTCGAGAAGCTTTCGGTAATCCGAAAAACCTTCGCAGCCGGCGCCAACGGTCTCTTTCGCGATGTCCACGCGCTTGCTGTACAGATCGCAGACGGCGGCCTGCGCGATATTGTTTGCCGCGGCGTCGCGCTTCTGGCTTTCAACGTGCGAGAGACCCATGCCGGGCGAGTTCGACGGCTTGCCGCCGATGCCGATGTAACCAACGACAATCCGATCGTTCGCGCCAATGACGCGGCCCGTGGACGGCGCCTGGTTCTGGCCGTACACCGGTGTTTTCAAAAGCGAGGTCGCGGCAATGGCAGCGGCTGCAGTTGCGGTTTTCTTGATGAACTCACGGCGCGTCGAAGCGTCGGAAGCGGTGGAGGATTTGTTATGTTCCATAAATGCACTCAGATTTTCGCTTCTGCAGAATATCGCGGCGAGCGACGGGCTTCAACGATTCATTCGCTTTCAAGCGCTCGCGGTCTTCTCTTCCACCACAACATCAGTTCCTGTCCCGTCCGGTTCGGATACGAGCGCGGCGTCCACTCTGCGAGCAAATCGAAATGAGGAGAAAACCGCTCCCACTGCTCCTGTCGCGACGTGCTGAACGGCGGGTTATCATCCTCGTCTGGTACAAAGTAGTTCACCGCGAGATACTGGCCGTCCGGCTTGAGCCAGCGCAGCACAGCGCGGACGTAATCATCGCGTTGGCTCTTGTCGATCGCGCAGAACAATGTGTGCTCGAAGACCCAATCGAATTGAAGCGGCGGTTCGTCGTGCAGGAAGTCACCAAGATGAAACGTCGCCTTTAACCCGGCAGCGCGGGTCTTTTCTTCGCTAAGCCGGATGGCGCTCGGCGCGAGATCAAAGCCGTACACATCAAAACCCACGCGCGCCCATTCTCGAACGTCGTGGCCCGTGCCGCAGCCCGGCACGCATACCGTTCCGTGCGGCAGGTCCGGATGCGACGCCAGGAAATCCACCAAACCGGGCGATGGCGTGCCCTTTTCCCACGGCATGTCGCCGGTCTGGTAGCGTTGTTCCCAACGATCGTGGCTCATTGCTTTCGTTCAATCGTTACAGCAACAGAAGATAGAAGCCCCAATTCAATGATGTAATGGTTCAATGGATTACGAACCTTGGATCTTCCCGTCCACCAGATGAATCGTCTTCGGCGCGCGATCAGCGACATGCGCATCATGAGTGGCGACAATCAGCGTCGCCTTCCGCTCGGCAACGAGCGAGCACAGCAACTCGATGATTTCGTCGCCGGTACGCGAATCGAGATTTCCCGTCGGTTCGTCCGCGAGAATCAATTGCGGCTCGTTGATCAGCGCCCGCGCAATGGCCACGCGCTGGCGTTCGCCGCCGGACAGTTCCGGTGGACGATGCTCCACGCGCTCCTTCAAGCCAACCCGCGCCAGCAGTTCACGTCCGCGCGCCTCGGCGTCCTTGGCCGGGACGCGTGCGATGCGCGCAGGAAGGCAGACGTTTTCGAGCGCGTCCATCTCCGGCAGGAGATGATATGCCTGGAAAACGAAACCGACTTTGAAGTTTCGCAGGTGCGCGAGTTCGGAACCTGGAAGGCTCGCCAGGTTTTTGCCCGCGAACCAGACCTCGCCGCCATCCGGCCGGTCCAATCCGCCGAGCAGATGCAACAACGTGCTCTTGCCCGCGCCGGATGCGCCGCGCAGAGCGACGAACTCGCCGGGCGCGACCTCCAAACTGAGTTCACGCAGCACCGCCAGCGACCGTCTGCCCAGCTCGTAGGACTTGCTGACGGCTTTGGCAGAAACAAGCGGCTCACTCATCGTTGGGCTCCTGCGTTGGTTTCGAGATTCGAGTCTTGAGTTTCGAACTGAGACCGAGCGCGCATCGAGTCAGAACTCAAAACTCGAAATTCAAAAACTCTCTTATTCATAGCGCAGCGCCTCCACGGGATCCATGCGGCTGGCGTGGCGAGCGGGAAAAGCCGCTGCCAGCAGACAAATCAGCAGCGAACCGCCTGCGATGATCGCGATGTCGGCCGGAACGATTAGTGCGGGCAAATGGTTGAAGCCGTAAATGTCTTCGGGAAAAAGCTGCATTCCCGTCGTCCGCCGCATGAAATCCAGAAACTCGTTGCGATAATGAATGGCGATTCCTCCGACAATCAGGCCCGCGATGATTCCCATGAGACTCACGACGATGCTTTGCATCAGGAACACCCACATCACCTGCCGGTTCGACGCTCCCAGCGCCTTCAACACGCCGATTTCGCGGGTCTTCATCACGACAAACGTAATCAGCGTGCACGTGATGCCGAACGCCGCGACGATGACGATGAAGAACAGGATGTAAAACATCACGTTTTTCTCGACCATCACCGCCGAGAGCAGCGAACTCTGTTGCAGCCACGTCGTCGCGGTGTAATTCGTTCCGAGCGTATTTTCCAACTGCCGCGCGACTGCGGACGCGGTGAACGGATCGTAAAGCATCACGCGCAAACCGTGGACGCTGTCGCCGATGTTGTACAGCTCCTGCCCGTTCTCCAGCGAGACGAGGATGAGCGAGGCGTTGAACTCGTAATAACCCGCGTCGAAAACGCCACGCACCTCGTATTCGTCCGGCAATCGCGCCTCGGCGCCTTCCTTGCCGCGGTTCTTGTCCATTTCATTAAGGTCCTTGAGCGAGTAAATGTTCACGCGGTCGCCGACGCGTAGTTTCAGGTTATCCGCGAACATTTTTCCCACCACCACACCGCGCCCGCTGAGATTGAACTCCCCTTGCACGGTGTTTGACGCCAGCGTGCTCACGCGCGGCTCGAGTTGCGGGTCCACGCCGCGCATCAACGGCGCGACGAACATGGATTGTCCTTGCTGCGGTGCAGTTCTCAGCGGCACCTGCCCTTGAACGTATGGCGCAACTGCCTTCACGTTCTTGTTGGAAGCCACGATGTTCAGCACCGCGAGATAATTGGTCATGGTGCTGTTGGTTTGCTGAACTTCGATGTGTGCGTTTGCGCCGAGGACGGATTCGCGCATCTGCTTGTCGAACCCGCTCATGACGCTGATGACGATGAGGAGCACAGCGACGCCGAGCGCGACACCGATGACAGAGATGAACGTGATGACCGAAACGAACGTGCGCTTGGGCCGCAAATAACGCAGCGCCAGCAACAGTTCGAACGGCAGCCGAGACATGCGCGGAAGCTAAACGGCGCGGCAATGGGTGTCAATGAATGCGCATTCCTCCCAACTTCAGCACAGTGAATAATTGGAATATGCCTTTCTTGACTTCCAATCAGCGAGCGCTCACTCTCCGAATCATATCATGAGTGCCGCGCGGTTTCCGAAGCTGAATCAAGTTGTCCTCCTCTGTCTTTTGCTCGTGTGCCCCAGGATTCTTTCCGCGGCATCAGGAACGAACAGCACTTCCTCGCCGGACGTTGCCGCTCAGACAGACGTCGGCTCGAATGACGTTCTCCGCGCGTACCTGGAACTGCAGCAGCAGATTCACGAGACGCAACTGGCCATTGACCGCGCGCAGTTGCAATCCGAGCAAGCCGCCGCAAAGAACGCCGAGGCACTGACGAACCGGCTCAACGCACTCGAACAAGCTCTCGCCGCCCAGCGCGCCCGCGACATCGAGGCTACTCAGGGAACCACGCGGTTCATGCTGATGGTGCTGGCGATGTTCGCCGGTATAGGTTTCCTCGCAGTGATGTTGAGCGCGTATTTTCAATGGCGCACGGTGAACCGGCTCACGGAACTTTCCGCCGCGCTGCCGGCGAGCCGCGGATTGAATCCCCTGCCATCGCTGGCGGCTCTCGACGTGGGTGAAGTTCGATCCCCTGGCGGTAACGCAGGCGAATTGCCGAGCGGGCGATTGCTTGGGGTTATCGAGCGATTGGAGAAACGGATTCTGGAACTGGAACACACGGCCAATGCGCTTCCGAACCGTGCGGTGGCCGAAATCGGTGAAAACGGGGCTTCGCCTGATAGGGCGCACGAAGCGGCGACGTTCACTTCCTCAACCGGTTCCGATCCCGCTGCGCGCACATCGGAGCTGTTGCAGAAAGGGCAATCGCTCTTGAACGAAGAGAAGGCCGAGGAAGCCTTGGCCAGTTTCGACGAGGCGCTGGCGATTGAGCCGAACAACGCGGAAGCACTCGTCAAGAAAGGCGAGGCGCTGGAAAAATTGCGCAAGCCGCAGGAAGCCATCGAGTGCTACGACCGCGCGATTGCCGCCGACAATTCGATGACCATTGCTTATCTCCATAAAGGCGGATTGTGCAATCGCCTCGAACGGTTCAATGAAGCGATGGAATGTTACGAGCAGGCATTGCGCACTCAGGAGAGCCGGCGGGCAGGGTAAGGGCTGGCCGTCATTCAGAGATAGGATTGTCGAGTGGAGAAGGGCACACGGAGCGACACAGGCTTTTCAGTGTTTGTGCCGGTGATAATCCTTGATAGAAATTCGCAGGTCTGCTTTCATAAAGACATGGTAGAGGAAGGAATTACAAAAGCCAGCGCGTGCAAGCCGCGTGCACACTCTTTGGCCTAATAATACTGTTGGCTGAAATGAAACCGACGACCCGAGTTTGCATTTCGGTTTGTGCTGATAGCTGCTATTACGAGCGGCCTTGTCGGGCGTGCAGTAGGCACACTAGCTGCGTGTCAGTCGCTTATCAAGGCCGCCGCTGTCGTAGGCTTGAGCGTTACCCCGGCACCACGAACTGGGTGTCTACTGCAAGCCTCAGAGGATTATGGTGACCTGGGTCGCCGGTTGCCAGATCTGCTGACCACCAACACTACGGCTCCTTTCGTAGACTACCCTCCCTCCAGCACGATTCCCGATTCACCGAGTTCAATACCCGGGGATAGGCGTTGCCGAGGCGCAGAGCACTTGGAATTTGCGAGAGCCAGGCGTTATCAATATCGTTTCGAGATATACGGAGTCGGAGCAAGGGAGCATCATTACCTGGCGGGGACTGTGACTGTCTCCAACGTTGCGTCGAGTCGTAATCGATGTTACAGCAAAAGGAATTCCGACAGCCAGTTTCGATGCCACTCCGACTAACTCATGCCCCACACGGTCATCACATACTCGCCGCTGAAGTGCACAGTGCGAAGTGCGCATTATCTCGTAGATGACGAGTGACGCGCGTGAGTGCACATGATGTGTCATTGTGTCAGCAAGGTTTGGAGGGAACCACCTAGTCAAGGTCCGAACGGGAGCAGATCTCGCACGGAGTACAAATGCGAACACCATCGGTGTCTGCCCGGTCGCTGAAGCTTTGCGTTAAGTTATTGGTTCATCTTCGTCACGGCGCGTTTTCGTGTTGTCTCTTCTCGTGAAGACCATTGCTTGAGGCTGAATTCAATTCCGTCCGACCCTCCGTCTTCTTCCGTTCCAGCTCCAATTGCTTTTTGATCGTCAGGATTTCGGCCTTGATCAGTTCGCGGTTGGTTTCGCCGTGGGCTTCCAGTTGCTTTTCCAGTTGCATGATTCGCTGTTTGTACGCCAACACGCGGTCGTGCATGCGCGTGTGGATGCCTTCGACGCGTTCTTCCAGTTGATTGATCTCCGCCGCGGCGTGGTTCTGCGAGTCGAGCAAATGTGTGCGCTGTGAAATGAGCCTGCGCACGAGCTTGTCGGACATCCAGCGCGCGAGGTGCGCGAGCAAGCCGGAGCGCGCCGCCGCTTCCGCCTGTTGCGCCCGTTGCTCGGCAATCAAGGCGCGTTGACGCCAGAAAATCTCCGACGCGTTCCCGTCCAGACCGGGTATGTCGAGCGGACCGCTTTCGATCCGCGCCGGCAGGAGCGAGTCCGGCGTCTTTCGTCGGACAAGCTGCCAGACGGCGATTGCCAGAATGAGAATCGCCGCCGCGAACGCGCCGAGAATCCACTGCATCTGGCTCAAGCCCTCGATGGATTTGGCCTGAGCGACCGCCCCTGGTTTTTGAACCTGTGCGAGCATCGTGTTTTCCCGCAGTTGATCCAGAGCAGCCTTGATTTTCGCGCTGATGACCTGGCCGCGTTTGACGATGGTTTCGCCCGCGGCGTAATGATCGGCGGCGAGCATGCCGTCGGTGCGTTTGGCGCGAAGCTTCAGGGTGAGTTCGCGGTCCACCACGCAATTGGGCGTGATGAAGGTCTCCACATACTTGGCGATGGCGTGCTGCTCGGGCGGGAAAGAATTCACCAGTTCAAGCTCCGTGCGCTGAAATGAAATGAGGTTCGTCTTGGCGTAATTCATTCCGCGTTCGGCGGCCAACTGCTCTGTCGCGACTTCGTTCGTGTCATTGAGCATAACAAGTCTCGCGGTGCTGCCGATTTTTGTGTCGGCCGGAACCAGGTCCGTGCTGCGGACGGGATGTTCCATGGCTGCGCGGAGTTTTGCGACGGCGGGATCGATAATGGATTGATCCGGCTGGCCCAACGCCCAGAGCGTGGCGAGTTCGCGGTTCACCGGGAAAAGGATGTTTTGTTTTTGGAATGCGGCGGCGATTTCCTGGAACTTTGTCGTGGCCACATCTTGGTCAGTCAGCGTGCGTTTGTGGAAAGAAGCTTCCAGCACATAGAGAAAATCGCCGCGGGTGTTCGTGAAAGCGGTGCGCAACGCAGCCTCAGTCTGGTCCGCCGAGTGAATATAGTAACGCATGTGGACGGGAATGCGCTCGGCTTCCCGGTCCTTCAGAATTTTCGTCGCGGCTTCGTCAACAACCGTCAATTGCACCGGAGTAACGATGTCTTCCTCGGCGGAGTCTCCGATATTGTAAGCAGCCAAATCCTTTGCGGCGAGAGTCGAGACTGAAACCAACGTGGCGAGGAAGAGCGAAAGAAGCCGGAGCGGGCACCTTACCATAGAAACGACTTCTGTTCGCTGAGGAGTTGGTCCCCTTCCCACAGCGTTGCTCTCCACGCGGTCACTTCGCCGATCTTGTCATACTCGTCGCCGGTGAGCGGAAGGTAAGCCCAGTGGCTGAACCGCCCGCCGGCGGGAATTTCTTTTTCCAGCGTGGCCTTGCCGGGAAAATCACCTTTCGCGCTGCCGCGAAGTTCGATCTTTAATTTCAGCGGCGCGAACGCTCCCCCTGCGGTCTTCCATTGCACGGCGAAGCGGATGCCGGAACGTTCTTCGGGATGCGTGCGCAGATAGGCTTGATAAGCGTCGCGCTCATACAAGCTGGGTGAAAGCGCATGACGGCCATTTAAATCGAGTAATTGAGGCAGAACTTTGATGACGCGGCCAGTAGCGGCTTCCGCGCGCGGCGTGGGTACCAAGGCAAAACAAAGCAGAATCCAGAAAACTGACCGGCGCATGGACGAGAAATAACCGCACGCCGCGATGAACTCAACAACGTTTTAATTGTCTGCGCTTTTTTTCGGTGGCTCCGCGGGAGGTTTCACGTTTCCGGAAGCGGACGCTGCATTTGTTTTGGCCTCCTCTTCGCGCTCCGCCAGATTTCGCGCGAGCCGTTCTTTCAAAACGACCCATTCCTCGTTTGTGACGGCGTTGAGGTGCATATGGGCTTCGGTGAATCGGCCCGCTGCCATCTTGATCCGCGCCAGATGCAGATAAACGTCCTCGCGTTCCCCCTCGTTACTCGCAAGGCGCAACGCGTTCGTCCAGGCCACCAGCGCGTCGTTGGTACGCAGCGGTTTTATGCCGTAATAACTCTTCGCGAGCACGTCCGAGGCGAGGTCGAAATTGGTTGGATCGCAACGCAGAGCATTGCTGTAAAGCATCAGCGCCTTGTCGAAGACCTGTTGCTCGTTGATTTTGAAGTATTCCATCGCGTCTTTGCGGAACATGTAAACGGTTGTGCCGAAATTCTCGTAGTAAACCGACTCGTTCCGATCCAGCTCAATGGCCTTCATGTAACACTCAAATGCGTTTGTGATGGGACCGAGATGGCCGAAGTAATTGCCCGATTGATTCCATGCCGCCGGGTCTTTCGGATCCAATTCGCGGGCCTTCGCGAGTTGGACGCCCTCTTCCTCGTCGTCACCGACGTCTTCAAGCAGCCCGGCAAAGGCGAGCCGCACGCCTGCATGATTCGGATGCCGCTGGATGAAGTCCTCGTATTCCGCGCGCACCTTGTCGAACCGCCGTCGGATGCGTTGGTTCAGTTCGGCCCGTGGCACACCCCCGCCCTTGGTGGAGAGTTCGTTGTTCTCGCGAATCCAACCTTCGATTTCTGCCTCCGCCGCGTCATCGTTCTGCATGATCCTCTGGAACTCCTTCTCCACAGGATCGGCGGAGTTGGTGGCAATGACGCTCTTTGTCATCTGCGGAGAGGCGGAATTATTGGGAGCGGCAGGCTGATTTGTGGCCAAAAGGGCGCCCACAGTTGCTAGCACAAAATTGATCACGGCGGGAACCTAACACGCGTGAATGGCAAGTCGAGCGTCGATCCATTCGGTCCACGCGAATGCTGCCACCGTCTCATGCGGATGCTTTGAGCGCCCGCTCAATCAGCGCTTTTTCCCGGGCGCCATACGACAGCTTCAGTGCTTCAGCCCGGCCAGAAGCCGACATTTTCGTCCAGGATTTCTGCAGTGCGTTTACGACCTTCTCCTCGCTCGTCTTCGCCGCGAGCTCCGGCAATTGATGTTCTAGAAAAACCAGGCAGAGGGCGTCTTCCAAAACCTGTGTTTCAAAATCTGTCGAAAGATTCTCTTTTAAAACCAGGCTGTGCACGCGCTCGATGACGGCCTCGGGATAACCTGTTTCGCGGAGAATCTCTCCCGCTTTTTGCGCATGAAATTTCTTCAGCTCTTCTCGCCATCTCAAATAGCCGGCCCGCGTCATCGGATACGAGTCACGCGGAATCATCCACCGGCATAAATGCTGGCAGCGCGCGGCGAGCCGCAATTCCTCCGATGCGTCGGGTTTCAGCCTTGAAACCCACGCCGTCAGCCATTGCGCATAGACCAATTCCCTCGGCTGCGCTTTGCCATCGACGCGCTGAGTGTTTGGATCGCGCGCGTTCTCTTCGTCGAAACGGCGAATGGCGGCCTGGAAGCGTTCCTCATGGTTCGGGGCGGAATTTGTTTTCACCGGCTGGTCTTATTGCAAATATGGATTATGGTTGCAAGCGCGGTTCCCTGTTGAAATGCACGCAGAATTTATGAAAAACCCAGTCGCAAGCTCTCCGATGTCGCCGGAAGAATTCCAACGGCAGCTTTCGGATTTTGTCCGCCAACATTTCCAGAACGCAAAGAACGCTCCGCCGGAACCCGCTACCGCCGGTGCGCCGCCTGAGGAGGAACACGAAGGCAAATCCGATCTTTTTGAGTTCAAGCAAAAGCCGCGCGACGTGAAGGAATTTCTCGACCGCTTCGTCATCAAACAGGAGGAGGCGAAAAAGGTTTTGAGCGTGGCGCTCTGCGACCATTATCACCACGTCCGGCTCGCGTTGGAAGGAAAGGAGACACCGAATTACGCCAAACAGAACATGATCCTGATCGGCCCAACCGGCGTCGGCAAAACGTATCTCATTCGCAGCGCGGCGGAACTGATCGGCGTGCCGTTCGTGAAGGCCGATGCCACGAAGTTTTCGGAAACCGGTTATGTCGGCGGCGACGTGGAGGACATGGTGCGCGATTTGTTGCGGCTGGCGGAAGGCGATGTCACGCGCGCGCAATACGGGATCATCTACATTGACGAAATCGACAAAATCGCCGCCGCCAATAATGCGACCGGCCGCGACGTGAGCGGGCGTGGCGTGCAGACAAACCTCCTCAAGTTGATGGAAGAGACGGAAGTGCCGGCGCGTTCGCCCAATGACATCGCCGGACAAATTCAGGCGATGATGGAGATGACCCAACGCGGCCGTAAATCGCCGAGCACGATCAACACGAAGCACATTCTATTCATCGTCAGTGGCGCATTTGGCGGCCTGGAAAAGATCATCCGTCACCGCCTGCGCGAGTCCGCAATCGGTTTCGCGGCGAAGGAACAGCCGTTGGAAACTCCGGAGGAAGTGCTGGCCGCGGCGCAGACCCGTGATTTCATCGAGTTCGGCTTTGAGCCGGAGTTTATTGGCCGGCTGCCCGTGCGCGTTGTCTGCCATTCGCTGAATACGGATGACCTTTTCATGATTCTCAAGAATTCCGAGGGCAGCATCATCCGGCAATACGAGCAGGATTTTGCCGCTTATGGAATCGAGGTGCTGTTTTCAGATGAAGGCTTGCGGCGGATCGCCGAGCGCGCCGGCGACGAGCAGACCGGCGCACGTGGCCTGATGACGGTTTGCGAGCGCGTGTTTCGCGATATCAAGTTCGAACTGCCATCGAGTCCAGTGAAGCGATTCGTTGTCACGCCAGAGTTGGTGGACGATCCACCCGCGGCGCTGAAAAGCATTCTTGCGGACCCACAGCAGGAACAGCGGACAGTGGCGCGGCAATTGGTCGAGGAATTCGCACGGCGTTTTCAGGAGAATCACGGCATCAAGATCCGTTTCACCGAAGCCGCCGCTGATATGCTCACGAATGAGGCATTGGAAAAAGGGCAGTCCGTCCGCGACCTGTGCGCAAAACGGTTCAAGGATTTCCAGTTCGGCCTGAAACTCATCACGCAGAATTCCGGCCCCCAGGAATTCGTGATCGACCGCGACGCGGTGGAAGCACCGGACAAGCTGTTGAGTGATTGGGTGGTGGCAAGCTATCGCCAGCAGAAGCAAGGGAGCTGAAGATCGGGCGAATCACGCAATCTTGATCTTCCCATCCGACTGAAGCGCGGCTGTGAAATTAAAAATGTCGCGCTGCAAACAGAACGGCACGTCATCGAGCAGCTGAGGCATAGCCTGCAAACGACGGCCGTTACGTGACTGGCTCGCGGCCGAAGACAGGTCGCGTTGCGCAATCTGAAAGAGTTGTCGCGCCATAAATGCAGCATCCGAAACGGCGCTTCCAGAGAATTCACCCCAAATCAAATCGCATAGCGCGCCCGCGCCCAATACGTCTTCAAGGGCCGCCTCATCGAAAGTGCCGCTGCAAATTACCAGGAGATTACCCAGATGCTGACGCGCGATGAATTCTGCGGTTGCAGTGAGGTTGAGGAATGAGGCGACGAGCGCGAGTCGTGCGTGGGAGGCGGCCTGAAGCGCGCGTGTGCCGTTGGTGGTGGTTGTCACGATGGTTTTGCCGGCAACTTTTTCTTTCGTGAACTCGCGCGGTGAGTTGCCGAGATCGAAATCGATTCCGCATGTCAGCTCCGCACGAATCCGGACGCCCATCGCGTTCGCCCGCAAGCAGCCAACCGGGATTTTGACGGTGCAATGCAAGCGCTTCGGAAATTTCGCCAACACAGATGACGGCATCCGCGCCATTTGCAAGTGCCGTGACGATCGAACTTGTGGCACGAAACACGTCGAATACGACGCAGAGTGTGTCATCGAGATTTCGCTGTTTCAAAGCGGCGAAGTCCGCGGGAGTAAAAAGCACGTCGAGAGTTTTCATCGGGCTACGCTGTCATGGTTTTCCATCAACATGAGGCCAATCTACGGCGGACTTTTCGCAGAGCAATGAAATTGAAATTGACTTGTCTGCCGCGGCTGATTATCAGTTACCGCGTGAATAACAGACTGAACCTGCTGCTTTCGAGCGCGCTGCTGCTGTGCCGCGCGGCAGTCGGGTTCTGATCGGTTGCAGATTTCATGAACCCCACTGCCGGTTGGCGGTGGGGTTTTTGTTTTGCTCCATCGTTGCCGGCGCTAACATCAAACAACGATTATGCTCAAAGATCCTTCCAGGAAATACCGCCCGTTCCCGCCGGTGGCTTTGCCCGGCCGCCAGTGGCCGGACCGCGTTCTCACGCACGCGCCCATCTGGTGCAGTGTGGATTTGCGCGACGGCAACCAGGCGTTGGCCGTGCCAATGAACGTGAGCCAGAAGCTCGAACTGTTTCAAACGCTCGTGAAAATCGGCTTCAAGGAAATCGAGGTCGGTTTTCCGTCCGCATCCAACACGGAGTTTACTTTTAACCGCCGGCTCATCGAGGAACGAGCGCGTGCCGGACCACGTATGGCTTCAGGTGCTTGTCCAGGCGCGCGAGGATTTGATCGAGCGCACGTTCGAGTCGCTCGTCGGCGCCAGGAAGGCCATCATCCACCTCTACAATTCCACTTCGCCCGCGCAACGGCGCGTGGTGTTTGGAATGTCGAAGGAACAGATCAAGCAGGTCGCAGTGCGCGGCGCAACTTTGATTCAGGAACGGCTGCCGCGGCTCAAGGGAACAGAAGTGATGCTCCAATATTCGCCGGAGAGTTTCTCGGCAACGGAAGTAGAATTTGCCAAGGAGGTTTCGGAATCGGTCATGGAGGTGTGGCAACCGACACCGCAACGGAAGATGATTCTGAATTTGCCGGATACGGTTGAAGTCGCGATGCCGAACGTGTATGCGGACCAGATCGAGTGGATGTGCAGCAACATCAAGAACCGAGACTCCCTCATAGTCAGCTTGCATACACATAACGATCGATTCACAGGCGTGGCGGCGACGGAGTTGGGTTTGCTCGCGGGCGCAGACCGCGTCGAGGGCACGCTCTTCGGTAACGGCGAGCGGACGGGCAATTTGGATATCGTGACCGTGGCGCTGAATCTTTACATGCGCGGCATCGATCCGAAGCTCGATTTCACGGACCTCAACGCGCTTATCGACGTTTACGAGCGCTGCACCGGCATGACGATCCCGGCGCGCCAGCCGTACGCCGGTGAACTTGGTGTTTACGGCATTCAGCGGGTCGCATCAGGACGCGATTCGCAAAGGCTTGAACGAATGGGCTGCCGGCGAACGGCAACATTGGGACGTGCCATATCTCACGATTGACCCGACAGACATTGGCCGCGAGTACCGCGAAGTTATTCGCGTGAACAGCCAGTCCGGCAAGGGCGGTGTGGCGTATCTGCTTGAAGCGGAATTCGGCATTGAATTGCCCAAGGATATGCAGCGTGAATTCGGGCCGATTGCGAACGAGGAAGTGGACCGGCTCGGCCGCGAGGTGAGCGGCGCTGAATTGAAGGCCATGTTCTGGAAGGAATACATCGAACGGACGGTACCATGGAGGCTTGGCGCGTTTCGAACGTTCAGCGAAAACGGAAAAGTTCTTTGCGACTCGACGCTGTTTAGAAACGAAGATCAATTCCTTCTGAACGGCCAGGGCAACGGACCGCTCGCCGCATTGGTTCACGGCATTGCACAAGCCGGTGGCCCGAAGTTTGAAATCATGCACTATAGCGAGCATGCGTTGAGTTCAGGCGAAGAGGCTTCAGCCATTGCTTACATCCAGATCAAGCATACCGATGGCAAGATGCGATGGGGCGCTGGAGTGGACACGAACATCGAACTCGCCTCCGTCCGGGCGGTGCTGAGCGCGCTGAATCGGTTGTGAAGCCGACGGCAAATAGCGGCACGAATCAGCAGCTTGCGAGGATTCACGATTGAGGGGAATACCCCAGGCGACATTGCGTCGTGAATGTTCTAGCATGGCGCCAGACAAGCTCTAGGCAACGAATCATGGCTGATACTCCATCTGATGAAAACGGAAAGCGGCGTCCCAATGCGGCTTTCATGAAACCCGTTCAACCGGATGAAAAGCTGGCCGCCGTGGTTGGTAGAGAAGCCGTGCCGCGGACGGAAATTACGCGCAAGCTTTGGGATTACATCCGGAGCCACAATTTACAGGATCAAAACAAGAGGACCTGTATCAACGCGGACGAAAAGCTAAAAGCCGTTTTCGACGGGCGGGATCAGGTGACAATGTTTGAGATGACCAAGCTGGTTTCAAACCACATCCGTTAGAGATTGGTTCTCGCCGGAGCCACTGCGAAAGCGGATTTGCCGCTGGCAAATCGGCCTTCTTGCATCTACCTTCTTCGAGCTATGAAGAGAAGCTGTGTCGTTGCCGCAGGGGCGCTTTGCACCACCCTTGCTGGCCTGCTCTGCTCGCAAACTCTGGCAGCGACGCTCTCGAATCAGATTACCACTCCGTTGAAAATGCCGCCGCGACCAGTGGTCGCGACGCCAACTGCCCCGCAACCTTCGATGGATGCATTTCTGGTTTGGGATTCGCCGCTAAAAGAACTGACCGTGACGAACGGTGCATCGCAGGCGGAATTTACCTTTTATCTGACGAACATTTCGTCGGCCAACGTAGTAGTTATCAGCAATGTGCAGACTTCCTGTCATTGCACTGCGGCTCGCCTTCCCGAAGAACCCTGGAATCTTGTTCCGGGAGCTCACGGCAAAATTGATGTCACCGTGGATTTGACCGGCAGCATGGGCGCGCTGTTAAAGACGATTACGGTTTACAGTGACAGAGGTGAAAAGGTGTTGTACGTGCGACTGAACATTTTACCCCGGGCGCCCGGCAGTACGCTGAGCAGTATCGAGCGCGAAAACAACTTGCGACTGGCGATTGCCGACCGTCAGGCCGTGTTCAAAGGAGATTGCGCGCAGTGTCACGTTGAACCAGCCAGGGAAAAGACCGGGCAGGCGCTGTATCAATCCGCTTGCGGTATTTGCCACGAGTCCGAGCACCGCGCCGCGAAGGTTCCGAATCTGCATACGATTCCACAGGAAACGAATGCCGAGTTCTGGAGAAACTGGATTACACATGGAAAAGCCGGCTCGTTGATGCCGGCGTTCACCAGGTCCGAGAATGGCATTCTCAACGAGGAGCAGATCAATTCATTGGTGGCTTTTCTGACTACGACCATTCCTTCAAAACCCGCAGCGCAAGCTGCGAAAACCTCTGCTGTTATGCCGAACTGATTCCGGACAGATGTTTTTCGCTGTTTGTTGTTGCGGTGACCTTCAAGACGGCGCGCGAGAACAGTCAGAAATCCTAAATGATTTATTGCAGAGTTGCTTGAATCGGGTAAAAACTATCAAAATTTTAATTTTCAACGGACGGAGCGTGTATTGAGATGACGACGAGCAGCAGCAAAACAGGGCCGATGAGCGCGCGCGAGATATTATTAGGGCCGCCGAAAAAACAGGGTTTGTACGATCCGCAGTTCGAGCACGACGCCTGCGGCGTGGGATTCGTCGTCAACATGAAGGGCAGAAAGTCCCACAGATCGTCAAGCAGGCGCTTGCAGATTCTGGTGAACCTCGACCATCGCGGCGCGTGCGGTTGCGAGGCGAACACCGGCGACGGCGCGGGCATCCTGATGCAGACGCCGCACGAGTTTCCTCAAGCGCGCCACGGACAAGTCCGGTTTCAAACTTCCCGCCGCCCGGCCAATACGGCGTCGGCATGTTGTTCATGCCGCAAGATCCGGCGGAGCGCGAGGCGGTCAAAACCGCGTTCGCGAAAATTGTTTCCGACGAAGGCCAGACTGTGCTCGGCTGGCGCGATATTCCGACGGACAATTCTTCGCTCGGCAAGACCGCCAAAGCCGCCGAGCCGTTCATGATGCAGGTGTTCATTGGCCGCAATCCGCGCATCAAAGACGACCTCGCGTTCGAGCGGAAACTTTACGTCATCCGCAAACTCGCCGAGCAACGCATCCGTTACGGCGGACAAAATCTCCCGGCGGAAAATGGTTTTACGTTTCCAGCCTGTCCTACAAGACGGTCGTTTACAAAGGCATGTTGATGCCGGAGCAGGTCGCGAAATATTACCCTGATCTGCGCGATCCCGGACATGGTCACCGGCGCTGGCGCTGGTTCATTCGCGATTTTCGCACGAACACGTTTCCGAGCTGGGACCGCGCGCATCCGTATCGTTACATCGCGCACAACGGCGAAATCAACACGCTGCGCGGCAACATCAACTGGATGCATGCGGCGCAGGCGAATTTCAAATCCGCCGCTGTTTGGCGACGACATCAAGAAAGTCCTGCCGGTCATCAACACCGACGGCAGCGACTCGGCGATGTTCGACAACTGCCTTGAGATGCTCGTGCATGACCGGCCGCGAATTGCCGCATGCGATGATGATGATGATTCCCGAGCCGTGGGAAAATCACGAGAGCATGAGCGCGGAGAAACGCGCGTTTTACGAATATCATTCGTGCCTGATGGAGCCGTGGGATGGCCCGGCTTCGATCGCGTTCACCGACGGCAAAGCATCGGCGCGTGCCTCGACCGCAACGGCCTGCGTCCATCGCGTTATTACGTGACGAAGGACGATTTCGTCATCATGGCGTCGGAAGCCGGCGTGCTCGACGTTCCGCCGGAGCGCGTGCTGCAAAAAGGCCGATTGCAGCCGGGCCGAATGTTTTTCGTGGACACCGAACTTGGACCGCATCGTTGCCGACGAAGAACTGAAGAACAAATACGCCAGCGCGCATCCGTATCAGCAGTGGCTCGACGAACATCACGTGCTGCTCGAAAGAATTGCCGGAGCCGCCGGCACGGCGCCGAGCCGGAGCACCGGCAAAGTTTTGCAGCGGCAACAGGCGTTCGGTTACACGTTCGAGGATTTGCGGTTCATCATCGGCCCGATGGCGAACGACGGCGTCCAACCGCTCGGCTCGATGGGCACCGACACGCCGCTCGCGGTGCTCTCGAACAAGCCGCAATTGCTTTACAATTATTTCAAACAACTGTTCGCGCAGGTCACGAATCCGCCGATTGATCCGATTCGCGAGGAAATCATCACCTCAACCGAAACGATGGTCGGCGCGCGCGGCGGCTTGCTGAATCCGACGCCGGAAAGCTGCGCGATGATCAAACTCGAACATCCGTTGCTCACGGACGAAGCAATTGGCAAAGCTCCGGCACGTCGAGCTCTGGCTTCAAAGGCTTCAAGCTGCCGATTTTGTTTGAACGCTGCCAGAGTCATCGGTGCCTTCAAAGTATCGCGACGCAGAGACGCACGCGAAGGCGTGACTTCGACTCAATCTGAACGCGCGCTGGAAAAACTTTTCACCGACGCGGACAAGGCCATCGCCGACGGCGCGACGATTTTGATTCTTGTCCGACCGCGGCATATCGCCGAACACGCGCCGATTCCCGCGTTGCTGGCGGTCGCCGGATTGCATCATCATCTGATTCGCGAACGGCACGCGTTCACGTGTCGGCATCGTCCTCGAATCCGGCGAGCCGCGCGAAGTGCATCATTTCGCGTTGCTCATCGGCTACGGTTGCAGCGCCATCAATCCGTATCTCGCTTACGACACGATCGACGACATGATCGACGAGGGCATGCTGGTCAACACTGATCACAAGACCGCGATCAAGAAATACATCAAGGCCGCGGTCAAAGGCGTCGTGAAAACGATGGCCAAGATGGGCATCTCGACCATTCAAAGCTATCGCGGCGCGCAAATCTTCGAAGCCGTCGGCCTCAACAGCGCGGTGGTGGACAAATATTTCACGTGGACGCCATCGCGCATCCAAGGCGTGGGGCTTGAAGTTATCGCCGAGGAAGTTTTGAAGCGGCACCGGCACGCGTTCCCGGAACGCCCGGTCAATGGCGTGCTCGATCCTGGCGGCCAATATCAGTGGCGCGCGGACGGCGAACATCATCTGTTCAATCCGCAGACGATCCACAAACTCCAGATCGCCTGCCGGCTCGGCAGCTACAAGACGTTCCGGGAATACGCTGAGTTGATCAACAACCAGGCGAAGAACCTTTGCACGTTGCGCGGCTTGCTCGAATTCAAATGTGCCGAGAATCCGATTCCGATCGAGGAGGTCGAGTCGGTGGACGAACATCGTGAAACGTTTCAAAACCGGCGCGATGAGCTACGGCTCGATTTCGCAAGGAAGCGCACGAGGCGCTGGCCATCGCGATGAATCGCCTCGGCGGAAAATCCAACACCGGCGAAGGCGGCGAAGACCCGGAACGCTATTCATGGACAAACGAACGGCGACTCGAAAAATTCCGCGCATCAAGCAGGTCGCTAGCGGACGCTTCGGCGTGACGAGCCATTACCTCGTCAACGCGCGCGAACTGCAAATCAAAATGGCGCAGGGCGCGAAGCCCGGCGAAGGCGGCGAATTGCCCGGCAAAAAAGTTTATCCGTGGATCGCCAAGACGCGCGGCACAACGCCTGGCGTCGGACTTGATTTCACCGCCGCCGCATCACGACATTTATTCCATCGAAGATCTGGCGGAGTTGATTCACGATTTGAAAAACTCAAATCGCAACGCGCGCATCAGCGTGAAGCTCGTCGCGGAAGTCGGCGTCGGCACGATCGCCGCCGGCGTTGCGAAAGCGCATGCGGACGTAGTGTTGATCAGCGGCCACGACGGTGGCACGGGCGCTTCGCCGCTGTCATCGATCAAGCACGCGGGCGGTCCGTGGGAACTCGGCCTTGCCGAAACCCACCAGACGCTCGTGCTGAACAATCTGCGCAGCCGCATTTACGTCGAGACGGACGGCCAGTTGAAAACGGGCCGCGACGTGGCGATTGCGGCGTTGCTCGGCGCGGAGGAATTTGGTTTTGCGACCGCGCCGCTCGTTGTGCTCGGCTGCATCATGATGCGCGTTTGTCATCTCGATACCTGCCCGGTCGGCGTTGCGACACAGGACCCGAAACTGCGCGAGCGGTTCACCGGCGATCCTGACCACGTCGTGAACTTCATGCGCTTCATTGCGCAGGAGCTTCGCGAAATCATGGCGCAAGCTCGGATTCCGCACGCGTGAACGAAATGATTGGCCGCACGGACAAATTGGTTCCGTGGAAGGCGATTGACCATTGGAAGGCGCGCGGCCTCGACCTCACGCCGATTTTGCATCAGCCGCAAGTCGCGCCGGAAGTCGGGCGCTATCGCCAGAATGATCAGGACCATGGCTTGGAAAAATCGCTCGACATTACGAGGCTGCTGGAGATTTGTGAACCGGCGATTGAGCGCGGCGAAAGCGTTCATGCCGATTTGCCGATTCGCAACGTGCATCGCGTCGTCGGCACCATCACCGGCAGCGAAGTCACAAAGAAGCACGGCCCGAACGGCCTGCCGGAAGACACGATTCATCTGAAATTCAACGGCAGCGCGGGCCAGAGTTTCGGCGCGTTCGTTCCAAGCGGCATGACACTCGAACTCGAAGGCGACGCGAACGATTATTTCGGCAAAGGCCTGAGCGGCGGCAGGCTTATCGTTTATCCGCCGAAAAGTTCAACCTTCGTCGCGGAGGAGAACATCATCATCGGCAATGTGGCGCTCTACGGCGCAACTGGCGGCGAAATTTTCGTGCGCGGCATGGCGGGCGAACGTTTCGGCGTCCGCAACAGCGGCGTGAACGCGGTCGTGGAGTCCGTCGGCGACCACGGTTGCGAATATATGACGGGCGGGCGCGTCGTCGTGCTCGGCAAAACTGGACGCAATTTTGCGGCGGGCATGAGCGGCGGCGTCGGCTTACGTGCTGGACGAAGCCGGAGATTTCGCGTCCCGAGTGCAACATGCAGATGGTTGAGTTGGAGAAACTTGTCCGACGCGGACGAAATTGAGGAAGTCTGGAAGATGATCCAGCGCCATCAGACCTGCACCAAGAGCGAACGCGCCGCCAAAATTCTCGCCGATTGGGACGAGCATGGTCCGAAGTTCGTCAAGGTGATGCCGAAAGATTACAAGCGCGTCCTTCAGGAACTGAAGAAAGCGAAGGACCAAGGCTTAAGCGGCGACGATGCCGTGCAGGCCGCGTTCGAGGCAAATATCCGCGACATCGCGCGTGTTGGCGGGGGTTGATCCGCAGATTGCGCAGATTCTCTGAAGTGAATAAAGTCCGCAAACTTACGAAATCATCGGCGCTGCAATGGAAGTCCACCGCGAGTTGGGCCACGGTTTTCTCGAAGCAGTTTATCAGGATGCGCTGGCAATCGAAATGACCATGCGAAAAATTCCTTTTCAACGTGAAGTTGTTTTGCCCGTTCGATATAAAGGCCAGCTTCTGCAATGCGGTTATCGAGCTGGCTTTATTTGTTTCGAGGAAATTACTGTTGAACTGAAAGCAATCAGCCAGCTTACCGGCGCAGACGATCCACAAGTGATAAATGAACTTAAAGCCACCGGATTTAATCGAAGCTTGCTATTGAATTTTGGTTCAACAAGTTTGGAATACAAACGCCTTGTTCTTAATCTGCGTGAATCTGCGCAATCTGCGGATAGAAGTTCCGCAGACGAAATAAAAAACATCAACTGGTAGGAGTATAACTTGGGCAAACCCACAGGATTCTTAGAGTATCTCCGCGAACTGCCGAAAGATCGTTCGGCCACGGATCGTATCAGCGATTGGAAGGAATTCCATCACCACATGGAGGAGGCCAGGCTGCGCCAGCAAGGCGCCCGGTGCATGGATTGTGGCATTCCGTTTTGCCACACCGGCACGCTCATCAGCGGCATGGCCAGCGGCTGTCCCATCAACAACCTGATTCCGGAATGGAACGACCTCGTCTATCGCGGCCTGTGGAAGGAAGCGCTTGAGCGGCTGCACAAGACAAACAATTTTCCAGACTTTACCGGCCGTGTCTGTCCCGCTCCATGCGAGGGCTCCTGCGTTCTCGGCATGAACAATCCGCCGGTCACGATCAAAAACATCGAATACGCCATCGCTGATAAAGGCTGGGCTGAAGGATGGATCGTACCCCAGCCGCCGAAAATCAGGACCGGCAAGAAGGTCGCCGTGGTTGGTTCCGGTCCCGCCGGCCTTTGCGCCGCGGCGCAATTGAACAAGGCCGGCCACACGGTCACAGTGTTCGAGCGCGCCGACCGGCCGGGTGGTTTGCTGATGTACGGCATTCCGAACATGAAGCTCGACAAGGAAGAGATCGTTTTGCGCCGCATCAAGCAAATGGAAGCTGAAGGAATCCAATTCCTCTGCAACACGGAAGTCGGCAAGCAATTATCCCGGCGGAAAAATTGTTGAAGGAATTTGACGCCACGGTCATCTGTACTGGCGCGACGAAGCCGCGCGATCTGCCAATTGAAGGCCGGAATCTCAATGGTATCCATTTCGCCATGGAGTTTCTCACCGCGAACACCCGCGCGCTGCTCGACCAGCACAAGAACGGCAATTTCATCTCCGCCGAAGGCAAGGACGTCGTCGTCATTGGCGGCGGCGATACAGGCACGGACTGCGTCGGAACTTCAATGCGGCACGGCTGCCGCAGCCTGGCGCAGGTCGAGATTTTTCCCAAGCCGCCGATGGATCGGGCGAAGGACAACCCGTGGCCGGAATGGCCGAAGGTTTATCGGCTCGACTACGGCCAGGAAGAAGCTGCGGCGAAATTCGGCGCGGACCCCCGCGTCTATCTGACGACCGCGACAAAGTTTGAAGGCGATGCACACGGTCAGGTGAAAGCCGTTCATACAGTCGAAGTCCAATGGGAGCGCAATGACAAGGGTCAGTTCATCCCGAAGCACGTTCCTGGAACGGAGAAAGTGCTGCCCGCGCAGCTCGTGCTTCTGGCCATGGGTTTCCTCGGTCCGGAACAGCCGTTGCTCGAAGCGCTCGGCGTCGAACGCGACCCGCGCACAAACGTGAAGGCCGAGTTCGAGAAATACAACACGAACATCAAGGGAGTCTTCGCCGCTGGCGATTGCCGTCGGGGACAAAGTCTCGTCGTCTGGGCCTTCAACGAAGGCCGCGGCGCCGCGCGCGAATGTGATCGTTATTTGATGGGGCAGACGGATCTGCCGTGATGTTCTGCTTGCGACAGCAGCACGACAAGTTTCTCTTCAAAACAAGCCTGGCGGACAATCGCGGAATCGCGCGGGAAATCGGAATTCCTTACATAACCGATGCGGAAAAATGATAAGGCCATGGCGGTGCTGAAGGGGTGAGCCGCCCGCAAGTCGTTCTATCTTAGGAGTCGGGAAGGTTAATGTATCGGGCAATATCGGGAACTCATGGCGGCTGAAGGGTTGGCGGGGTAACCTCGTCGGAGGCGTTTACAGGCATCTGTATTGATATGCAAGTGCCTTCTGGAAGCCAGCTTGTGGCTGTGGGAGGGGCAAACTGATTCTCCAGTCACCATATTTTGTCGGCTGGCATTACATTTACCGTTAATTGTTTGGGGTCTAAAGGCACCGCTACAAGAATATTTCCTGTCGAAACCAGCACCAGAATAAGGCTTTAGATAGCGCGCGCGACAGGAAGAAAGTTCATGGCATGGATGGCGCTAAATTCTTTCCAAACCGAAAACCAATTCCGTCAACCTAAAAAGAATCACGAAATGAAAAAGACAATTAGAGCAGGATTAGCAATGATGGCGAGTGCCGTCTTAATGGCAGCTCTCAATGCCAGTGCCATCAGTTATAATATCACCTCCGACCATGCCACCGGTGGTCTTGGAACCCCGCCGTTTGGCACCGTGGATGTTACTCAAAACGGGGCAAACGTTAGTTTCACGGTCCATCTGAACACCGGGTATTGGTTCGTGTTAACCGGTGCGGCAGACTTCATGGACTTCAAATTCAACGCGACTGGAGTCGCCTTGGGGGATATCTCAATCACTCAAAACGCCCCATATACCTTGGTCGCAGCCGCCGGAGCGTTCAATGGGGATGGAACCGGGAATTTCGGGTTCGGGATCACTGGCGCTCCTGGTCAGGGAAACGGAGGTGCTGGCAAATTCAACAGCGATATCATCTTCAGTGTTGCCAACGCGACCATTGCTGATTTGACCCAGCCAAATAATCTCGGGATCCTCTTCGTCGCTGACCTCCTCGCTCCGAACGGTAATACCGGGCCAGCGGACGTTACAGTGCCTGGAGTGCCCGACGGCGGCACGACAATGCTCATGCTCGGTTCAGCCTTGGCTGGCCTCGGCGCAATCGCTCGCCGGTTTAAGAAGTAATCAGCTTCTCTCCAAATTGACACGGCATCTGGCCCGGCCAGATGCCGTTTTGTTTTGTACATGAGAGGATCCCATCTTCAGTTGGATCCCGGTGCATGCAACTGTTGTTGGACCAGCACACACTAAAGCTTAGTTGCGTCTGTGAACACTCGCACTGGAAATCCTTGTCAAATCATGCGTGGGGATGGGTCGTATGCACGGTCTGCCAATTGGTTGATCCAGTGAGCCAGTTTCCTGGATTTGGCGGACGTGTTGCTTCCTCGACCCGCAGATTGTCAGCCCACACATTTGGGTTTCGCTGGCGGTACTTGATGAGCTGACCCGGCTAAATCGAGCAGATGCAGCATCAGGGTTTGAGCGACTGAAATCTGTCGGGCTTGTTTACAAACTAATGCCAACGCAGAAACAGCCACGTTAGCTTGTGCGCTTTAACAGGTTAGGAGGCACAACTCTCAAAGCAAGATGCTTTGTAACAGTTACAGTGTCGGGTTTTCTACGGATTCCAACCATTTCTCCCGAGCCTTCTTAATACGCCGGAAAAAGAATTTCATCTCATTGGCCTTTCGTTGAAACACTTCGGCATTGAGTGGAAATTACGTGGAGCAGTAGGCACGAGGCGTGCGCATAACTCAAACGAACCGATTCAGAGTAACAAGACCAAACCCAGATACGCGGAAACTCTTATGACAAAGAAGAACCTAATTCGATCAGCGGCAGTCGCAGCGGTCGTGGCCCTCACTGCGATGACTTCGAGAGCGATACCAGTGAACATTACGGTAGGTAGCGGTGGTGCCTTGTTAAACACCGTAGGAATCGCAAATGACAGCCAGTACGACACGTTGATCGGCGGCAACGGCAACAGCCCTTCTGACAATCTGGCGTTCCTAAACGCCTTGATCGGGAATTGGAATGGCGCTTCATTGTCACCCGTCCTTATCCCGGCAACTCTAACTGGCGTGTTGGATTCTGGTCTTAACACGGGAAATCCGTTCTCATTCACCGGAACTGGCAAATTTGACTATGTGGTGTTTCATTTCGGTGCCGGCAATGCCGGAGGCCAGCAAGTGAGTCCGGGCGGGTGGTATCAGGCCTTTTATTTGAACGGCGCTGATATCTCCACGTTGTCATTCCCTGTGCCCACGGTGGGAGGACAGTCTGTTGGAGGTATCTCTTCCGCCCGGTTCTTTGGACCGCGCGCCGTGCCAGATGGTGGTGTAACCGTGCTCATGCTCGGCTCAGCCTTGGCTGGCCTCGGCGTAATCGCTCGCCGGTTTAGAAAGTAATCAGCTTCTCTCAAGGTTGACACGGCATCTGGCCCGGCCAGATGCCGTTTTTGCTTTTCTGGTAGAGAGCACTTTTCCCCGGCTCGGTCTGCTGGCGACAGGGAAGCCATCAAGGATTCGAATGGATTTGGCAGCGCTACGCAATTCCTGCGAATTCAGTTTTCCATTCCCTGAAGCACATCAAATTCTTCCCCGCAATGGCTAGCTGCCGCGGGTTTTGATTTTCTTGTCTCAACAAACAAAAGACTTCATGCTTTGACATATTTTTGATGACCGACCCGGCTATCACTCCAGAATTGGTTCAGAAACACGGCCTCACGCCAGAGGAGTTTGCTCGCATCCAACAAATCCTCGGTCGCGACCCCACCTACACGGAGTTGGGCATTTTCTCCGTGATGTGGAGCGAGCACTGTTCCTACAAGAACAGCCGGCCCGTGCTGAAGACGTTTCCGACGAAGTCACCAAGAATCCTCGTCGGCGCGGGCGAGGAAAACGCGGGCATCATCGACATCGGCGACGGACTGGCAATCGCGTTCAAGATCGAATCCCACAACCACCCGAGCGCCGTGGAACCATTTCAAGGCGCGGCCACCGGCGTCGGCGGAATCATTCGCGACATCTTCACGATGGGCGCGCGGCCAATCGCGGCGCTGAATTCTCTGCGCTTTGGGCCGATAACCGAAGAGAAGTCAGAAGTCAGCAGTCAGACGTCAGAAGCAACAGCGCACTCTGCGAGTTTGCGTGAAGCCGGTTTGCCTGGCGCAGGAAATTTTGAGATCGGCAATCGGCAATCGGCAATCGCCAACAACAAACGCCTGTTCGCCGGTGTCGTCAGCGGCATTGCGCATTATGGGAATTGTTTTGGCATTCCCACGGTCGCGGGCGAGGTCTATTTCGACAAGTCGTACGAAGGCAATCCCCTCGTGAATGCGTTTTGCCTCGGCGTGCTGCGTCACGAACAAATTGTTCGTGGCGCCGCCAAGGGCGCAGGCAATCCCGTTTTTTACGTTGGACCAGCAACCGGGCGCGACGGTCTTGCCGGCGCGGCATTCGCCTCACAAGACCTGACCCAGGAATCCGCCGACCGGCAACGCGGGGCGGTGCAGGTGGGTGATCCGTTCATGGAAAAACTCGTTTGCGAAGCGTGCCTTGAATTGCTGGCAACAGGTGCCGTCGCGGGCATTCAGGACATGGGCGCCGCCGGATTGACCTGCTCCACCTGCGAGACTGCCGCGCGCGCCGGCACCGGCATTGAAATCGATTTGACCAAAGTTCCACAGCGCGCGCCGAACATGACGCCGTACGAAATCATGCTCAGCGAATCGCAGGAACGGATGCTCATCATCGTCCAGAAGGGCCGCGAAGAGGAAGTGAAACGGATTTTCGACAAATGGGATCTACCATGGGCGGAAATTGGTCACGTGACCGACAGCAGCCGAATGGTTGTTCGGAATAACGGCAGCTTAGTGGCCGATATTCCCGCGAAGAAGCTGGCTGATGAAGCGCCGATTTATCAGCGCGAAGCGCGTGAGCCGGAGTACTTGCAGGAGGTGCGTGCGTTTCGGCTGGACTCCGTCCACGACACGAAGGACGGGCTGAACGACCTCAAATCGCTGCTCGCCTGGCCGACCATTGCGTCGAAAAACTGGGTCTATCGCCAGTACGATCACATGGTCCGCGACGGCACGGTCGTTTCACCTGGTTCTGATGCAGCGGTGATTCGGATTAAGGAAGATTCGCTGCCGGATTTGGGGAGCGCGCGCGTCTCGCGTGCGGCGGTTGATGCCTCGTCAACCGCAAAGGCCGACAACGAGGCGTCCTCGGCAGCATCCAAGGCGGATGCGCTCCCTGAAAAACTCGTCGCGCTCTCGGTGGACTGTAATGCGGTGTACGTCTATCTCGATCCGTATGAAGGCGGGAAAATCACTGTGGCTGAGGCAGCGCGGAACCTGGCATGCGTCGGCGCTGTTCCGTTGGGGGTGACGGACAACCTCAACTTCGGCAACCCGCATAGCCCGGAAATTTTCTGGCAGCTCCGCGAGTCTGTTCGTGGTATTGCGGAAGCGTGCCGTGTATTCAACGCGCCGGTCACCGGCGGCAATGTGAGCCTCTACAATCAGAGCCCGAACGGGCCGATTGATCCGACGCCGACGGTCGCGATGGTTGGCCTGGTCGAAAAACCGGAGCATGTTGTCACGCAATGGTTCAAGGACGAAGGCGACGCGATCATCCTCCTTGGCATACCTTCAAATGCAGACGATCCGTTGCGAGGATTGGGCGGCAGCGCTTATTTGCAGGTGATCCATGGAAAGAAAACCGGGTCTCCGCCACGCTGCAATCTGGAGAAAGAAAAGGAACTTCACCTCGCGATTCGCGCGCTGATTCATTCCGGCGTGGTAAAAAGCGCGCATGATTGCAGCGAAGGCGGACTTGCAGTCGCTCTCGCCGAGAGCTGCATCTCGCAACTCGTCGCGCGCGAAACGCCCCGGCTGATCGGAGCGGAAGTAGATTTGTCCTCTGTAGCAGCGGTCCAAGATTGCCGCACGAATCAAGAAGAGAATGATGGCAGCGGGTGCAAACCGCCGCTTCAGACGCGCCTCGACGCTCTCCTCTTCGGCGAAACGCAGGGACGAATCATCATTTCTGTCTCGGCGCTGGACACCGGCAAAGTGCTGGCCCAGGCAAAGATTCTCGGGGTGCCGGCGATACGCCTCGGAACGGTCCGCGGCTCGGCATTGCAAATCAGGGCCGGGCAGTACACCTTGTCTGGCGACTTGCGCGAATTCCACGATCTCTGGTGGAATTCAATCGCGCGCGCGATGAGCAGTTGATGCAGGAATATCCCAGACATTATTGCGGCGTCTTCGGCGTTTTCGGTCATCCGAACGCCGCGGAGTTGACGTACTATGGTCTCTACGCTTTGCAGCATCGTGGACAGGAAAGCGCGGGGATCGTTACTTCCGACGGCGCGCAATTTCGTGAACACAAGGGCATGGGCCTCGTTTCACAGGTATTCAATGGCGAGATCCTGCACGCACTGGTGGGGAAGATGGCTGTCGGGCACACGCGTTATTCCACGACCGGTTCCTCTCATTTGCGCAACGCCCAGCCGCTCACAATCAATTCACGCATCGGTCCTGTCGCCATCGCCCACAATGGCAACTTAACGAACGCCGGGGCATTGCGGGACGAACTCGAAGAAAAGGGACAAGTCTTTCAAACAACGGTGGACAGCGAGATCATTCTCCATCTGCTCGCGCAGCCGCAACTCAATGGCAGCGGCAATCATCTTGTCCATACGATCCGCAGGATCGAAGGCGCTTATTCGCTCGTCATCATGACCGAGAAGGAGCTCGTCGGCGTCCGCGACCCGCACGGCTTTCGCCCGTTGTGCATCGGACAACTCGATGGTGCGTGGATTCTCGCGAGCGAAAGCTGTGCGCTCGATTTGATCCACGCCAAATATATCCGCGATGTCGAACCGGGTGAAATCGTCGTCATCAATGAAGAAGGCTTGCACAGCATTCAGGCGTTTCCAGAACAACAGCGCCGCGCCTTCTGCGTTTTCGAATACGTCTATTTCGCGCGGCCCGACAGCACCATCGCCAACCGCAACGTTTACAGGGTCCGCGTCGAAATGGGCCGCGAACTCGCGCGCGAATTTCCGATTAAGGCCGACGTGGTTGTGCCCGTGCCGGACAGCGGCAATTGCGCGGCGCTTGGTTATTCGCTCGAATCCAGCATTCCGTTTGAAATGGCTTTCGTCCGCAATCACTATGTGGGTCGGAGCTTCCTCCAACCATCGCAATTGATCCGTGATTTCGACGTGCGAGTGAAATTGAACCTCATTGCCGAACTCGTGAAGGGAAAGCGCGTCATCGTCGTGGACGACTCGATCGTGCGCGGCACGACGTGCAAAACGCGCGTGAACAATTTGAAGGAAGCCGGCGCGAAGGAAGTCCACGTGCTCGTGAGCTGTCCGCCACACATGAATCCATGCGTTTACGGCATTGATTTTCCCGACCGGAGCAAGCTGATGGCGGCGAACTATTCGCTGGAGGAGATTCGAAAATATCTGAATGCCGATTCGCTCCATTACCTTTCGCAGGACGGAATGGTCAAGGCGACCGGGCTGCCGAAGAATTCGTTCTGCATGGCGTGCTACGATGGCAATTATCCGGTGCCGTACGATCCGGCCATGGACAAGCACCTCATCGAACGCCGCAACGGGCGCGTGTCGAGTTTGAGCGAATCACTCGCCAAGGAACGGGCACAGATCAACCTGCTATAGCGATCCTTCGTTCCGTTCGGGCTTAGCAGTTGACTGGCAATTCCACATTCGACTTTTCGTTGCGGGTTTTTCATATTTGCACCGATGAAGTCCATCAAGGAACATGGATATCGCCAGTTAGCTTTAACTCCGTTCAATGCATTTAAGCGAGCATTGGTGCCATTGGCTCTGTTCGCTCTTCCGTTCGCTGTGGCGGCGCAAAACTCCTTCACGAATACACCTTCACCTGGAAAAATTTCCGGTGATGTATCCGCCTCTGCAATTCTCACCACGATGGAGAAAGTGGCGGATTGGCAATTGGCGCAGCCGCTGCGGCACCCGCCGGACGAGTGGACGTATGGCGCACTCTACACCGGCATCATGGCTCTCAGCCGCATCGCTGGAACGCCAAAGTATCACGATGCGATGGTCGCGATGGGCAAAAGTTTCGAATGGAAACCGGGCCGGCGCATTTATCACGCCGACGATCATTGCGTCAGCCAGATGTATCTGGAGCTTTATTTGCAGGACCGCGAACCGGCGATGCTCGCGCCGACGAAAGAAGCGATTCGATTACATCCTCGCCCATCCGGAAACGAACGATCTCGAATTTCAAAACCCGCGGTTCACAGGATCGCTGGAGCTGGTGCGACGCGTTGTTCATGGGCCCGCCCGCATGGATTCGGCTCTACAAAGCGACGGGCGAGAAAAGATATCTCGAGTTCATGGACCAGGAATGGCGCGGCGACGTCGGATTTTCTTTACGACACGAACGAGCATCTTTATTTCCGCGACAGCACTTACTTCGACAAAGCGCGAGGCGAACGGCAAAAAGATTTTCTGGAGTCGCGGCAATGGTTGGGTGCTGGCCGGATTGGCGAGGGTGCTTGAAATTGATGCCGGCCGATTATCCCGACCGAAATTTTACGAGCAGCAGTTCAAGGAAATGGCGGACAAGATTGCTTCGCTTCAACAGCCGGACGGTTTGTGGCGGCCCAGCTTGCTTGATCCTGCATCGTATCCGCTCAAGGAAACGAGCGGTTCCGGCTTTTACACATTCGGCATTGCGTGGGGAATCAACAACGGTTTGCTGGATCGCGCGAAGTTTGAGCCGGTTGTTCGCAAAGCCTGGACGGCGTTGGTCGGTTGCGTGACACCGGAAGGAAAGCTTGAGCACGTCCAACCCGTCGGTGCGGATCCGAAACATTTTGAACCGACGAGCACTGATGTTTTCGGCGTCGGCGCGTTTCTGCTGGCGGGCAGCGAAATGTATCGGCTGGCGGTGGCTGCTGAACCGTTAAAACGTTGAATCGTTACAATCGTGCCAAATCCGCCCCTCTACACACCACGATGCAACGATTCAACGATTTAACAATTTAACTAACTATGGAAATCCGCTATTCACCGAATCAAACCGATTACCAGAAACTGGCACCGACGGACTGCGCGCCGAACTTTCTGATCGAATCGCTTTTCGCGCCCGGCAAACTCGACATGGTTTACTCCGACGCCGACCGCGCCAGTCATCGGCTCCGCGGTTCCGACGAATGCGCCGCTCAAGCTCATCGCCGACGCGGAATTGCGCGCCGCGTATTTTTGCGAACGCCGCGAACTCGGCGTGTTGAGCATCGGCGGCGACGGCGTGATTGAAGTGGACGGAACGAAATACGAAATGGGCAAACTCGATTGTCTTTACGTCGGGCGCGGCAGCAAGAACGTTTCCTTCGCCAGCAAAGACGCCGCGAATCCCGCCGCGTTTTATCTCATCAGCTATCCGGCGCACGCGGCGTATCCGACCACGCACGCGAAACAGAAAGACGCCACGCCGGTGGAACTCGGCACTGCCGCCGACGCGAATCGCCGGACGATTTACAAATACATCCACACCGGCGGCATCAAGAGTTGCCAGCTGGTGATGGGCTTCACGAAACTCGCAGGAAGGCGCGGTCTGGAACACGATGCCGCCGCACACGCACACGCGGCGCTCGGAGGTTTACATTATATTTCGATCTGGACGCGAAGCGGCGCGTGATGCACTTCATGGGCGCGCCGCAACAGACGCGGCATCTCGTCGTGGCGAACCGGCAGGCGGTGATTTCGCCGAGCTGGTAGCATCCATTGCGGCTGCGGCACCGGCGCTTACACGTTCTGCTGGGGCAATGGGCGGCGAGAACCAGACGTTTGAAGACATGGACACCGCGCCGGTGGAGACATTGAAATAAAGACCAACGAATAGAACGAAGGAGCAACTTACGGCTATGCAAGTTTCCGGTTACGCGATTATCCGAAAGGTCGAATACGACTTAGAGGACTATATGAAATGGCCGCACACCGAGCAAAATTTGCACCACCTCCAAGCACTTAGAAAAGCGGCGTCGTTTCTTGTTCCCACTTTGTACCGAGGGATCGGTCGGTCATGGATTCAGCCTTTTCCGTCACTTGATACTACCATGATCAAACAGTTCGCTGATACAGGTTGCGACATGAGCACAGAGCCGTCTGCTCGTTGCCGGTTTCGCGAATTGATTGGCGAATCCGAGTTGTATCCCGACGTGGATGAGGATTTGTTCGACAACGAATCAGTCGCCAGAGAAATCTTTTCACTGCTGCGAGATGCTGACCGATACGAGTTGCTTCATTTGCGACGGCGTGAGTTTGCACAATCCGCGCTATCACTTGGTTACGACATCGGCTACTGGGGGGGCGACCATTATTCGCTTATCTCTGACAGCTTTGTCGCGCCCCGTTGGCATCCGCCGCAGCCGGAGGCATTTCACATATTAGCAGACCAATTGCGTCCATTGAACGCGCATTTGCTCTTTCCGACGTCCGAGGCCGCCGCCAGCTTTCGCGCGTGGTATCGCACTCAGGAATGGGCGGAAATAGAAGGACGTGAAAATGAATTCGAGATTATTCAGGTTTGCACTATCGGTGCGGCCTAACCAAGAACGCCTTATTGTTCCAAAATTATGATTCTCGATAAATTCAAACTAAACGGAAAAATCGCCATCGTCACCGGCGCGAGTCGCGGGCTGGGACAGGCCATGGCCATTGGTCTTGCCGAAGCGGGAGCCGATCTCGCGCTCGTGGCTTCAAGTTCGACGGACGAGACGGCGAAAAAGATTCGCGCACTCGGTCACAAGGCTTGCACGATTCAGGCGAACCTGCTCGATCCAGAAGCCGTTCCGCAAATCGTCGAGACGACCGTGAAGGAACTCGGCGGCATTGACATTCTCGTCAACAACGCCGGCACGATTCGCCGCGCGCCGTTGCTGGAATTTTCCGAGAAAGATTGGGACGAAGTCATTCAGATCAACCAGAAGAGTTTGTTTTTCCTCAGCCAGGCCGTCGCGAAACAAATGGTCGCGCAAGGTCGCGGCGGAAAAATCATCAACATCGCTTCGGTGCTGTCGTTTCAGGGTGGTATCCGCGTGCCGAGCTACACCGCGAGCAAAAGCGCGGTGATCGGCTTGACGCGCATCATGGCCAACGAATGGGCTGCGCACAGCATCAACGTGAACGCCATCGCGCCCGGCTACATGGAAACGGACAACACCGCCGCGCTCCGCGCCGATCCAAAGCGCAACGCGGAAATCCTCGCTCGCATTCCCGCCGGACGTTGGGGCAAGCCGGAAGATTTGCAGGGCGCGGTCGTCTTCCTCGCGTCGTCGGCTTCGGATTACATGCAGGGCTACACGGTCGCGGTGGATGGCGGGTGGTTGTCGCGGTAGCGGTTGGAGTGCGACCCTGGGAGTCGGAATACTGTTCAGATCGGCCAGATTTCGGCACGCACAACACAGCAATCTGCTTGTGCCGCGCGGGACCAACGATTAGAAAGTTGTCAATGCAAACTCCGGCAGTTTCCCCGTCCTCGAGGATCCCAGACAATACCAGCGCGTTCGGCAATTACCGCTGGGTCGTTTGCGCGTTGCTTTTCTTTGCGACGACGATCAATTACATGGACCGGCAGATCCTTTCGTTGTTAAAGGAAATTCTCGACAAGCAGATTGGCTGGAACAACGAACAATTCGGATGGGTAAATTCGGTTTTTCAATTTACCTACGGCATCGGCCTTCTGGGTTTCGGCTGGTTCGTGGATCGTTTTGGAACAAAGATTGGTTACGCTGTGTCCATCGCGGCCTGGAGTGTGGCAGCAATAGCACATTCGATTGTCGGCAGCGTCGGAGGATTCCTTTGCGCGCGCGGTGCGCTGGGATTAGGTGAGTCGGGTAATTTTCCATCGGCAATCAAAGCAGTGGCGCTCTGGTTTCCGAAACGCGAGCGTGCATTTTCGACGAGCATCTTTAACGCGGGCGCAAACGCAGGCGCATTGATTGCCCCGGCGATCATTCCATGGATGGCTTTCAAATTCGGATGGCAGTCGGCATTCATTGCCGCGGGTATCGCCGGTTTCCTGTGGCTATTCTTGTGGTTCCCGCTCTATGACGTGCCAGAAAGGAGCCGCCACGTCAGCGCAGGCGAACTCGCTCATATACGGAGCGATCAAGACGAAGCCTCGTCACAAGAAAAATTGCCGTGGCTGCACCTGCTGGAGTATCGGCAGACATGGTCATTCATCATCGCCAAATTCCTGACGGATCCGGTGTGGTGGTTCTTTCTGATCTGGCTGCCCGATTACTTCAACAAAACGCGTGGACTGGACATCAGGAAAAGCTGGATCCACTCGTCACTATTTACTAGATCATCACAGTGCTGAGCATCATGGGCGGCTGGCTCACCGGACATCTGACCAAACGCGGCTGGAGCGTCACTCGCGCGCGCAAGACCGGGATGTTCATCTTCGCCTTTGCGTGCTGCCCGATTCTCGCTGTCACAAAGGTTGGGGATTGGAGCGCGGTGTTGTTATCGCGACTCGCCGGCGCCGCGCACACAGGCGTGGTCGGCGAACCTGTTCACGACCGTGTCGGACATGTTCCCCAAACGCGCTGTGGCTTCGGTGACCGGCCTGGGCGGGCTGGCCGGAGTTCCGCGGGCGAATTTATTTTCCGATCTATTGGGCAAGATCCTGGATCAAGTTCAAAGCACTGACAATGCCACGGCGGTTACGCCATCCTGTTCGGTATTTGCGCTTTCGCTTACCTGGTGGCTTTGCCGTGCATCACCTGCTCGCGCCGCGGTTTGAGCAGGTCGAGATCAAGGGCAAGACAACTTAGCAGGCATAGTCTCTCCCACGCGCCAGCAGAATTATGAGCGAACAAGTTTATCTCGGCATTGACTCGGCGCCGGAAAGCGGGCGCATCATGGCGGGCGTGTGGGACGGAAAACACATCCAGGTCGAGGAACTCCATCGTTTCCCCAACGGCGGCGTGAACTTCGCTGATTCGTTGCGGTGGAACACGATCGGACTTTGGTCCGAAATTCAGAACGGCCTGACGATCGCGGCCAGGAAATTCGGCAAGTCGATTGTCTCTGTTGGCGTGGATGCGTGGGGCGTGGATTTCGCCTGCTGTCCAGGAGCGGAGAAATGCTCGGGCTGCCGTTTCATTATCGTGATTCCCGGACGCGCGGCATTCTGCGAAAAACGTTTGCGCGCGTACCCCGCGAAGAAATTTTCGCGGCGACGGGTTTGCAGTTCATGGAAATCAACACCCTCTTCCAATTGCTCGCGCTCCAGAAGAACAGCCCGGAAATTCTCGCGGCCGCCGAAACTCTGTTGATGATGCCGGATTTCCTGAACTTCTGTTTGTGCGGCTCACGCGTCTCGGAATTCACCATCGCGACGACGAGCCAGTGCGTGAACCCGAAGAAACGCGCGTGGGCTGTCGATCTGCTTGAGAAATTCGGGCTGCCGGCGAAAATGTTTCCCGGAAATTGTCCCGCCCGGCATCCGCGTTGGCCGACTGCGGCCTCGCCTCGGCGAACGCACGGGCCTCGGCCCGGTTGAAATTATTGCGCCAGCCGCGCACGACACCGGTTCGGCCGTTTCCGCAGTGCCCGCGCGCTATTCCGGCAAGCCAATTGGGCGTACCTCAGTTCGGGCACGTGGTCGCTGCTCGGCGTCGAAGTTGCAGGACGCGCTGCTTTCGCCGCGCGTGCTCGAATTGAATTTGACGAACGAGGGTGGCATCGATGGCACATATCGCTTGTTGAGAAACATCATGGGCATGTGGCTCGTTCAACAATGCCGCCGCGTCGTTCGCGGAGAAAGGGAAGGAGTATGACCTACGACCAGCTCGCGCAAATGGCCACTGAGGCGCCCGCATTCCGTTCGCTCGTGGATCCAAATGACGATCGATTCCTCAATCCGCCGGACATGCCGAAAGCGATTCAGGAATTCTGCCGCGAAACCGAGTCAGCCCGAACCCGAAACCGAGGCGCAATTCATGCGTTGCGTCTTCGAGAGCCTGGCGCTCACCTATGCTTCCGTGCTTGAAGGGATTCGAGGAGCTCACCGGAACGAAAATCGAAGTGCTGCACGTCGTCGGCGGCGGCTCGCGAAATAAATCTGCTCAATACATTCACAGCAAACGCGTGTGGACGGACAGTGATTGCGGGGCCGGTCGAAGCCACAGTGTTCGGCAATGTTCTTGTGCAAGCGCGGTCGCACGGTGAAATCCGTACGCTCGCCGACATTCGGTCCGTCGTTCGCGAGTCAGCCGAAATGACGCAATATGAACCCGCTGATGCGCCAGTTTGGAGCGAAGCCCGCGGACGCTTGCGCTGGGCCAAGAAAAATGTATGCAAGCCAGCGCGGATAATCGCGACTCAGAGCCGGACGTGCTCAAAGCTCGCCAATTGCGTCAACGCCGGATTGAATTCCGTATGAAAACCAGAAATCACTTTTCACTGCAAATGAAAATCGATCTTCCATCGCTTTCACCTGCTCTATCCGTTCGCGCAGCACAATCCACGACCTCTCCGACGCGTTCGCTTCGCTCTGGTATCGGCATCCGGCGTCCAACTGGAATGAGGCTCTTCCGGTCGGCAACGGACGGCTCGGCGCGATGGTGTTTGGCGGCACCCGTCACGAACGGATTCAGTTGAACGAGAATTCCATTTGGGCTGGCCCACCATTCCCTGAACCCGAACAAACGGCGCAGCAGTTCTCGCCAGGGCGCGGCAGCTTCTGTTCGAGGGCAAATACAGCGAAGGCCAGGACCTCGTGCGACGCAGTTGATGTCCTCCGCCATCGAACCGCGCAGTTATCAACCGCTCGGCGATTTGATGCTCGATTGTGATTTGCCGGGCGAAGTTGATGCCTATCGCCGGGATTTGAATCTCGATGACGCCATCGCTACGACGCAATTACAAGTCGGCGACGTCGGCTTACACGCGGGAAGTTTTCGTCAGCGAACCGGATGATGTGATCGTCATTCAGCTTTCCGCGAACCAGCCAGGGAAGGTCTCTTTCACTGCGTCGCTCAAGCGACAAGACGCGGATGTCGCAGCGGAGGGCAAGGACACGATCTGTGATGCGCGGCCAGGCGGCCCACGGCAACCAACACAAAGGCGTAAAATTCGACGGCGCATCTTCGGGCAGTCGCCATTGGCGGCAGCGTTCAGACCGAGAGCAACAGCTTGCGAATCGTAAAGGCGGATGCCGTCACACTCGTCCTCGCTGCCGAGACAGACTACAATAAAGCGGACCCACTCAAGCCATTGACTCGCGATTTGGAACGCGCCTGCGAAAGCGCGCTTCGCGCTGCACGGAAGAATTATGCGGCGCTGCGCAAAGCAAGCATTGACGCCCACGAAAAATTGTTTCACCGCGTGTCGCTCGATCTGGGCGTTGCGCCCGCGATACCGACAGACGAGCGATTGGAAGCCGTCAAAGCCGGCAAGAGTGATCCGGCGCTGGCCGCATTGTATTTTCAGGTACGGACGTTACCTGCTGATGAGCTCATCGCGGCCGGGCGGATTGCCCGCGAACTTGCAGGGCCTTTGGAACGAGCACATGACCGCGCCATGGAACAGCGATTACCACATCAATATTAATCTCCAGATGAATTACTGGCTGGCGGAAGTCTGCAATCTGTCTGAATGCGGCGGACCTTTCTTTGATTACATCGAGGGCCTGGAGCCGGCGGGCCGGCGGGCCGCGAGGGCCTTCGGCTGCGGAGGATTCTGCGCGTGCCTCAACAGCGACGTGTGGCGCTGGACAACCGTGTACGGCAGCCCGCAATGGGGCATGTGGGTGATGGGCGGCGGTTGGTGCACGCAACATTTCATGGAGCACTACCGTTACACCGGCGACCGCGACTTTCTGCGCAGACGCGCGTATCCGATTTTGAAGGAGGCATCGCTGTTCTATCTTGACTGGCTCGTGCCCGATCCAAGAACGGGCAAACTCGTTTCCGGTCCGAGCACGTCGCCGGAAAACTCGTTCATAGCGTCGGACGGGAAGAACGTCAGTCTATCAATGGGCTGCTCCATGGATCAGGAAATCATTTGGGACGTTTTCAGCAACACACTCGAAGCAGCGGGCGTTCTGGGAATCAAAGACGATTTCACAAAAAAGGTTCAGGACGCGCTGGCGCGATTGGCATTGCCAAAAATCGGATCGGACGGGAGGCTGATGGAATGGAGCGAGGAATTCCAGGAAACCGATCCGGGGCACCGCCACATGTCGCATCTGTTCGGCGTTTATCCGGGACGACAATTCAATTCGCAAGACGCGCCGGAGATGATGGTTGCGCGCGAAGAAATCGCTCGAGTACCGGCTGGCGCACGGCGGTGGGCATACCGGTTGGAGCCGCGCGTGGATCATCAACTTCTGGGCCCGCTTTCGTGACGCCGAAAAGGCGCACGAGAACGTTGTCGCTCTTTTGCAGCGCTCCACGCTGCCCAACTTGTTTGATAATCATCCGCCGTTTCAGATGGACGGGAACTTCGGCGGCACGGCGGCGATTGCCGAGATGTTGCTGCAAAGCCACGACGGCGAAATCGCATTGCTTCCGGCACTGCCTCGGGAGTGGGCAAGCGGTTCCGTTCACGGACTGCGCACCCGTGGTGGGTTCGAGGTGGACATGAAATGGAAGGACGGGAAACTCACGAGCGCGAGAATTCATTCGCTGCTCGGGAATTCCTGCCAGTTGCGACTTGGCGAGAGAACAATGCAGCTTTCAACCAAGCGAGGGAAAGACTACACTATTGATCCGTCGCAGCTTCATTGAGTCAAAGCGTTGCGAGTGCGGCCATGAAAAGATGTTCTTACTGCGGAAGGGAGAATACCGACGATGCGGTATCATGTCGCGAGTGCGGCACTACAGAGTTCGCGAAGCCCATTCTCCCGCCGGTTGAAGGCGCAAGACAGGGCACTATTGATTGCGAGCATCTGCGGCTGCTGTCCATTTTCCATTTCGTCACCACGGGTCTGGCGCTGGCCGGAATCCTGTTTCTGTTCTTTCATTTCATCATCATGAGTTTCGTCCTGTTTCAGCCGGGGATCTGGAGGCCTCGTCCTGGAGCAGCGCCGCCCCCGGCATTCCTCCCGTTGTTCATCTTCGTGCTGTACGGTTTTATCGGCGGGATTTTGATCCTGTCGGCCACGCTCAACTTCCTTTCCGGCGTTTTTCTGAAACGCAGGAAGCACCGGATATTCTCGATTGTTGTCGCTGCGCTAAACTGTCTGCATGTGCCGTTCGGCACGATTCTTGGCGTTTTGACGATCATTGTTCTTTCGCGTGATTCCGTCCGCCGGATGTACGGAGAACAATTGAGCACCCCGCCAGGATATCCGGCGACGCCTCCCACTTAGTTCGCGCTTCCTTGGTGCCGAAGTTTGGGATATTACCGATCGAACCGAAAGCCAGCCTTCAGATTCCCAACGATTGCTTCAAAATCCCCCGGCTCGGTAACGAGATTTCCGTCCGCGTCCACAAACGCCAAATCCGCGGCGGTCAATTCAAACGTAACGGTCTTGTGCTCTCCGGCTGCGAGCGAAACCCGTTTGAATGCGCGGAGCCGCTTCAACGGCGGAGTGATCGAAGCGTATAAATCATGCGTGTAGAGTTCGACCGATTCGACTCCATCGCGTTTCCCGGTGTTGGCAACATCCACGCTCACGGTGAGCCGGTTCGCCGCGCCTTTCATCACGGACGGACTCAGCTTCAGGTTGGCGTACTCAAACGTCGTGTAGCTCAGGCCGAAGCCGAACTCCCATTGCGGCGTGTATTCGATCGCCTGGTGCCCGGCCGGTGGATCGAGCTCATCGCTTCGATCGGAGCGTTTGCGATCATAGGTGACCAGATTGTTCGAATAACGCTGATACGTGAACGGCAATTTGCCGGAAGGATTCGCATCCCCGAACAGCACATTCGCGATGGCGCGCGCGCCTTGTGAACCTGGCCAATACGACATCAGAATGCCTTTGGCGCCCGGCTCAATCTCGCGAATGATGCGCGTGCGGCCTTCAACGAGCACAAGCACAACCGGTTTGCCTGTGGCAAAAAGTTGTTTTGCCAGCTGCTGCTGGCCTTCGGGTAAATCCAAATCATTGATGTCGCCCGGCGTCTCGGCGTAAGCGTTTTCGCCGAGGCAAAGCACGATACAATCAGCTTTGGCGGCATCGGCAAGGGCGGCATCTGCATCAACCGTCCTGCCATTGAAATTCACGCCTTCGTGGTATAGAACGTTGTCCGCGCCGATCTTTTCACGAATTGCATCCACAATCGTCAGCGTCGTTTTCGGATACCATCGCTCTTCGTTCCCCTGCCAGGTGTACGACCAGCAACCGTGCAGCGCGCTCACGCTCCGCGCGGCCGGACCGGCCACGAGCACCTTCGCCGATTTGGCGAGCGGCAGAACAGAATCTTCGTTTTTAAGCAACGTCATTGCTTCCTCGCCAGCTTTGAGCGCCACGTCAGCGTACTCAGGCCGGCCAAAGTTGTTCGTCGCTTCAGGCTCGACGTACGGATTTCGGAACAGGCCGACTTCCTTTTTCAATTCCAGGATGCGCCGGACGGATTCATCGATGCGCTGCTCGGAGACTCTCTTCTCCTTTACGAGTTGTTTGAGCAAATCAGCGAATGAGTAGTCCAACGGCACCATGCTCATATCGATGCCGGCATTCACCGCCATCATCACGGCTTCCTTCGGCGTCGCAGCGACCTGATGCACCGTGTGCAGGCGAATGATGTCCTGCCAGTCCGAATCCACCACGCCGCGGAAACCAAGCTCTCCGCGGAGCAAATCGGTCAGGAGATATTTGTTTGCGTGAACCGGAACACCGTTGATTTCGCCGGAATCAATCATGATGGTTTTCGCGCCGGCTTTGATGGCCTCGCGGAACGGCGGCAGGAAATACTCGCGCAGATAGGAATTCGGAATGTGCGCCGGCGAACGGTCCTTGCCCGAAAACGGAAACGAATAACCGAGGAAATGCTTCATGCAGGCGGCGACATGTGTCGCACTGCCCACGTCATTGCCTTCAAAGCCGCGCACCGACTCCACTCCAAGCACCGATGCCAGATACGGGTCCTCGCCGAAGGTTTCCGGCACGCGCGGCCACAGCGGCTGCCGCGCAACATCCAGCACCGGCGCGAAGTTCCAGCGAATACCCGCCGCGCGGGTTTCCATCGCGGCAATTTCGGCGCATCGGCGCATCAGGTCCGGGTCGCGCGTGGCTGCCATCGCGATGTTCTGCGGAAACAGTGTCGAGCCGAGCACGTACGTCGCGCCGTGAATCGTGTCAATCCCGTAAAGCACAGGAATTTTATGTGGCGTCTCCGCTCGAATCATGTCCTGAAAGTGATTGAGGATGCGATGCCATTCCTCCACGGTCAGTGCGTGGTTCACGCCGTTGTTTAACAACGCGCCAATTTTGTAAGTCACCAACGCCTCACGCACTTTCGCTTCATCCAGCCGGATCGGTGAGGAGTTCGGCTCTGCCAGCGCAAGAAGATCAATCTGGACCATCTGGCCGATCTTCTCGTCGATTGACAACCGGCGAAGAAGCGAGTTGATATCCAGATCGCGATTGGAATCCTGCGCTACGGAATGCAGACACACGAAGGCGGTCACAACGGTGGCGAGGGCGAGGTGTTTCATTGGAGGGATGGATCTTTGCGCGTTGTCGGAGACATTGCGCCAATGAACGTGCCAAGTCCCCGTGGAAATCTCAACTGCATTGCGCCAGGGACGAATCCCGATTCCACCGCGCACTACATTCCGAACCAGCTTGCGATTGTGAAAAGAGACCTTTCCGTCACAAAAGAGAGCGTGTCACGCAGCCATCGAATTTGCAGCACGAGAATGAGCGCTATGAAGCCATACCGCGCGAATTCGTAATACGCCTCGTAGCTGATGTTCAGCAGACTTCGCACGACTTGCGAGCCATCGAGTGGCGGAATCGGAATGAGATTAAAGAAGCAAAGCAACAGGCTCAAGCGAGCGAGTTCAACGCAAAACTCAACCGTGCCCATCGAATTGAAAGCAATTCCCAGGCGCGCCAAACCCACAAGCACGACAGCCAGCAGGAGGTTCATCCATGGGCCCGCGAGCGTTACGAGAATGTCGTCGATGCGCGGATTGCGGAGATTGCAGGGATTGACCGGCACCGGTTTTGCCCAGCCGATGAGAAACCGACCGATGTTCGATGGGAGAACAATCATGAGCAGCGGCAGCAGCACCGTCCCGATGGGATCGATATGCACGAGCGGATTAAGCGAAACGCGCCCCTGAAGTCGCGCCGTGTCGTCTCCGCATTTCCAAGCCACCCATGCGTGTCCAAACTCATGGAACGTCAGCAGAGCGACCAGTCCCAAATACCTGATCAGCCCATCTACCAATAGGTTCGCGTCCATTCGTTGAAAGCTAACAGAACCACGCGTGACACGTCGAGGAGGGATGATCGCAGCGTTGACTAATTTCCATTCCGTCTTCAGATTTCGATTTGATGAAGGCTTCGGCTCGATTGAAGGGGCATGCTGGCGTGGCGCGGCCCCGCAACTCGCGTTTTGCTCGGCAGACTTCCATTGACGCCATCATGGTCGAGGAACGCGCCGCTGCGTTCACCAAGCGCAGCATCAAGACCAGCGCCAAACTCGCCGGACTCAAAATGGCCGTGAGCATGTGCGACCTCACCACGCTCGAAGGCAAGGACACGCCCGGCAAAGTCGCTTATCTCTGCCGCAAAGCGCTTCAACCCGCTGAAGCGAAATACGACGTGCCGCCGTGCGCCGCCGTTTGCGTTTATCCGAACATGGTGACGATACGCGCGGAAATTTCTCGGCGAGAATTCTCCCGTCCACGTCGCCTCCGTCGCCACCGGCATTTCCCAGCGGCCAATATCCGCTGCGCACCAAACTCGAAGAAGTCCGCCGCGTCGTTGCGGATGGCGCGGATGAAGTGGACATGGTCATTGACCGCGGCGCCTTCCTCGCCGGCGACCACGCGAAAGTCTTCGACGAAATCGCCGCGACGAAAGAAGCCTGCGGCCCGGCGCACCTGAAAGTGATTCTCGAAACCGGCGAACTCGTCACCTACGACAACGTCCGTCTCGCCAGCGAAATCGCCATGCAGGCCGGCGGCGGATTTCATCAAGACCAGCACCGGCAAGGTTAATCCCCGCCGCGACGATGCCCGTCACGCTCGTGATGCTCGAAGCCATCCGCGATTATTTTTTCGCGACCGGCATCCGCATCGGCATGAAACCCGCCGGCGGCATCCGCACATCCAAGCAGGCGCTCGCCTATCTCGTGATGGTCAAGGAAACCCTCGGCGACGACTGGCTCACGCCCGAGTCTGTTCCGCTTCGGCGCGAGCACGCTCGTCAACGACGTGCTCATGCAAATCGCCAAGACGGTGGATGGGAATTATCAAGGCGCGGATTATTTTTCGCTGCCGTAAGGTTCCAGGATGACAGTTTCCGATCCATTGCGGCCACTGAAAGAGCACGCGAAGATTCCTTGGAGATTTCAACGAACGTTTCGCACGCCGCTTCACGATTTGGATCGATTCGTCAGCACCATCATTTCTGCGGAGGCCTACCTCGATGAAAGCTATATCGTGTTGGATCAGATTGTCCTTGAACCGAAGCACCTTGTTCGCCTGCTCGCTTCCCACCTTTTGCCTACGGCATTGCAGCGAGGTTGGGCCGTAACTGCAAAAGGAAAAGAGGAATGTCACGAATTACTCAAGGCTGCTCTATCTGACTGGGTGGACTTCTGGTACGTTCCCACTCCCAGGGTCTTCATGATCTATGCAGACCATGACGAGTACAGCACCTTCTTCGCGAACACCAAATCGAGCTTGAATCGAGTAGCGCTGCCATTATTGGAAGCGCGATTTAAGGAAATCCGGGATTACCAGCGCGATAGCACGAATTAGATCCTCTTCGCCAGCCGCTGCGTGAGTCGTTGCAATGCCGGTGACCGATCTGCTGGATCGAGCAGCACTTCAATCAGGCAAAGGTTCTTCGTGTCGCCGGACGCCTGAACCAGCGCGTCATCCAGTTCCTTGTCCGTCTGGACGAGGAAGCCGCGCCCACCGCCGAGCACTTCCGGCAGTCGATGATATTTCCATGCCGACACATCGTTGTAAGGGCCGTCCTGCATCTGCCGCTCCGTGCCGTAACCGCCGTTGTTCAACACGACGACGATTGGGTTCAATCCGTAGCGCAGGCTCGTGCTCAGTTCCATGCCCGTCATCTGAAACGCGCCATCGCCCACGAGCACGAGGGGCCGCGATTTCGGGTTCGCCATTTGCGCGCCGATGCTCGCCGGCACCGCGAAACCCATCGACGCATAATACGCCGGGCCGAGAAATTCCGTCCGCCGATGGATATAAAGGTCCGCCGCGCCGAACAACGCGTCCCCCACGTCGCACACGACTATCGTTTCGTCGTTCAGAAACAAATTAAGGCGCTCGAACAGCCGTCGGACCGTGAGCGGTTCGTTTTTGCGCGCGCCACCCGGTAAAACCAGCCTTGGTGGATTCGGCCATGACTCGGCGGGCCGTCGGCGCAGTTTCGCGCGGAGCAAGCCGATCATGAAATCCTTGAAGCGCACGTCCTCGTAATTGTGATAGCGAATCGAGAGTTTTTCGCTCGTTGAATATATTGACCGCGCCGGATCCAGTCGCGCCGTGAACACGCCGAGGTTGATGTCCGTGAGGAACGCGCCGAGCAAAATCACGCAATCGCTAGACTCGACGTAGCGGCGGACTTCCTCGCGCCCCATCGCGCCTTCATAAACGCCGAGATAAAACGGGTGGTTCTCGCCAATGACGGACTTGCCGAGCAGCGTCGCCGCGACAGGGATGTTTGTCTTACGCGCGAGTGCCACAACTTCCTTTTGCAATGCAAACCGGTGCACTTCCACGTCGGCGATGATGACCGGCTTGCGCGCGGCGTTGATCATTTCCGTCGCGTCCGAAAGAGCGGCCCTCAGCGTTCGTGCATCGCTGGCCTCGTGAATTTCGCGTGCCGTGTAATTCGGATTACCGGGAAGTCCAACAACATCGCGTGGCAGTTCGATGTAGGCCGGCCGTTTGTATCGCAACGCAGTGTGCAGCACGCGATCAATTTCTTGAAAAGCCGTCTGCGGATTATCAAGGACCGTTGATGCCACGGTCAGTTGCTCGAAAACTTTTTTCTGCGTGTCAAACTCGCGGACTTTGTGATGCAGCAAAGGATTCTTCTCGCGCTCCTTGATGCCAGGCGCGCCGCTGATGACGATGACGGGCGACTTTTCCGCGAACGCTTCGGCGGTGGTGTTGGCCACTTTGAGGCCCCCGACGCAATAGGTGACGCATAGCGCGCCAAGTCCGTGCACGCGGGCGTACGCGTCGGCGGCAAAGCCCGCGCCTTGTTCATCGCAGGTGTTGATGGTCTGGAGCGGACTCCGGCGAAGCTGCTCGTAGAAGCCGAGCACGTAATCGCCCGGTATGCCGAAAACGTGCCGCACGCCGTGATCGTGCAGCCGTTGAATCAGATATTCACCGATGCTCGCGGATCGTTTTGGTCGCATGTGGTCCTCTGCTGCAAAGTGCATTTGCCCGGAAGCGGATTCAAGAACGGATTTGACGGGGCTGGACGACAGCCTCATTTTGAATGCCGCCAATGATGAAAGCTAAATCCTCCGGCAAACTGAAGCGGCGCTCAAAACTCAAAGCAGCCCGGCTTCAACTCGTTCCGTCGCTGCATGCGAAACCGGTCGTTCCGCTGAAGGAGCGGCGACTGCACATTTGGCAACAAGTGGGATTACGCTCCCGCGCCGGAGGATTCGAAGAATTACGTCATCGCGCCGCGGCATGAGTTGTTCATCAACGGCAAGTTCGTGACGCCGGCGTCGGGAAAATATTTTGAGTCCGTCAATCCCGCCACCGAGCAGACGCTCACGACGATTGCGGCGGCGAATGCCGAGGACGTGGATTCAGCGCGTGAAGGCCGCGCGCAAGGCTTACGACAAGGTCTGGAGCAAGATGCCGGGACGCGAGCGGGGCAAATATCTTTATCGCATCGCGCGCATCATCCAGGAGAAGTCGCGCGAGCTGGCCGTGCTCGAAACGATGGACGGCGGCAAGACCATCAAGGAAAGCCGCGACGTGGATTTGCCGCTCGTGGCCGCGCATTTCTTTTATTACGCGGGCTGGGCGGACAAGTTGAAATACGCGTTCCCGGGCAAAACGCCGCAGCCGCTCGGCGTCGCGGGGCAGATCATTCCGTGGAATTTTCCGCTGCTCATGGCCGCGTGGAAAATCGCGCCCGCGCTCGCGTGCGGCAACACCGTCGTGCTCAAGCCCGCCGAGACCACGAGCCTCACGGCGCTGCGGCTGGCGCAGATTTTTCAGGAAGCGGAATTGCCCGAAGGCGTGGTGAACATCGTCACCGGCGCGGGCGAAACCGGCGCGGCGCTCGTCAATCATCCGGACATCGACAAGATTGCGTTCACCGGCAGCACGGAAGTCGGCAAGGCGATTGCGAAAGCAATCGCCGGCAGGGCCGGCCTGCGCGTCGGCCGGACGCGCAGCAGGCGCCCTACCAAGATTCAAGCTCACGCTCGAACTCGGCGGCAAGGCGGCGAACATTTTGTTCGAGGACGCGCCGATTGATCAGGCCATCGAAGGCGTCATCGCGGGAATTTATTTCAACCAGGGCCACGTCTGCTGCGCGGGTTCGCGGTTGTTCGTGCAGGAAGGGATTTATTCCACGGTCATCAAGAAACTGCGCGACCGCATCCAGACGTTGCGCGTCGGCAATCCGCTCGACAAGAACACCGACATCGGCGCGATCAATTCGCAGCCGCAGCTCGAAAAGATCCGCGAGCTGGTGCAAAGCGGCGTGGACGAAGGCGCGGAGTTGACGCAGACGCAGTGCGCGCTCCCGGCAAAGGGATATTGGTTTCCGCCGACGTTTCTCACGGGCGTCACGCACGCGCATCGCGTGGCGTCGGAGGAAATTTTCGGGCCGGTGCTGAGCGTGATGACGTTCCGCACGCCGGAGGAGGCGTTCGAGCGCGCGAACAACATCCCCTACGGCTTGAGCGCGGGCGTGTGGACGGACAAGGGCAGCAAGATTTTCAAGATGGTCAACAAGCTGCGCGCCGGCGTCGTCTGGGCGAACACCTACAACAAGTTCGACCCGACGAGTCCGTTCGGCGGCTACAAGGAAAGCGGCTTCGGTCGCGAGGGCGGATTGCAGGGGCTGGCGGCGTATTGCCGGTTGGATTGATTTTGGCACAATGAGAGGATTAGCCAGACCGGTTAAAGCAGCGCTGGAGAAAGCAACGGACTCGGCTTTACTTGCCGTCGAAATCTACAACAAGCCCGCAGTCAAATTCAAATCAGGCGGCTATATCACTTTGATGGTTATTGCGTGGACATCACTGTTCCACGCCATCTTCTTCAAAAGAAAGCGCAGGCCATTTTACAAAAAGAGCGGGTGCTTCGTGACGGTTGATGGAGATTACAAACACTGGGAGTTGGATGAATGCCTGAGCCAGTATTATGGAAACGATGTCGGCAATGCAGTCAGAAAAAATCTCGAGTTCTTCATTCCACTAAGAAACAGGATTGAGCACCGGTCTATGCCAGAGTTAGATGCCACCATTTTCGGTGAATGCCAAGCCATGCTTCTTAATTTCGACGAGTTGTTGGAAAAAGAGTTCGGTAGTAAATACCGCATTCGTGAAAGTCTGTCGTTCTCATTACAGCTTTTCCCTTCGACTGAAAGCCTTATCGACGCGGTCAAACGTAATCCTGCCGCGAAGCCAATTGCCGACTTCATTCAACGCTACCGATCAACGGTTTCTGCGGAAACGCTTACAAGCGGAAAATACTCGTTTAAGGCATTCCTAATTCAAGTAGCAAACCATCAAAGTGCAGATGCTTTGCCAATACAGTTTGTCCATTACGACAAGTTGTCAGATGAGCAGAAGAAGCAGCTCGGTCATGTGGTCGCGATGATCAAGTTCAAGTCAGTGCCAGTTTTGAACCCTGATACAATAACACCGGGAGCTGTTGTGAAAAAGGTGCAGCAAGGACTTGGCAACCCAAAAATTCCTCGGGGCTTATCGTCTATTGATAAATTCACCGTTGATACCCACACACGTTGTTGGAAGAAATACAACGTCCGACCGGCGACAGGTAGCCCAAATCCTCGCGAGACAAAACCCGAGTTCTGCGTATATGACAGCCTCTATGGAGGCTATGGCTATACTCAAGAGTGGGTCGATTTCCTAATTACAGAGCTCAAGGACGAGAACAAGTTTAAGTTATTATATTCCAAAGAAGGAGCGAAGGTTTGAAAGCAGGACGCGCATCGCGTGGCGTCAGGGGAGATTTTCATGCCGGTGCCGAGCGTGATGACGTTCCGCACGCCGGAGGAAGTTGTGATTTCGAGCATGAGCACGTTGAACCACATCCGCAATTTCCTGCGCATTGATGACCGGCTGGCCACGAGCGGCATGCCGCAGCCGGACGATTTCGCCGCGTTGCGACAGGCGGGCTTCGACGTCGTCATCAACCTCGCGTTGCCCACGTCCGACAACGCCCTCCCGAACGAAGGCGAACTGGTTTCCGCGCAGGGCATGACCTACGTCCACATCCCGGTGAAGTTCGACGCGCCGCAGCCGGCGGACTTCGAGCGGTTCACGCGCATGATGGATGCGTGCGCGGGACAGAAGGTATTCGTGCATTGCGCGGCGAACATGCGCGTCTCGGCGTTCGTCTTCCTGCATCGCCTCAATCACGGGACGGATCGAGCAACGGCGGAAAACGATCTCAAGAAAATCTGGCAGCCGGACGGCGTGTGGCGGGAGTTTTTGAATCAGCGGCTGGCAGAAAGCGGACATCAGACGTTGTGAGTTGTTCTGAGAAAGTTGACACAATTCCAATTTTGAACGAAAGCCTTTCATGGCCAAGATAAAAACATTCAGCGGCGTGAAAGAACACAAAGTCGTTTCGCACAAAGACTGGATTGCCGCGCGCAAACAATTTCTCGCGAAGGAAAAGAAGTTCTCGAAACTGCGCGACGAGTTGAATCGGCAGCGGCGAAACCTTCCGTGGGAAAAAGTGGAGAAGGAATATGTTTTCGACGGGCCAGGCGGCAAGGAGACGCTGGCCGAACTGTTCTGCGGCAAGAGCCAGCTTCTCATTTATCATTTCATGTTCGGGCCGGGCTGGAAGGATGGCTGTCCGCACTGCTCGTTTTGGGCGGACCACTTCGACAGCGTGAATATCCATCTCGGTCAGCGCGACACGGCCTTCGCCGTTATTTCCCGAGCGCCGTGGAAGGAAATCGCGCCGTTCAAGAAGCGCATGGACTGGAAGTTCAAATGGATTTCGTCGTTCGGGTCGGATTTCAATTTTGATTTGGGCGTGTCGTTCAAGCTGGAGCAGCGCAAGAACGGCAAGGCTATCTACAACTACGAAAAACTCGACATGGACATTGACGAGCGCGAGGGCGTGAGCGCGTTTCATAAGTACAGGAACGGCGACATTTATCACACCTATTCGTCCTATGCGCGCGGGATTGATTTGATGAACACGACTTACAATTTTCTCGACCTGACTGCCAAAGGTCGCGACGAAAATCCCGACGCCACACAGAATTGGGTGCGGTATCACGACGAATACAAGAAGTGATCCGATGGTGCGATTGGCGGTTGCGAGAAATGCGGTTCTAGTCTTCGCCGTGCTCGGCAGCAAATCGGTTTCGCGAGGACGGGTTGCAGGGACTGGCGGCTTACTGTCGGCTCGATTAAGGCGGAGACTTGAGTCGCTTGGGAAACGGCGAGAGGAATTTGGCGAAGCCGAAGCTCCGCGAGCGCCGAGCCGCCCTGGGAATTTCACGTTTGCCTGATGCTCATCCCCGTTTCGATCCAAAAATTCCGAGTTCCTTTTTGGGGATATAGCCGATTCACCCTTTCTTGAGGGAAGATGGTGCGCGCTGCAGGACTTGAACCTGCGACCCCTTCCGTGTGAAGGAAGTGCTCTTCCACTGAGCTAAGCGCGCAGCACCGGGGAAAGTTAGCGGATACTAAAGCCAATTCAAGTCTTCTCACCCGAAGGGTAATTCACGTTTGTAAGAGACAGCCCTCTGGACCAAAGGTTGCAATCAACGACGGAGTTCTCGAATAGGCTCGCGTGGAGTGTGCAAAAAGCGGCCAGTGCGACGCATCAGCGCATGAGCGCAACCCTTCGCAAGTCGCGAGAATCACCCCAAACCGGATCAGGACGGTGACGCACGCTTTGGAACGACGCAACACATCGCGACGCTCCCAATTCAATCCGGAATCTCCGCCTCAACGAGTTTTGCCAAAAGTACGAGCGATTCCTGCCAGCCAAGATAGCACGCCTCGACCGGAATCATCGCCGGCACGTATTCCTGCACGATGTTCACTTCGGTACCGCAGGAAACTTTTTTGAGCGTGATGGTCGTCACCATCTCACCCGGAAGGTTTGCATTATCAAACGCGTCGGTGTGACGGATGCGTTCGTTAGGGACCAGTTCGAGATATTTCCCGCCGAACGAGTGGCCGTTGCCAGTGGAAAAATTCGTGAACGACATTTTGTAAGTGCCGCCGACTTTGGCGTCCAGGTGATGAACCTTGCAGGTAAATCCGTTCGGCGGAAGCCACTTGGCCATGGCATCGGCGTCGAGGAATGCGCGATAAATTTTTTCGGGCGCGGCGCGAAGGACGCGGTGAAGTCGGATGGTGTTCGTGGACATAATTTGTGTTCCTTTCAGTTCATTTTATTTCATTCAACAGGGCCGGGATTGGTCTTCGCGCGAAGCATCGGGCGGAATGCGCCGCGATACGCCCATGCGAGGTAAAGTTCCATCACCAGAACGACAACGCCCGGTCCAATTGTCGCCCGTTGCATGGCGACGTGGAATGTGAGAATGCCCACGATGATTGGCGCGAGCATCGCCAGCGCCAGCGGGACGAAGCGATTCGTCAGCAGCATCACCGCAATGAGCACTTCCGCGCCGGACACGACGGTCATGTAACCCGCGTTCATCAGCGCGCCCATGACGTTCATGATTTCCTGCGGTATGTCTTTCGGTGCCGGCATGAAGTTCAGAAAACCGTTCATGCCAAAGACAAGGAACATCAGGCCCAAGAGGATTCGAACAATCGCAGTCGCCCAGCGCGCGGCGGATTTCTTTTCGCGAATCGGTGTTTCGCCTGTTTGCGATGCGGCGTTGTGTGCGGTGCTCATTGCATTGTTCCCGGGTTTGAAAGCGGGGCGCGGCGAAATCTTTCGCGCGCCCGCTCAGATGAATTCATTTCGATGCCGCGAGTTGTTCCTCAACTTCCTCTTCAGACTTGAGCGGACATTCGTCGCGAACCTGTCGGACTTCCACTTTCGCGCCATATGGCAGTCCCGGACACAGTTTCGCGATGGCGACGGCTTCATCCATCGTGGCAACGTTCAGGAGAAAATAGCCGCCGATGGCTTCCTTGGATTCCGCAAACGGTCCGTCCACGACGCGCGCATTTTTTCCGGAAACAGTTTTGCCCTCGCGCTCCAGCGGATGTCCCGAAACGCACTTGCCTTGTTTCATCAGACCCTGGAACCAGGCCATCCATTGGTCCGAGACTTTTTGCATTTCTTCAGGCGAAAGGCCTTTGTGCCAGTCTGTGCCGACAAATAACAGCATGAATCCTTTGTTATGTTCTGTGCTCATAGATTTGGAGTTAATGGTCAAGATTGAGAATTTTGCGGTGAGTTCAGGCAGTAGCGAGTTGTTCTTCGCGCAACAGTTCTTCCAGACGGGCTTGAGACGGACATTCATTCGTCAACGGACGAACTTCAACCGAAGTTCCGAGCACGATATTTGGAGCGGTCTTGGCGATGGCAACGGCCTCTTCAAACGTCGCGACGTCCAGCAACAAATAGCCGCCGATGACTTCCTTGGATTCAGCGAACGGACCGTCCGTTACGTTACGTCCGATTTTGCCGGAGACAATAGCGCCACTGCGCGCGAGCGCCTGGCCGCCTTTGACCTTACCGCTCGTCATCAATTCTTCCAGCCACGCGTTGCTTTGCGCGATATATTTCTCGAGCTCTTCGCGGCCGAGTTCCTTCCACCATTCGTTACTGTGGAACATTAGCAGATATCCTTGTTTGCTCATTTCTAGTGCATTCATTTTCTTCTTTGGTTAATTTGTTAAACTCTCGGTTTCCAATCCTAAGACGAACGAGATCGGTGTTTCAGGACAATGACTTCACGGATTCGGCGTCACCATCACCATCCAGAATACGCCGAACTTGTCCACGACCATCCCGAACCTGGCGGAGAAGAATGTCTTCGCGAGCGGCTGTTCGATTTTTCCGCCGTTGGCCAAAGCATTGAACGCCTTGTCCGCTTCCGCTTCGGTTTTCACCGTCAACGACAGCGCGAAGCCTTCAAATTTCGGATTGCCCGCCGCGCGTCCATCGGAAGCCATGATTTGCGTCTCGCCGATGCGGAAGTTCGCGTGCATCACTTTGTTTGGATCAATGGGACCGCAACCCTGCGGCGGCGGTTCCGGGCTGTCTTTGAAACGCATCAGCATGTTGACTTCCGCGCCGAGCGCACGTTTGTAGAACTCGATGGCTTCTTCGCATTTGCCATCAAAAAACAGGTATGATTGGACGATTGATTTGTTTGCCATAATTCTATCTTCGTTTTGTTGATTGTTTCGTTCTGTCACAGATACGACGAACGGGAAATCGCGTGCGGGACAACTATTTTGCCCTGGGATTCATTTCCCAAATCGCGAACGTGTTGTTCTCTGTATCCGTGCAGATGGCGAAGTAACCCATTCCCGGCACGGCGGTCTTCGGTCTGCAAATGCTGCCGCCGAGCTTCTCGATCTTGGCCGCGAACTTCGTGATCGACTGCACGTTGATGTAATTCGTGACTTGCTGTTCGGGATGCATTCGCTTCATCAAACCGCCATCGGGCGACGCGTCCGGCCCACCGGTATCAATGTGTTCGTAATCCGCCACAGCCGAATTGGGGAACGGATTGATTTTCCAGCCGAACAGCGCGCTGTAGAACTTTTTTGCTCGCGCCAAATCATCCGCCGGGATTTCAAACCAGACGATGTTTGCCGCCGGCGTACTTTTTGTCGTTTTCTTCTTTGCAGCCATAATCTTTGTTTTGGTTTTGTTTGATTGTGAGTTTCAATTCTATGACGAACGGCAGGCCGTGTTTTGGACAGTGACTTTGAGAATTTCAGTTCTTCTTGGCGACCCTGTGCCATGTCCCTCCAATGTGAATCATCGTGATGCCAACGAGGCCATTGTTGTGAATGAGCTTCGCCGTTTCATACGGCACACGAATGCAGCCGGCTGACGCGGGGGTTGTTGGCAGTTCGACGTGTGAATGAATCGCAACATAGCGGGGCGCATAAAGGACCCACGTCGCATATCGGCAGATAGGCGTTTGTTCGAGATGATCGGCGAACCCTGCCACGGGGAAGATCCCTTTCGGCGTGCAAAGGGAGCCGAAACGGTTGCTCTCTTCCGGATCATCGCAATCGAATCCTTCGGATCCGCGGCCCGGCGTCAATTGCCATGGTCCAGTTGGCCCTTCCGGAGATTTCGGTCCGGTCCACTGGAGGTGTACGCCGTTGGACGGCGCTGACAAATCGATGTAAACCGCTTCAATATACGTTCGCGGAAAATCCGGATTTCGCATTTTCAAATCGAACCCTGGCGAAACATGCGCGCCATCGCCTTTCTTGTAACCTGGCGCAAGGACGAGTGGATTTGTGTGGACGGTAAGCCCAGCTGAGTGGAAGTCAAATGCCGACGCGGGCGCGGAAGCTTCCACCGCAGGTTCACCAACTGAAGTTTCGGCAGCTGGCGGGACAACCGCATTGTTACGCGGAGCGGAACTTTCCGTGCTCGATTCGGCAGGCACCATCGCTGCTTGACGGGCGGATTCCCAATCTTTCCAGGTTTGTTTCGTGTTGGAACAGCCGTTTGAAGACAGCACTAACGTAACGGCAACGACGGCTTTGACGATGGTGAAGGATAACAAAAGCGAGTTGCTTCGACGAATCGGCGCAATAATCGGGAAAGGCTCGCGAACGGGGTTCATGTAAGGGAATTTTCTGGCAGGAAACAAGACGGTCAAGCACGTTTTCACTTTCAAAAGGAATTGCAGCGAACATTCGTAACTGAAACGGAGGAAAGGAGTGGTCGGGGCGGTGAGATTCGAACTCACGACCTCTTGTACCCGAAACAAGCGCGCTACCAGGCTACGCTACGCCCCGAACCAAGGCATAAGAAGTTGCTCAGTGCCATGCCGAATTGCAATCAGGAAATTTCGACGAATCACTGCCGGGGCGCAATTTGGCACCCGCACCAAACTCCTTCTCCTCCGCGGAGTGGAGGAGAGGGGAGGGTGAGGAGGCGTTCTTCAAAAGCTGCGGATGGATTGCTCAGAAGCCCCTCACCCTGTCCCTCTCCCCGCGCTGCGCTCCGTCGGGGAGAGGGGAGAATCATGGTACGTGTGCGCAGTTGCGCCCTCACTGATGGGGCGAGTTCATCACAGTCGCCATCTCTTCTCTCTGTTGGAAACAACGCCTCCTCTAACTCTCAGACCAAGTCTCCGGATGCGCGTGCGCGTCAATTCGTGCTTTGCGAACGGATTGTTCGTAGAGCCTGTCATACTCCGCATCGCGTGACGGCAGCGAGCGAATGTGCTGAAACTGGCCGTTGAACGTGGGGTCTATTGCAGCAATCCGTTTTATCAGCGGCGGGTGTGTGGATTGAAAACTGAACCACGGGTCGTGAACTGAATTGACGAAATACAAATGACTGGCGGTTTCCGCAAATGGCGTGTCGAGCCGGCCCTGCTTCAGCAAACCGCCGACTTTTTTCAGCGCACCCTCAATGCCGGCGGGATTCCGTGTGAACTGGATCGCCGCCGAATCGGCAAGCCACTCGCGCTCGCGGCAAATAGCGCTTTTGATCCACCGCACGAAAGGCAGCCCGAGCGAACCAATGGCGTAGAAGACCAGTGATAAAGGAATCAATGGCAGATAAATGGTGGGTCGCTCCTGCTGGTCAAAGAGAATCGAATCCCCAATCTCCGGCGCGCGCGTGGTGCCTCGCAGTAACAGCCTGCCAACAAGCGTCGGCCAGAACAGGCCGTGCACCAAAGCCATCAACCGCATGTTGAGCCGCGTATCACCATTGAGCACGTGGCTGAATTCATGAGCGATGATGCCTTGCAGTTCGTCGCGATTCAGGAGTTTCAGGCACGCGAACGTGACGCCAATGGCCACATCTTCCCGTGTGTGCCCGGCTGCAAAGGTGTTCAGGCCACGCTCTCGATCGAGCACGTAGATTTCTGGCACCGGCATGCCGGACGCGATCGCCATCTCTTCAACCACGTTGCGCAGTCGCCGCTCGTCGGGATCGGACGTGTCCGTGTTAACCCTCCTGCCACCGAGCATTTCCGCAACAGCTGGTCCTCCGCTCGAAAGAAAATAGATCTTGTAGGCGCAGCCAAGCGCAACCGAGACGAACGTACCCAAAACGATCCAACCGGCGAGACGCGAATCCCAAAGCCACTTCAGGAAATCAATCGGATGGACGAATAGTTCGCCAATCATGAGAAAGATGGTGACCAGAAAACCGTACTGCCGAGCTGTGTGTGGGACGGGTTTTAGAAATGGCTGAATGATCGTTGCCCAGAACAAATAGTTCAGAACAAGCACGGCCAGCAGCGCAACTGCGAAAAGCAAAATCAGCAGTCGAGTCTGCCGGCGGGCATGGGCTTGTTGTTCAAAAAAGTCCACGAGCTGGGTTGAGTTCTAGCACGGAGCAAGGGAATGAAAAGAGATTTTGCTTTTCCGGCGGACTCAACGTTTGAACTGATGCTGTTTGCTGGCTTTGGCGAGGCGCTTTTCCCAATCACTTTTGTGGGCCAGCGGGTCGGCGTCCGTGCCCCACAATTTGCGCACCATCTCGCGCTGTGGTACGAACGGACATTTGGCCTTGGGATTCTTGAATGCTTCTTCCATTTCGCGAAGCGCGAACTCAGCGCCCGTCATCACGGCGGCTTTGCTGAATCGTTGATTGAGCGCATGTGAAGCCTCGTCGAGCGCGCCCCAGCGTTCTTCGTCAGTTTTGCCCCAGAGCGTCGGTTGTGTGTCCAGCCGGGACAGATTCCAAAGTGCAATGCGAATTTGTCGCACCGGCTTTGCCTCGCTGCTCATGATGTCGCGGAAAATCTCCTCGAGTGCGCGGTTGATAATGGAGTTCAAGAATTGTGGCGCGTGGAAACGATGTCGGCCACCGACTTCGCTGAAATCATCAAAGCGAATTGTGAGCGACATCTCGCGCGCCCGCAATTGCTCGCGGCGGAGTTGTCCGACGAGCCGCGTCGTTTCACTGAGCGCGAAGGTCAGCGCCGCTTCGTAATCCGGCTCGTTATAGGGCAGCGTTGTGTTGCTCGAAATCGTGGTGCGATCCTTGACTTCGAGCAGCAGCGGCTCGCTCCAGAGGCCATTGGCGAACAGCCAGAGTTGCTGGCCCCAGATGCGGAATTTCTGGCGCAGCAAGGGCGACGGAAGCTTCGCGACATCGCCAAACGTTTGTGCGCCGAGCGCAGCCAATGCGCGCTGACGATTTTTCCCGACGCCGGAAAGCTCGCGCACGGAACGGTCCTTTAGAAATTCCTTCTCTTTGCCCGACGGAATTTCAATGAAACCGGGTTTCGCGGCGTCCGTTGCGAGCTTCGCGAGCCGGGAAGAGTTGGCGAGTCCGGCGGAAACCGGCAGCCCGACCTCGCGCCGAATCCGTTCGCGCATTCCATTCACGTAATCTGCGGGTGTGCAATTGCGCCAGACGGTGCGGTCCATCGTCGTGAAATCCAGAAAGCCTTCATCAATCGAAATCGGCACGATCGTGGGAGAGTACTGCTCCAGAATCCGGAACATCTCCTGCGAGAGGCGGCGATACTCCTCGTAGTGCGGACGGCAGAGCACGCCTTTCGGGCAGAGCCGTTTCGCCTCAAAGCACGCCATGCCGGTTTTGACGCCGAACTTCTTCGCCCGTCGATTGGCTGCAATGACGATGCCGTCGCCGCGTCGTCCGCCGCCGACCCAAACCGGCTGCTCCTGCAACGATGGATTCAAAGCGATCTCACAGCTTGCAAAGAAGCTGTCAGCATCCGCGTGCAGGATGCGGATTGGATTCTGTTGTTTCACGATTATTGTGGTGACTCACCTCGCCGGTGCGTCGTCCCCGCGTTTCTCAGGTTCCCTTAAAACCGCCTGCTGTCAACGTTGGATCGGCTTCGCGGTTTCCGGATTATTGCGAAGCTTGACGCCCGCAGCCCCGCCGATAGCCTCACCGTAGCGCAAAGGGCGAGAAAGCAGAGTCTCTTCCCGTGTGACATCGAAACCATGTCCAGCATTTTGAAATTTGTGGATTCGTCGGGAGGTCCTTTGACAATTCTCGGTATCTGCCTCGGCGTTATTATTTGGGTCTATTTCTACAACAATCCGCTGAAGCACGGCCGCCGATTCATGGTCCGCCGATTCATCAACTGGTTTCCGCTGGGGATGACGTATGCTTTTCTCTACATGGGCCGCTATAATCTGAACGTCTCGAAAGTGGCTCTCGGTGATTTGATGAGCAAAGAGGACTTTGGGATTATTTTCGCGGCTGGCACCTGGACGTACGCCTTGTCTTTTTTGATCAACGGCCCGCTCATCGACCGAAAATTGGGTGGCAAACGCGGCATCATGATCGCCGGAATTGGAGCTGCTGCCGCGAATCTTCTCCTGGGCGTGCTCAGCTATCTGATAGTTGCCCGGCACCTGAAGATGAATCTTGTGATCGCCTTTTCGGTCGCTCTACGCGCTAAACATGTACTTCCAGAGTTACGGAGCGGTTTCGATCATCAAGGTCAAGGCGTACTGGTTTCATGTGCGGGAGCGTGGAGTTTTCGGCGCGATTTTCGGCACGCTGATTTCCTTCGGGGCCTATTTCGCTTTCGATTGGGGACGAAGCATCGTCAGCATGACGAAAGCGCATCCCACCGGAGAACTGGGCTGGCTTGGACGGACTATTGATAGCATATTCGCATTGCGCGACCAATTCAGCGGACGCAACCTGGGCTGTATTTTTCATTCCAGCGGCGATCATCATCTTTTGGGTGCTGCTGGATTGGTGGCTGATCAAAGACACTCCCGAGGAAGCCGGATTTGCGTCGTTCGACACGTGCGACGCGTCGTCCGGCCAGATGGAAGTGGAATTCACTGACGCTTGAGCTGCTCAAGAGAGTTTTCACCAGCCCGCTAATGCTGCTGATTGCCGTGGTTGAACTGACATCCGGCATTTTTCGCAACGGCATCGCACAATGGTATCGGCATTTTCGCGAACGAAATTCCGCAGCCGGGCGCGAAGTTCTTTTCGGACCATTGGGGGCTGCTGCATTTGCATGTTCGGGGTTATTCGGCGGGTTCGTCGGTGGGATGATTTCGGACAAAATTTTCCAATCGCGCCGCGGCCCGCCGGCGGCGAATGCTTTGCGGAGTGGTCCTGGTATTGGCGGCGATGATGGCCGCCACCTTGTTCTCACATCCGGTGATGGTCGGGTGGGCCTGTGTGCTCGTCTGGACAGCGGGCGTTGGCGTCACTTCCCTGATGTCCGGCACCGCTGCGACGGATTTCGGCGGACGGAAAGCGACGGCGACGTGTTCTGGAATCGTGGACGCCTTCGCTTATTTAGGCAGCGGCCTGCAAGCGCTGTGCATCGGTTTCCTGATCCCAATTGAGCAATCTCCGAATGCCGGGCAAATCGTGCCTGTCTTTCGCTTTCACCGTGATTGGCGATGGTGGCCGGTTTTCCTGATGCCCTTTGCAGTGATCGGTGTGCCATGGCAATGAAAATCTGGAGGGCATTGCCTCCGGCAACAAAGCGGTACATCGCAGAGGTGGAATCCAAAGGCAAAACATACGGGGAAGACGCGCCGGCTGATATGCGCGCGTAACGGGAATTCCCTTGCCCGGGCCGGCAACAACGCGCGCGACTATCGGAGAACCGAAGCTGATGATTGGCCGCGAGCGTTCGATGGCGCGTCCCTTGGAGTCGGTAGCAAGCGCGGTCGAGTTCATTAGATTGGCGACAGATGCGCAATTGCGGAACGGCGGCAAATCGGCCATAATGCGGCAAATCGGCAGCGCACGTGGCGGAATGGCAGACGCGCCAGACTTAGGATCTGGTCCCGCAAGGGTTGGAGGTTCAAGTCCTCTCGTGCGCACCATCTCAACTTATGCGTAAACATTTCAAGCATCCCTGCACCGTTCTTTCTCTTACGCTGGCGACTTGCGTATTCGCCGGCGAAAGCACGACAAACCAAACCCAAGCCATCGACGGCTTTCGCGACACGCCGATCGTTCCGGGCACACCGTGGCATTTGCATGATTCAGATCGTCCGCAGCCGCGAGTGGTGACGCCCGGCGAATCGTTCAGTCAAGGCGCGCCCGCGCCATCGGACGCGGAAGTATTGTTCGATGGAAAGGATCTGTCCAAATGGCAGAATAATCGGGGACAGGACGCGACATGGAAAGTTCAGGACGGTTATGTGGAAACCGCCGCGCGTGGCGGTGGCATTCGCACCAGAGGCAAGTGGGCGGATTTTCAACTGCACGTCGAATGGGCGACGCCGAATCCACCACACGGCACCGGTCAGGGGAGAGGCAACAGCGGAATTCTCATCAATAACATGTACGAAGTTCAGGTGCTCGACTCATATCAAGCCAAGACTTATCCGGATGGCCAGGCGGGCGCGATTTACGGCCAGTCACCGCCGCTTGCGAACGCGAGCAAGCCGCCTGGGGAATGGCAGGTTTACGACATCATTTTCGAATCGCCGCGCTGGGACGAGAAAGGTGAGTTGATCAAGAAAGCCATTTTGACAGTCCTGCACAACGGTGTCGTAGTGCAGAACCATTTTGAACTGACTGGAATGACTGATGGCATCAGCAGTATGGCTCCTTGGAAATCCCTTGCCAAATATCCGCCGCCGCATCCACCCGAAGTCTTCATCGAATTACAGGATCATAACAATCCCGTTCGCTATCGGAACGTCTGGATTCGCCCGCTGCACCTCGGAGACAACCATTAAACGAAAACCCGCCAGTTCGAGCGCGGCGCCACTTCCGTGTTCAACGACGGCATTATTGAAAAAATTATGTTTGATCCAAAATCGTTTCAAATCTCGCGCCGTTCCTTCATCGCAAAATGCGCCGCCACAGCCGCAGCGACCGGCCTTCCACTGTGGGTCGTCGAGCGCGCCGCCATGGCCGCCGAAGAAGCTGCTGCCAATGCGCCGACTCAGCCTTCTCCCAATGACCGCCCTGGTATCGGCTGGGTGGGCTGCGGCGGGCAGGGCAATAGCGACGCCCGAAGCGCAACGCGCTTTGGAGACATTCTGGCCGTTTGCGACGTGGACAAAAGCCATGCAGACAGGGCGGTCCGCCAATTCACAAGGAATGGAAAGAAGCCGGATGCGTTCGCCGATTTTCGGAAGCTCATGGAGCGCGATGACATTCACATGATCGTGCAGGCGTGCCCGGACCACTGGCACACGCTCGTCAATCTCGCGGCCGCAAAGGCAAAGAAGGACGTCTATGGCGAGAAACCGCTCACGCTGACGATTGATGAAGGCAAACACGTCGTCAAAGCCGTTCGGGACAACAAAACCGTTTTCCAGACCGGCACGCAGCAGCGCAGCAGCCAGCGATTTCACACCGCGTGTGAGTTGGTGCGGAACGGACGCATTGGGAAAGTGAACGAAGTGGATGTGTGGGTCCCCGCCGGGTTGAGAGCGGGTCCGTTTCATTCCGTTCCCGTGCCGGAAGAGCTGAATTGGGATTTCTGGCTCGGGCAGACGCCGAAGGTGGATTACGAACGCGAGCGCTGCCACGGAACTTTCCGCTGGTGGTACTCATACGCCGGCGGCCCCGTCACCGACTGGGGCGCGCACCACAACGACATTGTTCGCTGGGGCCTCGGACTGGATGGCCCCGTGGATGTCGAAACGAAGGTCATCACGCCGCCGATTCCCGGCGGTTACACCACGCCTAGCGAATACGAGGCGACGCTGAACTGGGCCAACGGCGTGAAGCAGATCGTGAGGACCACAAAGGACGACGCGTGGACCGGGGGCGTCATCAATCCAAACGGCCAGCGCAACGGCGTGAAGTTCATCGGCACCGACGGGTGGATTTGGGTCAACCGCGGCGACCTCAGCGCGAGCAATGATGACATCCTTTACACCGCGCTGCCGGACAATGCGATTCACCTCGAGAAAAGCGGCGACCACATGGGCAATTTCATGGATTGCGTCCGCTCGCGCAAAGATCCGATCTCGAACATCGAAGAAGGCCACCGCTCCGCAATCATCGGCCACTTGATCATCATCTCGATGCAGTTGGGCCGGAAGTTCCAATGGGACCCGGTCAAGGAAGTGTTTGTCGGCGAAGGCGCGCAGGAAGCCAACGCGCATCTCGCCCGCGAAATGCGCAAGCCTTACGACTACAGCTTCGTTGCGTAGCATGAGTGGCAACCTAACGTTCAGAGTCGCAGTCCGGTGACGTGGCGGAACGGGCAAGTTGCCCGTTCCACCGCGCGAAAACGATTCTGCGCTGTTCACTTCCCAGGCCGCGCGTAAATCTCCACCTCAGTGTATTCGTTCATCGCACTATCGGTGCTGCCACGCGAATAGAGCCGCACGTACCGAGCTTTCATACCCTTGGCGTCAATCACCTTTCCCTGGTTCGTCTCAAAATACTCCCGGTCGGTTCCGATTCCGCGGCCTGAGCTGTTATCGGTGTCATTATTGAACAATGTGCGCACGCCGGACGCGAACTCCGGATCGTCGGCAACCTGCACGATCACGTCGCGATAGACCTTCGGTGCGTCGTGCGCGTGCCATATGGCTATCGCATAAATCTCCCTGGTCGCGCCCAAATCAAACTGAACGTACTGCGTCCCCTTCCGCAGTAAGCCGATGTTCGCGTCAATCGCATCCTTATGGCCATCGATGAGCTTGGCCAGCACGGACGCGCTGGCGTTACGATCGCTGCAGGTGATTTTGCTTTCCGGCGCGACGTTGCTGACGTCAGCGGGCACCATCACGGGCGGAGGCGGTTTGTTGGATGGCGGTTCAACATTGGTTTCGGGCGGCAAATCCTTTGGCGTGCCGACGAACGCCGGTGCCGGCAGCTTCAAATTGAGCGGCACGAGCGCGCCTGCGCTGGTCGAGCTGGATTGTTCGCCAGCAACGACGTCGGCAGCCGCGGAAACGAGGATGAGCAGAAGCGCGATAACATTGCGAGATTTCATTCGCTGTTGGAAGAATGCATCATGATTCCACCGCGCGCCATTCAAAAGCATTGGTTACCCGGTCATGCAAGTCCAAGGGGTGAGGGTTGCAGGACCTTTTCTTTGCCGGGCATGGAGGAATGCTGACTGCCCGCGGACGCTGAAGCTTCGCGGCTTGTTTTCCAATTGATCCAAAGGCAAGATGGCTTTGCCGTGCACCGAATGATGCTTTCCCTTTTATGCGGGTGATGCTCGTTTATTCCAACCGCGCTCGAACCATGGAGCCCGCGCCTCCGATTGGCTTGAGCTACGTGGCGACAGCGACGCGTCGGGCCGGTCATGAAGTTCGGTTCGTTGATCTGATGGTAAGCCGCAACCCACACGCTGAACTTCAGCAAGCGCTCGAGGAGTTTCAGCCGGAAGTGGTCGGCATTTCCGTCCGCAACATCGACAACATCATCGCGCAACGGACCTCGTGGCATTTGAACGAACTGGCGTCGCTCATCGCGCTGGTGCGTGGCCGCAGCAAAGCGCGAATCGTCCTCGGCGGGCCAGCAGCTTCGATCCTGGGCGAGGCCATGCTCAAACGCATGGATGCCGATTTTGCAGTCGTTGGCGAAGGCGAATCTGCGTTTCCACAATTGCTCTCCGCTCTTGGAGGTGCAGAACGCCTGGAAGATATCCACGGATTGTGTTACCGCGAAGACGGCAGAATTCTTTCCGTGCCTCCGCGACGGCAGACACGATTTGGCGCTTCCGAAATGGAGGACTGGATCAATTGGCCAGCGTATGAACGCGTTGGCGGCACATGGGCGATTCATACCAAACGCGGTTGCCCGCTGGGCTGTCTCTATTGCAATTACCCTGTCATGGAAGGCCATCAATTGCGGAGCCGCTCGCCTGTAGATGTCGTGGATGAAATAGAACGCGTGATGGCCAAGATCGGTCCGCGGACATTTGAGTTCACCGATTCCACGTTCAATGTCCCCGAAAGTCACGCCATCGGAATTTGCGAGGAAATCATCAGGCGCAAACTGCGCGTGAAGCTTTCCGCCGTGAGCATCAATCCGCTGACGGTTTCGCCGGAACTGTTCTCGCTGATGAAGCGCGCAGGCTTTTGTTGCCTCGTCATCACGCCCGATTCCGCCAGTGACACAATGCTGCGCCATCTGCGAAAAGGTTTCGATGTGGCCCAGGTCCGTCGCACTGCAGCACTGGCCCGCGAATCTGGAATCCAGTGCACGTGGTTCTTTCTGGTCGGGGGTCCCGGCGAAACGCGTGAAACCATCGAGGAGACAGTCTCGTTCGCCGAAACGCACCTCAACTCGCGAAAGTTCGTCACGATCTTTCTCACTGGCATGCGGCTGCTTCCGGGCACGCCACTGACAGAGCGCGCCATTACGGAGCGTTTTATCCAGGCCAGTCGTGACTTGTGCGAGCCGGCATTTTATTTTGCGCCGGAACTCGACGAGGATTGGGTCATCCGCCGAATCAACCAGGCAATTGGGCGCTGTCCAACCATTGTGCACGGTGCGGAACAAAACGGTTCGCCCGTCGAACGCGGATTCAACCGGGTGCTTTACTGGTTGGGAGTGGCGCCTCCGTACTATCGTTTCCTCCCCATGTTTCTGCGCATTCCTCCAATTCCGCGGATGCGCGCGCGGAATTCGGACGTGCGGCCAGGCTGCCACAAGCAACTCCTGTGAAAGCCGGACCAGGCACGAAGCGATTTCAAATACAACCGCTGAGTCCGGCAAATAGCCGCGACTTATCTTCTGCTTTTCTTTCGGGGCAGATTCTTTCGTTTTGTTTTTGCGAAGTCGCGAAGCTGTTTTTCGCTCATTGAGCTGTACATGCTCTTGGAAGCGCCCTTGAGCGATGCCTTGCTTCGTTTGCCGCGCTTGGCGGAAAGCGCCGCGCCCGCCGCCATTTGTTGTTTTTTGGATTTTGCTGGCATGAACAAGTTCCGCACTAAATTCCGTGAAGAGCAACCGGGGTGTTACCCCGCCTCGCATTTCTTTGTCGTCAATCACCGATCCGGAGATAACAATTGGCCAGACCCAAAGATCAACTGACGGCACGGCGAATTCAGTCACATGAAAATTCTATTTCTCGGCGGCACCGGTAACATCAGCACCGCCTGCGCGCAACTGGCAATCGCACGCGGATTTGATCTGACATTGCTAAACCGGTCCCGGCGTGAGCCAGTGCGCGGCGCGCATCAAATCACTGCTGATATATCCGACACGAATGCGTTGGCGACAGCAATTCGTAACAAAGTTTGGGATGCGGTCGTCGACTTCATTGGCTTCACACCAGCGGAAATCGAGCAACGCGTTGCGCTCTTTCGCGGGCGCACCGGGCAATACATCTTCATCAGCTCAGCCAGTGCGTATCAAAAGCCGCTGGCGTATTATCTCGTCACGGAATCCACGCCGCTGGCGAATCCTTTCTGGGATTATTCTCGGAACAAAATCGCCTGTGAAGAACACCTATTGCGCGCGTTGCGCGAAGAGGCGTTTCCGGTAACAATTGTGCGTCCGTCGTTCACATACGGAAACAGCGTCGTGCCGCTCGCTCTGAATAGCTGGCCAAAAACTTTCACGGCAGTGGATCGCATGCGGCGTGGAAAGCCAGTCATCGTTCCGGGTGATGGACTGACGCTCTGGACGATGACTCACAACAGTGATTTCGCGAAGGGACTAGTCGGCTTGATTGGTCATCAAAGTGCGATTGGCCACTCGTTTCACATCACTTCAGACGAGGCGCTGACCTGGAACCAGATTTATCAGGCTGTTGCGGACGCAGTCGGAGTTGGCGCGCCAAAGTTGGTTCACATCGCGTCTGATTTTCTTGTTGCTTGCCTGCCGGAAACGGCCGGCGGCCTGCTCGGGGACAAATCCCATTGCGCCATCTTCGACAACGCGAAGATTAAGCGTTTCGTACCGGATTACGTCGCCACCACACGTTTCCGGGACGGCATCGCCCGCACGATTGCGTGGTTCGATGCCGATCCAGCTCGGCAGGAGATTGATCGCGATGCGAACGTGAAATGGGACCGCTTGATTGCAGCGTACGAACGTGGACTGCAAGCCGCGCAGCGGGAATTCGCCTGATGAGTTCCCTTTAAATTGACCGGCTAACCAATCGGAAGTCGGACTGAATCAATTCTCCTTCGCGACTTTCCCGGTCAGTCCGGCTTTTTGAAGTGCGTCCAGGACTTCCTTGTCATTGAAGTCACCGGTCACTTCAAAAGACTCCGCATTCTTTTTTGCCGTTTGCTCTTTTACGCCGGAAACGGATTTCACCGCCTTGTCCACCGCCGAAACGCATTTACCGCAGCAGAGATGCACGCCTTCGAGCTTCAGCGTCTGCACCTTCTTTCCCGTCGCCCCGGTGTCGGCAGCCACTTTAATATCGGGATTGCTGCTCTTGCCGAAATATCCGGCCGCCACCAACGCATCGGCGGCTTTTTGAACGGAGGCTTTGTCCGGTCCTGTGAGTGTGACTGTTTCGGCGTCCATATCTGCCTTGGCCTTGACACCGTTGATGTTGGCAACCGCTTTATCCACGCCTTTGACGCAACTCTGGCAACAGAGGTGGACGTCGCTGAGCGTTGTGGAGACATCGGCCGCCCGAGCCGCAATGGTCAGGGCCAGTCCGATAACAATGGAAGGAAGAATAATTTTCATGCGTTCAATAGTGCTGGGTTACGGGCGGAGTTTACTGAAACGTGACGGGGAGCGCAACTCCAGAAGAGTAGATCGAAATCCCACCTATTCCGCTAGCGCATTTGAATTCAAACATAGGTGAATGCATTATTCCTATTGCATGTTCTACGAAGCATTGGCGGCCACGTTTCATCTGATTGGATGCTCCTTGCGAATGATTTAATCGGTCAATGCCTCATTGCTAACCAGTAATTGCGTTTCCAGAACGGTTCAGGCTGGCAGTGCGCCAGATGTAGAAGATCGCTGGATAAACCAGAAGTTCCATCAATGTCGAAGTCACAACCCCACCAACCATCGGAGTCGCGATTCGCTTCATCACGTCCGCGCCGGTACCGTGGCTCCAGAGGATTGGCGCGAGGCCGGCAATAATCACGCACGCGGTCATCGCTTTCGGGCGGACACGTTTAACGGCGCCGTGGTAAATCGCGTCGCGCAAATCCGCAGCGTGGCGCATCAAGCCTTTTTGCTTCCACTCCTCGTACGCGAGGTCGAGATACAGCAGCATGACAACGCCGGTTTCGGCATCGAGTCCCGCCAGCGCGATAATGCCGACCCACACGGCGACGCTGAGGTTGTAGTGAAGCAAATAAAGAACCCAGAACGCGCCAACGAGCGAGAACGGCACCGCCAACAGTACGATGGCGGTTTTGATGAGCGAACGCGTATTAAGATAAAGAATCAATGCGATGATCAATAGCGTGAGCGGCACGACAATGAGCAGGCGTTGCTTCGCGCGCAGCATGTATTCGTACTGGCCGCTCCAGAAGATGTTGTAGCCGGACGGAAGTTCGATCTCGCCGCTCCCAGTGGCTGTGTTGACGGCGCGCATGGCATTCTGCACGTAGGTGCCCACGTCAATGTCACTGATGTCCACGTAGACCCAAGCGCTCGGCACCGCGCCTTCGCTTTTGATGGACATCGGGCCGTCCACAACTTTGATCATCGCAAGCTGGCCCAGCGGCACTTGGGCCCCGGAAGCGGTCGGCACCACAATGTCCTCACGCAATGCCCGCAGGTCGGAGCGGAAGTCGCGGTCGTAACGGAGATTCACGGTATAACGCTGCAATCCCTCAACGGTCGTCGTCAGTGGCATTCCACCGAGTGCGACTGACAAAACATCCTGCACATCAGCAACAGTCAAACCATAGCGCGCAATCTCGTCGCGGTTGATTTCAAACTCGATGAATCGCCCGCCCAACACACGTTCCGCGAAAACGCTGGCCGTTCCGCGCACATTGCGAATGACTGTTTCAACTTCCGTGCCGATGCGTTCAAGCGTGGCGAGGTCCGGGCCGGCGATTTTGATTCCGACCGGCGTCTTGATCCCTGTGGATAGCATATCAATGCGCGTCCGGATCGGCATCGTCCAGGCGTTATTCAGCCCGGGAATGTGCACTGCCGCGTTCAACGCCGCCTTAAGCTCGTCTGGTGTGCGGCGGCGATGTGCAATCACGTTGCCGCTGTTGTCTTGAATATTCACGGCGGGCCATTGGTCTTCCGGCTTCAAGCGAATAGTCGTTTCAATCATGTCCATTGGCGCGGGGTCGGTGGCGGTTTCCGCTCGGCCTGCCTTGCCGAACACCGTTTCGACTTCAGGAAACGACTTGATGATTCGATCAGTGACTTGGAGAACCTCGCGGGCCTTGGTCGGTGAAATTCCCGGAAACGTGGTCGGCATGTACAGCAGGTCGCCTTCGTAAAGCGACGGCATGAATTCGGAGCCGATGTTTTGAAACGGAAAGAGCTTTCCGGCCTTGAGCGCGGATTCTTGAGCTGCTCCCGCCGGCAATGTGTGCGTCACCAGCCAATTCCATGGCAGGAACACCCACACGACGATGACGGCGGCAATTGTCACGACCTGCCAGCGCCATTTGACGACAAAATCGATCGCGGGATGGTAAATCCAAATTAGAAAGCGATTAATCGGATTCGTCTCCTCGCGCGGAATTCTTCCGCGGATAAACCAGCCCATCAGAATTGGAGCGAGCGTGATTGAAAGCAGCGCCGCTGCGGCCATCGAATAAGTTTTTGTGAACGCCAGCGGCCTGAACAATCGGCCTGATTGTTCCTGCAATGCGAACACGGGCAGAAACGAAACCGTAATTACCAGCAACGAATAGAAAAGTGTCGGGCCAACTTCGACCGCAGCGTCGCGGATGATTTGCCAGTGCGGCTTCGTCCCTTGATCGCGTTCGAGATGCTTGTGGGCATTTTCGATCATGATGATTGTAGCGTCCACCATCGCGCCGATGGCAATGGCAATGCCGCCCAGAGACATGATGTTTGAACTGAGCCCCTGTCCGAACATCACGAGAAATGAAATCAGAACCGCAGTCGGAAGGATGAGGATCGCCACCATCGCGCTGCGGAGGTGAAGCAGGAATGCGACACAAACCAGCGCCACTACCATGCTTTCTTCAATGAGCTTTTCCTCCAGCGTCCGAACTGCGCGCTGAATCAACGCCGTGCGGTCGTACGCGATTGTGACTTGCACGTCTGGAGGCAGCGCCTTCATCGCTTGGTCCAGACGCGCTTTCACGGCCTGAATGACTTTGAAGGCGTTTTCACCGGAACGGACGACCACGATGCCGCCGACGGTTTCACCTTCACCATTCAGTTCAGCAATGCCGCGGCGCATGTCTGGACCGAACTGCACGTTCGCTACGTCGCGCAATAGAATCGGCACGCCGTTTTGACCAAGACCGACGGCGACTTTCTTCAAGTCCTCCAGATTTTCGACGTAGCCTTTGACGCGCAGGATGAATTCGCGCTCGGAAAGTTCGAGCGAACGTCCGCCCGTTTCGCCATTGCTTCGTTCGATCGCCATGCTCACGTCGCGCAGCGAAAGGCTGTAGGCGCGCAGCTTCGTCGGGTCCACCGTCACCTGGTACTGCTTCACGAAGCCGCCCACGGATGCCACTTCCGAAACGCCCGGCACGGACGAAAGTTGATATTTCAAATACCAATCCTGCATCGAGCGCAAATCGGCGAGGTCGCGGTTCGTCGAATTGATCGAATACATGAATGCCCACCCGACACCGCTGGCGTCCGGGCCCAGCGAAGGCGTGACGTTCTTCGGTAATTGCCCGTTGATGCTACTGAGGTATTCCAGCACGCGGCTGCGCGCCCAATACGGATCCGTGCCGTCATCGAAAATCACATAGACGAACGAGAAGCCATAGAAAGAATAGCCGCGGACGACTTTCGCGCGCGGCACGGAAAGCATCTTCGTCGTGAGGGGATACGTGACCTGATCCTGGACGATGTTCGGCGCCTGGCCTTCCCATTCTGTATAAATGATGACCTGCGTGTCGGAGAGGTCGGGAATCGCGTCCAGCGGTGTGTGGCGCAGAGCGTAAACGCCGCCCAGCACAAGCGCAATCGTGCCGAGCAGCACGACGAACTTGTTCCGCAACGAAAAATCTATGATGCGCTGGAGCATGAAAGTTTAGTGCGCGTGTTCTAAGACTGGGTGCGCTTTGCGCCAGTTTTCCTCGGCGATTTTGCCTTCCGGAAAACTGCTGGTTGGCATCAGTGCCATGCCGCATTTCGGACAGTTTCCTGGTTCAGTGAAGACCATGTCGAGGTGCATCGGACACGCGTACAGCTCCGGTATTTTCGATTGAGCGCTGGCCTGGCCGTTTGTCTGTGTCGGGGTTGCCGCGGGCTGGCTGGGTCGCTCCATCACCGGAATCAGCGTCATACCGCAATGTGGACATTTTCCGGGCTTATCTGAGTGAACGTCGCTGTGCTCCGGCATTGGGCATGTGTAGTAGAGCACCTTGCCGCCGGGTTGAATTTTCTTGAGCGTGCTCTTCCCGACCGGCACGAGTGTCATCGCGCAAATCGGGCACTTGCCGGGATGATCGTACTCGATGGAAACATGCTCCGGCATCGGACAGACGTAAACGACGGTCTCAGTCTCCTGACTAGATAACGGCATTTGGATTTGGTTTGTCTCGCTCGTGCGCATCGCCACAGAAGACGCATCATTCGCTGAAACGCCGCGCATTTTCTGAATTGCTTCCTGCAATTGGCTTTCCGAATCCAGCAGGAACTGACCCGACGTGACAATCCGCTCCCCCTCCTTCAATCCGCTCAAGACTTCATCTCGGTTATTTTCCGCCGCGAGTCCCAGAGTCACATTGCGCGGATCGAACGTTCCGTCTGGAAGCGCAACGAAGACCGTGTTTCTTTGGCCGCTGCGCAGCACGGCTGAATCCGGAATCAACAACGCGGAAGGCGACACGTCGGCCGTAAGTTCAACCGTCGCGAACATTCCCGGCTTCAAGAAATATCCCGGATTGTGAAACTCCATCCGTACCCGGGCCGTCCGGGTTTTTTCATCCACGGTTGGATAAACGTACGTCACGCGTCCGCGGAAACGCCGGTCTCGCAGATAGGAAAGCGTCATCGTCGCCTCCTGTCCGAGTTGAATGTACGGGAGATCCTGCTCATAGACCTGCGCGTAAACCCAGACGATTCCGATGTCCGCGAGCCGATAGAGCTTCATGCCCGCATCCACCATCTGGCCTTCAACCGCCATCTTCTCGGTGACGAAACCCGCGGCGGGAGCGTTTATGGTCAGAGTCTTTTTCGGCTCATGCGTCTTTTCCAGCTCGGCAATTTGCGCGGCGGAAATGTCGTAGAACTTCAGTTTCGCCGTGGCAGATTGGCGTAGATTCGCCGCACCGGCGTCATTTGTCGAAACCTGGTTGAGCGTTAGGAGGTACTCGACTTGCGCGCTATAAAGCTCCGGGGAGTAAATATCGAACAATGGGTCGCCTGGATTCACCAACTGGCCCGTTGCATTGACATGGAGCTTTTCAATCCAACCCTTGAACTTCGTTGTAATGTCCAGCAGGGTCGTTTCGTCATAATCCACATTGGCGACCGTGCGAATCGTCCGGCGCAACGGTCCGCGCACCACCTCCGCCGTGCGGACGTTCATCTGCTGACGTGTCAGTGCATCCACCGTTATAGCCGAAACATTCGTGGATGAGCTTTCATAGACCGGTACCATGTCCATGCCCATGCTGTCCTTGGCGGGCTTGGGACTGGTCTCCCCCGGATTCATCGTGGATTTGTAGTAAAGGATCTTTCCTTGCGCGCTAGCCTGCGGAGCGGGAGCAGCAGTGCTGCGAATCGGTTCCAAATCCATTCCGCAGATGGGACATTTTCCGGGATGATCGCGAATGATTTGCGGATGCATGCTGCAGGTGTAGAGCGTTTGGGTTTCGGAGGCGTTGGCATGGTCACTCGGCGAATTTGAGCAGCCGACAAGAAACGCGCCTGCGGCAATCATCGCAAGCAACGTGGGAAAAAACATTTGAAGCTTCGAGTTCATAGTAATCTATTTTGAAATTGTGGCTGGCGTTCTAGTGGTCAACCACGGTGTTTCGGTTGGCGGCACGCCGGCGATCATCAGCGAGAGTTCCGCGAGCACGGTATCCCGCCGCGCCTGGGCTTCGGCTTCGGCGAGTTGAAAACCCAGCAGCGTGCGCTCGGAATCCATCAGGTTGAAGAAATCAATCGTACCGGAAAGATAACCGGCGCGCGCGAGCTCCAGCGATTGCCGGGCCTTGGGAATGAGCTGTATTCCCAGCAGGTTGAGGTTGCGGTTGATTTCGCGATAGGCAAACGATTTCTCCGCGAACTCGACTGTCAACGCGATTTGTTCCGCGTTCAGCCGAGCGCGCGCTGCCAACTCGTTTGCCTTCGCCTGCGCCATTTCTGCCGCTATTTTGTCGCGCCAGATCGGCAGTGTCATTCCGGCGAGCGGACGGAACATTATCGGCGCGGCTTTCACATCTGCCATGAGGCCGAGGCTGAAATCCGGTATGCGTTCCTTGTAAGCCATCGCAATGCCGGCCTCCGCCGCACGGACATCCGCCTCCATTGCCTTCAGCCGCGGATTGCGCGCGAATGCGACGTCGAGCAATTTGTCCGCGCTGAGGTTTGTTTCCACAGCTTCAACATGCGCGGGCACCGGCGGATCGGTTTGATCACGCGTCACACCAAGCGCGGCTTTGAACGCGGCGAGCATCGGAAGGCGCGAGTCTTCGAGGCTGGCGATTTCCGAGCGGACTCGGTCGCTCTCGATTTGCGCGCGCAATACGTCCTGGAGCGTGGCTTTGCCAACCTCGTTTTGGGCGCGCGCAATGCGCTCGAGGTTCTCGAGCAGGGAAAGTGTTTCGCGGTTGATGCGCAGGCGCTCCTCCAGCAACCGCAGGTCATAAAGTGATTTCTTCAAATCGAACGTGGTCCGCAGCGCGACGGTTTCGAACGCGAAATACTTTGCCTGGCTTTCTGCACTCGCAACTGCGTCACGCGCGCGCAGTTTGCCCGGCCCAGGAAATTCCTGCATGAACCCCGGCATGACAGTCATGACAACGTCGGCGATGTCGGACTCGAAGGTGAGCCGTGGATCGGGCAGAGAACGTTGGATCGTGATGCGCTCGACGGAAGCGAGCCAGTCGTAGTAAGCCGCTTCAACGGTCGGCGAGTTTAGCAGGGCGTAACTGACAAAGTTGCTGAACGGTGTGTCCGGCCTGAGCGCGGGCAATGCCGGCTTCTGATTCTGCGGGCGGTAGTTCGCGGCGACAGCATCGGCCTGCTGCCGCGCTGTTCGCTCGTCCTTCGTCTGTATGCCTTTACATCCAGCGAGCGCGAACAGTCCGGCCATGATGCCAAGTGCGAACAGACGATTCATTTCAATTGTTTTGCTTCTCTGCACGATCGATCTAATGCTCCAACAAGGATCCTTTTTTCCAACTGCGGCACGGTGGCCATTGCGAGCCCGATTCGCCGGCGCAGTACACACTACAAGTGTCCAGATCAGAAGAATCAGATGAGCAGGGCGCAGTTCCGCATGTAAAGCGGAGTATTGGCCTGCATCAGCGGCAGGAAGACTGGGATGGACGACGTGAGCGCGTCTCCGCCTGGAACCGTCCAAATCAGGGCGGCGGGCGTGAGCGTCAGGAGCATTTGGGAAGAGGAAACCGGAGCCGCCGAAACAGGCGGCGACTCCGGCAACGATTTCGCGGCGCAGCAGCTCGGCAGGTTGCAGGAACAACAAGCGCGCGCTGGCCGTTCGGCGCCAGCCCTCGTTGCTTGCGCGAGGACTTGCGTCCAGACAAGCACGAGACTGCAAACAATTGCCAGCGCCGTTTTCACAATCAGACTTTAGGTTGGTCCGATAAAGGTCGGCTAACCAGATTTTGGCTTTTCATTTATTTATTGTTTTGGGCAGGCTTATCCGCCGGTTTCGCGGGACCTTTGTCCGCTTCCCGAATTTTCTTGATGTACTTTGCCGGATCTTTGTCGAAATCCTCTTTGCAGTCTTTGCAGCAGAGCTTCACTTCCTGGCCTTTGTATTCAAAGACATAGGGCTTGCCCATATCGCCGCCGAGTTTGTCGCCCGAAACGGGACAGGTGGTCAGTTTGTCGGGAACGGGTTTCCTGGACGCGGAATCTGCCGAGAAACCGACGAGCGGAGCAGCAAGAAAAGTCGCTGCAAGTGCGAGCGCGGAGATATTTTTGATCGTTTTCATATTGTTCAATCGACACCGATAATACGCCTGTATCGGCTGGTTCCCTCAATCTATTTCTCTCTGTGTTTCCGCGCAAATTGCGGACTAAACGGGATAACCCTATTTTACGATTCTCGCCGGGCGCATCAACTCGCTTTTCACCTTGTCGAGAATGCCATTGACGAACTTCCCGCTGTCCTGCGTTGAGAATTTTTTCGCGATGTCCACCGCTTCGTTAATGCTGACGACCGGCGGGATGTCGTCCCGGTGCAGCATCTCATAAATCGCGAGCCGGAGAATGTTCCTGTCCACCGCGGCGATGCGATGCAATTCCCAGTTCTTGGCATGGTTCTTAATCACTTCGTCGGCTTCGGCGCGATGCTCGATGGCGCCGCGGATCAGCGGCTCGGCGAAAAGGCGGATTGCGGCTTCGTCAGCGCTGGGCGGTGGAAGCTCAATCTCCTGTCCCCAAGTGGCGACGCCTTTTTCCCCCGCAATGGCGGCGGCACGCTGCGAATTCCAAAATTGTTCCATCGCCTCATCGAGATTCTCAGGCGGATTCAAATCGTGCTGAAACAAGAATTGAACCGCACGTTCGCGGGCCTCACGTCTTTTTCCCATGCCTAAACAATGCCGGAGAAACGTCCGGGGACAAATGAAATTTTCGCCGCTTCCCGATTGGAAAGAGGCGTCGAAGGGTTGAATGCAGAAATTAGCCGCGCGATTTCAGGGCATCCCGGATTTCCATGAGCAGCTTTTCTTCGCGGGTAGGTTCCGGCGGCGACGCGGGTGCGGGTGCCGGCTTCCGTTTTAGCGAGTTCATTGCTTTGATCATCATGAAAATGCAGAAGGCGACGATGGTGAAGTCGATCACCGTGTTGATGAACGAACCGTAAGCGATGACTGCAGCGCCTGTTTCCTTGGCTTTCGCCAGTGACGTGACGCCCTGTGTCTTGGAAGGATCAAGGCTGAAGAACAGGTCGCTGAAGTTGACGTTGCCCATGGCCTTGCCGATGGGCGGCATGATGATGTCGTTGACAACGGATGTGACGATTTTGCCGAACGCGGCGCCGATGATGATACCGACGGCCATATCCACAACGTTGCCGCGCATTGCGAACTCTTTGAATTCTTTGATGAGGCTCATGATGTGTTCTCTTTCGGTTGCCGGCTGTCCGGACCGGCGGGATTAGGTTCACTGAGATTCAGAACTTGTACGCAATTGCAGTAACCAGTTTCAAATCGTTTTGCTTGCGTCCCGGCGCGGGCTGATTGTCGTAGCTGTCCGTTGCGAAGACGCGGAGAGAAGCTTTTTCCGTCATCTTTGTTTCAAGGCCCAACTCTCCGTTAAGAATCCAATTATTGAAATCGTCCACCTGCGGCAACCATTCGAGTGATTGCCAGATGCGGACGCGGTCGTTCAGCTTGTGCTCAAACCGCTCGGCGAGGCGCACCGTCATGTAGGTGTCGTCGCGGCGCCCCTGTTTCTCGAAGATCACGCCGGGACCGACTTCACCACTGAGACTCGTGTTCGCGTCCTTGATAAAGTAATAGCCCACGCCGGGACTGAGCATGACGCGGTATTCCACATCCGCAATGGCGTCATGAAGCGCATCCACCCTGGCATAACCGTAGAACCGATCTGTGAACAGGCGGTTGTATTGGCCGAAGCCGTGGATCGACGCCGCATTCTGAGAGCCTTGGTCTTCGCCATAAGTCCCGTCCGCGCCAAAGCGGAGCTCATTCTGTGTCCATTTCTTTTGTGTCAGAATGTTCGCGGTGGCAGTGATGGTATCGCTGTTGCCGCGAGTCAAGGTAAGCCCAGCCGCTGCTGTGGTTTCCCAGTGCGGCGTCTCTTGGAGTGCGGTGGATGCGTCCTGCGCACCTGCGATGACAGACGCCAGGGTGGTTACGATGAGGAGGGGTAAGGTTCTCATGCTGCAATTCTGGCGGCTTACTGAGGTTGTCGCAAGCCTCCAATCGTTTTTGCGGCCTCGTCGCCGGCCTCAGTCTTGATTGCGGCCTCGCTGAGTTTCTGAATTTGTTCCTTCAGCTTTTGAACCAAGGATTGCTGTTCCGCTGAAAGCTGTTGCCCACTCAGCGAATTGAGCAACGACAGTGCTTCGGACAGTTTGTTCTGGTCCACGAGCGCTTTCGCTTGTTCGATTAGAGCCTGCACTTTGTCACTGGCTACATTCGCTTGTGTTTGAACATTGGTAGCGGTTTCTTTGGCAGTCTCCTTAACGACTTCAGTCTGGGCTTGGACTGTCTGGGTGAACCTCTGCGCGGCATTTGCCGCGAGTCCCGGCGTTTGAGGCGCGGCTGGGGCTTCTTCCCGTTTACTACATCCTACGAACGCAGTGAGCGCGCAGGCGGCAACAATAGAGAATAGGATTGCCGGTTTCATGGATTCATTCCGTACAAAGGACCGGCGGGCGAATGGCCTCGCCCGCCGGTCTGTGGACTTGCGAGAGAATCAGTAAACGCGCGTGCTTTCCTCACCCGCAGTCGGAGCGGGAATGTCACGTGAGGTTCGTGTAAAGACGACGCGTGCATCACCCGCCGCCGCACCTTTGGCGACGATGTGATATTCAAACCCCTTCTTCGCATCGAGATTCGGATAAGGCGGGAATGTGACGGTCTGGCCGTCAATTTGTCCGCCGTTGTCGGCGCTAACTGGAGTGACTTCTCTCGGGAACTTCACCACGACCCTGATATCAGCATCCGCCGCGGTGCCTTGATTGGTCACACGGACGTAATAGGTGGTCTGTTCACCGACCTGTATGGGATCGGGGTTATCGCCCTCTTCAAGCAGTAGCCCTGAAACGCCTCGCCAGAGGGTGCATGCCTCAGCCGATTCCTTCAAACCCTGGCTGGCCGAGACGGATGCGGTGTCACACAAATTACCTGCCGTCGTGGAAGTCAGCACGACCTTGAAGGACTTGCTGGCGCCAGTTGCTAGCTCGCCGACCATCCAAGTGATGTTGTGGCCGTCGACGGTGCCCCCACCGGCATCAACGATTGTGGTTTGAGCAGGTGTGGCATCGGACACCACGACCCCGGTGAGCGCAGTGTCACCGGTATTCGATATAACAATCTCGTAGGTGGCATTGCGGCTCAGGTATTGTTCCTTCGTGCCTTCCTTGGTGATTTTAATACCGGCTTGCTGTACCACCGTGCAGGCTTCCGCTTTGACTTCGCCCGCATTGCTGGATTTTGCGGTAGCCACATTGCAGAACCTGCCGCGCTGATTTGCGGTGAAGCTGACCTGAATTGTTTTGGATTGATTCGGAGCAAGGTCGCCTACGTTCACAGTAACGGGGCTGCCGCCCAAACCATCAGGCACCGGATCGGTCATTACGACATCGCGAGCGACGGCGCTGCCTGTGTTTGCAACAACAACATTATAGGTAATCGTGCTGCCCAAAAGTGCGGTTTCGGGGCCGGTTTTTGCAATTGTCAGCGTCGGTTTGCCAACGATTGTTGCCGCGCAAACACGCGGGTCGGCCGAAATGGCCGCGCATGAGGCAATGGTGCCTTCCTTGTCCGCTTTCAGCCACACACGGATGACTCCGTTCTGGCCGGAATCCATATCGTTCAAACGCCAGGTTAGAACGTCACCCGCGACTTCGGCGGCAGGCTCGCTACGGACGTAGGTGGCGCCTGCCGGCACATGATCTGTGACAACCACATTTGCCAGGCACTCGTGCGAGTCAACCGTGAGACGGTAATCAAACGTTTCTCCCAACGTCACCTCTTTCGGCATCTGCTTTGATAATGTGACAGGACCGCGCGTGGGATCGTAGCAGTTCGCCCTTGCGGCCTCGGCTTTGGGAGCAGGCTCGGCAGAACGCCGCTGCTGTGAAGTTTGCCGGCATCCTGTAACCCATAAGGCTGCGAAGAGTGCCAACATCAATGCTAGTTTGGATGTTTTCTTCATAATGGTTGTCTGCGTTGTTGGATCATCTCAGTGACGGAGGTTCTTGTGCGGTGAAACGGCTTACTCTCAAATTCAGAAACTTGCCGTGCGCGAGGAGAAGCCGATGTCCCGCTCCCCGGAATGGCGCTTAAAACGACGACTTTCTGCATTGCAGATCCCTCCAGGAATTCGATGTTAATCCGGTAGCGTCTACTTCCCATTTGTTGAGTGAGAAGAGCCGCGATAAGCGCCGGAGCGGATCTGGTTTTTGTCACGAGCATCGGGTAATTGTCTTTTTCGGATCCCATCAACGCGGTCAAATATTCTTCGACCAGTCGCCCCCGCGATGCGCGCTCGCACCGCCAGGGTCTTCTTCTGATCGTCATCACGCCCGCCGGTCTGGTTCAGCCCTGTCGCGAGCGTTTGCTCGCTGGTCTATTGCGAAAATCATGCCAATGCCAAGGGTGATCGAACCGCCGAATACGACCGCATGAGTTCAAACGAGTTCCACAGGAGACCGGACCTCTGATGTATCGAATGGGAGTTCACAGGAGTCGCAATGCCGACCTTGGGTCTGCCTGCCGTCTCCACGGATGCTTCTTCAGCCCAGCGGAGACACTACCACGAAACACATTCATGTGCTCCGATCGACAATGGCAATGAATTCAGCGACCGTCATTGCGCAAATAACTTGACGCGATGCTGGACGTTTCCTAATTGAGCCGCGTGCTTGCTTCTTCAAGAACCGGCCGTCCGTTTGGAGCGCTTTTGCTTCTCGGACTGTTGTTGGTATCGTCGGCTGTGCTCACCTTCACGAAGGAACAACAACCGACGATTCCGCTGGGATTCAGGCGCTCAACGCCCAACTGGTAGCGTTAGGGCCAGGTGTCCGCCAAAACGAAGCTCACAACGTCGCCGTTTGCGCATTCGAAACTTCGAGACAACTCGCAGTTGAATATCGCGTTGTCCCGCCGGCGCTATGGCATAACTTCCTGGTCAATATAGGACTCAGGAAACGCGGCTTATGCTATCAATGGGCCGAAGATTTGTTTTACCATTTAGACCAATTGAATCTGACCACGTTGGAATTGCATTGGGGTGTCGCGCGAGAAGACACTGTGAATGAGCACAACTGCATTGTCATCACTGCTCGCGGGCAAGCCTTCGAGGACGGAATCCTGCTGGACGCGTGGCGACATTCGGGGCGCCTCGTATGGAAGCAGGTCTTTGCGGACGGATTTCCGTGGAAGGAAGGCGAGTTGCCGCCACCTGCGTCAAAAGCGTCAGAGCAACATCAACTCAATGCCCCGCTTCTTTAGTGGGTTTGTTACCTACCGCTCCGAAGACTTTTTGCAACAAGTCGCTCGTGCGGGCTGCCGGATTTTCCCGAATACGGTTTTCCTCCTCTGCCATCTTCAAAAACAATCCGTCCAGCGCCTTCTGTGTAACGTAACTATCAATATCCGTCGAGTCCCGCCCCAGCAGTGAGGAAGCGAGACTGCCTGCGGCACCGGCCTTGTCCATCATTTGCTTGTAAGCGCGCGTTACACCAGCTTGCTCGGTTGCCCTCTGCACGATGGGATGGAATCGGGTGAAAAGATTTGTCTCGCTGGTGCGGCGGAAATATTGCGTAGCGGCGTTGTTCGTTCCAGTGAGAATAGACTTGGCATCGGCGATCGACGTCTGTTTGACCGAATCACCCAGCACGGCAGCGGCCTCGGGCACGGCTTGCTCGGCGGCGCGATTCATCGTCGTGACGAAATCATCGGCGAGTTTTCCTGGCGCAAGGCGCGGAGGGTTCTTTCAACGGATTGCAGACTCTTCGGCATCGGGATTTTCACACTGAGGTTGGTTAGGAACCCGTCCTGCCGCCCGAGGTTGGCAATGGCTTGTTGCACCCCCTTCCCCAGTGCTTCCTTCAGACCCCCGACCATTTGATCCTGGGATAGACCCGCCAGCGACGAGGTCCCGGAAGTGGAAGTTTGATCACTAGGTTTGGGTTTCAAAAAATCGAACATGCCCGCGCGAACTGTCTGAAATGCGACGGTAAACACCATAGAAATTATGAGCCAGCGTCGAAAAGAGAAGTTCATGATGGTCTTCATTGGTTAAGAAGTGGATTCGATTATCAAGAAAATGTTTTGCGTGTTCGCTTTGATCCGCCAGCCCAATTCGAAACCGTCGATATCCGAAAGTTCGTGTTTACCAGAATCACTTCAGGAGATTGCTCACGTGCCAAAGACAATCCTTTCGCTGCATTTGCTGCCACTGTGGGAGCAAAGCCTGTGACTGGGAATAATCTGGAGAGCTTGGTCAAGGTGACCAGGCGGCCGACCATTCGAAACAATTTTGCGGACTTCTCCCTCATCCGGCAATCATTCTTATGCTACTCCCGCCTTATTGAACAGAAAAAAGCCGCTCATTTGAACGCAATCCGACGGTAGGAAAGAAAGAATCCCTCGCCGCCTTCATCCGCGAACGTGGACGCGGTGTTCCGGTTAAACGAGCAAATCGCTCAAAGAAATTTTCCAGGATTCAAAACGCCTCGGGGATCGAGCGCGTTCTTTACGAGACGGTGTAGGTCGCGGGCTTCCTTCGAAACCGCCATTGGCCACCACGCCTTTTTGGCGAGCCCGATGCCATGTTCACCAGTTATTGAGCCTCCCCATTTGATGACTTGCCGAAATAAATCATCAAGCGCGGAGTCTGCCCGACGATCCGCGCCGCGTTGCTTGTAATCCACCATCACGTTGGTGTGAATGTTGCCATCACCGGCATGACCAAAACAGGCAATCGGAAGCCCGTATTTGTTTTGGAGCCGGACGGCGAAACGAAACAAGTCTTCCAGCCGGCCGCGCGGTACGACAATGTCCTCGTTCAACTTCGTCAGGCCTGTGTCGCGCAAGGAGTATGAAAACTCGCGCCGAATCTCCCAAATTCTCTCGCAAGCTTTGCTCCCGAGTCCGCGCTCCACGAAAAGAGGCCGCTGGCGCCGGACAACACGCTCCAGATCGCGAATCTCCTGTTGCACGGATTTCCGGTGTCCGTCCAATTCGATGATCAGATGCGCGCGACAACCGCGCAATCGTTCGCTTCGGGTGCGATTGTAAGCTGCCGCGAGTGTGAACGCATCCGCGACTTCAAGGGCGCATGGTAAAAAATTGGCCTTAAAAATCGTGCGAATCGTCCCAGCCGCGGCGCGCATCGAACTGAAGCCGATCGCGAGGCTGCCGCGAAACGCGGGGAGAGGCAGAAGCTTGAGTGTGGCCTCGGTAATAATGCCAAGCATTCCTTCCGAACCCGGGAAGAAGTGCGCGAAATCGAAACCGGTTTTGTTTTTGTGCGTGCGCCCGCCGACGCGAACGACAGCGCCGGAAGCGAGCACGACTTCCAGTCCAAGCACGTAGTCGCGCGTGACGCCATATTTCAGGCAGCGCGGGCCTCCGGCATTCGTGGCGATGTTCCCGCCAATGAAACTTTCGCTACGGCTCGCAGGGTCCGGCGGATAAAACAAGCCGCGCTTCTCCACCGCATCCTGCAATTTCTGTGTGATGACTCCCGGTTGAACAACTGCGACGAAATCTTCGGCGTTGATTTCCTTGATTCGATTCATCCGCTCAAGTGAGACGACAATTCCTCCGCGCACCGGCACACACCCTCCCACGTAACCGTGGCCTGCGCCGCGCGGCGTGACGGGAATATTGTGATGGTTGGCGAATCGAAGCAGTGCGGAAACCGAGGCCGTCGTCCGGGGCAAAGCCACGGCATCGGGCTTGTGCGCGGCAAACCATTTATCCCCCGAATATTTTTCGAGAACGGAATTCTCAAAAACAATTTCGCCTGGAGCCAAAATGGAACTGAGTTGGGCGAGTCGTTTGATTTTCGAGGACTTCATCGGAATGGAATGATTGCGCTGTGCCTGCGTCATCCCGCTTCGGGCGACGGAGGCTCGCCAGCAGACAGGAGTTCACGAGCGTCTGCGGCTTCTTCCTCGGGAACTTGCACGCGGATACCACCCGCAGCGAGGGCGTAACCGTCCATGCTCAAAGCGGAAAGCTCGTGCATGACGACGGCATGAAAATTAGAAGCTTCCAACCGTGAACGAATCAATTGGGCGTCTGCCGGGCTGAACGAAGTGTAAACCGTCACGAGCTTCATGCATTCGTCGCGGTTGGTTCGGGTCGCGGGGCTGGCGTGCCGCGCAATTCGGCAAACACGATGACTCCCGCACCCGTCTGCAATGTGCTTTGCACCTGCGCGTCCACCTGCTGTCCTATCGCATTTTGCGCGTTGTTGACGACGACCATGGTCCCGTCGGAAAGATAGCCCACGCCCTGACCCTTGTCGCGTCCTTCGCGAACAATGCGCAGATTGAGAACTTCGCCCGGCAGCAGCACGGTTCGCATGGATTTCGCGAGCTCGTGCATGTTGACGAAGTTGACGGACTGAAGCTCGGCGATTTTGCCGAGGTTGTAATCGTTCGTGAAGAGCTTTGCGTTCAGATTTCGCGCGAGTCGGACCAGTTTCGCGTCCACTTCCTTTTCCTCCGGAAAATCGCCGTCGTGGATTTTGACTTCATTGCGCGTGTTGCGTTGGATGCGGTTGAGCATCTCGAGCCCGCGCCGGCCCCGGGCGCGTTTGATGGGATCATTGGAATCCGCGACCTGCTGAAGCTCCCGCAACACAAAGCGCGGCACGACGATGATGCCTTCGAGAAAGCGAGCTTCGATCAAATCGGCTATCCGCCCGTCAATGATGACACTGGTGTCGAGCAAAAGTAGATTATCCGGCTTGTTTTGCGGAGCGAAACGGACGTATGGAATGATGAGCGAAAAGTCCTCCTTGTTGCTGCGCATCGCCAGGATAATTCCGATGTAGCCGAAGCTCAGGAAGAGGCCGAGACGAACGAGCCAGCGAACCCTTTCATCAGCGGTGTCGAAAAGTCCGGAATGATCAATGAGCTGTGCGACAAGGATGCCAAGGAGCAATCCGAAAGTGGTTGCGGAAAAAGCGCGCAGCGAAAAGCCTTTCAGCATTTCATCGATCGCGATCATCAGCCAGCCGAAGCCGAAGCCGATAACGGCCCCGGCCCACCCGTAGGCGATGAGTTCCTGGCGCACCTGACTAATGGCAAAGCCCGCAGTGGTACACAGACCGAGAAAAAGGATTCGGATTGCCCAGAGAGCCATAAATTACCTGAAAGGATCTTTCGGTGCCTCCAGATGTTGCTGAGACGGGTTTGTTTGCGGCTGCTTCTTTGCCCACAAAACCCCCCACAGACCGGTGCGATTCAGATTACTTGTGGTGATCGAAAGATTATCGACGATGGCGGCGAGGCTGGAAGCCACCTGTTCGTTCCGGAGCAACATGCCAGCGGGTCCCTTGCCGGCGTTCACGTCATCAATCATGCTTTTCAGCACAATGGTGGAGGATTCGATGTTACTGACCGCTGCGGAAATCGAGTCGCGGTTGCTGGCGACAATGCCACTCAACGAATCCGCAAATTGATTCATCTGACCCGAAAAGACCGAAATGTTGCTGGAAGATTGGGAGATGGCTGGCGCATTGGTTGCGAGGAGAGTTTCAATTTCGTTGACGGTCGTGACTGCGCGTTCGGATGCACCCCGCAGGTTTTGGACGGTCACCGCCAGATTGGTGAGGGTCTCTTCATTTAGCAGAAGGCGCCGGACATCTGCGACCGCATCGTTGAGCTGTTTGGCGGTTTCGTCTACGCGTTTGAGGAAACCGCCCGCCGAGCGTGCGACCTCTTGAAGGTTGACTGGCGGCTCGCACACAACCGACGCGTTATTCGTCAAAACGGGTCCGGCGTTCTCCGTCGGCATGATGGCGACGTATTGATCGCCGAGAAAGCCCGATGTTTCGATGCGGAAGATCGCATCGTCGTGAATGACGTAATCGCTGTAAATTTTTAGAAAAATTGTTACGCTTTTGCCGTCCGGCGCAAGCGTGATATCGGACACGCTTCCCACCGAAACTCCGGACATGAGAACAAAGGACCGTTTTTTCAATCCGCTTCCTAAATTGCTCGCATGAAGCCGCAGTTGATAGGTCTCGCGGAAGAACGTCAGCCCCTTGCTGAACTGCAGCATGAGCGCGCCCAGCAGCACCAGTCCGATAAAGACAAACAACCCCACCTTCCATTCGAGACGTTTTTTGTCCATATCAAAAATCGTGCAGTTTCGGATCGGACACACCTTCAACGAACCGGCGCACTACGGGATCCTTTGAATTGAAGATCTCGTCCGGCGTTCCCGCAGTGTAGATTTTCCTTTCGTGCAACATAAGTATCCGCTGACCGAGGCGCCGGGCGCTACGCATGTCATGCGTGACGACCACAGTAGTCACTTTGAATTTATCGCGCACTCTCAAAATAAGCTGGTCGATGCTGTCCGCTACGATGGGGTCCAACCCCGTGGTGGGTTCGTCATACAAAACAATTTCCGGTTGATACACGATGGCACGCGCCAGGCCCACGCGCTTTTTCATCCCACCGGAAAGTTCCGCCGATTTCTTTTCCTCGGTGCCGGGCAAATCCACGACTTCCAACGCCGCGGCAACCCGCTTGCGAATTTCCCCGGAAGAAATGGTGTGATTGTGACGAAACGCGAAACCAACGTTTTCAGCAACAGTCATGGAATCAAACAGCGCCGCGCCTTGAAACAACATTCCAAACTTGCTCCGCACGCGGAGCAATTCGCGTTCGTCCATGGGCACGATGTTTTCGCCGTCAATGAATACCTCGCCTGCATCGGGTCTTAACAGACCGATCACGTGCTTCAGCAAAACGCTTTTGCCTCCGCCGCTGCGACCGATGATGACCACCGATTCGCCCGTTTCAATGCGCAGGTTGAGGCCGTCCAGGACGATTTGAGAGCCGAAGCTTTTCTTCAGATCGTGGACTTCGATCATAGCCGGCCAAATAATGCGCTTAAAAGGAGCGTCAGGAAGAAGTTCGATATCAAAATCGTGATGGAGGAATACACGACCGATTCGGTCGTCGCGCGCCCCACTCCCTCGGCGCCCTCACCGCAAAACATTCCCTTGTAGCAGCCGACCAGCGCGACGATACCGCCGAACACGGTTGCCTTGATGATGCCGACAGTTACGTCCGTCCAGTCTGTGAATCGGATCATGTTGGACCACGAGTAGGTCGGATCAATTCCGTACATGTAAACGCCAACGACGTACCCCGCTGCGATGCTGATCGCGATCGCTTCCGCTGTGAGCAGCGGCAACGCGATAAGACCCGCCACCAAGCGCGGAACAACCAGGTAGTCCACGGGATGCGTCGCCAGCGTGCGCAACGCGTCAATCTGCTCGGTGACCCGCATCGTGCCGATTTCGGCGGCGATCGCGGCGCCCACACGTCCGGCGACCATCAGGCCCGTAAGCACCGGGCCAAGCTGACTGCACATCGCCACGCTGACGAGTGCCAGCGTCGCGGTATCCATTTTGACCTTGTGAAACTGAATATACGTTTGCGCGCCGAGCACCATTCCCGTGAACCCGCCGGTGATGAGGACCACCGACTGGGATTTCGCTCCCATGAAGTAGATTTGATAGAGCAAGTCGCGCCAGGCGACCTTGAGCCGGAAAAGAGAACCGAGCGCTTCCTTCGCCAGCAAGGTCAATCGACCAAGCCCTTCAAGCCAATCGGTAATCCACATCCTGGCCGGAGAATTCATAGCGTGTTCAAACTAGCCAAAGCGGCAAGGCTTGGCGAGAGTCAATGCGCAGGAAGGGACTTTTTGGCGGAACGGCTACGAATGCGTGGTCGAATCCGAACCAGCAGGCGAGTTCATCAATTCTGAATCGCCGCTGAATTCGACTGCCTTATGGTCGCGACGCGCAAGTGCGACTGCCCACTTCCGACCGTTTAACAGCAGCACGACTCCGGCTATCAGGGGAACGAACACCTGTGCGAGACTCCGCAGACGGGCCTCGTTCTCGAACAAGTTTCCGGACATGCTGTCAGCGACTCTCAGCAAATACTGTATCCAGTACACAGCCGAGCCAAGGCGGCCAACAATGAAGAAGAGGCCGATTCCGATGAATGCGACAGAGTAAGCATCCGCGAGCGAAACTCCAGCAATCGAAACGTCGCGACGTATCGGACGGGTTGCGAAACGCGCGATTGGCAGAGCGAAAACCCATAACAATGCCGCGCTCCCGATCAGGATTCCAAGAAGAAGCCAGGGTAAAATGGTGGTTGCCAATTCACCGAAAGAGCCCTGGTTGATCCGAATAACTGACTCGCGACCGAGGAACTCCATGCAGCCCAGGATCGCGTCAAGGGCGAAATTCAGCGCCACCAGCCGGAGAAAGACGACGACAAGAATTTTAAGATTCGGCAACGATTCGTTTGGTTGCTGCAGTTGTTGAAAGGATTTTGATTTCGGGAATTCAGTCCCACATCCGCTGCAAATCGAAGCATCATCCGGATTCTCGCGACCGCAGTACCCGCAGGTTTTCATAGTCCGGCGATGGCATACACCGGTTCCCATGGTTCGTCCAGAAGGTAAAATTGGACGAGGATTCCGATTGCCAAGCACCGGTACAAGTCAACCGTAAAGCGGCTTTTCACCGCCTTACACTGGATTCTGACTTGCAGAGATATCGCTGCTAGAACGAAGGAGAAATTTCAACCCGTTGGCCCGGCGCGGCGATCAAGTCGTCACCCTTGGACCAGACTGCATCGTTAAGCAGCAGCTTGAATTTCAGTTTGTCAACCGCTTCGCCCGACCACTTCCACGTCGAACTGTCCACGCAGGTGAGCGGAATGCCCTCGTTCCAGCTTAATCCATGACCTTCACCGCGGAGGTACAGTGTGTTGCCAAATCCCACGTCGATCTTGGCTTCGATCGTGACGGTTTTGCTGGTCGCGCCGCCAGCCTTGGCGGGCTTTGCCGCCGACAAAGCGGTTTGCGTCCTAGTGGTTGCTTCTTCCGGTGCTGCGGGTGCAGCGTTCTTCTTTCGATTCGTATTTTTCAGTGCTCTGACAAGTTTCATATTCTGGTTTTCAGGTCACAATTATTCATTCTGGCCAATTTCTGACAAGCGACAGTGGTTTCCACGGCCAAATGCCGCACGTCTTTCAGAAAAGCAGAAGCTATTCCTGCTTCCTCTTCATACGCTCGATTGCGCCTCAATTCAACTGACAGCGCACGGCAAGTTCCGTTCGGTCAAAATTTGAAATTCCACTCGGTTGTTGCATACCTGTCGTGCACCAGTGACCGAATCGTTTCAAGCGGGAGCCGTTCAAGAACTTCACCGACGTTCCACTGCGCGCGCAATGCGTTCTTCACGGCAATGGCGGGTAAACGGAGATTCATGAGGAATTCATTGTGTGCCCGGTTTTGCCGATAATCCGGCTGACGAGAGGGTTGCGACAGGAGTTCGGTGATCACACGCAGATCGAAATCGAGCAGAAAGGTTCCGTGAAAAAGCAGGAATCGTTTTCTGCGGCGCTGTGCATTGCCTGAGAATTTCAGACCGCCAATGGTTAAATCGGTATGACCATTGAGTTCGACGCGCCGGTTGAGAAGTGTTTCGAGGGCGGCGCGGTTTTGTTCCATGATGAAGCGGTTTGCTGACGTGATATTTTTCAACGGCCCGGCATCCGTAATCTCGAGCACCAACGCATAATTCAGGCACCCCGGTCCTTGGACTACCGCGCCGCCACCCGTGCAGCGGCGCAGAATGGGAACTCCTCTCGCTTCGCAAACGTCGCGATTTGTTTCCGTCGCTATAGGATTCGCGTAACCAAGGGCGACGAAGTACTCCGGCGATTCCCAAACACGCAGGACTCCGTCGCCGTGGCCTTCCCCGCACCAATCCAGCAACGCCTCATCGCAAGCGAGGTTTTCCGCTGGCGTGGGCAAGCTCAGTTCGAGGAATTTCATGTTGAACCGTGTTCTTTCCAATCATCGACCTTCGTGCGTCGACTCGTGATACAATATTCCAGCGGTTTAGCGTCTGTGTTATATTTTGTTGGTTTCCGCGGAACCAGACTGTTTAATTCGCGCGCTTCGGATCGCGCCCAGCACACTCATAACAGCATTGGAGCCAGACAAAGTGAAAGCGCAAAAGAAAGAAAAGAACTTGCCGCCCAAACGCAACGCGGCGCAGCCATTGGAGAGCGACGGCGATTCGGACAAGGTGCTCGCGTCGCTGGAGTCCCTGCTCGAAGTCGCTTTGAAACAGCAGGGCGCGGAACGCACCGCGCAATTCTTGAGCGACGTGACCGACCGGCTGCGCGCGTCGGGAGTTGGAGTCCCGCGCACCGTCAGCACGCCGTACATCAACACCATTCCCGCTGAGCAACAGGCGCCGTATCCCGGGCGATTGGGAGATGGAGCGTCGCATCAAGAGCTACATCCGCTGGAATGCGATGGCGATGGTCGTCAACGCCAACCGCAAGCACAGCGGCCTGGGCGGGCACATCTCGACCTACGCCTCGTGCGCGACGCTGTACGAAGTGGCGTTCAACCATTTCTTCCGCGGCGCGCACGGAAGATGTTCGTCGGCGACCTGGTTTATTTCCAGGGCCACGCGACGCCGGGCATTTACGCGCGCGCGTTTCTGGAAGGCCGGCTGGACGAGCAGCACCTGCAGAATTTCCGCCAGGAACTTGCCGAAGGGCGGCGGGCTTTCGTCGTATCCGCATCCGTACCTGATGCCGGATTTCTGGCAGTTCCCGACGGTCTCGATGGGGCTTGGGGCCGATCCTGTCGATTTACCAGGCGCGGTTCAATCGCTACCTGCGCGCGCGCGGACTTCATCGATGGCGACGAGCCGAAGGTCTGGGCGTTCCTCGGCGACGGCGAATGCGACGAGCCGGAAACGCTCGGCTCGCTCACGCTGCGCCGCGCGCGAGAATCTCGACAACCTGATCTGGGTGGTCAACTGCAACCTGCAGCGCCTCGACGGCCCGGTGCGCGGCAACGGCAAGATCATCCAGGAACTCGAAGCGCTCTTCCGCGGCGCGGGCTGGAACGTCATCAAGGTGATCTGGGGCTCGGACTGGGACGACCTGCTCGCGCGCGACAAGACCGGCCTGCTGCTCAAGCGCATGGAGGAGGCGGTGGACGGCGATTACCAGAAGTATTCCGTCGAGCCGGGCAGCTACACGCGCAAACATTTCTTCGGCAAATATCCCGAGCTGCTGCAGCTGGTGAATCATCTGACGCGACGAGCAGATCCGCAAGCTGCTGCGCGGCGGCCACGACACGCGCAAAGGTTTATGCCGCCTACAAAGCGGCGGTCGAACACAAGGGCCAGCCGACGGTGATCCTGGCCAAGACCGTCAAAGGTTACGGACTGGGCGAAGCCGGCGAAGGCCGCAACATCACGCACCAGCAGAAAAAACTGAACGAGAAGGAACTGCGCGAGTTCCGCGACGCGCTTCGGCATTCCGATCAGCGACGAGGAGATTGCCGAAACGCCGTTCTACCGTCCGCCGCCGGACAGCCCGGAGACGAAGTATCTGCTGGAACGCCGCAAGAAGCTCGGCGGATTTCTGCCCGAACGCAAAGTCACAGCCGAAGCCGCTTGGAAATCCCGAAGCTGGATTCGTTCGGCGAGTTCTTCAAAGGCTCCGGCCATTTTGAAGTGTCCACGACGATGGCGTTCGTCCGGCTTGTTGAGCCTGCTGCTGCGCAACAAGGCGATTGGCCGGCACATCGTGCCGATCATTCCGGACGAAGCGCGCACGTTCGGCCTGGACGCGTTGTTCCGCGAGATCGGCATTTATTCGTCCAAGGGCCAGCTTTACGAGCCGGTGGACATCAAGTCGCTGCTCTACTACCACGAAGCGAAGGACGGCCAGATTCTCGAGGAAGGCATCACCGAGGCGGGTTCGATGTCGTCGTTCATCGCGGCGGGCACGGCTTACGCCACGCATGGCGCTCACATGATTCCGTTCTACATTTATTACTCGATGTTCGGCTTCCAGCGCATCGGCGATTTGATGTGGCTGGCGGGCGACATCAAGGCCAAAGGATTTCTGCTCGGCGCAACCTCTGGCCGCACGACGCTCAACGGCGAAGGGCTGCAACACCAGGACGGCCACAGCCTGATCCTCGCGAGCACGATTCCGACGCTTGCTGACCTACGATCCCGCGTTCGCGTACGAGGTGGCGGTGATCATCGCGGACGGCATGCGGCGCATGTACGCCGAGGGCGAGGACATCTTTTATTACCTGACGCTTTACAACGAGAACTACGCCATGCCGCCGATGCCGGCAGGCGCGGAGGAAGGAATCCTCAAAGGGCTCTACCAATTCAAGGCCGGGCCTGAAATTCCCCTCGCCCATTGGATGGGAAAGGGGAAAGGGGTGAGGGCGCAAAGCGCACATTTTCGGCAGCGGGCCGATTCTTAACTCGGCCTTGCGCGCGCAGCAGATTCTGGCGGAGCGATACGGCGTTTCGGCGGATGTCTGGAGCGCGACAAACTACAAGCTCCTCCGCAACGACGCGCTCAACTGCCGGCGCTGGAACATGCTGCATCCGGCCGAACCTCCGAAGAAATCGTACGTCGAGACGCTGCTGGAGAAGGAGCAAGGGCGCATTCGTCGCCGTTTCCGACAACATGCGCATCGTGCCCGACCAGATCGCGCCGTGGGTGCCCGGCGGGTTGATGACGCTGGGCACGGACGGATTTGGCCGCAGCGACACGCGGGCGCGGCTGCGACGATTTTTTGAAGTGGACGCCGAATCTGTCGTTGTCGCCACTCTCCATGCGCTGGCACAAAAAGGCCAGGTTGAACGCGCGGTGGTAGCGCAGGCGATCAAAGATCTTGATCTTGATCCGGAAAAAGTCTTTCCCGAATTCATTTGAACGCTCTCATGATCCGGACCGCCCGCGCAATTTGTCACTTGACCAGACGGTAAAAACGTTTGCCGGTCGGCGGATTGACGATGATGAACTTGTTCGTTCCGTCATCGGTTACGGTTTGAGGAATTCCCACCCAATCCGTGGTGCTGATGTTCGTGTTCTGCTGGAGTGTAAAGCCGGTCGAAGGCGATGGCCAGGAAACCACAACTGTGTTCGTGCTGGTGCCCCACGCAGTCAATCGCGGGAGACCTTCTGTGAGCACCGCGCCGACGTAGGCCACGGGATCGCCCGGCGTGATGATGTTGAGCCGCGTGACGGCGCCGCTGCCATCGGCCGCGATTTGAAACAGCCCGTTCGTGCCGTTAATCGTCGCTGCACCAATCAACGCTTGCCCGTCCGTCGTCCAGGCTGCGCCGTACTGAAAGGAATTTGTCGGACCGGTCAGGAAGGTAAGCTGGGTGCGCCCCGATCCGTCGGGTCGAATCTTGCAAATGTTATAGCCGGTTATAGCCGGTATATGTGTAATAGTTCGAGGTGAGCGTGAAGGAAAGCCATTGGCCGTCCGATGACCACAGTGGATAGGTGCCGAGCGCGGCGTTTGGCACGAGCACCTTGTTTTGAAAATTCGTGTCGCCAACTTCAATACCGCCACCGCTGGCGTTATTGTGGAAAGCCAGACGGCCGTCCACCGGATTTACCGCCGGTCCATCGTCATAACAATTGCCGCCGGAGAGAAATGTGAGGTTCCCGTTTGCTGAGCCGTCGCGCGGAATGCTGTAATCGGAGCAAATATAGTCGAGCATGATCAGCTTTGCGTCGCGGGTGAAGTCAGCAGCGACGATGTAGTCGGTGTTATGAAACAGGTTTGTCTCCGCACCGGTGACGAGATCGCGCACCCAGAGATCGCCGCGGCTGCCATACGCGCTGCCGTTCGAACTGTCACGGACGAAGACGAGATAGTGGCGGTCGAGCGAAACGTGCGCCATCCAGCCGGTGGTCACCAGCGTGTCGTTGCCTCCTGCCAAACTTGCGAACCAGATGGTGCTGGCATTGTTCGCGGGATTCACGCGGCAATACACGACCGTGCCATTCGGCGGCACTTGGGCAAGTGTGGAAGCAATAGCAGCCGCGAATAATGACGCGGCAACGGCGGAGCGCAGCGAGAATTTCAGATGGGAGTTCATGTGATCAGATGGAGTTTCACGGTTTGAAGAGTCGGTAAAATCGGCTTCCTATGGGCGGACTAACGATGATGAACTTGTTCGTGCCGTTGTCGGTCACCGTTTCAGCCACGCCCAGCCAGTTCGTCGTGCCGATGTTGGCGTTCTGCTGCACCGTGAAGCCAGTTGAAGGCGAGGGCCAGTAAACGACGGCGGTATTGGTCGTCGTGAGGAAGATTTTCAGCGTGGGCGAACCGGGCGATTGCACTACCGAGAGCAGGCTCCAGAAACCGCCGGTGAGGGAGAAGTTGCCGCCGGTCATGGGACCACCGGCATCATGCTGGCCGATGGTTCCGCTGACGGAATAAACGCCGCCGGTGCTCGTGCCGCCGCCGCCCGCGATTTTGAACCAGTCGATGGAGTAGCTTTGCGCCAGCGCCCGGAGGCAGAAGACGAGAAGCAGGAAGCAGAAAAATTTAATTCCGAGTTTCGCTTTCATGCGTGGTGTCCTTTCAATTTGATTTTTGGTTCAGAATCATTTTTTCGAGAGCGTCCAGACGCTTTTCGAGCAATTGGTTCTTTCGATTCAGTTCCGCATTTTCCGCTTCCAACTTCTCATTGAGTCCTTGAATCGCCGCCAGCGCGACCCCTTCTTCGTCGAGGTTGTTGATGTGTTTGTTGTCTTCACCCACTGCGAAGGCGGCGTGGAAATCCTGGGCCATAGGGCCGATGTGGCGGATTTCTTTTTTCTGGGTTTTGTAATTCCACATGGAAATAGGCATTTGGGCAACTTTTTCGAGGACGTCGCGCGAGTCAATGTCGGTGAAATTTTCTTTGACGTTGCGATCGCTTGCACTGTTCCAGCCGCTGCCGCCAGCGGCTATATAAACTCCAGTAACCGTGGGGCTCTTCTGGGTCGTGACGTATACTGAACCATCAGCCAGCACGTCAATTCCCCCTGTTGGTGTATCCAGACGTATGCCAAGACTCGAAGACATCCCAAACTGACTTGTACCGCCTTGCATGTTGAGTTGATCGCTGCAGTAAACATTGAAGGTATTATCCCCAAGAGCATTGTAGATCCCTTTAATTCCTGGATCCGACCACACAAAAGTCCCAGTGCCGAAAGCCTTCGCTCCCCAACCTGCCGCGAAGCTGTATGGGCCCGCAATATTCCCGTATCCCCCGGCGACAGTTCCACAAGTGCCAAACACATTATTGCTGAACCCTCCGCCGATGGCTCCATAGGTTGCATTCGTGTAGGTGATACCGAATATGTTGTATCTCTGGCCGACAAAATTGAATTCGCCGCCGAGGGTGGCTCCGCCTTCGGAATCCTGGGCCACAGAATTGTTATAGCCCCCGCCGATGACGCCAAAATTGTTACTACATGAATTGAAACCGCCACCTCCAACGAATGAGTAGCTTAATTTCGTGAAGTTATCAACGCCGCCACCGATAAAAGAATCACTTCCGGCCGCGATATTCCCTGAGCCGCCCCCAATGGTCGCGTAAACACCGCTGGCGGTATTCTGTTGTCCGCCACCAACGAAGGATTCGCCAGCCGCTACATTGGCCTGGCCGCCGCTCACGGTGCCAAAATCGCCAGTGACGGAATTGGTGCAAAGCTGCCCAAAATAATAGACTGCGCCACCGCCCCCGATGGTCGCGCCGCGCATGCCGGGTGTCACGAAATTGGCGGGTGATCCGCCGATGACGTTGACGAGGTTTGTATTGGCTGAATTATTTGAAGTTGGTTCGAGACGCATCGCACGCACGCCGTTTACGTGCGCTTCGAAGGCCTGATTATCGCGGGTGCCGACAAAGTTCAGGCCCGGCGTCGTGCCGGAATTTCCATTGAGGCCCCAGCCGCCTGTGTTGGGTGCGGAGAATTGAAGGGCGTTCCCGTTAGTAGCGATGGTGACGTTTGCGCCGGCGCTGAGGGTGACGGCGTCGGTAAGGCCGTTCACATTTTTGACGACCTGGCCGGTTGCGATTTGGCCGGAGTTGATGGCATTGGCCTGAATTTGCGCGGTGCCGACCGAGTTGTTGGCCAATTGTGCGCTGGTGATCGCGCCATTGGTTACGGTCGCGCTCATCGCCGCGAAAATTGCGTACGGCGATGGGGTGATTTGTTCGCGCGGCGAAAGGGAGACTCCTGGCGGAGCACTGTTGGAATTGACGGTGATCTGCAACCAGCGTGGCGGACCAGTGAACACGCCATCGCCAAAATCCAGTGCCGCCGTGAACAGTCCGTTGCTGATCGAGGCGGAGTTGGTAAGGGGTCCGCCAATCACACTCCCGTCGCTGGCTGCATCATAGACGGCGAATCGCAAGTCGTAATTTCCGTTGGCGAGACTTCCGCCGTCGCTGAGTCGGCCCTGGTAAGTGAATGCAGTACCTTGGGCGCGCGCTGTGTGGGTTTGAGAGCATATGATTGCGAGCACGAGCAGCAGGGCCGCCCGTCCAATGAGTTTGAGTCGGATTTTCATGGCTGGGTTGGGGTTTGTTTGCTTTCGTTTGCGCCGGCAATGCCGGTTGCCCGCAAAAGGATCAATTCTTTGAGTTCGGAAAGTTCACGCTTCAATGTTACGTTCTCGGCTTCGAGCTTCTGAATTCTGTCCTCTGTTTTCTGACTTCTGTCGTCGACCTTCTCATTCAATCCCTGGATTGCCGCGAACGCGACGCCGCCTTCGTCAATCGGCGCGATGTGCTTGTCGTCGGTGCCGATGTTGAAATTAGAATAAAAATCCTGCGCCATTGGGCCAAGGTGAGTTACAGCGTCGTCCGCCTTGTAGTTCCATCGGGAAATCAGCAGCGAGGCCACTTTGTTGAGCACTTCGCCGGGATCAACTGACCTGAAATTCTCCTTTGCATTGCGGTCGCTCGAACCGGTGACGGTACCGGTGGCCAGTATGTTTCCTACGACATGCAATGCCTGTTGCGGACTATTCGTGCCGATGCCCAACTGGCCACTGGCTTCAAATGTGAACAGCGGGGCGTCGCTGCTGTTGTAAATCCGCAGGGCGTTTTGCGATGAGCTGCCTGAACCATCGTAACCGAGGCTCATTGCTTTGGACGAGGCGGCTTCATAAAAACTGATTCCGTTGCGGCTCCCGTTGGTAGCGACTGAGGACGAGCCGCCGCCGACCATCAGGTTGAGCAGGTTGCTGGAAGACGTGCCGGTCGGCGCAAGAGCGGGGCCTTGGATTACAATTGGCCCGTTCACCTGAAGCGTCCCTACCGGGCTGGCCGTGTTGATTCCTACACCGCCCGATGCGCGAACAAGAAATTGATTCGCTCCTGTCGAAGCGAAGTCAGTGTCTGTGGAATCCGCCCATACGAACGCGCCATCATGATGCGCTTTCGCGCGGTGACCCGCCGCAAATGCGTGGTTGGTCGCGGAATTGGAATCGCCACCGGGGATGATCGCGAATTGAGAATTTGTCGGGACAATGTTGTTTTCACCGCCTCCAATCACCGAGAAATTGGCATTCGCGCGAATATTGTTCGCGAACCCGCCGCCAATCACATTCAATCCGCCAGAAAGCAAAACACTGCCGCTGCCGGGTGTTCCCCCAATCAGATTATCGGCACCACCTGCGATCACGGAACCCAATTCGGAAGACTGGCCGGCGCTAAGACGGATATTGTTTTCTTCACCGCCGCCAATAACGCTGCTGGTTAGTCCCGACGAGATCGAGTTGTCATCGCTGCCGGCGATAACATTGGGGAAGAAACCTGAGAAATCCGGTTCCAGCCGCAGCACGCGATGTCCATTGGCTCTGAACTCCAATGGCAGATTGTCCGTCGTGCCGAGAAACGCGCCGTTGGTCGGATTTGCGCCCGCGTTTCCATTGGTTCTCCAAAGGCTCGACGCGGCCAATCCACCGAGAGTCACTGCGTTTACGTTCGTCAGCCCAGAGCCATTGCCGCTCGCCGCTCCGGTAAACGCACCGCTAAAGCTTCCTGAAAAGCTATTGGCCACATTGTTGAACGTCACCGTGTTTCCATAGGTTCCGGCCAGGCCGTTCGTCGTCAGGTAGAGCGCACGAATTGCATAAGGCGTCGAGGTGAGTTGCTGGCGCGGGGTAAGCGTCATGAAGGGACCGATGCTCGTGCGTACATCGGCCTGAAGGAACCGAGGCTGGCTATCGAATGGATTCACGCCGAAATCCAGCGTGACCGTGAACAGACCGTCATTCACGGTGGCGATGACGCTGGACGGATTGTTCGTTGCCATGGCGGTGCCGTTTGCAGCCGAGTCCCACAGTGTGAACTGGAATTCTGCCGAGCCGGAGAAGGGCGCGCCGTTTGTCATCAACCGGCCCTGGTAAGTAAATGCGCTGTCCTGACCAAAGCAGGGTGGGTGTTGGAGGTTAAGAATCCCTAGTACCGCCAGGCGTAACACGAGGTGCAGGGAGCCTTCCATCAGGTTCAATTCCGGTTTCATTTTGACTTTAGTTGGATTTCGGGTTGCGAACCATTTTTTCAAGTGTGTCGAGCCGCTGTTTCAGTTCCATTATCTCTGCTTCCTTCTGCTGCAATTCACGAGTGAGCCTTTGGTTCAAACCCTGAATCGCCGCGAACGCGACGCCGCCTTCGTCAATCGGCGCGATGTGTTTGTCGTCAGTGCCGAGGTTGAACCTGGAGTAAAAATCCTGCGCCATTGGACCCACGTGCCGGGTTGTCGGGTCATCTTTGTAGCTCCATTCGCTCAACGGCAGTTGCGCGACTCTTTCGAGAATTTGCGAGGGGTTGATCGGCGCGAAATCCTGCTTGGCGTTACGGTCGCTGTTGTTGTTGAACGTGCCGTCCACTTCGATGTGGGTGGTGTCCGCGTATAATCGTTGAGTTGTGGGTGCAGCATTGACACCGCCGACATAGATTCCCACAAAGCCGTATCCAACAGTCAGCCGGGAAGTGGCACCGCCCGTGTTGAAAACGTGCCCGGAGCCAGTGTTATCCGCATAATAGTTGTAGCCTAGATGAATGCCGTCGGCGTAGGCCGGAAAGGAGCCGTAGAGATAGCCGAGGGCATTGCCGCCGCTCAATGAAAGATTGTGATAGCGGGAGTCGCCCCCCATCTGAACGTCGGCGGCAAACCGGATTCCACCGGCGGCGCGGACGGAAAACTGGTTTGCCGCGGTGGACGAAAAGGAAGATCCTGAAGCGTCCGACCAGACGAACGAACCCAAGTGCAGTGCCTGAGCTTGATCTCCTCCCGCGAAGCTGTAGCCACCCAAAGCTTGGTTGTTGTAGCCGCCTGGAACCGTTGCGTAACTGCCGCTGGCTGTGTTGAGCTTGCCGCCACCGGTGGTCGCGTAAAAATAATCGGCGGTATTGCTGTTGCCGCCAGCTACTGTTGCCAATTGTCCGTTGGCGATGTTCCAGCCGCCGCCACCGACAGTCCCGCCGTTTCCGCCGGCCAGATTGTTGGTGCCACCGGCCACAGTTGCGGCAGTCGAGTTCGATTGAATGATGTTGCCAGAGCCGCCGCCGATCACAGGATACGAGGAGTTCGTTTGAACGGTATTTCCGAGCCCGCCGCTAACTACGGCATAAACCGGTAAGGTAGCGGAACCCACGATTGTGTTGTTCTGACCGCCGCCGATGAACGCATGATCGGCGTATCTTTGAACCGAATTGTTCTGCCCCCCACCGATAACCGAATCATACTCGCTGACGGTGTTTGCATAACCGCCTCCCACGGTCGCATAAGAGGCATTGGCGAGGTTAAGATAACCACCACCCACCGCCGCGTCGTAGCCGGCGGTTTTGTTGCCGTATCCACCCGCGATAACAGACTGGCCATATGAGTTGCTGATTGTGTTGAACTCGCCTCCACCAATCACCGAGTCGTAAGCGAATGCCTGGATGAGATTGTCGTGACCACCGCTGATGGTGGAGTGATCGGCCGCCACTGTATTGCGCCGGCCTCCGCCGATGGTGCCCCAGACGGCAGAAACACGGTTGGAGCCAAGGCCCGGCTCGTAGCCGTTGGTTGTGTAGTTTAGAACTCCGCCTCCAGCGATGGTAGCGCCGATGACACCGGGGTCAACGAAATTGGCCGGCGAGCCACCGATCACGTTCGGCGCGCCAAAGTTATTCGTGTCCGGCTCCAAACGCAGCGCGCGGGCTTGGTTGACCCAAAGTTCCAGCGGCTGGCTATCAATTGTGCCGAGAAAATTTGAGCCGGGTATCGTGCTGCTATTGCCCGAGAGCGACCAACCCGAGGAACCGGTCGCTGGCGGATTTGTCCAGACGAAACCGTTTCCGTCATAGGCAAGCACTTGGCCTGCGGCAGGCGCGCCGGGTGTCAGCAGTTGCGACACTGTGATGGAATTGCTGGCCACGCTGCTGGCTGTAACCGCCGACGCGGAATAGATCGCATACGGTGTCGGCGTGATTTGCTGCCGTGGTGTGAGCGTGATGAACGGACCGAGCGTTGTTCGCACTTCCAATTGGAGCCAGCGATCCGCACCTGGGAAGTTCGCGCCGAAATCCAGTGGCAGCACGAACAAGCCGTTGGTGACCGCCGCCACCACGCTCGCCGGATTGTTGGTCGTGACTTGAGTGCCATTGGTGATCGCATCCCAAAGCGTAGGCTGGATTTCGGCGCTGCCATTGTATGGCGCGCCTCCGGAATCCAGACGGCCTTGATATGTAAATACCGTGCCTTGCGCGAAACATGGCAGGCAGGGCGCGAAGATTAGAAACCAAGCATAACAGCGCTTGAGAGTGTCGAGGGTTTTCATGGACATCCTTTCGGTTTGGTTTTGAGTTGAGAATGATTTTCGGTGCTTCGGAAGTGTCGCTGATTGGGCGCGCAAAGCTCTGCCGTGCCGGGGACACGATCTGACGTGCAATAACAAATCGGCGGCAAGCACGCGCCAGATCGGTTCCGAAAAATCCGGATTTTCATTGGTGTGTCGGTAGAAGTCGAAGTGCTGCTGCGACCGTCGTAAGGATCACTCAGTGCAGTTTCTGATTCTGATCGGCGGCACTCCAGCGGTGCGTGGTCGGTCTATTAGTTGTAGCGGATGAATCAAGCTCTGTGTGCGGGATTGAGACGACGGGGTCTCTCGAGGAATGTCTCTCCGGATGGCGTGGCTTCTCTGCCAGCGGCATTCGCGCTTTGCGGTCCAGTTCCGTTGGCGCCCTCGCTCCAACATCTGAATCCATGGTCTTTTTCTAATCGGGCAAGTACAGAACAGACGTGCACATCCGCCCGGGTGATTGGCTTTTCCGTAGCCTGTAATAGTGGTAACGCGCTTTCTTAGCATTTTCAGAAGCTGCGCGACAAGATAAATCCGCTTTTTGGAAAATTGCGCGGTGTGCATTGACATTGGCATTCGCGACGGTACTCTCTTTTGACCTCACAAGGTCCCGTGAGCGGGACAGAGTGCAGAACCAAACTGTGGCAGAGAGAGACGATTATCTGGTTGACATGCTGGTTGACCTCGGCTTTGTGACAGCCGACCAGGTGGCCAAACTCCGTTCAGAAGCCCAATCCGCCGGGGTGGGAGTGGTGGACCTGATGCTCGCCAACAAGATCATCCGGCCCGAAGATGTGACCCAGGCCAAGGCGGCGCATTTCGGCGCTGAAGTGGTGAACCTCAAGGACGTCAAGATCGACGATGATGTCATCGCTGCTGTTCCCCGCCACATCGCCAAGAAATATCGCGTCATTCCCGTTTTCAAAAGCGGAAACCACATGACGGTGGCCTTGGCCGATCCGTCCGACCTGGACACGGTGGACAGTCTCCAGCATCTGCTCCAGGCGGACATCGAATTGCGCGTCGCATCCGAGGAGGACATCGAAGCCGCGCTCGCCAAGTATTACGGCGGAGACAATAAACAACGAGTGCTTGACGATGGCCGGTTCAAAGATGTGATCGAGGAGCTCACGCGCGAACATGTCGAGGCAGTCAAACTCGGTGCTGATGATGGCGCGGCGGTCGAAGCGGACGCTCCGCTCATCAAGCTGGTAAACCAAATCATCGTCGACGCGTTCAAGATGCGCGCGTCGGACATTCATTTGGAGCCGCTCGCCAGGAGATTTCGATTGCGATACCGGATTGACGGCATGCTCCACGAAATCAAGCCGCCACCGAAACGCCTGCAAGCCGCAATCATCGCGCGACTGAAGATTCAGTCGAACATGTCGATTGCCGAGCATCGGGTTCCGCAGGACGGACGTATTCAATCGCAGGTCGGCAACAAGGTGATCGACCTTCGTGTTTCGTGCCTGCCGACCAGCCATGGCGAAAGCATCGTCATGCGTATTCTGGACAAGGAAGGTCTTCGCCTCGGACTGGCGGAACTGGGCTTTTTCACGGACGACCAGCAAACGTTCGAGCGATTGATCGGTCTGCCAGACGGAATTCTCTTGGTGACCGGGCCAACCGGTTCCGGAAAGACAACTACTCTCTATTCCTGCCTACACTTCATCAACCGGCCCGACCGAAAAATCATCACGGTCGAAGATCCGGTGGAATACCTGCTGGCGGGCATCAACCAGGTGCAGGTGAACGAAACGGTGGGGCTGTCTTTCTCTGCGGCGTTGCGCTCGATTCTGCGCCAGGCGCCAAACGTGATTATGATCGGGGAAATTCGCGATCTGGAGACGGCCTCGATTGCCATCAACGCGTCGCTGACGGGCCATTTGGTTTTCTCGACGCTTCACACGAACGACGCGCCGAGCGCAGTGACACGCTTAATTGACATCGGGGTGAAGCCCTTCCTTGTCGCGTCCTCAACGCGCGGGTTGATGGCGCAACGCCTCGTCCGCAAAGTTTGCCGCAAATGTGGCGCGCAATACGCGCCCACGGAAGCGGAATTGCGCACACTAAACATCGATCCGGCGAACATTCAGAACGCCAATTTCATGCGCGGGAAAGGTTGTCAGGACTGTTCGAATACGGGTTATCGTGGACGCTTCGGCATCTTCGAGATCTTTGTCATCGACGACGAAGCCCGCAAATTGATTTACGAAAAAGTCCCATCGTCAGTTCTGCGCGCGCGGGCTCGTGAAATGGGAATGCGCACGTTGCGCGAGGACGGTGTGCGCAAGGTTCTGGGAGGCTTGACGACGGCCGATGAAGTCATCCGCGCCACGGTTGGAGACGTCGATTAAAGTGCACCGTCCGGGTAAATAAATGTTCTTCTCCGCGTGCCAACTTTCCTGCTACTTTGTCCAAACGTGAAATCTTGAAATAGGCTCCTAGCATGTCCTACTCGATGTCCGATCTGTTGCAGTTGGTGGTATCCGAAAATGCCTCCGACCTGCACGTCCGCGTTGGCACGCCACCGACGATTCGTGTCCATGGCATCCTGCATCGCGTTGAGGGTCCTCCGTTGGTGCCAGACGATACAGAGGAATTGATGCGCAGCATCACTTCGGAAGAGCATGTTCAACATGTGCGCGAACGCGGCGGGGCGGACTTTGGCTTCGCGTTTGGCGATGCGGCGCGTTTCCGTGTCAGCGTATTCAAGGAAAAAGGCAACTTCGGTTGCGTGCTGCGGCAGATTCCGAACAAACTCTTGACGATGGAACAAATTGGCATTCCACCGTCTGCCAAGGAACTGCTTTACAAGCCGCGCGGTTTGTGTCTGGTCACCGGACCCACTGGCTCCGGCAAAACAACCACGCTGGCCTCAATGATCAACGTCATCAACGAGGAGCGCGACGAAGTGCACATCATCACTGTGGAGGACCCGATTGAGTATTACCACAAGCACAAGAAGGCGCTGGTTACGCAACGTGAGATTGGGGTGGATGTTCCAAATTTTGCCGAGGCCCTGCGCCGCGCGTTGCGGCAGGACCCGGACGTGATTCTCGTCGGCGAAATGCGAGACCTGGAGACGATCGAAGCGGCCATCACCGCCGCTGAAACGGGTCACTTGGTTTTCGGCACGCTCCACACCACTGGCGCTGCCAAGACGATTGACCGTATCACGAACGCGTTTCCGACAAACCAGCAGGAAATGATTCGCATTCAGCTTTCAACGGTGTTGCAGGCGGTCATATCGCAGTTGCTGATTCCGCGGATTGACAAGCCCGGACGTGTGGCTGTGTTCGAAATCATGATTAACACGCCTTCCATTGCCGCGCTGATTCGCGACAACAAAACGTTCCGAATTCAGTCGGACATCCAGACGGGTGCCAAATACGGGATGGTGACGCTCGACAGTTTTCTCATTGAAAAATATCTTGCCGGCATGATCGCGCGCGAAGAGGTGGTCACGAAGGCGCAGGACGCGGTGACCATTCAGGCGAAACTGCAAGAGCTTGAGCTGGCGCAGGCCGTGGGAGTTGAAACCGGCCCTGCGGCGGCAGCGAAGTAGAACCATTATGGCGGAAGAAATCTCCAGTCCCCTTCTGTCACTGATCAAAAGTCAGGGGCTGATAGACGATTTGCAGTACGAAGAAGTGGCTGCGGAGCACAAGCGCTCAGGAACGCGGGTAGAGCAGATTCTGCAAGACTTCGGGATCATGGATTTGGATTCCATCCTGCAAGTGGAAGCGAATTATCTGGGCACTGAAGTCGTAGCACTGAGCGACCGGGAAATCACGCCCGAGCTGATCAAAACGATTCCGGCCAACATGGCGCGGATGTATCGCTGCATTCCGGTCGGCCAATTCGATTCAACGCTTCAGGTGGCTTTTGAGGAACCGTTGAATCCGGCGCGGGTTGACGAGCTTGGATTTACCGTCAAGAAAGCAATCCAACCGGTTGTTGCGAATCCGGCGGAAATAGGGGCGTTGATCGATCGGCATTATGGCGAGGACACGAGCGAGAGTGTTTCGGAGCTCCTGAAGGAGCTTGGCTCTGATACGGACATTGCAAGGGAGGTCGAGGAGGCGAGTGATAACGCGGCTGCGGTGGCCGATCTTGCTGATGCCGCGCCGATCGTCCGTTTTGTGAACCTGGTGCTACAGCAGGCCGTCGCTGACCGCGCGAGCGACATCCATTTCGAACCGTTTGAAGATGAGTTTAAGATTCGGTATCGCGTGGACGGCGCGCTCTATGAAATGTCGCCACCGCCGAAACATCTGGCGTTGCCGGTGGTTTCGCGCATCAAGGTCATGGCGAACCTGAACATTTCCGAACGGCGCTTGCCGCAGGACGGGCGCATCAATTTTCAATTGAGTGACCGGCAGATCGATTTGCGTGTCTCCACGCTGCCGACGCAGTTTGGTGAATCGGTCGTGCTGCGCGTGCTTGACCGCTCGGCCGTGAATCTGGAGATCGAGTCCCTTGGATTTCCGAAATACGTTTACGATTACACAGTGGAGGCAATTCAGCGGCCCAACGGAATTTTCATTGTCACCGGACCGACTGGCTGCGGAAAGACGACGACGCTTTACTCGTGCATGCGGCGCGTCAACGCGATTGACTCGAAGTTGCTCACCGCCGAGGACCCCGTTGAATACGAAATTGAGGGAATCATGCAGGTGGCCATTAACGAAGGCGTCGGCCTCACGTTCAGCAAGGCATTGCGATCCTTCCTGCGACAGGATCCCGATATCATCATGGTTGGCGAAATGCGCGATCTCGAAACAGCGCAAATTTCCATTCAAGCGTCACTGACAGGTCACCTGGTTCTGAGTACGCTTCATACGAACGATGCGCCCGGCGCGGTGACACGTCTTGTGGACATGGGCGTCGAGCCGTTCTTGATTTCTTCCACGCTGATGGCGGTGCTCGGTCAGCGGTTGGTGCGAACGATCTGCAAGAATTGCCGAACCCCGTTTGAACCCACGGAAAACCAACTGGCGATGTTGAATCTCTCCCCACATGATCTCGGAGACAAGGTTTTTTATTATGGCCGCGGCTGTTCGACCTGCAATGACACTGGATACAAAGGACGCAAAGGAATTTTCGAGTTGCTCGTCATCAACGATGCCATCCGCGCACTGATCAACGAGCGCGCACCGACAGTCGTATTGCGTCAGAAGGCGGTTGAACTCGGCATGGTGACACTGCGGGAGGATGGCTTGCGCAGCATTTTCGAAGGTGATACAACTATCGAAGAAGTTGTGAAATATACCTGAGCAAAGGAGACGATGCCAAAGTTCAACTACGTAGCAATGGATTCCCGGGGGAAGGAAACCAAAGGAACGTTGGAATGTGCCAGCCAGAACGAGGCGATCACGCGTGTCAAAGAGATGCAGCTTTTTCCGACCAAGATAGTTGAAATAGACAAGGTCAAAGAAAAGCCGGCCCGGAAGGGAGTGCCCGTCACAAAAACTTCTGGCAAAAAGAAAAAGGGCGGCGGGATCAACCTCAACATCAAGATTCCGGGCTTGAGCGGAAGGGTAAAGCCAAAGGTGCTCACGGCATTCACACGGCAATTGGCAACGTTGGTGGATGCCGGTTTGCCGTTGCTACGAGGTTTGCGTGTGCTGGAGAAGCAGGAGAGAAATCCGACCCTAAAGAAGATTCTCGGTGATCTGGCGCTTTCGATTGAAGGTGGCAGTACATTTTCGGAAGGTCTGGCGCAGCACCCAAAAGTGTTCAACCGGCTGTTCGTTAATATGGTCAAAGCGGGCGAGCTGGGTGGCGTGCTCGAAGTAGTTTTAACACGCCTGGCGGAGTTCATGGAGAAGGCCCAGAAGATTAAAGGCAAGGTAAAGGCTGCTTTGTTTTATCCGATAGCGGTACTGATAGTGGCGACAGTGATTCTGGGCGTGTTGATGGTGGTCGTGATTCCCAAATTCCGTGAAGTGTTTCAAGGACTTGGTGAGGGAAAGGCGCTTCCGGGGTTTACGCTGCTCGTGCTCGGTATCAGTGAAACCATCAAAGATCACTTCCTTTATACGTCCATCGGCGTGGCTGTGTTTGTCGTGGCCTTCATGCTTTTTATCCGGACAAAATTCGGTCGCCGCGCTTTTGATAAATTTAAATTGAAGATGCCTGTGATCGGACCAGTAGTCAGCAAGGTTTCAATTTCAAGGTTCACTCGCACACTTGGAACACTCGTGAGCAGTGGTGTGCCAATCCTTCAAGCGTTGACCATTGTGAAAGAAACTGCCGGTAATGTAATCGTAAGTAATGCCATTGGTTCCGTTCATGACAGTGTCAAGGAAGGGGAAACCATCACCGCTCCACTCGAAGCATCTGGAGTATTTCCGCCGATGGTGATCAGCATGGTGGACGTAGGTGAGCAAACCGGTGCGCTGCCTGAAATGTTGTTGAAGATCGCCGATAACTTCGATGAAGAGGTGGATAATGCCGTCGCGGCGATGACTTCACTGTTGGAACCGATCATGATCGTTTTTCTTGCAGTTATCGTTGGAAGCATCGTTATCGCCATGTTCCTGCCTTTGATCGATCTAATGAACAGCTTAGGCGGTGGCGGCGGCGGTCGTGGTGAAGAATAGATTTTAGAGTCCTGGAGTTTCGCCACTGGCCACCGCAGATAAGAAATCGGTGGCCATTTTTCTTTAGAGTTCACAAATCAGTTGACAGACCGTCCATCAAATGTGTAAATACATTGTAACGACATTGCATGGGCGTTTGATTTACAATTAGCCCTCCATATGGAGTTCGATTGGAACAACATGCCCTTCGATCTCGATAGCTCTTTGACGTTGCGGGAAATAGAGGAATCGTTTGAGGACCCATTTGCATTGCGGCTTTTGCCGGATTCAACGCGGTTTTCCGTTAAGGCTCGGTTCTTCAATTTGGGAAAATCCGCTGGAGGAATTGGCGTATTCAGCGTGTATCGGACAAATGGGAAACAGATTCGTGTGATTTACGCTCGGCCTTTCGAGCCTGAAGAAAGATTTTTTTATCAACGAAAAATGGATCAGACGTTATCGCAATGAGATTTCAAGTTCCCTATGGTCGAAGTGAATTGAATCATGCGTGCCATCGCAAACTGGGAGGAAGTGCCGCTCTTCGATAATGAGGAAGCCGAAGCGGATTTCTGGGCTGAGAACAGACCCGATCTTCGCCTCATTGAAGCAGCGCTTGCCGGTCCGAGTGAATCGGCAGAATCAGTGACGATTACTTTGCGCATTGATCCGCGAATGCTCGCGCGGATTAAAAGGTTGGCCCGCTCCCGGTATTTGAACTATCAGAGCATGATCAAACAGTGGTTGAGTGAACGGATGGAGCAGGAAATCCGCGAACGTTGAATACAGTTATGAATAGAATCCACGACTATTGTGCAGTTTCCAGGCGCGGGTTCACCCTCATTGAATTGCTGGTCGTCATTGCTGTTATTAGCGTTCTGGCCGCATTAATCTTTCCAGTAACAAGAGGCCTGAAAATCAAGCGCATGAAGTCGGTGGCTTACGCCGAACTAAACCAGATGGAAACTGCCGTCAGCGCTTACAAATCCAAGAAGGGCTTCTATCCGCCTGACAACGGGACGAATGTTGTTTTCAATCAGCTATATTTCGAACTTTCCGGCACCACCAACGCCAACGGCGTCTTTCGGACGCTTGATGGAGACAGCAGCGTGACGGTGGCGCAGATCAAATCCATATTCGGCATTGATGGTTTTATGAACTCCTCTGTTGCTGGCGGAGGCGGCGACGATTCGGCTCCGGCGACTCGATTCATCACTGGGCTGCGTCCAAATCAAATTGGTCAGTTGAATATTGGAGGGACGCCCGTTAATGCTTTGTTGGTTTGCTCCGTGCGCTGGCCTGACAATATTGGCCAAATTGTTCCCAATGGTGTAACGACCGGACTGAATCCTTGGCGCTATGTCTCCAACAATCCCACAAACAATCCTGGTTCCTATGATCTCTGGGTGGACATCGTGATAGACAGCAGAACAAACCGGATCAGCAACTGGAGCACAACCCCGCAAGTCCTGCCTTAATTTCTATGCTCTCTCTCAACCCGCAAGCTGGAACCCCTGTGTCGCTGCCAATCGAATGGCAGGACTGCGCATGGCAGCCGCGGATCCTCAATGTCGGCAGTCGTTTTCGTGTGCCATGCGGTTCAGCCTGGCCAAAAAAGAATGTCTGTTTGAATGCTCGGATAATCAGAAGAACACCTATGAGGCGAATCGTCCTTTTTTCTGCGATGGTCTTTGCGTCAATGGCGATCTCGTTTGCACAGACGCCCGGCACGTTAAAGTGGCGGCTGACGGTGGATGGCGACGTGAGTTACTCTTCACCTGGCCTCGCCCCCGATGGCACGCTTTACATCGGTCGCGCTAACCTGGCGGGTGGCGGCACCTTGTGGGCGATCAATACCGCTGCAGTGCCCACCGGCAATTCGCCTGCCGATGCGTACGCGCGCTGGAAAGTTGGATTCACGAACATCAGCCTAATCCCCAGTGATACCCCCGCGATTGGCACGAACGGAACGATTTACCTCGCCACCGACACCAACGTTTTCTCCGCCATCAATCCCACAAATGGAGTTGTCCGATGGAGCTATAACGATTCCCAGTCGCAAAGTTTCGGAATTCAAGGCTCGCCTGCAATAGCACCTGATGGGTCGGTTTATATCGGCATTTGGGAGAACGTCATTGCATTGACCAATTCCCCTGATGTGACCAACGCGGCCCCCGAGTGGGTGTTCCAATATCCATTCGCAAATCCTGACGTGGCACTTGGAACAGGGGGCTTTCAACACGGATCACCAGCCGTGGGAGCCGACGGGACGGTTTATATCAATTCCGATTTCGGTCAACTCTTCGCCATTACGAATGGCGAGCTGAAATGGGTGAGCGCGCTGCCGGATTTCACTGTCTATTTCGGCTCCGGCCTGAGCGGCAGCCCTGCGATCGGTCCTGACGGAACGATCTACTTTGGCACCGGCAATTATTTCCTCGCCGTCGATCCCGCCACTGGAACGTACAGCCACAGTGCACAGACTTTTCCAGACGACGCCTTCCAAACCGGACCTGTCATCGGCCCGGACGGAACAATCTATATCGAAGTGTTCGGAGTTACGAACCGGCTTTATGCTTTCAATCCTGATCTCTCAGTCAAATGGACGAACACACTGGCAAAGCTCGAGAACCAGACCGTGGACACGATTGCAAAACAAGGTTCCTGCGCTGTCGCCTCGAACGCGGTTTATGTCACTGATACAGACGGGACGATTTATTCATTCGATCCACAGTCCGGTCACACGAACTGGACTTACGCCACGGGTGCCAGTGGGTTGAATGCGCCCGCAATCGGCCCGGACGGAACGATCTACGTGTCAAGCTATGAAGCCAGCCAGCCCTACGTCTATGCGCTCTATGGCAATCCGCCTGCGACCAATTCGAGCTGGCCTCAGTTCCGTAAGGACGCGCAACGCACCGCGGTGCAAACGCAAGCGCCCTCCGGCCCGGTCACCATCGGCGCTCCCGTCATGACCACCAACGGATTCCAATTCACCATTACCGGGCCAGATGGGTTGACGGTGACCATTGAAGCTTCCGATGACTTGGTCACTTGGACAATTGTTGGTTCAGTCACGCTGACGGGTGGAACCGGGACATTTGTCGATTCCGCATCTGGAAGCCATCCGCATCGTTATTACCGGGAGGCTTCGGGAACATCATCCAACGTTTCCATCACTCTCAGCTCGCCGCTTCGAATCGGGGGCAGCTTCCAGTTCTCGATTACAGGCCCGGCTGGCAAGACCGCGAACGTGGATGCGTCGCCCAACCTTTCAACGTGGACGAATATCGGCTCGGTGTTCCTGACAAACGGGAGCGCCATTTTCGTGGATTCATCGGCCAACAGTTTCTCACGCCGGTTCTATCGAGCTACTGCCCAATAATGGAAGGGCCAATTATGACAACATCACTTTCACAAAACCCAGTCCAAATCAAAATCGCCACAAATCCCGTTCGGCGCCGGTCACAAGCCTTTACCCTGATCGAACTGCTCGTGGTGATCGCGATCATAGGGATTCTGGCGGCGATGCTCTTGCCGGTGCTCTCGAAGGCGAAGGAGAAGATGCAAGTCAAAAAAGCGCAGATGGAAATCGCCCAGATTGTCCAGGCAATTAACCAATTCCGTTCTGCCTATAGCCAGTATCCGGTTGCCAGCGATGTGATGCAGAACGCTTCTCAGAAGGGCTCAGACTTTACCTATGGGGGCACCATGCGGCGGAAGAATGGCAGCACGTTTCAGATTTCCAGCCCCAGCCTGGTACGCAGTAATAACGAAGTCATCGCCATCCTCATGGACATGGAAACCTACCCCAATGGCGTGCAAACCGTGAATTTCAAACACGCAAAGAATCCTCAACGAAATCCGTCGCTTCATCCGTCGACGATGGCGTCCGATGACAAATCTCCCGGTGTTGGGACCGATGGCGTTTACCGCGATCCCTGGGGCAATCCTTACGTTATCAGTATGGATCTCAATTATGACGAGAAATGCATGGATGCGTTTTACAGCGATCCCGCCGTGTCGCAGGACCCAATTAATCCCCAGCTTGGTTTGAATGGACTCATCCGGGTGCAAGTGGGAGCCAAACCTCTCTACATGGCCAATGGGGGTGTGATGGTCTGGTCTTTGGGGCCGGATAAAGACGCGTCGGCTGTAAAGGCAAATGTGCAGCCCAACAAAGACAATATTCTAAGCTGGAAACCGTAGTCATGAATTCCCGGCGTAAATACGCGGCGTTCACGCTGCTCGAGCTCCTGACGGTGATTGCGATCATCGGGATCATCGCTGCGCTCGCCGCGCCTACGTTAAGCCATTTTCGTAAGGGGGATGCCATGCTTTCGGCCACGAGGGAGATGCTTGATGGCGTCGCACGCGCCCGGCAGCTCGCGATCAGCGGCCGCACCACGGTTTATATGGTGTTCGTCCCGCCGGGTTTTTGGAGGACCTCCGCAACTAACACCTGGGGCAGCAAAGAGTGGAATGTCGCAATCAATCTGGCGGGCAAACAATTTGTTGGGTACAATTTCATCAGCCTTCATAGCGTCGGGGATCAACCGGGCCAGCGAAATCCGCGTTACCTTTCCTCCTGGCAGACGCTGCCCGAGACCTCATTCATTCCACCTTGGAAATTTACAGACCCGAGGACTTTCGTCCCCGATTCGAGTTCGCCACTGTTCGCGGTTTCGATTTCGTTACACCGCAGCCCTTCCTTTTCCGCTGGCTTCGACAGCGGTTACTCCAGGCCTTGGCTATGTGCCGCTTCCTTATGTCGCGTTCAATTACCTTGGCCAGCTTGCGGCTGCCGATGGCTCGCCGTTGGGCCATGACGAATTCATACCGCTGGCGCAGGGCAGCGTGCTGATTGCGCGCGACGCGTGGCAAACTGCCACTTCTCGGTAACGCGCCGCCGCCTTCCGTGAATGAAAATCCGCCCGGCAATTCAACCAATGTCTATCAGCTCATCCACATTGACTGGCTGACGGGCCGGGCACGACTGGAGCGTCAGGAGATCAGATGAAATTACGACGTTCAGTTTCGGCTTTCAAGTTTCGCGCTTCCGATGGTGCGAAGTTGACACCGGACACTCGGTATTTGAAACCTGACACGCACAGTGCCTTCGCGTTCACGATGATCGAAATCGCGCTGTGCCTTGCAATCATCGGCTTCGCGCTGGTTGCCATTATCGGCGTTCTTCCGATCGGGATGGACGTGCAAAAGCAGAATCGCGAGGAAACCATCATCAATCAGGAAGCGACGGTATGGATGGACGCCATCCGCAATGGTGCGCGTGGCTACGACGATCTGACGAACTACATCATCGGCATCACGAATTTTTACCGCGACTACACGATTAACAACGGGACCACAAATGCGGGCGCTCTCAACAGCGTCATCTATACCCGTGCGGGGGCGTTGAACACGGGTTCAAGCATCGTGGGAATCTTGAGCACGCCGAAGTTCTGGTGGACCAGCCCAAACACGTTTCGCAGCAACTTCGTCGTGGCTGGCGTGTACGCCATCAGCGGTTCGGCTGTGGAAAAACCGCCGCAGAAGAACCAGGACGTTCTTGATCTCGCCTTCAAATATCGGTTGATTCCGGAAATTGCCCCGTATGTTCCGCTCGACCCCGCTTCGACGAATTTCAGTGTTCTGACAAACCCTCCGGCTCAACTTAGCGCCACCAACAGCACTGAATTCATCGCCCGCATGAACCGCTGGCGCGAGGTGCAAACGCTTCAAGCAAATTCCTATGACATTCGCCTCTCGTTCGCCTGGCCGCTTCAACCGTCGGGCCTCGGGAATGGACGGCAGACGTTTCGGCTCTTCACGACCGGCTGCGTCACGAATGTGCCGAATAGCCCGCTCTATTTCATTCAACCGTCCATTTACATGCAGGTGAACTCGAAGTGAATACCAGCCGCACAGCTTCAATGCTCCCCCCACCCCGGCCCTCTACGGGGGTGCGAGGGAGAATCTCACTCCGCGTCGCCAGCAGTCTGGCGGCGGGATTTACCAGGTGCGCGTTCTCGCTCGTCGAAGTTCTCGTTGCCGTCTCACTGATGACCATCATCGTCCTTGGTCTCATGGCCATGTTCAACCAGACGCAGCGCGCCTTCCGCCTTGGCATGAGCCAGACGGACATTCTGGAATCAGGCCGCATCGCCACCGAAATGATTGTTCGTGAACTGGAGCAGGCGCGGCCGGCTTACCAGCCGTTCGGCACCGCTGCCAATTTCTTCGTTGAGCTGACGAACCGCACAACGCAAACACTGCCGGGAAATCCCACGCCGCCGCCGCGAACAAACTCCATGGATGACGTCTTCTTTCTCCGGCGCGAAAACCAGACCTGGACCGGCATCGGATACTTCGTGCGGGCCAGCAACACCAATGGTCCGGCCCCAACAGCGGACTTTGTCGGGACGCTTTACCGGTTTGAAACCAGCAGTAATGTCGTTCAAATGGCGCGAACCGGCGGCCTCGCGCCAGGACTCGCGAAGTTCTTTTCGGATTTTGATCTGGCCCGTCGCGGCCTGAACACCAAGGGTGTCAGCAGACTTGTGGATGGCGTCGTGCATTTTCGTGTTCAGGTGTTCGACACGAACAGCGCGGCGCCGGGGTCGCTGCAATCCTATTTTCCGACCAATTCGATCAATTACCCGCGAAACGTTTCCGACCCGCCCCGGGTGATCTTTTTCAGCAACGCGGTTCCGTCCTCCGTGGAACTGGAACTCGGAATCCTGGAGCAGCAGGCGCTGGAGAGTTACCGATCGATTCCTGTCGCGGCGGCGCGGCAGAGATTATTCACGGACCAGGCAAGCCATGAACACGTGTTCCGGCAGCGGGTTGCGATTCGAAATATCGATCCCTCAGCTTACAGGCAGTAACATGAAAAGTCTGGTACTCAACAGGGAGCGCCCGCGCCGCGAGTGCGGTTATTGCGCACTGCCGCGGACCAGAAAGGCATTGCGTTGGTCGTCACGTTGATCATGCTCGCGGTGATCACCTTCCTGGCCATCGCCTTCCTTGTCCTGAGCAATCACGAGCGCGGTTCCGTCACCACAACCACGGACCAGACCATCTCCAAATTTGCCGCCGAATCCGCCGAGAAACGGGCGGAATCGGAAATCCTCGCTTCGTTCCTGGCCCTTACCAACGATCAGGCCGTTCAGATGATTGTTTCGACGAACTACATCAATCCGCTTGGGTTCAATACGGGCCTGCCACCAAATGCGAATCGGTTTGCGAACGTGAACTATAGTTATCCGAATGGCGCCAACTCTGAATGCCGCCGACTTGCGGCAAAACATCGCCAACCTGCTTTACAATCCGCGTCCACCTGTGTCTCATCGTCACCAACGTAACCACTGGTGCCGGCGAATTGCGCGCTTATCTCGACCTCAACCGCAACGGCCGCTTCGACCCGAACGGCTATTTGATTGAGACAAACAGACTGGGCCAGCCTGTGATTGGAACGAATGGACTTCCGGTGACAAACTACTTCGTCGGCGACCCGGAATGGATTGGCATTCCGCAGCATCCGGACTGGCCGATTTCTGCAAGCAACCAGTTCGTTTCCCGCATCGCTTATCTGGTCGTGCCAACATCCGACACACTCGATATCAATCACATTGGTAACCAAGCCCGGGGCCAGGCGATCAGTGTGACGGGACCTGACCGTTTCGTCAGAAATGAAGGCGTAGGGCCTTGGGAGATCAATCTTCCCGCATTCCTGGCGGACTTAAACACGAATATCTGGGAAACAAACACCGCGCCCTATTTCTATTTGCAGCCGAACGGCAACCCAAATCGTGGCGTGGCCTTTGACGACGCCCGCTTGCTGCTGAACTATCGTTACGGCAGCAGCTACAACAGTCTGATGAGCATGACGGCGTTGTTTGGCGCCGCCGGCGCCAATGCGCTGCGCAACCAGGGCATTGACCGCTACTCAGACGGGTCAGCCACATTGCAGCTCATGACGGGGACTACGCTTCCCAGTCCGGAATTGGACCCGGTCCAGCTCCCGTGGGTCGGAGCGGACAACACGAACCAATTCTTCACCACGCAGGAATTGTTTGATCGGAACAAGACTGCGTTCGGTCTGGCTCCAAACGTCACCAGCTTCTCGGATCGCCTGAAGCTGGCGGGCCTGGGACTCAGTTCGGTACGATCGCTACACGTACTACCGCCTGCTCTCGCAGTTGGGCACCGACTCGCAACCCGAGCCGCGGATGAATCTGAATTACTGCAATGTGGATGCCAGCGGCAACGTGGTGCCTGGAATGGAAATGCAGTTGCTCCAGTGGCAGCCGTTGCAGTTCTTCACGAATGCGGCCAATCGTCTGCTGCGTGCGCAGTTTCCGGACCTGAACCTCAGCGTGACGAACATTCCAGTGTTCCTGAACAACCAGCTTGTCTATTCGTCCTCGGTCAATCGATTGCTCCAACTTGCTGCCAATATGTAACGAGGCAACGACAAACAGTCCGTATCCCTGCATTTATCGGCCTTACTTCAGTTCGCCTGACGGAACGAACATTATCATCAGAGGCTATGAGTTGGTGAACGGGCCGGATAGTCTGCCTACCGATCCGAGCCTCCTGACAATCCCGATTGATCTGAATGATTCCACCTCCCGGAGTCAGATCACTTCAAACGTAACGTTCGTGAATGTTTACGGCGTGCCGTGGATTATTGGCGCGAAGAAGGGATTTGCGAACTTTAACCAGGCATCGCTCCAGACGGTTTCCACAATGACGCGCAAGATCCAGGTTACCCGCCCGATAGACAACGGGGGAAGCATTAGGAACGGCTACCACTACAAACAGATGTTGCTGTTGAGCGTTTCGAGCAGAGTCGCCGTAGGAGTCTGGAACTCATATCAAACGAATTACCCGAATGCGACGCAGATACCAATCCCTGCGCGCGAGGTGTACATTCAAGCTGATGGCATTTTTTCCGGCGCTCTGACCAATACTGCCGGTCCAGGGGTGACAGCGGCGAAATATAACGTCGGAGGGCCATCTCCTGCACCGAGAGGAAGTATCACCCTCGCTGCGTCGACCTGGAAGGGGACCGGTGTTATACCCGGCACTCCCGGTCCAGCGGCAACTACATCGTTTCAGGTGCCACTGCTCGCCGATCTTGAAGTGGTGCCAAACTCGATGTGGCTGGGCGGTTCTCTCGTGCCTGTTCCTACGAATGCGGTGGCGCAATGGGACCTGGTGCCGTCAGACTCTTATCCTCAGGCAAATTGGGTTCTTACCGTGACCAATAATCTCCGTTGCATGATCTTTGACGGAGGTTCGGCGGGCTCCGGACGACTGGTGGATTATGTTCAACTGGCCGGCCCGAGCACATTGCGTCCACTGAGTCAGGAAGTTCAGACACGGAATTTTGAAAAAGGTTTGGGCGGTATTTGGAGCACCAATATCGCAACGGGAATTTCTGGAGGTGCTACTCCTCAGGGTGTGATCGATCAAATCGGAATTTCATTGGGCGACCCTGCCACAACGGATACCGATTGGATAAACAACGTGGTGGGTTATCAACCGGGTAGCAAGGACAACGAAATTGCGGGCTTCAGTGCGTTCTTCTACACAAAGCAGGTCAGTACCAACACGGCTCAGGTGCCGTTTACTCCCACGGCAGAAAGGTCGCAGATAATTTCATGGCAGGCGAATGATCCCTTGGTCCATTACACCGGAGACGACCTCACGTACGCGGCAGTCGGCCAAAACCTGGAGGTCGTTCAACCGCCGGGGAGAAAAGTCACGTCGCTTGAAACGAACCTTTACAGATACAACGACCGCTATGATCCATGGGGAGGAGTCCCTGGTAAAGGATCCAGCGGCGATCCAAACGCGCTCAGCATGGCGGTGAAGGATCCTTTGGTGAGGTCTTCTGATGACTGGAATTTCCCCACCAACAAGTTGCCGAACATTGGTTGGCTGGGCCGATTTCATCGCGGCACTCCGTGGCAGACGGTTTATTTGAAATCCAGTCAAACTGATTTGAAAGCCTGGACGAACTGGACCGGGAATATCAATCTCTTCGTCGCGCGGAGTTCTATGCCTGTCAACGACCGTCTTCTGTTCGACCAGTTCACGACCGGCATCAACGACAATGCCAATCGCGGTCAGCTTCCGATCAATGTCGCGAGCGCGTACGCGTCGGGCGACCCGCTTGCCGGACTCGCCGCATGGTCTGCAGTGTTAAGCGGCGTCATCACGCTCACGAACACCGGCGCGACCGTCCAGCCCATCGTCATTGATCCCGCTGCGGTTGATACCCGTAATGGAATATCCTCTCCGCGCGTTGCTCGAATCGTTGCTGGCATCAACAGGACGCGGGCGAATACCGACGTCAAGGCGGGTCCCGTTTTCAGGAACGGAGTGTTTAACCACATTGGCGATGTTCTCGCCGTGCCGGAATTGACGGAAAGGTCGCCTTTCCTGAACACAAACTTCATTTCGGGCGCCGCTGCCAATGCTCCGGACGAAGTCGTGGAACGCATCCCGCAGCAAATCCTGTCACTGCTCACGGTGAACCACACTCCACGATTCGTGGTGTATGCCTACGGCCAGACGTTGCATCCGGCGAACAATTCCATCGTGACCAGCGGACAATTCAGCGGCCTTTGCACGAACTATCAGATCACTGCCGAAACCGCCACGCGTGCTGTCGTTCGCGTTGAAGGCACGCCTGACCCGCGCTTCGCCGACACGATTGTGAAGGGTGAAATCCAGCATCACCCCGATGAATTTGGCCGGACGTATCCCCCGCATCTGGTTATTGAAAGCTTTAATGTGCTCCCGCCTGATTAGATCAGAGATCGAAACAACTCATGAAGGAGAAATCCGAGAAAGTCCCAACTCGTATGTGCCGCGTAGGACATCGCACTGCGGTGTGCGATACGCGTTGCTATCGGGGAAAAGCCCCCATTGCCGGGAGGAATGCTTTGCACACAATGCGCCGCGATATGCGCTCAGAAGCTTTAACCTGGTAAACTGATATGCGAGCGCGATCCTTTCTATGGTTTCTGGTGAGTCTTCTGTGTTTTTCTGGTGCGTATGTGGCCTGGCGGTGGGGACAGGGACAAGGAGGAGGAGAGAAGGGGAAGGCGGTGGAGGTTCCGGGCGGGGTGGAGACGAACGGGGGAGGGCAGGCGGTGTTGAGCCGGGGTGGGCAGGGGCGGGTGGAGCGGGAGAGCAGCGCGCCGGCGGGGATGCAACCTTTGACCTCGAACACTCCACATCCAGGGCTTAACGCTCAAGCTTCAACCCGCAACTCTGGACGCGGCACTCTGAATACTCAGCAGGGAACCTCCAACTCAAACCTCCAAACTCCAAACTCCGGATTGGGTTATCGGCTGAGCAACACGGGCAAGGGCGTGAATGAGCTTGGGCGCAGTGAGCGGGGGATTGTGCTGGAGAATGCGTTGATGGATACGAGCGGGAAGGTGGAGCTGAACCTTCCGGCGTCGCTGCGCAGCCGCGCGACTCCGAACTCCGAACCCGGAACTCTCAACTCGTATCTGGTGCAGGCGCGGGGGCCGGTGGATGAGGCGTTTCGCAAAATGCTGGCGGAGACGGGGGCGCAAATCATTTCTTACATTCCGAACAATGCATTTTTGGTGCGGGCATCGGAACAGGGCGCTCAACAACTGGAGGCTCAATCGCAGGCGGTGCTGGCGTATGAGCCGTATTACAAGTTGCAGGGGCAGTTGCTGGAGTGGGCGGTGAACGAACAATCGCTGCCCGAGGGCAGTGAGTTGAATGTGGTGTTGTTTGGGGATGGGCGGCAGGGCGCGCTGGAGGGATTGCAGCAGTTGGGTGCGGAGGTGATTTCAGAAAGTCCCTCGCCGTTCGGGCCGGTGGCGCGGGTGCGGTTTGATTCAGCTCCAACATCATTGCTTTCCGCGGTGGCGCAGTTGGGCGGGGTGGAGTCGGTGGAGCTGGCGACGCCGCGCAAGCCTTCGAATGATTTGAGCCGGGTGCGGGTGGGTGTGGCGGCTGACAGTGTGACGCCGACCAATTATCTGAATCTGAGCGGCTCGAACGTGGTGGTGGAGGTGAACGATTTTGGAGTGGATGCGAGCCATCCGGATTTGCAGGGCCGAGTGTTCGGGACGGCGTTGACGGACACCAGCGGGCACGGGACGCATGTGGCGGGGATTATTGGGAGCAGCGGCGGGCAATCGGCGACGGTGACGAATGCGTCGGGTTCGGTGATGCCGCCGACGAACGGGCAGTTCCGAGGGATGGCGCCGGCGGCGCGGTTGTTTTCGATGCCGGCATTGGTGACGAGTGATTTTGATTTGCAGCGGGCGGCGGCGCGGACCAATGCGTTCATTTCGAACAACAGTTGGAACTACGGCGGGACGAGCTACGACATCAATGCGGCGAGCTACGACGCGGCGGTGCGGGACGCGCTGCCCGAGCGCAGCGGGTCGCAGCCGGTGTTGTTTGTGTTTTCGGCGGGGGACGGCGCAGGCGGGGAGGACAACGGATTGGGCAGCAGCCCTCAGAGCATTCAGAGTCCGGCGACGGCCAAGAACGGGATCACGGTGGGGGCGGTGGAACTGCCGCGGGGGATCACCAACGAGGTGGTGGACGCGGACGGTGCGACCAACCAGGTGTGGTTTGGGCGCACGGATTCGGACAACGAGGTGGCGGGCTTTTCGGGGCGAGGCAACGTGGGCATTGGGATTGAAGGGGATTTCGGGCGGTTCAAGCCGGACGTGGTGGCGCCGGGCGTGTTTGTGGTTTCGACGCGTTCGGGCCAGTGGGACCAGATTGCCTACTACAATCCGACCAATCATCACCTGAACACGTTTGCCAGGCAGACGGTGGAGACCAACGGGCTGAACAACCGCTCGATTTTCGTTCCGGACAACGCAGTGCGGCTGGTCATCACGGCGGCGGTCATCAGCCCGGCGGTGAATCTGCCGATTTACGCGCGGGAAGGAGACCTCGCCGGCGTGGGCGATTTCAAGGGGAACAACGTGGTCACGCTCTCGCCGCCGGCGCTGACGACGGGCACGACGTGGTTTTACGCCATCGGCAATCCGACCAACGTGCCGGTGTTCTACAACGTGACGACGGACCTGGTGACCACGAACGACAACGGCAACTACTTCGAGGTGCTGAGCAATTTGAACAACGGGCTGGGGCCTTTTTACCGGTATGAATCAGGCACGAGCATGTCGGCGGCGGAGGTGTCGGGCGTGCTGGCGTTGATGACGGACTTCTTCACCAATCAACTGCACCTCGCGCCCAGCCCGGCATTGCTGAAGGGGATGCTCATCAATGGGGCGCGCTCGGCCAATGTGATTTACGATTTTCAGGTGCGCGGCGTGATTAACCATCAGGGCTGGGGCATGATTAACCTGACCAACTCGCTGCCTGCGGCGCTGACCAACGGCATCGCCAGCCAGGGCAGCGGCGCGCCGATGCTGCTGTTCGACCAGAGCCCCACCAACGCGCTGGCCACCGGGCAACGGCACACCGTCAATGTGAACGTGGACACCAACGTGCAGAACGGGCCCTTGCGCGTGACGCTGGTGTGGACGGATCCGCCGGGTAATCCGGCGGCGGGCATCAAGCTGGTCAACGATCTGGATTTAATCGTGACCAATCTCGACACGGGCGAGATCTATTACGGCAACGACATTGGCACGGGCGCCAACTTCACTTTTCCGACGGACACCAACAGCGTGCCCAACCGGGACTTCGTGAACAACGTGGAGAACGTGTATCTCTCTCCGCCGTTGGGGACCAATTACGCCATCAGCGTCATCGGCCAGCGGGTGAACGTGAACGCGGTGACGGCGCAGACCAACAACGTGGTGCAGGATTACGCGCTGGTGATCTCCGCCGGGGAGGGCAGCGTGAGCAACGCGCTGGTGCTTAAGCAGGACAGCGGCATTGTTTCCAGTGACGCGCGCAACGTGACGCAGGTGGACAACGAGTTTCCGGACAATCCACAAAACCGGATCACCGGGCAGTTGCTCCTGGGCCAGCACGTGGGGGCGAGCAGCCCGTTGTTGGGCCTGAACACGATTGGGCTGGGGACCAACACGCAATGGGGCGCGGGCGGCATCATCACGCTGGGGGTCACCAACCAGTGGCACTTTTACAGGATGAGCAACACCAACGCCTTCACCAACGCGGCCTTTGCGACGTTCCTGCCGCCGGACCTTGGGTTGCCGCGCATGGGCGTGACCAATGTGGATGACCCTGCCAACGCCACGCGCGTGGAAGCGGACATTGACCTGTATGTCTCCACCAATCCCGGATTGACCAATCTGGATCCCGCGGTGCTGGCCAGCGCGGACAAGTCCCTGGGCCGGGGCGGGACGGAAGTCATCGTTTATACCAACGCGGTGAACACGACGTATTACATCGGCGTGAAGTCCGAGGACCAGGAAGCGGCGGAGTATGCGTTCTTCGGCGTGTTCAGCGAGCTGCCCTTCAGCACGCAGGACGCCGACGGCGTGCTCATGCGCGGCATCAACGTGCCGGCGGTGGTTCCCGATGGCAGCCCGGCCAAACCCGGCGCGGCGCTGGTGATGTCCATTGCGGCGCAACCCGTCACCGTGCGGCGGGTCATCGTGACCAACATCATCACGCACGAAGACTTTGGTGATTTGCTGGGCGACCTGAGCCATTCACAAAAGTTCGCCGTGCTCAACAACCACACCTTCGGCAACGGGCAGCTGACGCAGAGCCTGATTTACGAAGACAACGGCGAGAACGACATTCCCGGTTCGCGGCACACCGACGGGCCGGGCACCTTGAGGGATTTTGTGGGCGAGAGCGGCGCGGGCGTGTGGCTCTTGAGCGAAGTCGATAATGCGTTAAGCCACACCGGGTCGGTGGACAATGTGCAGATACGGCTTGAGCCGGAGGGCGACACCAACGGGCTGCGGCTGGTCATTGCCCCCCACAGCTTCAAATACACCTCGGTGGATGTGCCGCTCGGAGCGACCAACCTGCTCCTCAGCGTCACCAACCTGAGCGGCACGCCATTGCCCCTGCAGTTGTATGTGCGGCGGGGCGATTTTCCCACCCTGAGCACCTACGATTACACCCTGACCATACCCAACGTGCCCAGCGTGCTGGGCCCGGCGCCATACTCACGATTGACACCAGCGATTTGCCGCCCTTGAAACCGGGCCGCTACTACATCGGCATCTACAATCCGAATGACGTGTCGCAGATCGCGCAACTGTTCGTGCAGATCCTGCCGCCGGGCGGGGGCAATGCGAACACGGTGGACTTCACGGCGGCGGGCGCCAGCAACCTGCTGGATGACGCGGTGAGCTATTCGAGCATCACACTCACCAACCAGCAGAAGATCACCGCCCTCAACATCGGCGTGGCCCTCCAGCATCCCCGCATCTCCGACCTGGTGCTGACCCTCATCAGCCCCACCGGCCAGCGCTTCCTCCTCATGGAAAATAGAGGAGGCAACACCGCCAATGCGGGAAGTACCACGCCTGCCACAAACATTACTCAGTGGGCGAACAGCGAATTTGAAACCAGCCCAGCGGGCGACTACCCCGGCGGAGCCACGATTGAAGGGTGGACCGTGACCAGCAATCAGGTCAGCGTGGTCAACGACCCAACCAATGCCAATGCCGGCAGCCATTTCCTTGCCCTTGCCAATGGCACCATCTCTCGCACGTTCTCGACCACGCCGGGAAACAAATATACCCTCCGTTACGCCTATCGCGGCCCCGGTATTGCCAGTTGGTGGAGGTTCGAGGGGAATGTGAATGACGCGGTCGGGGGTAATACTGGAACGCCCGTAGGGGGACCTGGTTTCATTGCCGGAGAAGTAGGGCAGGCGATGTCGCTCAACGGCAGCAACGCATATGTTTCAGTTCCTGCGGCGGCGAGCTTGAACGTCGGCGCGGGGCCCGGGATGACCATTGACGCGTGGATCAAGCCGTCCGATCTGGCTCAAAGGACTTTTGTCGAATGGTATAGTGGCGTGATCCAAACATATTTTTGGATGTCCGTTCCGACTCTGGGAGGTGGGCCCGGTTCGCTGTTCGCCAACTTTGTCGATACAACCGGACGTTCGCATCAGATTTCGTCTCTTCCGAATTTGCTGAACACGAATTCATGGCAACATGTGGCCTGTACGTATGACAGGATCGGCGGTGGAATTGCCAGGTTGTACCTGAACGGCTTTCAAGTCGCGCAAGCTAATCTTGGAATCTTCACGCCAAATACTTCAGCCACGTTCTACATGGGATATCGCCCCCCGGGAGCGGGTGCGCCCTATTCGGGGGGAATGGACGAGCTGAGCATTTACAGCCGCACGCTATCAGCAAGTGAGCTAAGAGCCATTGCGGCCGCGGGCAGTGGCGGGAAGTTTGATCCCGCCGCATCGGCACCGCAGAACCTCGCCGAGGTGCTGGTGACGCTCAACGGAGTCCAAACGAATTCCTTTGGCAGCAACAGGAACTGGCAGACCAATGTCATCACCTTCACTGCCGCCGGCACGACGGGAACGGCAGCGATTATCGGGTTGGAACCCGGGATGTTGATTGATTCCATCACGCTGACCGAGGAGTCCGCTCAACCGCAATATCTGACATTCACCGAAAACACGAATCTGGCGCACGTGCCGATCAAGTACGCCACGGCGCCATTCCTCAACTCGGCCACGGGAAGCGTTCAGACGGTGAGCGATTTTGAAGCTGCTCCACCAGCGGATTATCCTGCTTCCGACACTTCTACCGGCTGGAAGGTGGATACGAACCAGGTCAGCGTTATAAATGATCCTCCAAATGCACAAATCGGAAACCAATTCCTCGCATTGGCGAAAGGAAGCATTTCGCGGACACTCGCCACAGTTCCCGGAGACAAATACAAATTGACCTTCGGCTATCGCGGGCCAGGCATTGTCAGTTGGTGGCGAGGGGAGAACGGCACTGGCGATGCAGTTGGAAACAATAATGGTGCGCCGATTGGAACAGTTGCATATGTGCCGGGAATCGGAGGGCAAGCGTTCAAATTCAATGGTGCCAGCTACATCAACTGTACCGCATAGCGCTTCGCTTAATCTAACAGGTGGCTTCTCACTCGAAATGTGGTTCCGAAATGACGTGCCCTCTCCAAATTACGGACTGATTGCCAAGCGTGGTCCGAGTAACGAGCCGTGCAATTTTGGAATAAATATCTTACGAAATCCGCTGGGACTCGGCTTCTATTACAACGATCCTGCTTACACCAGTCCGGGAAATGGGAGCGATGACGCGAGCGTTGGCAGCCCTTACGAGGTTTCCAGATTCACGCCCATTCCTTTCAACCGGCGTCTTTCATCATTTAGCGGGCACTTATGTCCAGGCGGCCTCGAATCAAATACAAGTCAAGATGTATATCGATGGCCAACTGGTGCGGACAAAATCGTTGTCCGGAGATTTCCAAAATACACTGAACAACAGCAATGTTCTGATTGGGGCTTCGCACCCTGCTCTTGGCGAATTTATGAATGGCGCGCTGGATGAGGTTTCAATTTATAAACGCGCACTTTCTGGGTCTGAAATCAAAGCTATCTCCGCCTCTTACCAATTTCGGCAAATTCGATCCAGTTCAGTTCGTCACTTCGCCTTCGAGCAGTCTGGCCAAGGCGCAGGTATTGGTTGCCGGCGGCAGTCCGACGGTTTTGTTTGGCGACAACAACAACTGGCAGAGCGCTTCATTCTCCTTCACCGCTACACAATCAGCCACGCCGGTGCAAATCACCGGGCTTGAGCCGGGCATGTTGCTGGACAACGTCACGCTCACCGACCAGGGCCGTGGCTTATATTACCTTCCCGAGCAAACGTTGCAGCCGTTGGTGGGGCAGAGCGCGCAAGGCACCTGGACGTTGGAAGTGCGGGATGCGCGCGGGCTCTACGCGGGCACCAACGTGAGCTGGCAGTTGCAGTTTGTCTTTGAGACCAACGCGCCCACGCCCATTTCGCTCGTCAACGCGCAGCCGGCCACCAACACCGTGCCGCCCTGCCAGATGGCCTATTACATCGTGGACGCGCCCAACTGGGCCCGCTACGCCACGAACGTTTTGGTTTCGTCCACCGTGCCCGTGCAGGTGTGGTTTAACCAGAACACACCGCCGGTGGGCAATCCCGCCCAGGGCGATTTCCTGCTCATCTCCGGCACCACCGGCAGCGCCACCTTAAGCACCAACACCGTTCCCCCACTCATTCCGGGCGCGCGCTATTACCTGGGCGTGACCAACTCCTGCGCCAACAACACCAACGCCAGCGTGGTGTTGCGGGTGGATTTCGATACTTCGATCATCACGCTCACCAATGCCATTGCGTATTTCAACAACAACTCCGGCGCGTTTGGCGGCGTGGATTACTACCACTTCGTCGTTTTGAACAACTCGGTGCGGGCGCAGTTTGAAATCAACAACCCCAGCGCCGACATGCAACTGGCGGTGCGGAAAGGGCAACCTCCATTGCCCAGCCTGAGCACCTTTGATTATCTCAGCGCCAACACCGGCACCAGCGACGAACTCATTGTTGCGTTCACCAATTCCACTCCGGTAGCCCTGAGTCCCGGCGACTGGTATCTGGCAGCCATCAACGTCTCCAGCGGGCCGGTCAGCTACAGCATCAAAGCCACGCAATGGGCCGAGACGGGCCAGCCCATCAACGTCACCGGCACACAAGTCGTGAACAACGGCACCAACTTGAGCTTCTGCATCACGTGGCAGTCACTCATCGGAGCGCACTATTACGTGGAAGGGATTACGGACCTGGGCACCGCCAGTTGGACCGTGGTTTCGCCCACGATAACGGCTGTGGACACCAACACCACCTGGTGCATTGATTTGCCCACACCCTATCACTTCTTCCGCGTCGTCGAGGGCCTCGCGCCGGCCTTCAGCACGCCGCCGGTGCTGCCGGCGCAACTCGGCGTGAGCGGCACGCCTGGAGGATTCCTGCTGCAATGGACCGGGCCGGCCAACGCGACCTATGAAGTGCAATGGACCCCGAGCCTCTCGCCCGCCAACTGGAACACCTTCCCCGGCACCGTCACATCCACGACAACCACCTACAGCTACCTGGACGATGGCACCCAGACCGGCGGCCTGGGCTCCCAACGCTTCTACCACGTCAACCCGGTGCCGTAGCTGCTATCGAACTCAGCCCGGTTTGCGAGCACTCCTTTTTTGCTTCTTTTCAGAAAATCGGTTAAGCTGTCCGCTTGCCTGGCTGTAGAAATTCGGAATTGTGAGCAAAGAATTCATCCGCATCGGTGGAGCGCGTGAGCACAACCTCAAGAACCTCACGCTGAACATCCCCCGCGACAAGCTGGTAGTCATCACCGGCCTCAGCGGCTCTGGAAAATCGTCACTTGCGTTTGATACGATTTACGCCGAAGGCCAACGCAAATATGTCGAGTCACTGTCCGCGTACGCGCGCCAGTTTCTCGACCAGATGCAAAAACCGGACGTTGATTTCATCGAGGGTCTTTCGCCTGCCATCGCGATTGAGCAACGCAGCTCCGGTTCCAGTCCCCGTTCGATCATCGCAACCACAACGGAGATTTACGATTACTTGCGTCTGCTCTACGCGCATGTCGGCCAACCGTATTGCCCGGAAACCGGAGTGCCCATCGTAACGCAAAGCACAAGCGATATTGTGGACAAGGTTCTTGCGCTCCCGCTGCGCACCCGTGTCATGCTGCTCGCGCCTGTCGTGCGCGAGCAGAAAGGAGAATTTCGCGACGTGGTCGAGCGGCTCGCGCGCGAAGGGTTCGTCCGCGCGCGTGTCGACGGTGAGCTATTCGAATTGTCCACCGACACGCGAATCCGGCTCGATCCGAAAGAGCGGCACACGATTGAAGCGGTCGTAGATCGTCTCGTAATTGACGAAAAGATCCGCGTGCGTCTCAGCGACTCTGTCGAAACGGCGCTGAAGTGGGGCGAAGGCGTGATGCTGACGTTGCATCAGCTTCCGACGGGAGAAAGCAGCGCAGGTGTCTCGCCTTCACGGGGCAGCCGGGACGGCCGCGATACAGGCTGGTTCGAAATTCTCCACTCCAACCGCAACTTCAGTCCCGCCACCGGCAAGAGTTACGAGCCGCTGACGCCGAAACATTTTTCGTTCAACGCGCCGGTGGGCGCGTGCCCGGTTTGCCACGGTCTCGGACAGAAAATGGTTTTCGACGAAGAACTCATCGCGCCCGACCCTGAGAAATCGCTCGAAGGCGGCGCGATTTTGCCGTGGCGGCGCGGCGGCAAGCGCATGGTAGTTTATTATAAGAGCATGTTGCGCGCGGTCGCTGGGCATTACGGGGTAAGCCTGGAGACGCCGTATAAAGATTTGCCGGACGATTTCAAGCGCGTGTTGCTGCACGGCTCCGGCGAAATGGAAGTCGAGTTTACGTTCTGGCGCGCGGGCAAACCCAGCAAAATCACGCGGCCATTCGAGGGCGTGATTCCGAATCTCGAACGGCTCTACCACGAGAGCGAAAGTGAGTTCACCAGGAATCGGCTGAAGGCGTTCATGAGCCCGAAATTTTGCGACGCGTGCCGAGGCAAACGGCTCAGACCGGAAATTCTCGCCGTACGACTGGGAAGCGTAGGAGACCCGCCTGCAGCCTCCGGCGTCGCACTGGAGAAATCTCCCGAAAAAATCGAGTTGGGCGAATCAGACCGGGACGAAGTTTCCGGCGATACGCCGAAGACCGCAAGCCAGAGGCTCGTGCTCCCCAAACTTCCCGGTCTTTCAATCATGGGCGTCTGCGCGCTGTCGGTGGAGAAGGCTGACGCGTTTTTCGCCACACTCAAGCTGACCGAGTTCCAGGAGAAGATCGTGCACGATATCATCAGGGAAATCCGTTCGCGGCTCGGTTTTCTTAAGAACGTCGGCCTCGGGTATCTAACGCTGGATCGCGAGAGCGGCACGTTAAGCGGCGGCGAAGCGCAACGCATCCGGCTCGCCACACAAATTGGCGCGGGTCTCGTTGGCGTGCTTTACATCCTCGACGAGCCGAGCATCGGACTGCATCAGCGCGATAATGATCGCCTGCTCAACACGCTGGTGGACTTGCGCGATCTCGGCAACACCGTGCTGGTCGTCGAGCACGACGCGGACACGATTCGCCATGCGGATTACATTGTCGATCTCGGGCCCGGCGCCGGTGTGCGAGGCGGAGAAATTGTTGCTGTGGGAAATTTGATCGAAGTTCTGGCGAACCCACACTCCCTGACGGCGAGATACCTGAATGGCGAACTCTCGATTCCGATTCCGCACCAGCGCATCAAGCCTTCACCCGAACGTGGATGGCTGGAGATCCTCGGCGCGCGCGAAAATAATTTGAAGAACATCAACGCGCGGATTCCTCTTGGTACCGTGACGTGCGTGACCGGCGTGAGCGGCTCGGGCAAGAGCACACTGGTGGATGACATTCTGCGCCGCGCATTGTTCCGTAAATTCTTTGGCTCGAAGGAACGTCCCGGTGCCCATCGCATGCTGCGCGGTTTCGAGAGCCTCGACAAAGTCATCGTCATTGACCAATCGCCGATTGGACGCACGCCGCGGAGCAACCCGGCGACCTATACGGGGATGTTCAACGCGATTCGCGATTTGTTCGCGCGTCTGCCGGCGGCGCGGATTCGCGGCTACGAAGCAGGCCGATTCAGTTTCAACGTGAAGGGTGGCCGCTGCGAGAAATGCGAAGGCGACGGCTTGATCAAAATTGAAATGCACTTCCTTCCGCCGGTTTATGTGACGTGCGAAGCCTGCAGCGGGCGACGATACAATCGCGAAACACTGGAGATTGCCTACAAAGGCAAGAACATTGCCGACGTGCTCGACATGACGGTTGATGAGGCGGTGACGTTTTTCCGCGCCGTGCCACAAATCTACGAGCCGCTGCTCACACTGGCGGAGGTGGGCCTGGGATACATCCGGCTCGGTCAAGCCGGCACGACGTTGAGCGGCGGCGAAGCGCAGCGCGTGAAGCTTGCGTCGGAGTTGAGTCGCAAAGCCACCGGCCGTACCCTTTATATTCTCGACGAGCCGACAACGGGCCTGCACTTTCACGACGTCGCGAAGTTGCTTGAGGTGCTGTTCAAACTTCGCGCTGCTGGCAATACGCTGTTGATTATCGAACACAATCTCGACGTTATCAAAACGGCGGATTGGATTATTGATCTCGGCCCTGAAGGCGGCGAAGGCGGTGGGCGAATCGTTGCCGAAGGGCCGCCGGAGGAAGTCGCGAAATCTCGGGAAAGTTATACTGGAAACTATTTGCGCGGGATTGTTTCTACGATAAGAAGTAAGCGTTGACGGATTTCATTCTTTTGCCACTGCGAAGCCTTGGTTAGAGTTGCCTTGTATGGCTTTTCTTCGCCGGACGTTCTTGGTGCTGCTGGCGCTGATTTTCAGCGCGGGAGCCGTACACGCCGCGGTTGCGGGAGATAAGGAATTTGAGATTGCGTCAAAGGCTTTTTCCGATCAGTTCTGGGAAAATGCCGAACAGGATTTTGGCGATTATATCCGCGATAATCCCAAATCGCCGCGAACTCCGGAGGCGATCCTGTATCAGGCTGAGGCCAGGTTTTATATCCGACAATACACTGGTGCGATTTCCCTGCTTTCAAGCAATCAAAGCATAGCGGGCGGCCTGGGAGATTTATATCTTTACTGGATAGCCGAGTGCCACTACCAGAACACGAATTACGCTGCAGCGGCGGAGGCTTTTGGTCGGATGGTTCGTCTTTTTCCAGACTCGACGAACCGGCTTAAAGCATGCGTGGGTGAGGCTGCGTCCTACGCTCAGTTGGGCGAATGGAATCGAACGATTGAATTGTTGCAGCAGCCCACCGGAGTCTTTCAACAGGTGTCAAGAACGAGTCCGAACGATCCAAGCGTGGCACTGGGCGATTTGCTGCTTGGCGAGGCTCAGCTAGCGCAACATCATTTCAGCGATGGGGAAAGCACTGTTGGAACGCTCGACCGCCTCAACTTGAACCAGGAATTAAGCTGGCGCCGGCTGTATTTGATGTGCCGTTTGCAGGAAGCGCAAGGCCATCTGGAACAGGCGTTGGCGACTGCATCCAATCTCGTCGCAGCGGCGGAAGTGATGCCGCAGCCGAAGTCAGAGCCTGAGGCGGACGTCGCTATCAACGAACGCGGGTTCTCGGAACGATTCGGACAAATCAGCATAGGGGCATTTCGAGCGCAATCGCTGACATTTCTGGCACGAATTCACGAGCGCCTGGATCATCTCGACGATGCAGTGGGGGTGTATCAGCAATTGGCCTTCACGAATTCTCCCTCAGCTCTAAAGCGTCGGGCGCTTCTGGAAATCGCGAACCTCAGGCTGAAGCAGGACCGAATTGGAGACGCCGTGCAGACGTTGCAGAACTACCTCGATCAGTTCCCCCGGTCGAAGGCGAGCGATGTGGCTTCGCTCAAACTGGCGGAGCTTCAGCTCAAACAATATCTTCTAGCTGTAAGTGGTGGAACAAATGCGTCTTCACCGGCCCTTTCGAACCTGCTCGGACAGACTTTAAGCCGGTTTGATAACCTGGCGAACACCTATTCCAACAGCCCTATTGCTGGCAAAGCGTTTCTCGGCAAGGGTTGGTGTTTGTGGTTGAGCGGACAATACACCCAGAGTGAAACAGCATTTCAACAAGGTGCCGAACGGGCCAGTGAACCGGAGGACCAGGCAGTCGCGCGGTTCAAGTGGGCGGACACCCGTTTTAAGCAAGGGGACTTCGCTGGCGCATTAACCAACTATGAGTTTCTCGTCGAGCGCTACGGCACCGTGCCGGAAGTGGCACGTGAGCTTCTGGAACAGGCACTCTATCAAACAGTGCGATGCGCCTTTGAAGTGACCAACATAATTTCTGCGAGCAACGCTATGCAGAGAATTCTGCGTTCGTATCCGGACGGCTTCGCTGCGGACCGCGGATTGTTGTTGACCGGCGAAGGTTATGCGCGACAGAGTAATCCTTCCCAAGCGCGCGAGTATTTTTCGGAGTTTGAAAAGCGATTCCCGACTAATTCGCTGTTGCCCGATGTGCGGCTTGCGATTGCGCGGACGTATGAACAGGAGAAGAAATGGCTTGAAGCGATTGCGAGTTATGAAACCTGGACCAACGACTTCCCGCGCAATTCAAAACTCTCACAGGCTGAATTTTATCGGGCCTGGGATTATTTCATGGCTGGCCAGGAGACCAATGCACTGTCCTCATTCACAAATTTCGTCATCCGCTTCCCGATGGATCGCCTTGCTCAACAGGCTCAATGGTGGATCGGCAGCTACTATTTTGATAATGCGGACTACCTCAACGCCGAGTTGAACTTTCAACGGGTCGTCAACACAAACTGGCCCGTGTCCGAATTGAATTTCACGGCTCAGATGATGGCGGGCCTTGCCGCCGCCGAGCAATTGCATTACGCGGACGCCATTCAATATTATTTCGCGCCGCTGGCGACGAATACGAGTTGCCCGGCGGATTTGAGTGTGCAGGCGCGCTTTGCCTGGGGCGACGCGCTGATGAGCCGCGAGTCGACGAACAAAACGGGAGACTTGCGACAAGCCATCATCGTCTTTGTCGGCGTTCCTGAAACAAACGCATTTGGAGCCAAGGCGCGCGGGCGCGTCGGCGATGCTTATCTTCAATTGGGCGCTCATGAACCCATGCTATCCTCGACCAACTACGGTTTGTCATCTAACGCATACTGGACGGTGACTGGGATGACTAACGCGTCGGTAGCCACGCGAAATCAGGCAACGATAGGACTCGGAGTTGTTGCTGAAGCGGTGGCTCAACAGAATACTGGGGTTCAACAAACAACCTTGCTGAATCAAGCCCTCGCGGATTACCAGGAGGTTCTATTTGACGATCAGGCGGACCCACTGTGGCGCAAGGATGCGGGGTTTCGCGCCGCCGATCTGGCGGAGAGAATGGGACTATGGGCGCAATCTATCAATGTACTTGAGGGAATGCAGAAGTTGCTCCCGGAACTGCACGCGACTTTGGAGAGCAGAAAAGCGCGCGCAATAAGGAATAGGGCCTCCCAGGCGGCAAAGTTGAGTCAGCCGTTTGACAGGCCGGCCGAGGGCAATTAGCTTCAGATACAGCATGGACGCGAACTCAACAACGGATCCCATTGTGATTCTCACCGAAAATGCGGCGACGGAAATCAAATCCCTGTTGCAGCAATCTGAAAACGCCGGAAAAATACTTCGGTTGTTCGTAGAACAAGGTGGCTGTTCCGGGATGCAATACTCTCTCGTGTTTGATGAACGGCGCACGGACGATTTTTTGGCCGAGGCGCACGGAGTTTCCGTTGTCGTGGATCCGTTCAGCGCAAAATATCTTCGTGACGTGGTCGTAGATTACAGCGATTCACTGGTGGCCGGAGGATTCAAGATATCCAATCCGAACGCCCGGCAGAGCTGCGGGTGCGGCAAATCATTTGAAGCCTAGATGACGCTCGGCGCCGTCCGGGCAAACAACGCCGTTCCGTGCGATGCGGAACGGCTTTTTTGCTTTTCAGGCCGAAATCGGAGCCACGTTTTGAAGGTCTCCTTTGGATATTTTCATAGCATTCAAATTCCGATGCTCGTTGTTGGTTCATTTGTTTCGGCTTCTGCACTGACGCCTTTCTAGCGCTCTCTTTCTTCCTGCAATCGGGGCAAGATACAGCTCGATGGTCCGCTGGGTGGGTTATCAAGGCCCGGACGAGCATTTCCACCATTACATCGCCAGGGTCACGGATGACTGGACGAGCTGGTAAGGTGCTGGTTGTTTCTCGGTAAGTGCGAAATCATCGCCTCTCCCCGCCCTCCCCAGCCGGCAGCACGGAGATTTCCGCCGCGCTCGTCCAGCCGCTTCGCCAGATCGCCTGCAAGCTGGTGAAGCGGAAGTAGCGGGCGTTCACCGGAGCGAAGCTCACTTCCTGAAGCGATGGGTTGTTCTGAATGTTGGCGAACGAGCCGGTGGCGATGTTGGTTGTCCAAGTCACGCCGTCCGCGCTCGTTTCAAAGCGGTATTTCTCGACCACGCCGTTGAGCAGTCCATCCTGACGCGGCAGATAGGTGAATCCGGCGATCCGATTCGTCTTGCCCATGTCCACCGTGATGGAATGCGGCTGCCTTTGATCGGCGTTCCAGCGCGTGTGCCAGAAGGTGGACGAATCGCCGTCAATCGCGCGGGCGGCGGAGTTGTCCGCCCCGGCGGTTTCCTCGCTGTCCACGCTGATCACTTTCCAGCCCGTGGGCATGAGGCCGGCGAAAACTCGCGAACCCTCGATGCCGAGCTGGCCGTTGGGCAGCAAACTCGCGGCTCGCACCGTGACGCTGCGATCCATCGGCAATGCGATGGGCGAAGTGTAAACCGTCGAGTTGGTCGTCGGCTCGCTGCCGTCCACGGTGTAAACCATCTTGTTGCCCGCGAGGTTGCTCAAGCTCACCGCGCCGTTGGTGCTGCGGTCGGAAATGGTCGGCGGCAAGGTCTTGACGGATTGCTTGAAGAGGCCCATTTCGGCGAGCGTCGGTTCGAGGCGCGAACCGGTGATGCGGATGCGCACCTGCTCCGTGGTCACGGGCGATTTCAACCGGATGAGCCGGCGATGACCGACGGTCGTGAGTGCGTCCGACGCGACGTGTTCCGGCGCGATCCACGCCGAGCCGTTCCACGTTTCAATGGCAAAGGATTCGATTCTCTGGCCGCGATGATCCACCGCTTCCTGCAACGAAACCACGTCGAACGTGACCGGCTTCGGCAGCGTGAGCGTCACCGTGCCGTTGGTCTTGCCCGGCGCGGCTTCCCACCAGGTGTCGAGATTGCCGTCGAGCGCGAGCGACGGGCCGTTCGTGGCGTTGGAATTGTCCGCCGTGACTTTGCCGCCCTTGGCGAGGTCGGTGGCGAAGGTTTCATTGATGATCTGCGCCGCCTTGCTCAACGCGTCGAGTTGATTGTCGGGAACGAGGCCGCGTTTGTCGGGCGAGAGATTCAGGATGAGATTCCCGTTACGCCCGACGGACGTGTAAAAGATGTCCACCAACTGCGTGACCGTGCGCGGATGTTTGTTGCGCGCCCAAAACCATTGGTTGCCTCCGAGAATGGTGGTGTTCACTTCCGCCGGATACCACCAGAGATGCGAACCGGGCTTGAGCTTCGCGCGGCTGCCGAGATCGCCGCCCGTCATGTCCGGCCAGTTGAATTTCTCGGGCGAAGTCGGCAGCGGGATGACGCTCCATTCCGTGGTGCGGCCGACGCCGCCTTCGTTGCCGACCCAGCGCACGTCCGGCCCTTTGCCCATGATGACGGCGTTGGGCTGGAGGCTGCGGATCAAATCATACCACGCCGCGTAGTCGTAGGTCTGGTGGACGCTGGGATCCGGATTCGCGCCGTCGAACCAGACTTCATGAATCGGTCCGTATTCCGTCAGCAACTCATAAAGCTGGTTCAGGAAGTAACGATTGTAGTCGTCCACGACATAGGTGTAATTGGTGAAACCCGGCGCGGGCGCGCGGCCTTTGGCGGGATCGCTTTGGAAGCTCGCCGGATCGGTCGGGATGACCGAGAGCACATTGCTGCTGCCGTTGCCGTAATAGCCCGCCGGATTTTTCGGATTCGTCCGAAGCTGATACAGGTCCGCCGGCGAAAGATACACGGCGAGTTTGACGCCGCGCGCCCGCGCCGCGTCGGCCACTTCGCGCACCACGTCACCCTTGCCGTCACGCCACGGACTGGCCGCGACCGAATGCGGCGTGTAGCGCGTCGGCCACATGCAGAATCCATCGTGATGTCTGCAGACAAGCACGATCATCTTGCCGCCGAAATTCTTCGATCGCGTCCAGCCACTGGTTCGCATCCAGTTCCGTCGGATTGAAAATCGCCGGTTCTTCGCGGCCGCTGCCCCACTCGACTTCGTTGAACGTATTTACGCCGAAGTGCAGGAAGAACGTCCGCTCCAGCCGCATCCAGGCGGTTTGGTTCGGACGCGGCAAAACCTTCGCCGCTTTTTCGGCGATGGCGGCGTCTGAGTCTCCTTCGTTAATCACCTGCATCGTGGAATAAGGAATAGGATCAGCCGAGGCGGACTTGCCTGTGACAATCAGCAGCGCCGCCAGAATGCCCACGCCGCGCAGGGAACTACTGAATCCAATGAACCTGTAATGATGCTTCACAGGGGGAGGCGATTGACCATTGCCTTAATGAGCCCTCCGCCGACTGCAGGTCGTGGTCGAGAGCCGCAGTGAGTCGAGGGAATGACGGCAGCCGAGGCGAAAATCCCCAAAAGAAGAAATCTCATGGAAATTATCGTGGGCGCGAACGATCTGCTTCCAGGCCGCGCCAGAAAACAGCCTATGACGAACCCCAACCAAAAGACGGTTCTCAACATCGTTCCTTCACTTCTGCGGAGTCAGTTCGATGACAGCACCACCGCTGGGGCGAAGTGATAATTTCACCGAGTCTGTGCGCGTGGCGATTTTCTCCTCGCGTTGCAGGGCGTCAGTTCGATCCGGCGCGTCGCCGAGCTGAATCATCTGAAATTTTCCACGACCGAGAAAATTCAGCGGTAATTCCAGCGTCGTGGATTCCGGCCCGTTCATCACGCCAATGAACCAGGTTTTCCCGTTGCGCCGAGCGAAGGCCGCGCATTTGCCGATTTCGCTCCCGGGCAGAACGATCGTTTCATCCCACGTTGCAGGAATTGCTTTCAATACATCCAGCGCCGGATTGCTCAGGTAATTCGTCGGATGATCGGCGTAACAGAGGAACGGCGAGGTGAACACAATCGCCTGTGCCAGCTCGCGCGGCCACGTGTAGCCGCGTAGCTCCTTTGGATTAAAAACTGTCGGCGTATAATCGCCAGGCCCGACCACATAACGCGTGAACGGCAGGATCGTATCATGTGCCGGCGGCAGCGTGCGGCGATAGCGCAGAATGTGATACTCGTGGCCGCGAATGGATTCGCGGGTCATCTCGTTGGGCCAGGTGCGCTCGCGGCCAATCGGTTTGTTCGCGCCGTGAAAATCCACCATTAATTTTCGCGCAGCGGCGTCGCGCAATGTTTCGTCATACCAATTCACCCACCGCACGCTGGCTTCGGGCTGGAAATCAATTTTCACGCCGACCACACCGAGTGCGACCGCGCGATCCAAAAAGTTTGTCCGCGTCGCGGGATTTGAAACGTCATTGCAATGAACCCAAATCCAGATTTTCACGCCGCGTGTCTTGGCGTAATCGCAGACTTCTCGTAAGCAGGCCCACTTGTCTTTGTCGTTTTCCTTCCAATTTTTCCATCCCTCATCAACGAAGTAATATTCGAAGCCGAGATCTTTCGTCCAATCCACCCATTGATGCTGGTCGTCGAACTTGGGATCGCCGATGGACCACCATTGCCACGATGAGCGACCAGGCTGAATCCAAGCTGCCTTCGTGAGTTCCGGCGATGCAGCCGGACAGAGATTGCGAACGAGATCGCTGTTCGCCAATGCGTTGAGATCGCGCGCGAGCAGAACAACGCGCCACGGTTGGACTACTGCATCGTCAGTCGTGAATCCGTCCCGATCCGGTCGCGCGTGAAAATATGCGCGCAACGAATGATCGTCGGAAACCTGCACGCCGAGGTCGGTGTAATTCAGAAGATTCGCTTCGGTCACAAGCGCGTACCCGCCGCCGGATAGATTGAAAGTGATCGGCAGTGGAATTTTTTTTCCGGCAGACAAATCGTTCAATGGGCTGCTCTGAAAAATTCCCTCGTAGTTGACCAGGTCCGGCTGGAACCACGCCAGCGGATTGCCGGTCATTTTCCATTCCGTAGATTCGCCGTTGATCTTGCGGCCCGGTTTGGCCGCGAGCCGCGAGCGCAACGCCACGCCATCATCGTAAGCGCGGACGTCGAGTTCGTAAGCTTCGCCGGAAGCGCTGCGAACGGGCACCGTAGTTTCGGAGCAATTATTTTCTCCGTGCGAATGTCCGCCAAACATCGCGTACGATTCACGAATTTTGCGTGAAGAAGATTTGCCCAGCTTCACATCCGCGCCGAGATCAACGCCGTCGGAAATGATTCCGAAACGCGATTTGCCAACGACCTCGCGGCCACCAAAAAGAACCGAGTAGTTCAAGCCTCCCGCGTCCGTCACAACGACAACGGCTTTGCCATCGGGTGAACTGACCTTAACTTCTGTGGCCTGAACCGCTGAGCAAAGCGAAACGAGCATCATCACGGCGACAAGATTCTCTTTCACGAGGCAAACCATGCACCAAGCGAAACATGGCGTAAAGCAGAGACAGCAAATCGTTGTTGCGTTCCAACCCTTAATGAGCTCTGCCCAGACGGAGCATTCTTTCTCTTGGAAGATAGTATTAGTATTGACCTTCCGACCAATTCTGAATAATTAGATTATATTGTGTGGAAGTTGTGGATGTTAAGTAGGGTTCCGTGAGGAAGCGTTGTTTGGTGTGCCAATTCAAAGCGGAAGAATTATGCGAGTGCTCAGTTTCAAAAGTGGTCCGGACCGTAGGAATTCCAAGGCCTTTACATTAATCGAACTGCTCGTGGTGATCGCAATCATCGCCATTCTGGCGGCGATGCTGCTTCCCGCATTAGCTAAGGCGAAAAGCAAGGCGCTGCGGATTTCATGCACTTCCAATTTGAAGCAAATCGGGCTGGTTATGGCAATGTACACAGGCGACAATCGCGAAACATTTCCCTACTCAGGCAGAGGTTGGCCCCAAGCGCCGTTGGTTGACCTTCTCAGGTTGGAAAATCCGTATATCAGCACGAACAACCGGGCGTTCTATCGCTGTCCTGCGGAACGAGGATCTGGCTTTAATTACCAATTATACGCAAAATTTGGCTTTGCAGCGAGCGAACTGCCCTTTCCTTGTTCGTACTATTATTATTCATCGTTCTATGGCGCAAATCACAAGGTCAGCGAGGTCAAGCATCCAACTGAAAAAGCCGTGCAGGTTTGTTTCGCCAGCAATAACAAAGACCTTTTCGACACGGATCTGATCCCTCCAGTCAATGGTGCTCACGGGGGTGGATTGAACTGGGTCTTCGCGGACGCTCACTCGCAGTTCATAAAATGGAGCCAGATGAATTGGAACAGCAACAATCTTGCCCACCCTTACAATTACGATACCGATCCTCTCTCTGCCATGGACGTCCACTAGTAATCATTGGTGGCGGCGCAGCTCTTTCCGTTCGGGTGTCTCCAGCAAGTAGAATGCGCTTTCCGGCGCAACACTTCTCGCTATCGAATGGCCGGGGAAATTCAATTCCCGTCTCCGAAGACGATCTCGAATCGAACCTTGACTTGCCGTGCGTCTCCATGAATATCGCGTGCGATGCGTTGCTTCTTAGCTGGCGCAATTGTTCGTGACGTTTGTGCAGTCTCCGCATTGCTGATGACCGTGTCGTGCTCGGAAACCATTGCGCAGGAAACGAACATGGTCGTGCCCCCGGCAGTTCTTACGAACTTGTTCCAGCTCCGACTCTGTGCCGAGCAACATCCGTTCGTTTCGCATCCCTTCCGGATCGTGGCGCGGGTATTCGGCGCGGATTCTACGAGTGGTGTGTTGGTGCTGCGCGATTCATCCGACGTTGAAGTTGTTCAACTCGATGTTCGCGGCCAGGGAGTTGAACCGGGATCAGAAATCCTGTTGGAAGGGAATGGATGCGGTGTGAAGCCGAAGAGCTTCGGACTGGCAATTGTCCGCGGAATGCTGGTTGATAATGATGGCCTCCATGAAATGACGCTTGTATCGGGCACAGCGTCTCTTCACGCTGGGTTTAACTCGATTGCGCTCCAGTGGTTTAACGGTCTGGGGGGCGGCGGCCTGGATGTGGAATACAGTGGACCCGGTCTGCCGCGCCAAGCAATTCCAAGTTCGGTTCTCGTGAGGGCGAAGGTTGACCCTTCGACGGGCACTACAAATTTTTCAGGGGGCCTTGACTATCGTTCTTATGATGGCGCCTGGGTGCGCCTTTCGGATTTCGCCAATCGTCATCCGCTCGAAGAGGGAGTAGCCACCAACTTCGATCTTCATGTTCTGACAGGAAATGGACCAGCGGCACTGGAATTCAACGGCTTCATTAACATTCCAGCGGATGGAGAGTACACGTTCTATCTCACATCTGACGACGGCAGCCGATTGTTTGTCGGTGACTCTTCTCTGAACATTCGTGTGATGAGCCGCGGCCCGGCGCCCCAAGGGACAGACAAAATACCTGCGGCGGTTCTCGAAAGAAACAACCGTCCTTGGGCCACTCTTGAAGGGACAGTCCTATTCGCCGGCGTTCGGGGAAACGGCGGGGAATTGGTGATGCGGGTTGGGAGCGAGGACATACGTGTCCGAATTCTCGAGGGCGGCAAAACAGCACCGAATTTTCCCGCCGAAACCCAGATTCGTGTTTCGGGGATTTATCAGGATATCGTCACGGAAGACGGTTCGCGTGCTCCTGGCATGTTGCTCGTAGCGAGCTGGAACGCCGTCCAGCCTGTGCCAGCGTCAGAGAAAAATTTCGCAACGGTCATGAGCAGCGAGCAGGCGACGGATCGGCCTGCGGGGAAAACTGCCTCAACGGAGCCAGCAATTCCACCCATCACGACTGCATCGGAAGTGAAGGCGCTTACCACTGAAACGGCAAAGCAGCAGCTTCCGGTCAACATTCGCGGAGTGGTAACGGCGGTCCTCGCTGATTATCTGCACGGCGCCGTCATCCAGGATTCGACCAAGGGCGTTTTTATCTCTCTGGGAAACATCTCGGATCCAAATCCATTGCAGCTTGGGGAATTTTATACAATTGAGGGCGTTACTGGTCCGGGCTCTTTCGCACCGATCATCGTTGCACAGCGTATTACGCACCTCGGAGCCGGTATTCTACCCGGTCCTCTGCACGCGAGCTGGGATCAGCTAAAGAACGGCAGTCTCGATACCCAGTATGCCGAGGTTGAGGGCGTCATAACTGCAATTCATTCTCAAAGGCTCGAAATGTTGACCGCAGGTGGGATGATTACGCTGGTGCTAGATGACCTGCAGCCCGAGGAACTGGCGTGTTATGACAATGCCATGATTCGGATTCGTGGTTGCGCTTTTGCGATTTTTAACCTGCAGACGCGTGAACTCGATGCGAACTCGCTTCGCATAATTGGTGGCACCATCGACGTCCTTCAGCCAGCACCACACGATGTTTTTCAAACCGAGCAAAAGAGCCTGGGAGAATTGCTGCTCTACGATGCCAAAGCGGCGCCGTTTCGGCGGTTGAAGGTCGGTGGACAGATCATTTATGGCGGCGCCGAAGAGTATTTTCTCAGTGATGGAACGAATGGCGTGCGCATTTCGACAAAGAGCTCCAATATACTTTCTGTTGGAGATACGGTTGAGGCGGTGGGTTTCCTTGAACTAGGCGGGCCTTTCGCAGAGCTCAAACAAGCAGTCATTCGGAAGACCGGCAGCGCTCCTCTGCCCGAACCAAGGAAACTGATGCCTAATGATCTGTTGCTGGCTCGCTACTCGAGCACGCTCGTTCAGGTGGAGGCGACACTTGTCAACGGATGGCGCGAAGGCTCGCAATACGTGCTGGGGCTTCAATCTGGATACCTCAGATTCAGGGGGCGGGTGGAAAGTAACGGAAAATCCGTGCGGATACCTCCGACCGGGAGCCGATTGGAATTGACCGGCGTCTATTCGCCGCAAGGCAACCGCTCCGACAATGGGACCGTTAGCGGCTTTGAAGTGCTGTTATCCTCGGCAGCGGGCATCCGCTTGCTGGCAGCCCCTCCGTGGTGGACGTTCAGGCGTGCGCTCATCCTGGCCGGAGTGCTTGCCGCCCTGCTGTGTATGGTCCTGATCTGGAACAAAGAATTGCACCGCCTGGTTCAAGAGCGCACTCACAAACTCGAGGCGGAAATCCAGAATCGCCAGCGGGCGGAACTGCAGCGCGCCGCCGAGGCAGAACGCTCTCGTATCTCGCGCGATCTTCATGACGAGCTCGGAGCGGGGCTGACTGAAGTGAGTCTGTTGGCCAATGCCGGCATTGGCAGGATGCGGGAAGTGAAGGAGAACGACGACCGATTCCGCGTCATCGCGGACAAGGCCCGAGCGCTTGTTTCCGGATTGGACGTGCTTGTCTGGGCGATAGACCCAAAACGCAACTCGCTGCAGTCGTTTGCCGATTACCTTGGTCGTTACGCAACCGAGCTATTTTCCGAGTCAGGCATCGTCTGCCGTTTCAAAATCCCCATTGAGTGCAAAATGGTGGTTCTAACCGAAGCGGCTCGGCACAGCCTCTTTCTTGCCGTGAAGGAAGCTTTGAACAACGTGATCCGCCACGCGTCAGCAACCGAAGTAAGATTGCAGATGACACAGGCCAATAGTCATTTGGAAATCGTCGTCGCGGATAATGGGCGCGGTTTTGATTGGAAAACAATTCATCGCGGCAACGGCCTGACCAATCTGCACGAACGCCTGGAAGCGCTGGGCGGCGAATGTCACATCGAGTCAGAAGTCGGAAAAGGAACCACAGTCAAATTCATCGTGTCGTTGCCCTGTCACACTGATTAATTTGCCTTCCTCCAACATCAAATGACCAACGTTGCCATCATTGAAGACAATGAAACAATGCGCAAAACGCTTGTGGAACTCGTCAATAGCACGCTGGGATACTGCTGCGTCTGCGCGTGTTCAACTGCCAAACAGGCTCTCATCGAAGTCCCGAAGCACCGTCCGGACGTGGCACTGATGGACATTAATCTGCCTGACGAATCGGGCATCGCCTGTACCGCACGATTAACCGAAGCGATGCCAAATCTTCAGGTCATCATGGTGACCGTCTATGCAAATACAGACCTCATTTTCCAGGCGCTTAAAGCCGGTGCCTGTGGATATATTCTCAAACGTTTCCGATCGGACGAGATTATCCAGGCCATCGCCGAAGTGCGGGATGGCGGTGCGCCGATGACGCCCGAAATCGCCCGCATGGTAGTGCGATCCTTTCATGCGCCCTCGACTGTGCCCAACGCGGATGGATTGACGGCCCGTGAAATGGAAATCCTTGAGCTGCTCTCAGACGGGCTTTCCAACAAGGAAATTGCACAGAAAATGGAGATCGCCGCAGGCACTGTTCGAAATCATTTGGGAAACATCTTCAAGAAACTTCACGTTCGTTGCCGAACCGAAGCCGCCGCCAAATTCCTCCGGGCCAAGGAGGGCGCTGCAGGTCACGGAAAATAGATTGGGTTCAGGCCGTGTGTTGGCGCTGATTGGTTCATGGAGAACTTCGGGATTATATACTTCACAGAGGCATAGGACAGCGGATGTCCGTGCGAGTGGGATAGGGTCGTCCGCATGAATGGAATAAAGGCAAAAGCGGACGAGTTGAATCTGATAAAGCTTGCACAGGAATACGCCGACGAAGATAAAGCTCGAAGGCTATTTGAATCTTGGCGGTGGCCTGAAGGCAAACCGATCTGCCCACATTGTAAGCATGACGAGGCTTACAAGATCAAATCCAGACAGCAAACAAAGAACAAAGCCCGCCTCGGGCTGTATTGTTGCGCGGCCTGCCGCAAGACATTCACAGCAACGGTCGGCACGATCCTGGAAGACTCGCATCTCCCGATCTCAAAATGGCTCATTGCCATTTTCATCGTGTGCTCGTCCAAAAAATCGGTGAGCGCGAACCAACTCCACCGGATGCTGGGCGTGACCTACAAGACGGCCTGGTTCATGGCCCATCGCATTCGATTTGCCATGACGCCCAATCACTGGGCAGAACCCAAACTCAAAGGCATTGTGGAAGTGGACGAAACATTTGTGGGCGGCAGAGGCAACTGTGTGACTCGTTTTGAACGGCAAAGTCCGGTGGTCGCGCTGGTCGAGCGCGGCGGCGTGGCGCGGGTGAAAGTGGTTGCCTCAGTTACACAAAAGAATCTCGGAGCGGCCTTGCAGGAATGCGTGGACAAATCCGCCGTCGTGAATACCGACGAGCACCCCGGCTACAAGAACCCATTAAAGGCTTGGAAAGAGCACCACGCCGTAAACCATTCACGCGGTGAATATCAACGAAAGAATGCGGACGGGTCCATCGCTTCGATCAACACAGCTGAATCGTTCTTCTCATTGCTCAAGCGTGGAGTCGTGGGCGCGTGGCACCATATCTCACGCGAGCATCTGCCAAAATACGCCAACGAATTCGCCTTTCGGTGGAGTCACCGAAACATCACTGACGGCCAGCGGATGCAACGATTTGTCTCTATAATCGCTAATAAACGGATCACCTACCGCTCCACAAGCCAAAGTCACAAAAACCCCGCTCTGCCATTGCTGCCTTACCACTTTCTGCCTCTGTGAAGTATATAATCCCGGAGAACTTGCTGTGTCATTTGTCACATTCCTTTTCCACCTTCACTCCTGTTAGTATCCGTTTTCAACGCTAGCCTTTTGGGTGGCACTTACGAGCATGCAACACAGCCTGACCATGAATATGAGAAATAATTCCTCCGGTGCTTCGATTAAACGTTGTCAAATCAGGACAAATTCCATTTCCGAACTGGTTAGTCGTGCTGAAAAGCTGGCAGCCTGCCTGATGTTAGGCGTTGCAGCGCTCTCACAATCAGTTCGTGCCGACTTGGTTGTCCTGGATGATGATTTCAATGATCCGAACAACAACCTGGCGATAAACACCAACGGCATTGGCAGTGGATTTACTTTATTCACGGCCGTCAATGGTGGTGTGATTGAAAGCAACAGTTTCGTCCAGACCTTGATGAGGGTCAACGGGGCGGACCGGGCCGTCTTTTGCTCCATCAACTCCCTTCCGGTCAACGGCGGCGTGGGCACGCGCTATGAGTTCCGCAACGTGAATTTTGTCAAGCAGCCCAGCAGCACCGGCACTGGAGCCACTGACCGCCTCTTGCTGGGCGTCCACAACAGAGCGCCGGCCGGCGACTGGATTGAGGCTGGCCCGGCCAATATGCCCGTTGGGTTCTGGATCCAATTCATGAGCGACAGCGAGGTCAATGGCACCGGGGGCGCCGGGACTGGCACAGGCAATGGCGGTTGGGGTACTCTGAACGGCTCGTCACCCAATACCATCTTCTTCTACAAAGCACCTAACGGTACACGCACAGGTACTCGCCAGTTGGAGATTCGATCATTTGAACTGGGGCCAGTTAACTCCTGACAACTTCACCCCGTCCCTTAACATAACGGTTACGCTCACTGGCACCACTTGGGCGCTCAATATCACGGGCGATACCCAGGGGGGCAATCCGATTAACTACTCAGGTTCCATCAGCACCAACGCCTTGGTAAATGGTGTTAACAATATCTATGTCGGCGCTGAAGGCCAAAATGAAGATCCCGGAATAAACATTTTAATTGACCGGATCGTGGTAACTCATCTGGGCAGTTTTGTCGTAACCACCCCGATGTTTTCCACGCCTGAATACGGCTACAACACTAACCAAGTGCTCGCTGGCGAGGCTGTGAGCCTGTCTTCAACTGTTATCTCCGGCGGAACACCCACATTCCAGTGGCAGATGGAAGACTCATCTGCACCCGGAACATTCACGAACATTCCGAGCGCGACTGCAACCAATGTGAATTTGAATACAAGTGGATTGGGTGATTCGCAGCCACGCGGCTTGCGCCTGATCGCGACCGATGGCGGCAATTCAGTCACCAGCCCCGCTGTCGCTCTCACCGTCAGCGCGCCGGTGCCTCCTTACATTATACAGGACACCACTCCTCCCGGACCCGAGGTTCGCTATGTTGGGCTGAATGTCACATACACGGCGCAGTTTGGTGGGAATCATCCTATGACCAATCAATGGCAGAAAAGTCCGGACGCCGTCACGTGGACGAATATTCCTAATGCGACCAACGCCACGCTCACGCTCACAAATTTACAGCTTAGCGATGCCGGTTATTACCGCGTCTCTGTGACGAACTCGGCTGGAAGCACAAATTCATCTGCAAGTGATTTGTTCGTCTTGCAAGGTACTGCCAAATTCAACTGGGCTCCACCCGTTTCCCTCATCGGCCTCAACGCCGATCAAATCCTTACGAATTTCCCCGGGACAAAAATTGCGGGAGCCATGAGAGGCAACGGCGGCCCGACCACGGTGACCCTGAGCAGCGGTTCCCCCATCGTCTTTGCGGCACCCAATATCTGGGCTTCGCGTACCGGAGGAACCGGCACCGGCGGCGGCGGATTCCCCGGCACAAACACTATCTATACCACCACCGGCAACGGGAATTTCAACACATGTCTGGCAAACTACTACTCCGACGGCCCAACCCACATGATTACGATGAGCAATCTCGTTGTCGGCAAGCAATACTCCCTGCAATTGTTCGCGTTGGATGGGCGCAGCCTGAATCCGGGAGCCAACATTCGCACCGTCAACTGGCAGGACCCGAATGATGTCAGTGACATATCGAGCATGTATTCAATGGCTGATTTCGTATATTTGGTCGGGACGTTCTACGCTTCCAACACAACGGAGTCAGTTCAGCAGAATCTGCTCACCAACTCGGGGAACTTTAACTGCCTCGTCCTCCGGGCGGTAGGATTTGATCCGCCGCCTTACATGACTAGTCAGCCCAACAACGCCGGCGCCTATGTCGGCGGCACGGTGGTGATATCTGGCGCTTCGGCTGCCGGTGATGCTACGATTGCCAACCCCACGATTACCTACCAATGGAAGGCGGGTCCGAGCGGCGGGCCATATACCTCTCTCACCGAAGGCTCTAAATTCAGTGGGACGACCAACACCACCCTTACCATCAACAATGCCGCTCTTGCTGATGCCACTCAAGTGTACGTGCTGGTGGTCTCAAACGGCGGTGGTTCCACGACGAGCCGCGAAGTGACCATTAACGTCCAAAATCCTCCGCCACACGATCTGCTTGGTCACTGGTTAACGGGAACGGCCAGTCTCGCTGATACGGCAAACTTTGTGGCACCCGGCACGTTTGACGGTTACGCCATCAGCAACGGCATCGTCGGTGGCGGCGGCAGTTACTACTTCACGAATGATGTGCCACCGGGCGCTCCGTCCGGCGCGCAGTCGCTGTATCTCTATAACAACGACACCGGTCTCATCATAAGCAACACCGCCACGGCAGACTTTGCCTACACGAATACGTTCGATGACGGCATGCGGAACCGCTTCACCATCGGATTTTGGGCGAAGGGTTTTCCGGGCACATGGAATCCCTGGGTTTCCAAGAACGGTGAAAACAACGGCTATCAGCAGCGCCGCAATGCCGCCAACAATTACGCCATCCTCACGGTTCGAGGCGCCACCGCCGGAGCCGATCCCGGAGGTAACATCACCAGCAATGACGGCCAGTGGCATTACTATGCCGGCACATTCGACACGGTGACCGGACTGCGTAATTTCTACGTGGATGGCCGGCTATCGCAGCAAACAACCGGCAACACGCCGTTTTCGTTGCCTTCCGCTTCGCACCTTATGATCGGTGCAAGGGAAAATGGCACGTTCCAGGCCTATTACACCGGCAACATCTACGACGTGCGAATCTACGACTACGCATTGAGCCAGTCGGAAATTGGCACAATCGGCAATGTGCGGCCGATACTGACCTCGCAAATCGTTAGCGGAAACAACCTGGTTTTGACCTGGCCCTTTGGCACGTTGCTCGAAGCAACCAATGTGACCGGACCGTGGACACTAACCGGGGCGACATCGCCTTACACGAACAACATGACGTCCGCTCCCCAGATGTTCTTTATGCTGAGTAATCCGTGAGTTGCGAGCTGAGAGGCAGAGGTGCACACCTCTGCCTCTTTTTTGTTCCGGCGCATGATCACGGCGGCTTTGGAACGATTTCTGGATTGAAGACGAAGATCCAATCCAGATTGGCCATTATGGGTTCCCTTGTCCATTCTTCCAGGAAACGTGATCGTTGCAAATTGCTTTGGGGATGACACCATCCGGACGATCATTTCCGAATGGGAAGTGGATCTTCCGGAACAGCGGTAATGAACCGACGGAAGCCAAAGCGAAATCGCGCCAAAGACTCGGTGCTGCCGTTATCGCGGCGGAAATTGTGGTGTTACCGGCTGATGGCAATGATTGGCGTGCCGCTGCTTTTGCTCGGCCTCCTTGAACTAGGTTTGCGACTGGCCGGCTTTGGTTACCCAACCACCTTCCTGCTGAAATCGTCCAATCACGGTGAAAACACGTATGTGCAGAACAACCAGTTCGGCTGGCGCTTTTTTGGCCCACGCATCGCCCGCGTGCCTGACGCGACTTCCATCCCGCGTGAAAAGCCACAAGACACGATTCGAATTTTTGTCTTTGGCGAATCCGCCGCTTACGGCGATCCGCAACCCCGCTTCGGGTTGCCCCGCATGTTGGAAGCCGTGCTTGATTTGCGACATCCAGACAGGAAGTTCGAGGTCGTCAACGCCGCGATGACCGGCATCAATTCGCACGCGATTCTCCCCTTGGCGCGCGACTGCGAAAAGGCGCGTGCGGATGTTTGGGTGATTTACATGGGAAACAATGAGGTGGTCGGACCGTTCGGGGCCGGGACGGTTTTCGGGAACCAAGCGACGCCGCTGCCATTGATCCGCGCCACCCTCGCGCTCAAGACGACCCGCATCGGCCAATGGATGGACGGGTTGCGCAGAGCGGCGCAGAAAACCATCGGGAGCGGCGAATGGGAGGGAATGGGAATGTTCGTCAAATATAAATTGGCTGGTTCCGATCCACGACTCGCTGCGGTTTACGAGAATTTCAAACGGAACCTGAACGACATCACCGTCGCGGGCCAAAAGAGCGGTGCGAAAATCGTATTGAGCACGATGGCGGTAAATTTGAAGGATTGCGCCCCCTTCACTTCGCTGCACCGTTCTGATTTCTCTGAATCCCAGCTCAAAGACTGGCAACGGCTGTTCGATGCCGGCGTGAAAGCCCAGGAGAGCGGAGATTTTCACCAGGCCACAACGGACTACGACCAGGCGAAACGAATTGATGAAAGTTTTGCGGAACTCCGTTTCCGCCGGGGCCAATGCGCGCTGGCCTTGAAGGAGATTGCCACGGCCCAGCAGGAATTTGCCGCAGCGCGCGATCTGGACGTCTTGCGTTTCCGATGTGACAGCCGGCTCAATCACATCATCCGACAGCAGGCGGCGGGCGATGTCGCGCTGGTGGACGGCGAACGGGCGCTGGCGGAGAAAAGTCCGAATGGCATTCCGGGCGAAGAACTCTTTTACGAACACGTCCATCTCACGTTTCAAGGCAACTACGCCCTTGCCCGCGCGATCGCGGAAAAAGTGGAGAACGTGTTGAAACTTCCTGAGAACGTCGCCTGGCCGGATATTTCGCAATGCGCCAAACGCCTCGGCTATACATCGCGCGACGTGCAACTGGCGCTCTCGACCCTGTTCGGGCGGCTTTCGGACGTTCCCTTCACGTTTCAATTCAATCACGACGAAGAAATGCGGCGTCTGACTGAAGCCTCGCGCCAATTGCCGCCGGCCGATTCAGCAGCGGCGCTCAAGGAGGCTCGAATCCGCCGCGGAAACCGCGCTCGCGCGGTGGCCCGATGACGCCGTGTTGCGGGAACAACTGGGCGAAATCAAACAGGCGCAGGGAGATTTTGCCGGGGCGCTTGCAGCGGTTCAACGTTCGCTCGACGAGCTGCCCAGCAACTCCCAATGCTGGCAGCTTTACGGCATTCTGCTGGCGCAGGAGCAGAAATACGGAGACGCCGCCGCGGCTTTCAGGCAGGTGTTTGCGCTCGACCCGCAAGCCGTTTGGGCCAGGCAAAATCTCGGCTTGTGCCTCGAAAAACTTGGCCGCCGTGACGAGGCTGTCGCCGAATTCAAACGCGCTCTCGCGTTGAAACCGGATTACGGCACCGCATGGTTGGGACTGGGCCAACTCTATGAAGCAATGGGGCGCACGAACGAGGCGGAGCAATGCTACCACACGGCGTTGACCAATCGAGTAAACCAGCCGGACGATCTGGCCATGCTGGCGCGCTTCTGTGTCAGCCGGCGTTGGTTTGATTTGGCGGCAACCAATTTTGCTGCTGCCATCCAGCTTGACCCGTCGGATCCCGGCTTGCGCATGGAAGCCGGACGTGTGCTGTCGGCACTCGGCCAACATGTCGAAGCCGCGCGGCAATATCGGTCTGCCATTGAATTGGCGCCCAACCAGGCCCAACCACACGCGCAACTGGGTGTTGAAATGGGCCGGCTCGGGCAACCCGCCCTTGCCGAGCAGGAATTTCGTCAGGCCTTGCAGGTTGACCCTGATTTTACGGAGGCGCGCGCGAACCTGGGTGTGGCCTTGTACAAACAAGAAAAGCTTGATGATGCCCTCAAACAATTTGAGGAGGTTCTGCAGCGCAACCCCAGTGATGCAACCGCCTTGCACTATGCCCAGCTATTGCGAAATCGAACATCTTTACCGGCGGGCCGATAGAATGCGGGGCGTTCACGGATGCGCTTTCCCGCTCTCTGCTCGCATGATCCTTTTCCGCCAACAATGTGCTCATTTACTGAAATGAAGATCAATTTGCCGTTACGGATTCTTTCCCATGTCGCGTCCGTTACGTTGCTGGTCACCCACCTCGCCGCAGCCCAATCGCCGCGCGAACATCTCTCGCTCGATGCAAACTGGAAATTCCATCTCGGCGACGACTGGCCGGATGCGATCAGCTTCGTGAACTCCGGCACCGGCTCTAAACCGGCGGCGCAACGCTTCGCCGATTCCTACTGGCGCGTCGTCAATCTACCGCACGACTGGGCGGTGGAACTGCCGTTCGACCAATCCGCCGACGGCGGACACGGCTTCAAACCGCTGGGGGCGAAATTCCCGACGAACAGCGTCGCCTGGTATCGCCGCACATTCGATTTGCCGGCGAGCGATTCAGGCAAACGCATCTGGCTGACGTTCGACGGCGTGATGCACGACGCGACGGTGCTGGTCAACGGCTGGCTGGTGCGCCGGCACGAGGGCGGCTACTATCCGTTCCGCGAGGACATCACGGACGTGGTGCATTTCGGCGGCGAGAACACCATATCCGTGCGGGTGGATGCGACCAAATCCGAGGGCTGGTTTTACGAAGGCGCGGGCATCTACCGCCACGTCTGGCTGGACAAGACCGCGCCGGTGGCCATCGCGCCGGATGGAATTTTTGTTTATTCACGACGTGAGAATGTTGTGTCCGAAAGCCAAAGAATTCATGTCGAAACAATTCTGATGAATTCACAAAAGAGTCCAACAACCGCAACTTTGAAATGTGAAATCCTAAGCCCGGATGAAAAATCAGTTGGCAAGACCATCGAAACGATAAATATAGATTCGAAATCGGAAAAGCAGGGCTCTTCTATTTTTCATCTTGTTCCTACAAATGCCGATGTGAATTACATCGCGAGGTGGAACGGTGTTGCCGATGTCTTGGTAAGACATTCACCAATTCTCTGGTCGCCTGAATCTCCAAGACTTTACAAACTCGTAATGACCGTTGAAGTGAGCGGCAAGATCGTTGACCAAAAGGAAACCACCCTCGGCATCCGCACCGTCGGCTTTGACGCGACGAACGGTTTTTTGCTGAACGGAAAACCTTACGAGATTTACGGCACTTGCAATCACCAGGACCACGCCGGCGTCGGTGCGGCCATCCCGGATGCCTTGCAGGAATTCCGCGTAAAGCAATTGAAGAAATTCGGCTGCAACGCCATTCGCACTTCGCACAATCCACCCACACCGGAATTGCTCGATGCCTGTGACCGCCTCGGCATGTTGGTCATGGACGAGAGCCGGTTGATGGGCGCCGATTCGGGGAACATGAAAAAGTGGGACGACCTAATCCGCCGCGATCGCAATCATGCGAGCGTCGCAATCTGGTGCATCGCCAACGAACAATTCGCCGTGCAAGATTCGCCGCAGGCTGGCAACGTCGCGCGCACGATGCAGGATTACGTCAAGCAACTCGACCCCACGCGGCCCGTGACCTACGCCTCGCCGGAGGATGATGTGTTCCGCGGAATCAATTCCGTCATCGAAGTGCGCGGCTGGAATTATCACTACGGCCCACAAATGGACCGCTATCACGCGGCGCATCCAACCCAGCCGAACGTCGGCACCGAGCAGGCCAGTGTCGTCGGCACGCGCGGCATCTACACCAACGACCGGCCTCACGGAAACGTCGCCGCTTACGATCTTGTTTGGCCCGGCTGGACCACGACCGCCGAAAGCTGGTGGAGTTTTTTCGCCGAGCGTCCGTGGCTGTCCGGCGCGTTTGTCTGGACCGGCTTTGATTATCGCGGCGAGCCGACGCCGTATTGGTGGCCGTGCATCAACTCGCACTTCGGCATCCTCGACACCTGCGGTTTTCCGAAGGACGTTTTTTACTATTACCAATCGTGGTGGACGACGAATACCGTGCTGCACCTTTTGCCGCACTGGAACTGGCTTGGTCGCGAAGGTCAGGAAATTCTTGTTCAAGCCTTCAGCAACTGCAAACAGGTTGAACTTTTCCTGAACGGCGCATCGCTCGGCAAGCAGGCGATGAAGCCGAATTCGAAATTGAGCTGGCAGGTGAAATATGCTCCGGGAACGTTGAGCGCAAGAGGTTACGACGAGGCGGACAAAGTTATCGCCGAAGCCAAAGTCGAAACCACCGGCGACGCGGCGAAAATTCAACTCACCCCCGACCGCAAATCCATCAACGCGGACGGCGAGGACGTGGCGATGTTCACCGTTTCCGCGCTGGATGCCCAGGGTTGCGTGGTGCCGGTGGCAATGAACAAAATCAATTTCAGCATCGAAGGCGCGGGCAAAATCATCGGCGTGGGCAACGGCGATCCGGGCTGTCACGAGCCGGACGTGTTCGTTCCAACGGTGCCGACGCGCAGCGTTCCCGCCAATGATTGGCGCTGGCAACTGGCCAAGGTTCCGCATAACCGAAGCGTTGTGCCGGAATACGCGGACGCTTTTGACGACTCCGCCTGGAAGACCATCAGCGGCGGAGGGCCGACAATTGAAACGCCAAACACCACGGCGATTTACCGCGCGCATTTCACGCTGACGGAAGAGGACTTGAAGGGCGCCGGCGCACAGATTTGTTTCGGCGGTTGTGATGACGAAGGTTGGTATTTCGTGAACGGCCAGTTCGTCGGCGAATCGCACGACTGGCAGGCGCAGCCGATTTTCGACATCAAGAAATTCATCCACGCCGGCGACAACGTCGTCGCTGTGGGCGTCAACAACGGTGTCGGCTCCGGCGGCTTGAATCCCAACGTCACGGTGAAAATCATCGGACACGCCAGCGTTCCGCCATGGTCACGCAGCCTGTTCAACGGTCTCGGGCAAATCATTGTTCAATCCACGCGCGACGCCGGGGAATTCAAATTGACGGCAACTGCCGACGGGCTTTCGCCAGCGATGGTCGCAGTGCAAACACAACTGTCCGCGCCGCGTCCCTTTGTGCCATGAACTGCAGAACCACTCATCCTGCTGCCGGTGGAAAAGACAACAATCTCGAGTATGAAAATTAGTAAAGACCGAATTTATAAACTTGTTGCGTGTGCTGTCGTGGCTGCTGCGATGGTTTCGGGAACGAAAAGTTTTGCCGATAATCCGGTGGTGCAAACGTGTTTCACCGCCGATCCAGCTCCGATGGTTTACAGGGATACGCTTTACCTGATTACCAGTCATGACGAAGATGATGCCAGAGGCTTTAAGATGCTCGACTGGCGATGTTATTCGACCAAAGACATGGTGAACTGGACCGACCACGGCGCGATTGCGTCGCTGGCGACGTTCAAGTGGGCGGTGCAACAAAACGACGCATGGGCGCCTCAGTGCGTCGAGCGTGATGGCAAATTCTATTTGTATGTTCCGATCAGCGTGCCGGGCTGGCCCAAGAACGTGATCGCCGTCGCGGTGGCAGACAATCCTCTCGGGCCCTACAAGGAGGCGCTTGGAAAACCGCTAATTGACAAAGCAAATGGCTACATTGATCCCACGGTTTTTGTGGACGATGACGGGCAAGCCTATTTGTACTTCGGCAATCCGAACGTCTGGTATGTGAAGCTGAACAAGGACATGATTTCCTATTCGGGCGAGATTGTGAAGGCGGATGTCAAACCGAGGAACTATCAGGAAGGGCCGTGGTTCTATAAGCGAAACGGCCATTACTATCTGGCGTACGCCTCGACCTGTTGTCCCGAAGGCATCGGCTATTCCATGAGCGACAGCCCCACCGGGCCCTGGCCGTTCACGGGCCAGATCATGGATCCAAACAAGTTGTCGGATGGAAACCATCCCGGCATCATTGATTTCAAAGGCAAATCGTACGTCTTCGGCTTCAATTACACGCTCAACTGGGAAATATCCGACGTGAAACGCGAACGGCGTTCCGTCTGCGTGGCGGAAATGAAGTACAATCCCGACGGAACGATTCAAAAAGTTCCGTGGTGGACCAACGAAGGCGTTCCCCCGGTTGGCACCTTCAATCCGTATGCGCAGGTTGAAGCCGCCACGATCTGTTATGAAAAGGGAGTGAAGACCAAGCCGCGCGGCGGCGACAAACAAGGCGTGTACGTGACCGCCACGGACAATGGCGCTTACATCAAAGTCAAAGGTGTGGATTTCGGCGATCAAGGGCCGACCAACTTTCTCGCCAGCGTTGCCACATTGAGCGATGGCGCGACAATCGTGCTGCGGCTCGACAGCGAAACGGGAAATTCGATTGGCACGTTCAAAATCAAAGCCACAGGCGCGCCGGAGAATTGGGAAACTCAATCCTGCAAAATCACTGGCGCTCGAGGCGTTCATGATCTCTATCTGAAATTTTTCGGAAACGGTACGCCGTTGATGAACGTGGATTGGTGGAAGTTTGAATGAAACTCTATATGAAACGAACAAGCGCTAAGAAACATCTTTGCTCCACCTTGATCATTGGAATTCTCGCCGTGGCTGCTGCGCCCGCAAAGGCCGCGGTCACTGCGCCGAAGAAATTGTCCGACGGCGCACAGTTTACCGTGGATGGCGGCACGCTGCGCATCCAGTTCTGGTCGCCGGAAATTGTGCGTGTCACCTACGCGCCCGGCGCTGAATTGCCGGAAATGAAAAGCCTTTCCGTCGTTGCGACTCAGGCGAATGTGCCCCTGACGCGTCAGGAAAATGACCAGGCATTCACCTTGGCAACGCCGCTTGTGAAGGTGAAAATTGATAAACAGACCGGCGCGGCAAGTTTCCTCGATGCAGCTGACCACGTTTTGTTACGTGAAGCGTTGGATGGAAGAAAATTTCAACCGACCACCATTGCCGGCGCATCCGTTACCTCCGCTGCGCAATCCTTCGAGACAACGTCGGACGAAGGCATTTACGGGCTAGGCCAGCACCAGCGCGGCGTGTGGAATTACAACTCCGGCAGCGGCAGCGTCCGGCTCGCGCAGGCGAACACGGACGTCGGCGTTCCGGTGATCACGTCGAGCAAAGCCTACGTGCTGCTCTGGGACAATCCGGCCGTCACGACGATTTCTTCGAGCGCCAGCGATTCAAACGTCGGCGCGAAAGTTCTGCGTTGGTCTTCGGAATTCGGCAAGGCAATTGATTACTATTTTTGCTTCGGTGACGGGACGATTGATTCGGCGATGAAAGCTTATCGGCATCTCACCGGCGATGCGCCGCTGATGCCGAAATGGGAGTTGGGTTTCTGGCAATGCAAGGAGCGTTACGCCTCTCAGGAGGAACTGCTCGGCGTGGCGAAAAAATTGCGCGAACTGAAAGTGCCCGTGGACGGAATTATTCAGGACTGGCAATACTGGCCGCCGGGCACGAACACGTGGGGATCGCATCTGTTCGATCCGTCGCGCTATCCGGATCCCGCAGGCATGTTCAAGGAATTGCACGACATGCATTATCACTCGCTCATTTCCGTCTGGGCGAAATTTGATCTTGGCAGCGAGAACAGCAAGGAACTCAATGCCGCCGGCGGGATGTTCCCTCAAGTCACACGCTACGCTTTTCCACCCGGACAGGGACAATGGTATGACCCGTTCGCCGCCGCGGGCCGACAAACGTATTGGAAACAGATGCGCGACCAACTTTTTTCCAAAGGCGCGGATGGCTGGTGGCTCGACGCGCCGGAGCCGGAAATCGGCGGCATGGGTTTTCGCAATTACGAAACTCCGATGGGTCCGGGCTATGAAGTTTATAACGCTTATCCCTTGATGCACTCGATGGGAATTTACCAAGGGCAACGAGCAACGACGGATCAAAAGCGGGTCGTCATCCTCACCCGTTCGGCCTATGCCGGCCAACAGCGCAACAGTGCGATCACCTGGTCGGGCGACATTCAGGGAACCTGGCAGGTTTTGAAAAATCAAATTCCTGCCGGACTTAATTTTTCGCTGTCCGGAATACCCTATTGGAACACAGATACGGGCGGGTTTTTCGGCAATCGGTCCGCTGGCAACGGAAATCCATCCAATCCGCAATACGCGGAGCTGTTTTCGCGTTGGTTCCAGTTCAGCGCGTTCTGCCCGATGTTCCGCGTGCATGGTTCATACGGCCTCAATCCCGGCAAGGAATTTTGGCGGTTCGACGAAAAGACCCAAGGCATTCTCCGAACCTATCTGGATTTGCGCTATCGTCTGCTGCCGTACCTCTACTCGTCGGCGTGGCAGGTGACTTCCGAAGGCAGCACGTTCATGCGGCCTCTGGTTTTGGATTTTCCAAAGGACTCGCAAGCGCTGAACATCGGCGACCAGTATCTTTTCGGCCCGGCGATCATGGTGACTCCAGTAACTGCCGCCGGAGTGACGAATCAATCGGTTTATCTTCCGCCCAGCAGCGCGCCATGGTATAACTTCTGGACCGGTGAAACTGCCGCCGCCGGCCAGCGCGTCGAAACTAAAGCTTCGGTCGAGACTTTGCCCCTATTCGTCAAGCCTGGCTCAATCATTCCGCTGGGACCGTTCGTTCAGTTTTCCAGTGAGAAGCCCGCCGATCCAATTGAGCTGCGCATTTATCGGGGCGCGGACGGCAAGTTCACGCTTTACGAGGACGAGGGGGATAATTACAACTACGAAAAGGGCAAATACGCCACGATCCCGATTTCGTGGAATGACGCCAAACTCAGTTTGGAAATCGGAAAACGAAGCGGCGAGTTCCCCGGCATGTTGAAAGAACGCACGTTAAGAATCGTGTGGGTTTCAAAAGATCATGGTTCTGGAGTTTCCGTCACGGAAGAACCGGATGCCGTCATTCATTACACCGGAAAGGCGGTGAATGTCAGCCGCAAAAACTAGTTCTCAGTCATGAGTTTAATCAAATATTGAAACGCTCTTTAACCGCATTACATTATGACAATACCCCGCATCCGTTTGTTCTTCGTCACATTTGCCATCCCGTTGTTTTCGGCACTTTTGCTTTCCGCCTCTGTCGCGTTTGCTGCGGACGAAATCTGCGCTTCCTGCGGCCCACAGGTGAACGTCAACGGCAGCTTCACGCATCGCAAGGACAGACCGGGGATGGCCATTGAAGGGGCGACGGGAGACGGCGCCGTGTTCCGTGAAGACGTCAACGGCACCAATTTCACCGTGACCATCTCTCATTTACCGGCCGGCAAATATACCGTCACCATTGGAGCTGCGGAGACGGTGGCTGGCGGGCCGGGAGAGCGAGTCTTTGATGTCGCGGTCGGAGACAAGGTTATGGCGAAGGATTTTGATATCTTCACCACGGCGGGCGGGGCGCGCAAAGTGGCGACCATTACCGGCGCCGTCGAACATGAGGACGACTCGCTCAGGGGGCCTTTGACAATCTCGTTCGTGGCGAGCAAGGGTGCGGCGAAATTCAACACGGTTGAAGTCAAGAATGCCGAGGGCGCATCAGTGGCTTCCTTTAGCGCGTCCGAATTGGCGGACGCTTTCACCGCCGCCGCCCAGCGTGTGCCGGACGTGAAAGAGCCGCCGATCTGGCGCGATCCATCCAAGCCGTTGAAAGCCCGCGAGGAAGATTTGATTCGCCGCATGTCCCTGGCGGAAAAAGTAGGTCAATTGCAGGGAGGCATGAACGGAGCGCCTGCCATTCCGAGGCTTGGCCTTCCGGTTTATCACTACTGGAATGAAGCCCTGCACGGCGTTGCCAACAATGGCGCTGCCACAGTGTTTCCCGAGCCGGTTGGCGGAGCGTCCTCATGGAATCCGGAGTTGTTCCTCAAACAGGGGCAGATCATCGGCATCGAAGGCCGCGCCAAGTTCAACGATTACGCATCCAAGCACAATGGCGAGACCAAAACGTGGAACGGAATGACGTTCTGGACGCCGAACATCAATATTTTCCGCGACCCGCGCTGGGGTCGCGGCCAGGAAACTTACGGCGAAGATCCGTTTCTCACCGGCAAAATTGGGGTTGAGTTCGTCAAAGGAATCCAGGGCGACGATCCGAATTACATGCTTTCGATGGCCTGCGCCAAACATTACGCGGTTCACAGCGGACCGGAGCGCGACCGACATCGTTTCGACGCCGTTCCGTCGGAGCGCGATTTCTACGAGGCATATCTGCCGCAGTTCGAGACTGTGGTGCGCCAGGGTCATGTCGCCGGCGTGATGGGCGCTTACAATTCGGTCTTTGGCGTTCCCGCCTGCGCCAGCACGCTGCTGCTTGACGACCTGCTGCGCAAGAAATGGGGTTTTGAAGGTTACGTCGTGTCTGATTGCGACGCCATCGGCGACATTTGGCGGCAGCATCGTTACGCCAAAACTGCCGAGGAGGCAGCGGCGGACGCCGTGAAAGCCGGTTGCAATCTGTGTTGCGGCGGCGATTACAACGCGCTGGTGCGCGCGGTGCAGCAGGGTTTGCTCACGGAAAAAGACGTTGACCAGGCGCTGTATTATACGTTGTGGACGCGCTTCAAACTGGGCTTGTTCGATCCGGCAGACAAAGTTCCTTACTCGAAGTACACGCTCAAGGACAATGACACACCCGAACACCGGCAGGTGGCATTGGAGCTTGCCCGGCAATCGCTGGTGCTCCTGAAGAATGACGGTATCCTGCCGCTCGACCGCTCCAAATTCAAACGCATTGCGGTCATCGGTCCGAATGGCGACTCAAAATCCATGCTGCACGGCAATTATCACGGCTCGGCTTCGCATCCGACTTCAATCTTGAGCGGCATCAAGCAAGTCGCCGGTCCGAATGTCGAAGTCACATTTGCGCTGGGAAGTCCCGTCACCACCAACAGGGCTACTGCAGCCTGGAGCGCTCAGGACAACACCACGACTCGTCCCTTGGCGGAACTTGCCGCAGAGGCTCTCAACAACGCGACGAATGCGGATGTGATCATTTATGTCGGTGGCATCACTCCGGCTCAGGAAGGCGAAGGGTTCGATCGTAGTTCAATTGAATTGCCCGAAGTGCAGGAAAAACTGGTACAGGCGCTTCATGCGACCGGCAAACCGATGGTCATGGTCAATTGCAGCGGCTCGGCCATCGCGTTGCCGTGGGAGGACGAACACCTGCCCGCGATTCTCCAGGCGTGGTATCCGGGCGAGGCTGGCGGCCAGGCTGTCGGCGAAGTTTTGTTCGGCGAGATCAATCCCTCCGGCCATTTGCCGGTGACATTCTACCGCGCCACGGCGGACATGCCTGCCTTCACGGATTACTCGATGACCAATCGCACGTACCGCTATTTCAGCGGCAAGCCGCTCTACGCGTTCGGTCACGGTTTGAGCTACACCAAGTTTGATTTTTCGAGCGGCAAACTGGAGTCGAAAAATATTTCTGCTGATGGTATGGCGAAGGTCACGTTCACACTCAAAAACTCAGGCAAGCTTGACGGCGATGAAGTAGCTCAAGTCTATTTTCGCCACGTCAATTCCGCGGTCCCGCAGCCGAAGCTCGCGCTGTGCAGTTTCACCCGTGTGCATCTAAAGAGCGGCGAATCGAGCGAAGTCACGGTCGAAGTGCCCGCCAGCAGATTGCGCTACTGGGACACGGACAAGAAGGATTACATCGTCGAACCGGGCGAATACGAATTTCTTGTCGGCGCGGCGTCGGACGACATCCGACTGAAGTTGCCGCTGGCCATTGCAGCGAAATAACTAATCGCCAACCGGACAACCGGCTTGCTAAGAGAAACAGTTGTGAATCGGCGGGACTTTCTAAAAACCACGGCGCTGGCAACTGGTGCGTTGGCCAGTTCTCCGCTCTGGGCACAGGAGGGCGCGCTGAAATGCCGACTATCGCTTGGAAACGCCGCTGCCGACCCGGTGCCAGTTGACTATCTGGGTTTCAGTTGTGAAACGATGCAGTTGGCCGATCCGACTTTTTTCGCAGCGGACAACGACGGACTTGTTTCGCTATTCAAAACGCTCGCGCCCAAGGGCCTCTTGCGACTCGGCGGCAATTCCAGCGAATTCTGCTGGTGGAAAACTTCAGCAACCGCCCAACCACCTGAGCTGCCTGAATCCGCACGCCGCGATGACAACAACTGGATGCCGCGATCGTTGTCGGCCATTGAACCGGTCGCCGTGGATCGGTTGGCTGAGTTTTTGGAGGCCACCGGGTGGAACGCGATCTATGGATTAAATCTCGGTACCGCCACGCCCGAACGCGATGCGGAGGAAGCCGCTTACGTGGCGAAAGAACTGCGCACCCGTCTAATCTGTTTTCAGATTGGAAACGAACCGGAGTTTTACCGTGATGCCAACAATCGTTTGCGCAGTCCGGATTGGAACTTCGACAAATACCTTGTCCAATGGGTCACGTTTGCCAAAGCAGTGATCGCGCGGGTGCCGGACGCAAAATTCGGCGGGCCGGACATCGGCAACAACATGCAGTGGATTACGGGTTTCGTAAAAGAGGCGCCTCAACTTTTGCCGGGAAGAATCGTAACCTGCAGCGGACATTACTACGTCATGGGGCCGCCGGATAATCCAAGCGTGACTGCGGAACGGTTGCTGGCGCCGGCCCGCAACCTGGATCGCGACGTGCCACGAATCATCAGCGCGGCGCGGCAATCGAATCTCGTTTACCGGATGACCGAGGGCAACTCGTGCTATCGTGGCGGCAAACCGGGAGTAAGTAATGCGTTTTGCTCGGCGCTTTGGGCGGCGGATTATCTGTTGAAGCTGGCAAGCTTTGGTTGTGCGGGTGTGAATCTTCATGGCGGAGGCGCAAGTGTGATCCGCAGTTCACTGGGCGGACATCTGCCCGGAGAAAACCTCACGCCGGACGGCGCAGCCATTGCCGCCGAGGGCAGTTTTTATACACCCATTGCCGGCAGTCGCGAGATGGGCTTCAAAGCCCGTCCGGTATTTTACGGCATGAAGCTGGCGGGTGTGCTGGCCGGAGGCCGGATGCGCCCGGTGAGTTTTGATCAGCCTCCTGCCAATGCCAGCGCATGGGCAGCCGATTTGCCGGACGGAAGCACGCGCCTGGTCTTGATCAACAAGGACGCGCAAGAAAATTTGCTGGTTTCCATGCCCGCCGACCGGGACGCCAGGCTATGGCGTTTGCAGGCTTCGTCATTGACCGCCACCTCTGGCGTGACGCTCGCCGGTACGGAAATCAAAACGGGGACTGCGTGGCAACCGTCACACGAGGAACTCCTTGAAAGCACGGATCGCCAGGTGCAAGTCGAGTTGGCATCCGCATCTGCAGCGGCACTTTTCTTTAAAAACGGTATTTAGTCTGAACACACGCCAATTTGTGCTCGTGAATTTGTTTCGTTCCAGTTTGCATGATCGGCTCAGCGATGTTGAACCCTACGCGCTTTACACACGAAACAATGGAATTTATCAGATGCATCTTAAATTCATCCTTAGTCCATTCGCAATTGTGGCCCTCTACTGCTCGACACTTCTTTGCAGAGCGGCAGACACAGATTCACGTGACATGGTGCTTTGGTATCGCCAGCCGGCAACCGAATGGCTCCAGGCCATGCCGCTGGGCAACGGGATGATTGGCGCGATGGTCTTCGGCGGCGCGCCGCAGGAACGGATCGCGCTCAATGAATCTTCTTTCTGGTCGGGACGTCCGCATGATTACGACGACACGAATGCATTCCAGTATTTCGGGCAAATCCGCGATCTCGTTTTCGCGGATAAATTTCAAGAAGCCGAAAAAATGGCCAACGAGCATTTCTGGGGAATCCCCAAGGCGCAGGAAGCCTACCAGCCAATCGGAGATTTGTTGCTTTCATGCGACTCCACCAACTTCACGGATTACCGGCGTGAATTGGACCTGGAAACCGGTGTCGCCAAAGTGAGTTATCGCTCCGGCGACGCGATCATCACGCGGGAGGCATTTGTGTCGTGGCCCGACCGCGTCCTGCTGATTCGCATCAGCGCGGACAAGCCCGGTCATATTTCTTTTGGGGCGCAATTCCGCAGCCCATATTTGGAAACATGCGTTGCCAGCCGGGATCGTCTGGTCATGGACGGAGCCTGGAAAGGCCCGTTTTCGGCTCCGCCCACCGGCATGGGGGGCCTGATCGCGCGGACCAAGGGTGAAGGTTTGAAATACGAGGCGGCGCTGGCCGCGCAACTCGACGGAGGAACTTCCGAAGCCGCCGGTTCGACGCTCAATATCCACGGCGCCAACGCCGTCACGCTGGTGGTGGCGGTGGCGACGAGTTTCGTCAATTATCACGACATCAGCGGCGATCCGGCTGCGCGATGCAAAAAAGTTTTGGACGCCGTTGCCGGAAAAAAATTTGCAACTCTTCACCAGCGGCACGTGGACGATTTTCGCAGCCTGATGGGCCGCGTGCATTTGCAAATCGGCGACGCTGCGCAAAACGAGAAGCCGACGGACGAGCGATTAAAAGCCATTCGGAACGGCGGCGCGGATGCGAATTTGGAATCACTTGCGTTTCAGTTCGGCCGTTACCTTCTCGCTTCCAGCAGCCGTGTCGGCGGCCAGCCGGCGAACTTGCAAGGCATCTGGGACGAGGCGCTGCTTCCGCCTTGGGGCAGCAAATACACGGTCAACATCAACCTGCAAATGAACTACTGGCCCGCTGAGGTTTGCAATTTGACGGAATGCACGCCGCCGCTGTTCGCCCTGATCAAGGACTTGTCCGAGACGGGCGCGAAGACGGCGAAGACTTATTACAACTGCGGCGGCTGGACGCTTCATCACAACACCGATATCTGGCGTGGCACCGCGCCGGTGGACGCCGCGAAATATGGCATGTGGCCCGTCGGCGGGGCATGGTTGTGCCAGCATATCTGGGAACATTACCTGTTCAGTGGTGATGAAGAATTTCTCCGCGAGAATTACCCGGTGATGCGCGGCGCGGCTCAATTCCTTTCCGAACTCTTGGTCGAGGAACCAAAACACCATTGGCTGGTCACGCCGTTCTCGATGTCTCCTGAACACACGTATCTCGACCAGAACGGAAACACCGCATCCTTGTCTCCCGGACCGACGCTGGACATTGCGCTCATTCGCGAATTATTTTCGCACTGCATCGAAGCGGAAAATATTTTGGGGACAGATAAATCTCTTGGTGACCGCCTCGCCGCTAAGCTGCCAAAGCTTCCGCCCTACCGGATTAACAGCCGTGGATTCTTGCAGGAATGGCTTGAAGACTGGTCTCCGGGACCGGAAGGCCACAACGTCTCGCCGAACTTCCCGATTTTCCCCGGCAGCACCATCACTTTGCGCGGCAATCCCGAACTCGCCGGCGCAATCAACAAATGGATGGAAACGCGCCAGGCTCGGGGCGGCTGGATCACCGCTTGGGACGCCTGCGTGTGGTCCCGGTTGGAGCGCGGCGAGAAAGTCGAACAATGGCTCGGCGCGCTGATGAAAAGTTCCCTCGCTGACAATTTGCATAATGGGAGAAACAATCAATCCGATGCCAACTTCGGTCTCACGGCGGCCATTGCCGAAGCACTGCTGCAAAGTCACGCCGGAGAAATTTCCTTGCTGCCTGCGCTGCCGCCAAGCTGGGCAAGCGGCTCCGTCCGTGGACTGCGTGCACGCGGCGGTTTTGAAGTTGATATCGCCTGGCGCGACGGAAAGCTGACTGAAGGCACGGTCCGTTCGCTCAATGGCGGGTCCACAAAGTTGCGCTATGGTTCAATCACGCGGGAGTTGAAACTCGGAAAGGGTGAATCGTTTCGAATGACCAGATGAGGTGACTATGAAACGCAGAGAATTCATTGCAAAAAGCGCGGTCGCCGCCGGAGTCGCGGGTTCACTCGAGTTTCTTCCGCCGCTCGCCGCGGCCGAGAATAGTTCTCAAACACCAATACCAACCGGCGGCGACAACCGCTCCGCCAATTATCTCCGCCGCGCAAGGTAGGACCAGTTATTGCCCAAGCCGCCGGTGTTCGCAGATACGGCAATCGGCCGAGGTGAAAATTTCGCCGATGCCGCTGGCGGAACGAGTCAGGCGAAACATTGTGCCGAGGCGGGGTTTTTGCAGCATCGCGCCGGGCAACGGCACTCTGCTCTCCGGCAATGGAGCCATGAACATCGAGTTGGCGGGCGATCCTTCATTCGGAACAGATTCCTTTCCGCCACGAAATGCTTTACGTGCCGCGTCAGGAGTCCCTCTGAGGCCCCCAATATCGCGGAAATTTTCCCGCAAGTTCGGCAAATGGTGCTGGACGGAAAATACCACGAGGCTGCGGCACTCGGTTACCAGAAATGGCGTGAGCGATTGACCGGACCCGGCGGAATGGGATTCGGCGGAGGCGGGGGATTCTCGATGCGTCTTGAGTTTCCGAGAAGCGCACTTCGGTCAAGGACTATCTCCGCACGGTTGATTTCGAAAGCACCGAGGTGAAGGTTCACTGGACGGACGAGCGCGGTGAGTGGGTTCGTCGGACTTTTACTTCCCGGCCCGACAACCTCGTGGTGCAATGGCTCACCGCCCCCAAGGGGCAGTCGGTGAATGTTCGCATCACGCTATCGGCAGTCGCGGGAGGGCGCGGCGGAAGAGGAGGACGCGGAGGGTCCGGCGGAGGCGGAGGTGGCGGTGCTGGGGGGCGGACAAAGCAACGCCCAGACGGACTTGCAACGAGCAGCGGTTGATCTACAAGGGCCGTTTGGAGCCATCCGACAGACAACAGAGGCTACGCCGGCGTGACCCGCGTCGTCCGCGACGGCGGCGCGGCGCGGATGGAGGGAAACACTCTGGTCATCGAGAATGCATCGTCCGTAATGCTGCTCACGCGCATTGAATACTTTCCCGACTACAGCGAGGACAAGGTGGAGGCTGTTCGGCAATCGCTGGAAGAGTATAACCCCGGACTATCCGGCTCTGCTCGATCGCGCGCGCAAGCTCCAGTCCGAAATGCTTAATCGCGTTACCGTGGATTTCGGCGGCGCCTCCAGACATGGATTTTCTTCCGAAGAGCTTCTTTCGGATCAACGGTCCAGCCCGGGCTATTCGGGCGCTTTTCTCGAGAAGATATTCGAGATGTGCCGCTACTGGTTCATCCTCACCAGCGGCAAGTTCTGCAGCATGTCGGCCGAGATCAACGCCAACATCAATCTGCAGCTCGCGCCCATGGCCTTGGGCGATCACCGCGAAGGTGAGGAAGCCTGCTTCAACTGGATGGAGAGCCTGGTCTCGGATTTCCGCACGAACGCAAAGAATATTTTCGGCATGCGCGGCACCCATTATGGCTCTCGTGCCGAACAAAGAGTGTGGCGTCGAAACCATGTACGATCACGCTGGTTCGGCCGCGACCGGCGAAACGTGGCCGCATCCCTACTGGCTTGCCGGCGGACCCTGGGTGTGTGCGCTGTTCTGGGACCACTATCTGGTCACCGGCGACCTGGATTTCCTCCGTAATCGCGCAGTGCCGGCCTATAAGGATCTGGCGGTGTTTTACGAGGATTTCCTGACGGTCACGGACAAGGATGGGAATTTCGTCTTCGCCCCATCCTTCTCGCCGGAGAACAATCCCGGCAACCTGAATCCTTCCTGCATGTTGGTGATCAACTCCAGCATGGACATCGCGATGTGCCGGGAAGTCCTGGCCAATTTGATCGAAGCTTGCGAGTTGCTCGGCATCGAGGCCGACAGCGTGCCAAAGTGGAAGGCGATGCTCGCCAAGCTGCCGCCCTACCTGCTCGAACCGGACGGTGCCATGAAGGAATGGGCCTGGCCGACACTCGGAGAGCGTTATGTCCAACGGCATATCTCTCATCTCATCGGAATCTGGCCGGGCGACGAAATTGACCCGGATCGCACGCCTCAACTCGCGAAGGCGGCACTGATCGCCAATCGGCATCGTGTTCCGGAGCGGTTGGCTGCTCATGGCCGCTGTCATCGCGCGCTGGTTGGGAGCGCGGCTCAAAGACTCCTACATGGTCGAAAGCGAACTGCGGCAATTGATCGAAGAAGGCTACGTCGGACCTACTCTCCGATGTTCTCACGATCCCTACGCCAACGCCATGCCCGATGCGCAAGGCGGGATTCCTACCATCATGATGGAAATGCTGGCCTACTCCCGGCCCGGCGTCATCGAGGTGCTTCCCGCGCTTCCGCCTTCGCTGGTGAAAGGATCGATCAACGGGATGTTGCTCCGGACGTTTGCCAGGCTTAACAAACTCACTTGGGACATGGAACCCGGACAGTGGACCTAACGGTTACCTCGGTGAGAAAACAGGACATCACGTTGATTGCCCGATATGGCATCGAGGGAGTTTCCCGCCGGTCCGATGTTCTGGTGGCAAATCCCCAGCCCGGCAGGGCGCTTGCGACTTCCACTTGCCGGAAGGAAAGCCGGTGGAACTCCATCTGAAACTTGGCCGTCGCAATCCGCTGGATTGGGTGAACTGGGTGGCCTGATCAGCTGGCAACTGAACCAACAAGGAGATAACTGTCATGGCAAACAAAACATGTGAACCAAATCTGGATACTGCTGGCGGAACTTTATTTGCATTATTTGCCGCCACCTCGGCCGTCGCTGCTGAAACGCACACGTTCGAGGCGGAGAAAGCCGCACGCATCGGCGGCGCTTCAAAGATCGCTGATCGCGGCGCTTCCGGAGGCGTTCGGTCGCCGTTGACGAATTCCGGCCAGGGAATCAATTCACGGGCCTGCCGGCCGCGGGCAAATTGGCGATTCGCTATGCGTCGGTCAAACGTCGGGCACCATCAGCGTCGCGATCAACGATCAGCCGGCACGCAAAGTGAATGTTCATTCATCTGGCGCGCTCACCAATTCATTTCTCAACGCGATCATTGAATTGGCGATTCCCGCAAAGGCCACGCTGGCCATCAGTCTGGCGACGAACGATGTCGCGGTGAACATTGACCAAATAATTGTCGGCGACGGCGATCTCGGTTTGCCGCCGGACATCTGGAATCTGCCGCCGTTGCCGGTGGCGCCGGTCCTTATTCTCCCGACTGGAAGGAGATCAGCCGGCATTACCAGACGCCGGAGTGGTGGCGCGATGCGAAGTTCGGCGCATGGGCGCATTGGGATCCGCAATCCATGCCCGAGCAGGGCGACTGGTATGCGCGCGGCATGTATAGGAGGGCAACGCGCAATACCGTTACCACACCAATCACTTCGGTCATCCGTCGGAATACGGTTACAAGGACATCGCTCACAATTGGGTGATTGACCGATGGAAGCCAAATGAGTTGATGGATCTTGTATGTCGAAATGGGAGCGCGTTATTTCATGGCGATGGGCGTTCACCATGACAATTTCGATTGCTTTGATTCGAAGTATCAGCCGTGGAATTCCGTCAACGTCGGCCCCAAGGTGGACGTCGTCGGCACATGGGAAAAAGCCGCGCGCCAGCATGGGCTGCGTTTTGGCATCGGCTTTCACGACTCGCCGGCGCGAACCTGGGGCCAGTTCATGCCGGTGCGTTACACCAGCGACAAGAACGGGGTCCGAAGAAGGGCGTGCCTTACGACGCGCTGCAAACGATTCTCGACGGAAAAGGAAAATGGTGGGAAGGCATGGACCCGGTGGATCTTTACGGGCCGGTTCACACATCAGACAAAGATCCGTTGCTTTCGCCCTTCGCCAACCAGTTCATGTGGCGAGTGGATGACGCCATCACCAAATATCATCCCGACGTGATTTATTTCGACGAGCACGCCGGCGATTCCCAAGTGGATATGGGCGTGCACATGGGGCTGGGATTTCTCGCTCCGCCGCTGGCCGCGAATTACTACAACAAATCTCTGAAGTGGAACCATGGGAAAATGGACGTCGTGATCAACCTCAAAGGCGTCGGCGGGCGTTACAACAGCTTCCAAAACAGCCCCGAACTGCTTCCCATCACGTTGAACGCTCGCTGGTCAAAAGCTCCGAGGCCGATCATCGAACCGCAGATCATGGCCTATTCATTCCAGACCGAAACCACCATCGCCGACTGGCACTACCGAGCCGGGCAGAGATACATGGATGCCAGAAGAATCACCGGACTGTTGATGCAGAACGTCTGCGCGAAACGGAACCATGCTGCTCAATCTCACCCAGCATGGCCGCGGCGACCTTGATCCGCAGGTGATCCAAATCTGCCAAAGACATCGGCGCGTGGTTGAAAGTCAACGGCGAAGCGGTCTATGCCTCGCGGCCGTTTGAAGTCTGTCAGGAAAATGCAAATTCCATTTGCTACACCCGCAACAACGGCAACGTTTATGCCGCGCTGATGAATTGGACCAACGGCCCGATCACGCTCAAAGCTCTCCGCGCCGGCGGCGCGACACTGGGCAAAGTCTCCAAAGTCGAACTGCTCGGCTCCGATGTTCCGATGACGTTTGTCTCAAGACGATCAGGGTTTGACCGTGACGCCCGAGCGGAACAGCGCAGCCGATGCCGGGAATCACCAATCAATCACTGGCGTCGAGCGTGCCGCGTTCTGCGCATCACCCACGACAAGGGCTGGATCAATGACGACGATCCGGGCGCACGGCTATCCCGGATGGATTCGCCGCTGCAATCTGGGCACCGGCGATTTCAACAACGACCTCACCACCAGCGACACGCCCGGCGATGTCTGGAGTAGTTCGTTCACCGGCACCAGCGTCCAGGTCATCGCCCCGAAAGAACCGGCGCCGGTAAGATCGAAATTCAAATTGACGGCCAAACCCGCGCCACGGCGGACCTGTCCACGAGCGGTCCGCGCCAAGCGCAGCAAACGGTGTGTGAAGTGACCGGCCTTGCTCCCGGCAAACACGCCATCGCCATTGTCAATCGCGGTGCAGGACCGGTTGCCGTGGATGCGCTGATCGCGCGGTAAAACATATGTCCAATAAATTAGTTCTTACGATTCCGGTTGCATTTCTTGTCCTGGTCGCCGCTTGCCTGAGCGCGTTTGGCGCGGACCGCTTCGCCAGCAACAATGAAACGTCCTTCGATTCCGACTGGCGTTTTCTGCGCGCCGATGCGGACGGCGTGGAAGCTCCCGGATTCGATGACAGCGCATGGCGGCGTGCTCGATTTGCCGCACGACTGGAGCATTGAGGATTTGCCGTCCACCAACGGCGCGCCGCGTTGACGAGTCCGTTTGATCCCGCGATGAGCGCCGGTGGCGCTGCCACCGGTTATGTCGTCGGCGGCACCGGCTGGTATCGAAAGCATTTCACATTGCCGGCTTCGGATGCCGGAAAAAATGTCACGATCTGTTTCGATGGCGTTTATATGAACGCCGACGTCTGGATTAATGGCCAGCATCTCGGCAATCATCCTTACGGCTACACGCCGTTCGTTTTTGATCTCACGCCGCATCTCAAACCCGCCGGTCAGGAAAATGTTCTGGCGGTCCAGGTCAAGAACACTGGCAAGAACAGTCGCTGGTATAGCGGGTCTGGAATCTATCGTCACGTCTGGCTGGCGGTTGCCGATCCGGCCCACATTCCGTTTTTTGGCGTGCATGTCGTCGCAACGAACATCTCAAAAACCTCTGCAACGGTCAGCGTTTTCACCACGATTGAAAATAGTCGCGGAGCGGATTCCGCGATTCGGTTGCGCACTCGCCTGATTGGTCCGGACGGCAAAGCCACGAAGCCGCAGGAAGTTGAAATTCATGTTCCCGCCGGCAAGCAACAGGAATTCGCGCAGGAATTTTCGGTCAACAAACCCGTTCTGTGGTCGCTGAACAGTCCCGCGCTTTATCGCGCCGAAGTCGAGTTGGTTGAAAACCAAAAAACCTTCGACCGCGCTGGAACGACGTTCGGCATCCGCACCATCAGCGTCAGCGCCACGAACGGTTTCGAGTTGAACGGCGAAATGGTGAAACTCAAAGGCGGCTGCATGCATCACGACAACGGCCCGCTCGGCGCCGCGACGATTGATCGCGCGGAAGAACGTCGCATCGAATTGATGAAGGCGTATGGCTTCAACGCCATTCGCACCAGCCACAATCCGCCGTCGCCGCAGTTCCTCGATGCGTGCGACCGGTTAGGGATGCTGGTGATTGATGAGGCGTTCGATTGTTGGAATGAGGGCAAGAATCCACAGGACTACCATTTGTATTTCAAAGATTGGGCCGAGCGCGACATCGCTTCGATGGTCCGGCGCGACCGCAATCATCCTTCGGTAATCATGTGGTCCATCGGCAACGAAATTCCCGAACAATACCGGGCCGAGGCGACGGCGAAGATGCTGCGCGACGCGGTGCTTTCGCACGACTCCACTCGCCCAGTCACTCAGGGTATGTGCTTGAATTGGAGGGGAGGAAATTGGGACACGTATTCCGACGCCGGTTTCATTTATCTGGACGTCGGCGGCTATAACTATCTACCGAACCGATATGAATCCGACCACGCCCGAAATCCACAGCGCGTGATAATGGGAACCGAATCGTATCCGAAAAACGTTTTCGATTACTGGTCAGTTGTTGAGAAACATCCCTACATCATCGGCGATTTCGTTTGGACAGCGTGGGATTACCTCGGCGAAACCGGCATCGGTAATTCCATTGGGAACACGGCCAATCGCTTTCCGTGGTTCAACGCCTGGTGCGGCGACGTTGACATTTGCGGCTTCAAAAAACCGCAGCACTATTACCGCGAAGTCGTCTGGGGCGATGCGAAAATAAATCTCGCTGTACACGCTCCGCTGCCAACGAATCGCACCGAGCGCGTCAGCGGCTGGGGTTATCCCGACGAGCGCCAAAGCTGGACCTGGCCCGGCTCTGAAGGCCAGCCGCTTGACGTGACGGTTTATTCCAGTTGCGAATCCGTGCGTCTTGAACTGGACGGAAAGGAAATCGAAACCAAACCGGTTGGCGGAAAAATGGTCACACGCTTCAAGGTTCCATATCAGGCCGGTGAACTCCGCGCCATCGGTCTGACCGGCGGCAAGCGTGTTGCCACCGCGAACCTTCGCACAGCAGGTGAGCCGAAAGAAATTCGCCTCACTGCGGATCGTTCGACAATTCGAGCCGATCGAAATGATCTTTCCTACGTCACGGTCGAAGTTGTTGACCGTCGCGGCATAGTTGTTCCCACCGCTGCGATTCCGATCCGCTTCACCGTCACCGGCGCTGGCGAACTCGCCGCCACCGGCAGTCCTGCGCCGAACGATGCCTCCAGCTTCCATCTGCCGGTCCGCAAAGCTTATGAAGGTCGTTGCCTGGCCATTCTCCGGCCCAAAGGCGACGCTGGGAAAATCACGCTCAAAGCCGAGGCCGACGGGCTGAAAGCGGCAACGGTTGTCGTGAAGGCGAAATAGCCGCATGTTCCGCATTATCTCCAAAGCATTTCTTGTGTTGGGGATTGGCGCCACGCCATTGTTTGCGGCTGCCGAAAAGCCTTCTCGCATCGAACTCGTCGAGAACTGGAAACTTGCATCTGCGACGGAAGCGCCGTCGGACGGCTCGGCAATTTCCATCGCCGGCTATCGAGATTCCCGCTGGCATCCGATCCACCGGATGCCCGCCACGGTTCTGGAAATACTTCAGGAGGATGGCGTCTATTCCAACCTGTATGTCGGAACGAATTTCCTGACAGTTCCGCCGGATTTATACCAGCAGGACTGGTGGTATCGAACGACGTTCAAAGCTCCCGCCGGCGAATTCTACACGCTCGAATTTCCAGGTATCAACTACCGGGCCGAAATCTGGCTCAACGGCGAGAGGATCGCCGACAACAAACAAATCGTCGGAATGTATGCCGCTCACGAATTGAATGTCACGCCGTGGATCAAGCGCGGCGCGCGGAACGTGCTCGCCGTCAAGGTGACGCCCGAACGATTGATTCAGGACGTGGACGGCGTGGAACTGGCGGACAGTTGGTATGACTGGATCAACTGGAAATACCTCGGCTTCAAGGGCCGGAAGAGAGCTAATACCGGGGCCGGCATTTCCTTCGTGCCGGACCGCAACGCCGGCGTTTGGAAACCGGTATATTTGCGTGTGACGGGCGCTGTTTCGGTCAACCACGCGCTCGTGAATTCAGAACTAAATCTCGCCCCGTGGAATAAAATTCCAGACGCACAGGGTGGCAGTTCAGCCGCCTATTCCACGGGGCAAGCTGAATCCACCGCCAAGCTCACGGTCTTCGCCAGCCTGCGCAATCTTTCGACGCAGGCGGTCAGCGGCACGTTGAAGGGAACAATTTCGCCGCCGGGAAAACCGACGATTCGTTTCGAACAATCCGTCAACAATCTTTCCGCCGGCGAGGACCGCGAAGTCCAATTCGCGCCGGACAAGTTTCCGGAATTGGCCGTGACGAATCCCGACCTCTGGTGGCCATACACCATGGGCACGCCGGCGCTTTACGACCTTCAACTGGAGTTTGTGCGGAACGAAACGCTTTCGGACAGTTCGCACATCCGCTTCGGCATCCGCAAAATCACGCCGCTTCGCGACAACGACGAAAGTTTCCCCGACATCGGCAAAGGCGGAAATTTTTATTTGCAGGTGAACGGGCGCGATTTTCTTGTTCGCGGCGGCGACTATACTCCCGACCTGCTCTTTCGCTACGATCCGCAGCGCGAAGGCGGAATTTTGCGCTACGCGAAGGACCTCGGCATCAATTTTCTCCGCTGGGAATCGAAAATCTCCAGCGAGCACATTGTCGAGCTTGCTGACGAGGAGGGCATTCCGCTCATGTTCGGCTGGATGTGCTGCAACCAGTGGGAGAAGTGGAATCAGTGGAGCGAGGAGGATCGCCGAGTCGCGCCGGAGAGTCTTCGTTCGCAAATCCTGATGCTGCGTCCGCACGCGTCCGTGTTTGTCTGGGCGAACGGCAGCGACGGCCTGCCGCCGGAGGCAATTCGCAAGGAATACCACCAGATTCTTTCCGAACTGCATTGGCAAAACGCCACGGTGGATACCGTCTCGTCTTTTGCGAGAGGCCCGAACGGAGATCAGATGTGGGATGGCATCCGCATGGAAGGCCCCTATTGCTGGCGGCCGCCGATTTATTGGTTCAGCGGAAAATATCCCGCCACCTTCGGCTCCAACGTCGAGCAGGGCGACAACGAGCACATTCCCACTTTGGAGAGCCTCAAGAAATTCATTCCCGCGGACAAGCTCTGGCCCATCAACGAAACCTGGTTCATGCACGCCGGCGCGTGGGGCGGAAATTCCACGCTGTCCAACATCCGGCTGGCGGTGAATCAACGCTACGGCCCTGCGACCAACGTCGAAGATTTTGTGCGGAAGGCCCAGCTTGCTCATTACGAAAACACCCGCGCGCAGTTTGAGAATTTCGCCGCGTCCGGCTGGGCAACCCACAAGATGGTCGGCTACTGGATGCTGAACAGCCATTGGCCTTCGTTTTACGGCAACCTCATTGATTATTACTTGAGTCCCGGCGGTCGCCTACTACGGCGCGAAGAAAGGGCTTGCGTCCGCTATCCGTGGTTTTCGATTACTACGCGGCCGGCGACAACAGCCAGGCCAGAATCATCGTGTTCAATCAAACACCCGGCGACGTGCGCGGCCTGCGCGTTCGCGTGCGCATTTACGATCTGGACGGCAAGGTGCGCGACGATCGTTCCACAAATGGCATCGCGATTTCTTTCAACGGCGCAACACAAGTCTTGTCATTGCCCCGATATCCTGAAAGCTCGCCGGTTTTCTTCGTGCGCTGCCAGTTGTTTGACGACACTGGAAAACTTGTCGTGGACAACGACTTACTGGCAATCGCAAAAAGACGACGACCTCGGCGCGCGAGGGCATGACATGGTGATGACTCTGCGGCAGGACAAATGGGCTGACATGACCGCGCTGAACACGATGCCGCCTGTGGCCGTTGAAATGATAGCAACGCAAACGAAAATCGGCAAGGAGAGCCACGTCACCATCCGCTTGCACAATCCTTCCGGGCACATAGCCTTTTTTGAGCGCGCGTCCATTACCGCCAAGCGCGATGGGAACGAAATCCTCCCGATCCTTTACGACGACAATTACATCACCGTCTTTCCCGGCGAAACTGCGGAGATTCACGGAACCGTTCAAAAAGACACAAAGCCCCGCTGGGTCAGGCTCGAAGGATACAACACTCCCGCCACTGCCGTGCCTATCAAGTAAGAGATATGCTCAATTGAAAAATATCCAGCGCCTGACAACTATGAGAAATCTAATCGATGCACGTCGAATTCAGGTGCTCGTGGCGAGCGCTGCGTTCATCGCATTTTCCTCATGCAGTTCCCGCAGTGGATTGCATGACGTCGGCTCGGTGCATGGCCAGAGTCGAGGGTGGGCGGCTAAATACGAGTGGCGGCCCGGCGGAAAGTCCGGCCGCCGGAGCCCGGCTCATGCTCAAGAAGGGCTGGCAGGTGCAGACATCAAGCGGCCAACCGGAAGGGGAGGCCATCTCGAAAACCGGTTTCGCCGCCAGCGGGTGGTTCGCTACGGCTATTCCCGCGTCAGTGTCCGGGGTGCTCGCGAATGCGGGCGTCTACCCCGACCCATTTGTCGGAACGAACTTGCGCGACTGGCCGGGCATGGGGCGCGGCCGGCGGGGTTCCCCGACTCCGGGCGCGCCTCAGAGCAACCCATTCTCTGTCGCTTGGTGGTTTCGAACCGAGTTCGATCTGCCCGCAGAGATGGCCGGGAAAAGCAATCACGCTCCACCTCGAAGGGGTCAGCTACCGCGCTGACGTTTGGCTCAATGGCGAGCGAATTGCCGACACCAATCAAGTGGCCGGAGCCATGCGGCGCTTTGCCTTGGACATCACCAAGGCCTCACGACCCGGCGAAAAGAACGCGCTCGCGTTGCGGATCCAGAGCCAGGGACCCAGGGATTTGGGACACACGTGGGTGGATTGGGCCCCGATGCCTCCCGACAAATTGCTGGGGCTGTGGCGCGACGTGTTTGTCACCGCCAGCGGCGTCCTGCGGATGCACGATCCGTTTGTGCGCAGTCGCGTGGCCACGAATCTCGCCTCGGCGGACTTGAACGTCTCGATGGATTTGGAGAATACCAGCGACAAGCCGGTGTCCGGCGTCGTTGCAGTGACCCTCGATGGAGCTGTGACCAGGGTCCCGGTGAGCGTGGCCGGTGGCGGGACCCAGAGGGTAAGTCTTGACGCAAGCGACTACCCGGCCCTGCACCTGGCGAAACCGCGATTGTGGTGGCCCGTCGGTTATGGTTCCCCGGAAATGTATAGCCTGCAGGCAGGTGTGACCGTGAGCAACAAAGTGTCGGACGAGCGCACCATTCGTTTTGGTGTGCGGGAAGTCACCTCCGAGTTGACTTCGGAAACCAACCGCCTCTACTCCGTCAATCACCACCCCATTCTCATTCGCGGTGCGGGTTGGGCGCGCAACCTTTTCTTCATGGAGACCCCAAAGCGCGAAGAGCAGGAAATGCGACTCGTTCACGATATGGGGCTTAACGCCGTGCGCTTCGAGGGGAAGCTTGGTTCGGATCACCTGCTTGACCTCGCCGACGAGAACGGGATCTTTGTCATTCCCGGGTTCTGCTGCTGCGATTATTGGGAGCAGTGGGGCCAATGGAATGACGCGACAAAAGCCCTCGCCGTGGCTTCGCTTCGTGACCAACTCCTCCTGCTGCGCAACCATCCGAGCATGCTCACGTTTTGGTATGGCAGCGATAAATTCGCCCCGCCAGACGTCGAGCGCGAGTATTTGAAGGTCGTCGCTCAAACGGAGTGGCCGAACCCCACAGTCGCCTCGGCGGGCAGTTATACGACAACGGTCGGTCCCACGGGAGTCAAGATGCGAGGGCCTTACGATTACGAACCGCCTTCGTACTGGTATGAGGATCGCGACGGCGCCGCGTTCGGCTTCGCAACCGAGATCGGAACTGGCAAAACCCTCCCCAGTGTGGAGGACATGCGCCGGATGCTCGGCGACGACCACCTGTGGCCGCAGGACAACGTATGGACTCAACACAGTCAGGGGGGCGCTTACACTCCCTTCACTCCTTTCAACGATGCGATGCGCGGACGCTACGGTGCGGCCACCAATCTCGACGACTACCTGCGCAAGGCACAACTCATCGCCTACGACAACGAACGCGCCATGTTCGAGGCCTATGGCCGCAACAAATATAAATCAACCGGGGTAATCAAATGGATGCTGAACAACGCCTGGCCATCGCTGGCCTGGCACCTATACGACTACTACCTTGAGCCGGGAAGCGGTTACTACGGCACCAAGAAATCCCTCGAACCGCTGCACGTCCAGTATTCGTTCGACGATCGCTCGATCATCGTGGTTAACAGCACCCTCAACCAGTCTTCAGATCTGAGGGTCCGCGCCGTAGTGGCCGATATCTCCGGCACCCAGCGATGGTCCAATTCGACGAGTATTGATTTGCCGGCCGACGGCGTAGTGCGCGCTTTCACCATTCCCGTCCTTGCCAACCTGTCCAGGACCTACTTTGTGTCACTCACGCTCGAGGATAAGCACGGTGCTGTCCTGAGCCGCAACTTCTATTGGCTCTCGACCGTCGATGATGTGCTCGATTGGACCAAAAGACAGTGGTATTACACGCCGACCCAGGTCCATGGCGATTTCACCGATCTCGCAACCCTCCCGCCGGTGACACTCGATGTGAAGACGGCCTTCGATCATGACGGGGCCGACAACCGCGCCCTTGTGACACTCACGAACCCTGGACGTTCGCCGGCTTTTTTTGTGCGGCTGCGCGTCCTGCAAGAGCCGGATGGTCCTGAGATTCTTCCCTCCATGTGGAGCGACAACTACGTGTCGCTGCTGCCCGGCGAAACACGAACGCTGACCGCCCGCTGGCGCTCCGAAGACGCGCCCAGAGCCGCACCCACCGTCGCGGTGGATGGAGGGAACGTGGCGCGACAACTGTATGCTCGTTAACCCATATTTCATTTCTTGGGGTGGAACGAGCAACTTGCCCGTTCCTTCCGGCGACTCGCCGGAAGGAACGGCGGGACGTTCGGGCGAAAGGCACACTTCATTCCGTTCCGAGCGGCGGTTCGCTGCTCGGCACAGGCGAGTCGCCTGTGCCACCCATTCCAGTGTGAAATATCGCGGGTTAAAGTCTTTCCCATCCATTGAATTCAACCAAATGAGCTAACCATGAAACGCAGAGATTTCCTCAAGACAAGTGCGGTCGCCGCCGGCGCCGTGGGTTCTCTAAAGCTATCGCCAATGCTCGCTGCTGCCGAAAACGGTTCCGCCAAAAATGGAGCACTGTCATCGGACAATCGTCCGGCGGAATACCTTCGCCGCGTCCAAGGCGATCGGTTCCTGCCCAAAGCACCGGCGCCGGCGAGAACGTATCCGATTTCACCGATACCCCTTGCGGAACGCGTCCGGCGGAAGATCGTGCCACAGCGAGGATTTTGCAGCATCGCGCCAGGCGACCTCGTCAGCGAGGCTCTCACCTCCGGCAACGGCGCAATGAATATCGAATTGATGGGCGATCCCTATGCGGAGCAAGTCCTTTTTCACCACGAAAGCCTGCTCATGCCGTGGAATCGCCCCCTCGAGGCCTCGAAGGTCGCCGACCTGTTTCCGCAGATGCGTCAAATGGTGCTGGACGGGAAAAACCGCGAAGCCATGGAGCTTGCAGTCCAGCGCATGGACGAAGGTCCCATCAAACAGAATACCGAGCCGCACCGCACCATTCCGGCTTTCTTGATGCGACTGGACCTGCCGGAAGCTGCGTCGGTGAAAAACTATCTTCGCACCGTCAATTTCGAGAACAGCGAAGTGAAGGTGCACTGGACCGACGACCGCGGCGATTGGCTTCGACAGACCTTCGCCTCTCGGCCCGACAACGTCGTCGTGCAATGGCTCACCGCCCCAGCCGAGTCGGTGAATCTCCGAATCTCTTTGGAGAAATCGGCGGAGTGGAGCATGACTTCGGGAACAAGCTGGGGCAATCGCCCAGTCAGGGGAGCATCCAAGGGTCCCGAAGCCGGGGACGTTCGACACGATTTCAACGCGCAACGCCTGATTTACAAATGCCGTTTGGACCCTGCCGTGGACAACAGCGGCTATGCTGGAGTGACGCGCGTCGTTCGCGACGGCGGCTCGGCCCGGATGGACCAGGACACTCTGGTCATCGAAAACGCTTCTTCGGTGATGCTGCTCACCCGCATCGAGCATTTCCCAGACTACAGCGACGACAAAGTGGAAAGTCTCACGCAGGCGGTCGAACAAATCACCCCAGACTATGCGGCCCTACTGGAACGCCATCGAAAAGTACAATCAGAAATGCTCGCCCGAGTTACGGTGAATTTCGGCGGCGCCTCCCAATACGGCATGTCAGTCGAGGAGTTGCTGACCGATCAACGGTCAAGGGCGGACTATTCCCCCGGGCTGCTGGAGAAGCTATTCGAGGCGGGACGTCACTGGTTCATTTCCACCAGCGGCAAATATCCGAACATTCCAGCCGAGGCCAATTTCACCATCAACGTTCAAACGGCCGGTTTGGAGCCAGCCGACCTTCGCCGTGGAGAAGAAACCCGACCGGCGGGTCCCGGAATGTTTCAAACGGCCGGGGCGGTGCAAGGCGATCTCCGCGAAGGCACAGAAGCCTATTTCAACTGGATCGAGAGCCTGGCCCCGGACTGCCGGGCGAACGCCAAAAACATTTTTGGCTTCCGTGGCACGTCGTATCCCCTCTGGCCGCAAAAAGGAATGGGCGTCAAATATTACTACAACACCTCCGCGATTGGAGCCCTTTGGCCCTACTGGATTTCTGGCGGAGGCTTGGCCTATCGTCCCTTCTGGGAATACTACCTGGCCACCGGCGACCAAGATTTCCTTCGCAACCGCGTTGTGCCTGGATACAAGGAGCTGGCGCTGTTTTACGAGGATTTCCTGACGGCCACTGACAAAGATGGGAATTACATCTTCGCCCCATCGTTCTCGCCGGAAAACAATCCCACCAGTTCGGACCCGTCCGGACCGCTGCTGGTCAATGCCACCATGGACATCTCGGTGTGCCGGGAAGTACTGGCCAATTTGATCCAGGCTTGCGATACGCTAGGCATCGAGGCCGAGGGCGTGACGAAATGGAAGGCGATGCTCGCCAAGATGCCGCCGTACCTGCTCGAACCGGATGGCACCTTGAAGGAATGGGCTTGGCCCACATTGCAGGAGCGTTACGCCCACCGGCACGTTTCGCATCTCCATGGTGCATGGCCCGCTGACGAGATTGATCCCGATCGCACGCCCCAACTCGCCCGCGCCGCGGTCATAGCCAACCGCAGGAGAACGTTCGATGTGATGTCCACCGCGGTCTCGGGTGAAACTCTGCCGGCTTATGCCCGCTGCCATCGCGCTTTGGTTGGCGCAAGGCTCAAAGACAGTGTGATCGTGGACGTTCAACTGCGGCAATTGATCGAGCAAGGTTATGTCACCACCGCGCTCCGGTGTTCGCGCGAGCCCTATGCCGGGCCTGTGCCGGATGCGCACGGCGGCATTCCCGCGGTCATCATGGAAATGCTGGCCTACTCACGCCCTGGGATCATCGAGGTGCTACCCGCACTTCCTTCTTCGCTGGTGAAGGGATCCATAAACGGAATGCTGGCCCGCACGTTTGCGCGGATCGACAAACTGGCCTGGGACATCGAAGCCCGGACCGTGGACCTGACGATCACCTCGGTGAAGACTCAAGACATCACACTGATTGCGCGGCATGGCATCGAACAGATCACCGCACCCGCCGGCATTCTGGCGTCGAAGCCCAAATCGGGCGCGGCCAACTGCGACCTGCACTTGCAGGAAGGAAAACCAGTGGACGTGCATCTGAAACTCGTGCGGCGCGAGCCGCTTGCTTGGGCTGATCAGGTGACCGTTTAGCCCGCGTAATTCCTTGCGGGTTCAAATCATTCAAAGCCCATCGGGAAATCTTCAACAGCATTTCCGATGAGCCGGGGGAATTATGTTCTTGCCCGGGAAATTGTGCTCTCCTCATGCGACACGCAAAGAGAAGCTCATCTGAGTTGCCCAAAATCTGTACCGCCTGATGCAGAAGTTTACACCCGGCAGCAGTCCCACACCTGAGTCCGACGCGATCTTTATCACCTCCATGACTTCAAGGCGGAGGCTTTGGGGCCAAGCTAACAATTCCGCCTGCCCATTGGATATGGACTCGGCAAGTTCCTTGGCCTTTGCCAAGGCGTCATTGATGTCACCGAATGCCCAGCGGCGTCGTTTTCCATTAATGTAGGCGGCTACCGTAAATGAATCGTAATGCTGTCCGTTTTCACCCTTCATGCGCCCCTGGTAGATCGGGATCACCACGCTGCCTGATTTCACGTCTGAAACGGATTCCGAGATTGTTTTGCTGCCGCCATAGCTACAAGAACTGATTTCTTTCGTTCTCGCAGGTTGGCTTTGTCCGAAATTGTCAGAAATTTTTGCCTGACCCCGATTTCGCGCCGATTTCAACGGTGTTCAGCAAATGTTACGTTCCGTGCGATGTGGAACGGCTTTTTGTTTTGCGCACGCCCGAGAGTTGAGGTTGATTGAAGGCAATGATCGGGAATCTCCTGCAACCCGAGTTGGCGGAACTCATCGCGAAGCGCGATTTTACACAGCTTCGCGGAATTCTTTGTGACTTTCCAGCGCCGGACATCGCAGAAATCTTCATCGATTTGAAGCCCGGTGATGAAGCGGTACTCCTGCGAATACTTCCGCACGGAGTGGCGGCTGAGGTCTTCGAGTATTTGCCGATAGAAGATCAGGAGAAGCTCGTTCAAGCTCTAGGCACTGAGCAGGTGGCTCAGATTCTGAACGACCTTTCGCCCGATGATCGCACGGCGCTTCTTGAAGAACTCCCGGCGAGCGTCACACAAAAGCTCCTTAATCTGCTTTCCCCCGGCGAGCGAAAAATCGCGGCGGACTTGCTCGGCTATCCCAGAGATTCCATTGGTCGGCGGATGACCCCCGCGTATGTGGCCATCCAGCAGAACTGGACGGTCGCGGAAGTGTTAGCTCACCTTCGAAGAGTGGGTCGGGATCGCGAATCGTTCAACCAGCTTTACGTGGTTGACGACAAGGGGCGGTTGGTGGATTCGGTGCGGCTGCGGAACCTCGTGCTGGCGGAGTTGAACATTCCTGTCGTCGAGTTGCTCGATCAGCAACGGCTGGTTTTGCGCGCGAGTGATGACCAGGAAACAGCCGTTGCCGCGTTCAAGAAGTATGACCGGACGATGCTGCCGGTGGTGGATTCAATGGACGTGCTTGTCGGCGCAGTCACCGTGGACGACGTGCTCGATGTCGCGGAAAAGGAGGCGACGGAGGACATCCAAAAGCTCGGCGGCATGGAGGCTCTCGATGCCCCGTATTTGAAGATCGGCATGGTTTCGATGATTCGCAAACGCGCAGGCTGGTTGTCGGCTTTGTTCCTCGGAGAAATGTTGACAGCTTCAGCCATGAACCACTTCGAAGGGGAGCTGGCGAGTGCCATTGTGCTGGGTTCGTTCATACCACTGATCATCTCAAGCGGCGGCAACTCGGGATCGCAAGCGACTTCTCTGATTATTCGCGCAATGGCGGTTCGTGACGTGACGCTCCGCGACTGGTGGCGCGTCATGAGACGCGAACTTCTCGCGGGTCTGTCGTTGGGTTGCGTGCTGGCTTTACTGGGTACCGTCCGCATCTTGACCTGGCAGTATCTGGGCTTAAAAAATTACGGAGTGCATTATCTGCTGATCTCGGCGGCTGTGGGTTGCAGCCTGATAGGTGTCGTTTTGTTCGGAAGTTTGACCGGCGCGATGCTCCCATTCCTATTGCGACGACTGGGTTTTGATCCCGCGGTTTCCTCAGCCCCTTTTGTGGCGACGCTGGTTGACGTGACCGGGCTGGTCATCTACTTCAGCATTGCCTATTTCGTTTTGCGCGGAACGCTTCTTTAACTGTCGTCGCCATTAACTTCTTCGTTTCAGCGCGCCAATTCTCGATTCGATCCTGGATGCCGATTGCAGCGATAATCCAAAAGTGGACCGCTTTCACCCGTATCGCAAAGCTCGTGTGACGGAGGTAACCGTTCAAATCGTCCGTTCGAAAGAGGAGAAAATGAGATCCGGGAGAACCACGGAACGGACCTGTTCACGGAGGGACGGCGTTAGTTACTCGGACTTCTTCTGTTCAACACTTGCGCCGCCGGAAGGAATACCGTGAAGATTGTTCCTTCGCCTGAACGGGTTTTCACGTGCAGCGCTCCGTTCGCCTCTTTGACGAGTCGCTGAACAATGTTCAATCCAAGGCCTGTGCCATGTTTGGCACCTTTGGTCGTGAAATACGGTTGGAAAATCTTGGGAAGAATTTCGGGAGGAATACCCGGACCATTGTCGGTGACGCGGATCTCCACCAACGGGGTCGTGTTGGCGAAACTTTCCACGTTCAGCAACCGCGTTTGTAGCCCATCCTTGAAAGCAGCCAGATCCACAGGTTCGCGAAGGACTCGACCTTCAATGGAAACATCGTGGATTTGCGGGGAGCACTGAAACGCATTCACCGCCAGATTCAACAATACTTGAATCAGGTCTGTTCCATTCATCCGGACACCGATATCTTCGGGCAATGGATGGATCGCAAAGATGTTGTTCTGCAAGCTGGGATGGACGTTGAGCAGATGAGTTAGATCGGTGAGAAGCTGGTTAACGCCAACCCGGGGAGCTTCGTCTGGTTGTTTGCGCAGGAAACTCAAGTAGCGTCGTGAAATTTCAATGCAATTTGTCACCTGGCGGGTGATTATCTTCAGCCGGTCTTTAACAAACTCCAAGTCCTCGGCACCAAGTTGTTTGGCATTCACGAACCGCTGGTTCATCAACTGGACAAAACCCGAGATGACCGTGAGCGGTCCATTGATGTCGTGAATGATGCTTGCGTAAATCTCGCCGCGCGTGTTGGCAATCTGCTGCTCGATCTTGTGGTTCTGCAGTTCGATCAGGAGATCCTGCAATTTCTCAGCATTGTTCTGCATCTCACCTTCCAGCGTGCGACGCTGCATCGCATTGGCGACGGCCGCCCGCATCGTGGAGATGTCGAACGGCTTGTTGATGTAATCGCATGCGCGGAGCCGCAATGCTTGACGCATCGTATCCGTCGTCTCGAACGCAGTCATCATGACTACTTCAATGGAAGGATCCACATACTTCAAACGTTCGAGCACTTCGATGCCTGACACTCCAGCCATGCGAATATCAAGAACGGCGACGTCAATTCTGTCGTTCTGCGCGAGTTCGATCGCATGTGCCCCATCCTCGGCGAGAAGAATATCATAATCGTCCTTGAAGATGACCCACAGAGATTGGCGAGGGCCTTCCTCATCATCGACAATCAGCAGCGTACCCCGCCGTTTGGAGCCGGTTATCGAATCAGTGTCGGTTACCGTTCGCGGAGGTTCGATCGAGGCTGAGGAAATCATGAGATAGCCGGCGGCTATGCCGCTTCTTGTTGGTTAAAAAGAATTCAACACGAATCGCATCTTACAAAAGAGCGCCTGTTCCACAAGCAGAAAGAGCTTTGCGGTACAGGGATTGACGCTATTCGTCTGTAGAATGCTCAGGACTGAAATGAAAATTTCATACTGCGGAAGGAAGGCGCAATGGGCTGAAGGCTTCCAATTCGTAACCGATGAGCAATCAAAATCTGATTGTGGGCGGCGCGGCAATATGAAAACTTGTGAATGCCATGACGGAGTTCAAATTCGCTTGCCCGGTCTGTGGCCAGCACATGGCTGCTGATTCAGGTTCCAGCGGCGCGCAAGCCGAGTGTCCAACCTGCTTTCAAAAAGTCATCGTGCCAGAAGCGCCGCATGCGGATTCGAAATACGTTCTTTCAGCTACGCAATATATCAAACCCGCCGTGCATCAGACGCCGCCTGCGACACCAGTCAGGCCCAAGCGCCAATTTTCCATTCCGGCAATAGTTTTCATGCTGGTTATCGTCGGGGCTCTTGCCGCAGTTCTCTTATGGCAAAAGAGAACCTCTTGGATGAGGACCTCAAAGGGAATCACCTCTCCCTACAGGCCAGGTCACATAAACAGAATCTGGAATCTGGATCTTTCCCATGCCGTGTTCCCGATTGATACAGCGGCTGGACAATTGCGTGGAACGGATTTTGTTTGTGATTATGCGGTCTTGCAGGGACACACGCTAACGCTCCGGCAGGATGTGGTTGGCAAGCCGTGTACTCCGTGGTTTCTGTTGCCATTGCGTTACGAACTTCTGGAGAACTAGGTGGAAGATTGATAAGCGTGAAGACGAATGACATAGGTTTCGCTCGCGTTACACTGCGTTGGCGTAACAGTCATCAGGCGCCGGAAACGTTTGTCAGCGGATACGCTCTGAAGATTACGTTCGGCGACGCGACACCCACGCGAATACCCGGAAAGATTTATCTTTGCCTGCCCGATGAGGCGCACAGTTGCGTGGCTGGCACCTTCATCGCAGAGATTAGAAGATCCCCGGCTCCACGTCCTCGCGATCTCTAAGGTGTGAACCTGCCATCGACCGACCGGAACTTTGTGACCTGCTATGCAAGCGTCCAATGACGTGACAATTGAGATCATCAATACTGGCACTGAACTGATGCTCGGCCGTGTTCTGAACTCGCACCAGCAGTGGCTTTGCCGCGCACTTGCGGATCGAGGATACGTCGTCAGCCGTCAAACAACGGTACCAGATACTGCGGCCAACATCGCAGAAGCCGTCCGGGAAACGCTGGCCCGTTCCGATTTCATAATAATGACAGGCGGGCTTGGACCGACTTCAGACGATCTGACTCGCGATTCGGTCGCGAGATTACTCGGAATGACGTTGCGGGAACATCAGGAGACATTGAATCGAATTAAAGACTTTTTTGGGAAACGGAACCGTCCGATGCCCGAAAACACACGAGTGCAAGCGCTGGTGCCTGAAGGCGCGCTGGTTCTTCCCAACGCGTGCGGTAGCGCACCGGGCTTGGCCCTTGAGTTGGCTCCCAATCCTTTTCGTGGCGCTAACGGCAAGAGTTGGTTGGTGATGTTGCCCGGTCCTCCGAGAGAATTGCATCCCATGTTCAAGGAGCAGGTTGTGCCGCTGCTGGAACGGGCATTTCCGCTGAATGGAGCATTTGCTTGTAGAAACCTGAGAACGACAGGCCTTGGTGAATCGTTGATTGAACAAAAAATTGCGGGCGGCCTTCGCCAATTCATTACAGCCGGGCTGGAGGTGGGCTATTCCGCGCGCCCCGGACAAGTTGACGTGCGATTACTCGCCCGCGGCGTTAAGGCGGAAGAGCTTGTCCGTGGCGCAGAGGAGTCCGTAAGGAGTGATCTGGGTTCAGCAGTATTTGGTGAAGGAGATGATGAACTTGAAACCGTCGTCGTCCGTTTACTCACCAAACGCAATCAAACTTTGGCTCTGGCGGAATCCTGTACGGGCGGCTGCATTGCGCATCGGCTGACAAATGTGCCGGGAGCATCCACGGTTTTTCTTCGAGGCTTTGTCACTTATAGCAACGAAGCGAAACAGGAACTGCTTTCCGTAAAACCGGAAACACTTGTCGCGTACGGTGCCGTCAGTGATCCAGCTGCTCGCGAAATGGCGGAAGGCGCCCGACGACTGAGCCACGCCGATTATGCCTTGGCTATCACGGGAATCGCGGGACCAACGGGAGGCACGCCCGACAAACCCGTGGGAACCGTGTTCATCGCGCTCGCGTCACATCGCGGCACTGATGCATGGAAGTTCTTTAATCCTTGGGATCGGCTCACCTTCAAAGACACTACCGCTTCGCAAGCGTTGAACCTACTGCGTCTTCTGTTGGAGCGCTCCGGAAGCCATTAAGGTTTGAGAAAACTGCTCGACAACCACCTGGTTACAGGCATGCACGGCCCGCCAGTTACAGCAAGCAGGAAAAAACTGTCAGGCCTGATCACCCGTTGTCGCCGATGGCCTCAACTGGACAACCTTCCTTCGCTTCTTTGCAGCGAGCTTCTTCTTCCGGATTCTCCGGTTGTTTATAAACAAACGAATATCCACCGTCATCGTTGCGTTTGAAATTGTCAGGCGCTGTTTCGCGGCACAAATCGCAGTCAATGCACTGATTGTCCACGTAGTATTTGCCAGCGGTGTTCTCGGGATATTTATTCGCTACGTCAGCCATAAAAATTTGCCTTTAGCGGCCCCGAAATAATGTAGGCCGCCTTCAGGGATGGCAAGTCCCATTTGGAGATCTTGAACTGCGCTCCAGGGAAATAATCTTTAAATCCAGCATCCGCCGTAATTATCCTGTCGGAATGCAACCAAGCGCCACGCGCAAAACGAAAATCATCGCCACTCTCGGCCCGGCGACCGAATCGGCCGAGATGCTCGAGCGGCTTATCGAGGCCGGCGTGAATGTTTTCCGTCTCAACATGTCGCATGCGACGCACGATTGGGTGCGCCGCGTCGTGAAGGACATTCGCGCGGCCGCGTCAGCCCATCGCGGCTTCATCGGCATCATGATGGACACCCAGGGGCCAGCCATCCGCACCGGCGAACTCGGCGTGCCGTTGGACCTCCAGCCCGGCCAGAAATTTACGCTCACCGTTCGCGGCGAACGCAGCGAAGAGGAGCGCTCTGTTGATGTGAACTACGCGAATTTCGTCAATGACATCAATGTTGGCGACGTCGTGCTCATCGACAACGGCGCCATCGAAATGAAAGTGCTCGCCAAGGCCGGCAACAAGGTCGAGTGCGAAGTCCTGACCGAAGGCAAACTCGGCAGCCGCCGCCATATCAATCTGCCGGGAGTGAAAGTCAGCCTTCCGGCTCTCACGGCCAAGGACATCAAGGACGTCATGCTTGGGCTGGAAGTCGGCGTGGATATGATCGCTCTCTCGTTTGTTCGGGAAGCGCGCGACTTGCTCCAATTGAAGGAACTTTTCGAAACGGACAAACCGCGTCCGCTCGTTCTGGCGAAGATTGAAGATCAGCAGGCCGTCGCCAATCTCGACGAAATTGTTCGCGAGGCCGACGGCATCATGGTTGCGCGCGGCGATCTCGGAATTGAAATTCCGTACGAGGAACTGCCCATTGTCCAGCGCCGCATCGTCAAGACCTGCCTGCGTCAGGGAAAACCAGTGATTGTCGCCACGCACATGCTCGAAAGCATGATCGAATCTCCCATGCCCACGCGGGCGGAAGTGACCGACGTTGCGAACGCCGTGTACGAGCAGGCCGATGCCATCATGCTCAGTGGCGAAACGACCGTCGGCAAACATCCGTTGCGCTGCATCGAGGTGTTTGACCGCATCGCGACCCGCATAGAGCGCAGCGGCGGCGCGAATTTTTTCGAGCACTCCGATCTCGTCAGCCCGCGCCAGAAGCTTGTCAAAAGCGCAATCGTAATGGCCAACGAACTTCGCGCCGAAGCCATCCTGGTCATCACGCGCAGCGGCAACATGGCGCGTTACGTCAGCTTGGATGCGGCCGCGTTACTCAAAGATTTACGCCCTGTGCCCGCGAGAAGAAGTCGCCGGCGGCTTGATGTTGAGCTGGGGTGTGACACCGTTCGTTGTTGATTTTGATCTCATCAACCCCGAAAACACGATTGAGGCTGCGCTGAAGACTTTAGTCGAACAAAACCGGCTGCGAACGGGAACAACCATTGTTGTCATCGGGTCGATTCTCGTCGGAGAGCAGATCGTTGATGCTGTACAAATGCGCGTGGTGTAATTGTCGACAGGGGCGACGCTCTTCAGGTGCAACACACGTTCATAACAGGAAATCCTCTGGACGCTCTGGCTTCGCGGCTCTTAACATTGGCCCAGTCTAGCTGTTGATTGATGAATCGGAGCTTCGCCAGTCGGATTATCATCTACAGTGTGGGCGCACTTATGATTTCCGCGCTCGTGTATCTCACTGTCGCCCAGCGCGCGACCATCCGGCGACTGCAGAATGAGATTCACGCACAGGAGCAGAACCTGAAAGATCTCGACTCGTTACGGGCTGAAGTCGAGAAAGCGCGGCAGCTTCAAAACCAGGAGGCAGAACTTCAAAGGCTGCGGGAGGACAACAAGGACCTGCTTCGGCTGCGAAATGAAGTTCGTCAACTGCGCGAGAAAATTGCCCAGGCGGAAGTCCTCCGCTCCGCCAACGCCGGATTGCTGGAAGTGCTGCAAGGCAGAACCAACTTGACCGTAAACGAATCCGCTTCAGTTGTCGCGACGCGGAAACAAGGTGCCGTGCTGGGGATTCAAACGGCGATTGCCTCGACCGGAGCCTATCAGGGCGCGCAAATCAGCGGTTTCCTCCAAGGTTCGTCCGCCGCAGAATCGGGCTAAAAGTTGGCGACATCATCTTCCGCATTGATAATCATCCGATCGAAAACACAGGACAGCTTCAAGCGGAAATGTTGACGCGCAAACCAGGCGAGGTGGTCACACTTGATGTGATGCGCGGCGACGCGATTGTTCGCGTGCAGGTGAAGACAATGACGTGGCCGCAGTAAGCCTCACGTAGTTCAAAAGCCGAGCGCCTTTGCCGCGTCAATCGTGTAGTTGACCATCGCGCCCGGGAACAAACCGAGATAGAAGATTCCCGCGATGCAGCCGTACAGCGAAACGCGAATGGGACATGAAATCGGAATGGGCGACGTCTCGACGGCGTCGCGCGACCAGTAAATCGCGCGGATCACGCCGAAGTAGTAGTAGAGCGAAATCACCACGCCCGCCAGCGCGGTGAACGCCAGGCAATAATAGCCATGACTTTGCGGCGCCTTGTTCGATGACGGCTTTGAGCAGCAGGAATTTTCCGAAGAACCCGGCCAGCGGCGGAATGCCCGCCAGCGAAACCATCGCCAGCGTCATCGTGGCCGCCAGCAGCGGCGAGCGCTGGTTCAAGCCGGCCAGAGCCGCTGAATGTCTTCGCCGTCGAGCTGCCGCATCACCAGCGCAGATGACGGTGAACGCCGCCGAGCACGGTGAACAGATAGCCGCTCAGGTAATAAGAGCACGGCCGATTGGCCTGACTGCGCTCAGCGCCGCGACGCCCAGCAGCAGATAGCCCGCGTGCGCGATGCTCGAATAGCCCAGCAGCCGCTTCAGGTTGCGCTGCGGAATCGCGCAGAGGTTGCCGTAGAGAATGGTGATGCCGGAAACGATGATCAGCAGATTTGTCCAATGCGCGGTGATGTCCGGCACGGCGATGAACAGCACGCGCAGCAGCAGGACAAATCCCGCCGCTTTCGAGCCGACCGCCAGGAACGCGGTCGTGGGCGTCGGCGCGCCCTGATAAACATCCGGCGCCCAGATCTGGAACGGGAACGCGGCGATCTTGAAACCCAGGCCGACCATGACCAACAGCAAGCCGAACAGGAAGATCTTGTTGTCCGCGAATTGCGGCGCGACACCGGCCAGTTCGCGTGAAGTTGAACTTGCCCTGACGTTCCCCAGACCAGCGCGATGCCGAAGACCGTGAAGGCGGTCGAGAGCGCGCCGAGGATCAGATACTTCACGCCGGCTTCCAGCGACGACAGCGCGCGCGCGTTGAAAACTGGTCAGCACGTAAAACGTGACCGTGATGAGTTCGAGCGAGACGAACAGCAGCGCGAAATCGTTGGCCGACGCGGCGAACAGCATTCCCGCCAGCGCAAACAGGATGAGCGCGTAATACTCGCGCAATGCCGGCGTGCAATGCGGTCGGAAAATTCCACCGCCATCAGCAGCACGAGCATCGCCGCGAGCAGGAAGAAGCGTTTGAAGAACAGCGCAAGCGCGTCCTGAACGAACATGCCGCCGAAAGCGCGTTGCCAGTCGACGGCTGCAACTGCCGATGGCCGGTGAAGCTGTACAGAGAACAGGACGACCCCAACGCCGCCGCCGCGGCGTAGCCGAGCAGCGCGCTTGCGCTGAGCCGGCAGCCACAGATCCGCCAGCAGCAGCACCAGGCCGAGCGCCACCACGCAGATTTCCAGTGACTGATCAGTGACAGGTTCATTCGCTTTGTACCGCAGAGACGCTGAGATACCGAGCATCATTGGCGGCACGTTCTGTTGCTCCGCAGTCGGCGCCTCTGCGCACTCCGCGGTTCGACATGGGATTTGCCATTTGCACGATATCTGCTCGCACTCGGTTTGATTTTGTCCGTCAGCAAGCGCGGGAAAGAATCCGAACACCAGCAGGCTCGCGAGCAGCAATGACGAACGGCAGCTTTGCGCCATGCGTTCGCATCAGCCAGATTCACGATCCGCCCATTTCTCCGGCAGCGGCCCGTGCAGCATGGCTCGCACCGCGCGCAGCATGTAAACCGCGCCGATGATCAGCGCGCCCCAGCACGCCAGCACGGTCACGACGCGCGAGCACGGCTTGTCCACGCGCCGAAGAACACCGTGACTTCGCCCACGAAATTCGCGAAGCCCGGCAAGCCGCAGCCGGCGAACGCCGCCATCATCAGCGCCGCGCCGATGAACGGCAGTTCTGCGCAGCAGCCCGCCGAGTTCGCTCATCTCCAGCGTGCCGGTCTGTTGATAGATGTAGCCGCTCAAGCCGAACGTCAGCGCCGCGAGGAAGCCGTGCGCGATCATCACCACCACCGCGCCGGTCACGCCGATGAGGTTCAGGCTCGCGATGCCGAGGAAGACGAAGCCCATGTGCGCCACGCTGGAATTGCCGATGAGCAGGTTGAAATCCTTCTGCCGCATCGCCACCCAGCCGCAGTAAACATGTTGCCCAGGCAGAGCCAGGCGAGGATTTGCATCCAGTCTTGCGCCGCGTCCGGCATGAGCGGCAGCGCGATGCGGATCAGGCCGTAGAGGCCGAACTTCTTCAGCACGCCCGCGTGCAGCATCGCCGTGGCGTCGGCGCGGAGCCGTAGCCCAGCGGCGCCCAGGTGTGGAACGGCCAGAGCGAAACCAGGATGCCAAAGCCGAACAGCAGCAGCGGGAAGATGAAGTTCTGCGCGCTCGCGGCCATCGTGTGTTCCGCGAAATACTTCGTCAGCGTCGGGATGTCGAACGTGCGCACGTCCGCCGGCACTTGCAGGTAGAGCGCGATGAGGCCGACCAGCGCGATCAGCGCGCCGAGGCTGAGGTAAAGCGTGATCTGGAACGTGGCGTAGTTCTTCTGCTCGCCGCGGCCCCAGACGCCGATCATGATGAACGTCGGCACCAGCGCCAGTTCGTGGAAGAAGTAGAAGAAAAACAGGTCGAGCGACGCGAACGCGCCGAGGATGCCGCCCGTCATCACCAGCAGCAGGATGTAAAATTCCTTCTCGCGCGTCCTTGATTTCCCACGAGACAGCACGCCGCCGCAAACGCGACAATCGCGCCCATCAACACCAGCCCGACGTTGATGCCGTCCACGCCGACGTGAAAGCTGATGCCGAGCGCTTCGCACCCAGTCGGAATCTGCTGCTCGAACTGGTAACCCGCTCGGCGCCAGCGTCGGCACCGTTGAACCGGACAGAACATGATCATCGCGAGCACCATCGTGACGAACGTCACGCCCACCGCCACGGCGCGCATGATGACGGCAAAGTTGCGCGGCACAAACGCCAGCGCAATTGCTGCGAGCAGCGGCAGAGCAAAGATGAAGGTTAACGTCGTCATTAACAAAATTCGATCCACAAGCACAAAACGATCTCGTTGAATCTTCTCTTTCTCTCGTCTCTGTGGCAGATCGTTTTCATTCATCTTCCAAGCACAAACCACAGCACCACCGCCACGCCGAGCGCGAACAGGAAGGCGTAGGTCTGGAGATTGCCGGTCTGGAGCAGGCGCAACGCGCGGCCAGCCAATTCCGTTGCTGCCGTGCATGCCGCGCACTGCCAAAGCCGGCGATGATCCAGCGATCAATCCAGTCCGCGACCGCGGCGATGAAATCGTGCAGGCGGATGACCGTGGCTTCGTAAATCTCGTCGAAGTAGAAGCGGTTCCGCATCGCGCGCGACAGCGCGCCGAGTTGTGCCGGCAACGGATCTCTGGCGCGTTCGCGATAAAGCTGCACAGGCGGCGACAAAACCGAGCGCACTGCGGCCAGCCAAACCGATGAGCGCCGGCACGGCAGCATGAACGAACGGCGCAACGAGCCTGCTGCAGCCAGCTCGGTGCATTTGGTCCATTGCTCAACGCTGCCAAACTGCGTTCCGATAGATGTCTGCTCGATGCCGATCAAAGCCGCCGATCAACGCTGAGCACGGCCAGAATTCGCAGCGGCCAGATCATGACTCCGGGCGATTCGATGCGCATGCACTGGCGTGCGATCGGGCGATTCGCCGAGAAACGCGACGAAGAACAAGGCGGAACATGTAGAACGTCGTCAGCACCGCAACGAACGCCGCCAGGGTGAACAGCAGATAGTTGTGCTGCGTGCCACGCCTGCGCGAGGATCGCGTCCTTGCTGTAGAAGCCGCTGAACGGCGGCACGCCGCACAGCGCCAGCGTGCCGACCAGGAAGGTCCAGAACGTGACGGGCATTTTCTTGCGCAAGCCGCCCATCTTCCAGATGTCCTGCTCGTGATGCAGCGCGATGAATGACCGAGCCGGCGCCGAGGAACAGCAGCGCCTTGAAGAACGCGTGCGTGGTCAGATGAAACATCGCCGGCGTCGGGCCGCCGCAGGCCGACGGCCATGACCATGTAGCCGAGTTGCGAAAGCGTCGAGTAGGCGAGGATGCGTTTGATGTCGTTTTGCTGGACGGCGATGAGCGCGGCGAGCAACGCGGTGAATCCGCCGATCCAGGCGATGACCGTCAAGCGCATCCGGCGTGAAGAGGAAGAACACGCGGCAGAGCATGTAAACGCCGGCGGCCACCATCGTCGCGGCGTGAATCAGCGCGCTGACGGGCGTCGGGCCTTCCATCGCGTCGGGCAGCCAGACGTGCAGCGGGAATTGGGCGGACTTGCCCATCGCGCCGCAGAAGATCAGCAGGCCGGCGAGCGTGGCCGAGGCTTCCGAGCGCCTGCGGATTCGCATTTGATCGCATCCTGAACGCTTCGAAGTTCAGCGAGCCGAGCAGCGACCAACACCATCAGGATGCCCAGCAGGAACCCGAAGTCGCCGAGGCGATTCGTGATGAAACGCCTTCTTTGCCGCGTCCGCCGCCGCTGGCTTTCTCGAACCAGAAACCGATGAGCAGGTAGCTCGAAACGCCGACCAGTTCCCAGAAGATGAACATCTGGAGGAAATTGTTCGCCAGCACGATGCCGAGCATCGAGAAGGTGAACAGGCTCAGGCAGGCGAAGAAGCGCGAGAAGCCCGGGTCGTCGTGCATGTAGCCCCAGGAGTAGATGTGAATCGCGCTGCCGACGCCGGTGACGACGAGCAGCATCAGCAGGCTCAGCGGGTCGAAGCGCAGGCCGAAGTCCACGTGCAGCGTCACCGATGCTCAGCCAGTTCGCCGAAGACTTCCGAGCCGACGGCTGCCATCCGTTCAGCCGCGACGAAGATGACGCTGAGAATGAAGCCGGCGACGACCGCCCGATGGACAGCGCCGCGCTCAGCTTCCGGTCGTGCTGGGTGAAAAGCGTGATCAACCCCGCCGCGAGCAGCGGCAGGAACAGGATCAACCAGGGTAACGAGTTCCAGGTTCATCAGCTAGAGTTTCATCGTCGTCAGATCTTCGACATGCGCGGTCTGGCGCTTGCGGTAGAGCGCCACGATCAGCGCCAGGCCGACCGCCACTTCCGCCGCCGCCACGGTGATGATGAAGAACACCAAGACCTGGCCGTCGAGGTTGTTGTTGAACCGCGAGAAGGCGACCAGCGCGAGGTTGGCCGCGTTGAGCATCAGTTCGAGCGACATGTAGATGACCAGCAGGTTGCGCCGCACGATGACGCCGAGCAGGCCGAGCGCAAACAGCAGCGCGCTGACGACCAGATAATGTTCAAGCCGACGTTCATATTCTGCACGAGCAAACTAATAATCAAAACCAGCGTCTTGCATCTTTAACATCTCCTCTCATTTCTATTCATTTCAGATCCTTCTTGCTGAGCAGAACCACGCCCACCATCGCCACCAGCAGCAGCACCGAGACGATTTCAAACGGCAGCAGGTACTGCGTGAACAGCAGTTTGCCGAGCGGACTGTCGCGCCTTCCAGCTGTCGGCTGCGGTCAACGCTGCGCCGGCGCTGCGTCGCGAGCAGCGCTTGAACGAAAATCGCAACGATGGCGCCGACGGAAATCAGCCCGGCGACGAGGCCGAAGACTCTTGATCTTGCGCCGCTCCTCCTCCTTCAGATCGAGCAGCATGATGACGAACAGGAACAGCACCATCACCGCGCCGGCATAAACCAGCATCTGCACGGCCGCGAGGAAGAACGCGTGCAGCAGCACGAACAGCCCCGCCAGCGAGACGATGGTCAGCACCAGAAACATCGCGCTGGTGACCGGGTTGCGGCTGAACGGATTGGCACGACCAGCAAGCCAAGACACAGCGTCAGAGAACGCACATAGAATAAAATGTCGGGCAATGACATCGCTAAGCCATTAAATCGTTGAATCGTTGATCGTTGATCTTACAACTAACCAGGTTTGACCGAAATTCACCGTGCAAGTTTACCGTTAACGGGTGAACGATCATCAGGGTTTCACGGCGCCATTTCCCTGCTCTTTGGCTTCCTCAGCTTTCTGCTTCCACTTCCGAATCTTGTCCTGGTGCACGCCGCCGAGCGCGAGCAGTTTTTCTTTGTCGTAGATCATTTCCTGCGCGGCTCGCGCCGGTGAGCGAGTAATCCTTCATGCAGGAAGATCGCTTCCTCCGGACAGACTTCCTGGCAAAAGCCGCAGAAGATGCAGCGGAGCATGTTGATCTCAAATTCCTTCGGCATCTTCTCCGACGTTCGCCGGTCCGGCGAGCTGCCGTCCGGTCCGGGCGGCATGATCCGGATGGCTTTGGGCGGGCAGACGAATTCGCAGAGCTGGCAGGAGACGCACTTGGTGTCGGCCTTCCTGGTCCTTCACCAGGTACGGCGCGCCGCGATAGCCCTCGGGCACGACCCACTTCTCCTCGGGATACTGCATCGTCACCTTCTTCTTGAAGAAGTGACGCAGCGTGACCTTGAACCCGCCGATGATCGCCGGCAGGTAAAGCCGTTCCCAAAGATTCAGTTTTTTGCGTTTAACAATCATTCTATTCGCTGCTTCTGCCACACCACAGCCACGACCGCGGTGACCACGATGTTCGCCAGCGCCAGCGGGATGAACCGCCGCCAGCCCAGGTCCATCAACTGGTCATAGCGGAAGCGCGGCCACATCCAGCGCACCCAGATGACCATGAACAAGACGCAGAACATCTTCGCCAGGAAGATGCCGATGTGCAGCACGCCCAGCCCAGAACGTCGTCGCCGGCTGATCCAGGCCGAGCCAACGGCAGCGTCCAGCCGCCGAGGAACAGCGTCACCATCATCGCCGACGCCGCGGTCATGTTGGCGTATTCGCCCATGAAGAACAGCGCGAACTTCATCGAGCTGTATTCGACGTTGTAGCCGCCGGCCAGTTCCTGCTCGGATTCGGGCAAGTCGAACGGCAGGCGGTTCGTTTCCGCGAACGCCGCGACCAGGAAAATGCAGAACGCGAGGGGCTGCTTGAAGACGAACCAGTTCGCAGAACAGCCCGGCATGCCGGCCTGATACGCTGATGACCTCGCTCAGGTTCAAGCTCGCCGACGAGCAGGAACACCGGGATGACCGACATGCCCATCGCGATTTCATAGGAAATCATCTGCGCGCTGGAGCGGATGCCGCCGAGGAACGGATACTTCGAATTCGCCGCGTAGCCCGCCAGCACGATGCCGTACACGCCCAGCGAGACGATGCCGAACGTGTAGAGGATGCCGACGTTCAGATCCGCAATGACCATCTTCTGGCTGCCGAGCAGCGAGCCAAACGGAATCACCGCCACGGTGAGCAGGCTCGGGATCATCACGATGGCCGGCGCCAGCCAGTAATAGACTTTGCGCACATGCGCCGGCGTGAAGTCTTCCTTCAGGAACGACTTGACGGCATCGGCCGCAGGCTGCAGCAGCCCGAACGGCCCGACGCGATTCGGTCCGATGCCGGTCCTGGATGGCCGCGGAGACTTTGCGCTCGACCCAGACGGCGTAGGCGACGATGAACATCAGCACGGCGAAGACGCCGAGAATCTTCAGCGCGCTGAACAACGCGAATTGCCTGTAGTCGGGTTCAGATCTGTTGATCGCCAGTATCATCGTCTAAATCTGCACCGTCACGCCCGTGTCGCCGAGGGCCGCCCAGGTCAGGCCGTTGAACGCCGGCACTTCCTTCGCCATCTGGTTGAACAAGCCTTCGATGCTCACGAAGCCGTCCTGGCCGGTGACGTTGAACACCAGTTCGTGCAGGAATTCCCATTCCGGCCGCGCATCGCCCGGCGGCTCGACGGCCTTCATGAACTTCTGCACGCGGCCTTTGGTGTTGGTGAACGTGCCGCGCTTCTCGGCATGGGCGCAGCCGGGCAACAGGTAATGCGCCAGCCTCGTCGTCTCGTTCGGCAGAATGTCGCTCACGATGAGCGTCTCCAGTTTGCCGAGCAGGTCCGCGCCAATGCCGTGCTTGGTCACATCTTCGCCGAAGACGATCAGCGTCTTGATCGTGCCCGCTGCGGATGCCGTCGGCGATCTTCGGCAGGTTCGAGCCCATCGGCTCGGCCGCAGATCCGGTGAGCCGCGCGCCGTTGCTGTTCGGATTCCGATCCGCGTTCAGCAGCAGCTTGTCGCCTTCGCCCGATGCGCGGCACGGAATCGGTGAGCGCGCCGAGCTTCTTCGCCAGCTTCGCCAGCAGGTAAAGTTCCTCGTTCGTCTGCCGCGCCGAGGCGATGATCGCCACCGAACCCGGCCGGCGCTTGCTTCAGCTTCTCGGAGATCTCCTTCAGCGCCGCCGTCCAGCGTTGCCGTCTGACTTCGGCCTTCGGACTTCGGACTTCGGACTTCCGTCAGCCGGTCCTCGCCGACCGATCCACTTGTAGTTCAGCCGGCCGTAATCGCACATCCAGCACGAGTTGACCGCGTCGTTCTCGCGCGGCTCGTAGCGATAGATTTTCTCCTCGCGCGAGCCGATGATGATGTTGCAGCCCGTCGCGCAGCTCGTGCAGATGCTCTTGGTTTCCTTCAGAAACCAGACGCGCATCTGGAAACGGAAATCCTTCGAGGTCAGCGCGCCGACCGGGCAGATGTCCACCGTGTTGAGCGTGTAATTGTTGTCGAACGGCTGTGCCGGGATAGGCGGTGAGCGTGTTGTAGCTGCCGCGATTGACGATGCCGAGCGCGTCGTCGCCCGCAATGTCCTGCGTGAAGCGGATGCAGCGCGTGCAGAGGATGCAGCGCTCGTCGTCGAGCACGATGCGCGGGCCGAGGTCGACGCGCTTGGGCTTGTGCACCTTCGGCTCGACGAAGCGGCTCTGCGACTCTGGCCGTAGTCCACCGAGTATTCCTGCAGCTTGCATTCGCCGGCCTGGTCGCAGATCGGGCAGTCGAGCGGATGATTGATCAGCAGGAATTCCAGCACGCCTTCGCGCATCTGCTTCACGCCGGGCGTGTTCGTGTAAATCTCCATGCCCGGCGAGATCGGCGTGGCGCAGGCGATGGCCGGGCGCGGCGACTTGGCGATCTTCGGCGTGCCGTCCGGGTTCAGGATCGGCTTGCGATCCGGTCCCATGCGCCGGCGTGCCGAACTCGACGAGGCACATGCGGCAATTGCCGGCGACCGGCAGCTTCGGATGATAGCAGTAATGCGGCACGTCCACCTTCGCCGCCGCGCACGCCTGGATCATCGTCGTCGGCACCGGCTTGCCCGTGACCAGATCCGGCATCATCTTCGGCACTTCGACTTCGCGGCCGTCCACCTTCACCTTGATCTTTTCGACCGGCGGGGGCGCCGGCTTGGTTTCAGTTGTGGCGGCGTGTGGACATCGTTCGAGTTCAACCTTGCGGGCTCGCGGCTAATTTCATTTCGGCCGTCGGCCCGGCGCTCTGCCGCGGCGCGGCGTTCCTCGTCGGCCGCGCCTTTGGCGACAAATTCGTCTTTGAACTTGCCGACAAAACTCTGCACCGGCCAGGAGCAGGCTTCGCCGAAGGCGCAGATCGTGCGGCCGCCGGGAATGTTGTCGGCGATCCTGACCAGGTAATCCGCGTCGCTCTTGCGGCCTTCGCCGTGCGTGAGGCGATGCAGCGCCTTGGCCATCCAGAGCGAGCCTTCGCGGCAGGGCGTGCATTGGCCGCAGCTTTCGTGCGCGTAAAACTCCGCGATGTTCGCCAGCGCCTCGACGATGTCGCGTCGAATCGTCCATCACGATGATCGCGCCCGAACCGGACATGCTGCCCGCCGGCGATGAGCGAATCGAAATCGTAAGGCAGATCGAGCATATCGACTTCCTGCTCGGTCTCCTTGCCGTCGGGCCCCTTGCGCTTGAGCTTGAACTTCTCGCCGGCCTTGAAGACTTTGGCCGAGGAACCGCCGGGAATGATGGCCTTGAGCTTGCGTCCGTCGCGCAGGCCGCCGCCGAACGCCGGATCGTTGATCAGTTCGCCGATCGTGACCTTGCCGACTTCGACTTCGTAATAGCCGGGCTTCTTCACATGGCCGCTGAGGCTGACGATGCGCGTGCCGGTGTTGTTGGGCGTGCCGAGCTTCGCGTATTCGCGCGCCGCCCATCGCGACGATGTGCTTCACCGCGCAGAGCGTCTCGACGTTGTTGACGATCGTCGGGCACATGTAGAGGCCGAGCACCGCCGGGAAATACGGCGGCTTGATGCGCGGATAGGCGCGCTTGCCTTCGAGCGATTCGATCAGGCCGGTTTCCTCGCCGCAGATGTAAGCGCCCGCGCCGCGGTGGACGTGAATCTCCAGGTCGTAGCCGCTGCCGAGAATGTTCTTGCCGAGGAAATTCTTCGCGCGGGCTTCCTTCAGCGCGCGGTTCAGGATCTTCGCGCCCTCGGCGCATCTCGCCGCGGATGTAGATGTAGGCGAGCTGCACGTCGTTCGCGTAGCAGGAGATGATCATCCCCTCGATCAACTGGTGCGGGTCTTTGTAGATGATCTGGCGGTCCTTGAACGTGCCCGGCTCGGATTCGTCGGCGTTGCAGATGAGGTAAATCGGCTTGCCGCTCTTGCGGTCCACGAAACGACCACTTCAGCCCGCACGAGAAACCCGCGCCGCCGCGGCCGCGCAGGCCGGAGATCATGCACTTCCTCGCGGAGTTGTTCCTGCGGCCGACTTAGCTTCTTGCCATCCGGCAGAGTCTTTCGGCTGGAAGCGCGAGCGCCTTCTTGAGCGCCTCGTAGCCGCCATGCCGCAAATAGCACTCGATGTCGGGCGTGTAACCCGGCTGATCGGCGTACTTGAGAATGAGTCGGTATTCTTGCGGCATATCAGCAGCTTGACTCTCGACGGCGAAATCTTTACGTTTGTCCACGCTCCGGCTTGCCCGATGGTGTAACGGTAGCACAGCAGACTCTGGATCTGTTTGTCATGGTTCAAATCCATGTCGGGCAGCCACTTCCTTCATCTTCCGAGTCGGATTGCGAATGCGAGTCGAGCGTGTTCATTTGCACTCTCGCCAGGATTTCGTCCGCTTTCGCGTCGAGTCACGCCTTCGTAGAAAATCCTCGTTGCACATCATCACCGGCGCGGTGCCGCAACCGGCGAGGCATTCGACGAACTCGACCGTGAACTTGCCGTCCTTCGTCGTTTGCGGGCCGTGCGCGTGCGGGTCCAGGCCGAGCTTCTCGCAGAAATGCTCGTGCAACTCGTGCGAGCCGCCCAGCGCGCAGCTCAGCGTGCGGCAAACCTTGAACTGATATTTCCCGACCGGTTCCGCGCGGAACATCGGGTAGAAGGTCACCAGTTCGTAAATGTTGATCGGCTGCAGCTCCAGCTTCGTCGCGGTCCATTCGACCGCTTCCTGCGAAATGTAGCCGAAATGCTCCTGCATCGCGTGCAGCAGCATCAGCGACGCGCTGCGCTTCTGCGGATAATGCGTGATCAACTCGTCGATCTCCGCTTCGAGCGCCGGCGGGCACCGCGAAATCCGGCTGGTTCCGCAGCGGATTGGGAATCGGTTCAGTGGTTGGATGTCGTTCATCGGTCACACTCCCCCATCACGAAATCGAACGAGCCGAGGATCGCGACCACGTCGCTGATCATGTGGCCCGGCAGCAGGTGCGACAGGATGCTCAGGTTCACGAACGACGGCGCGCGGATCTTCAGCCGATGCGGCGTGCCGCCGCCTTTGCTGTTGATGTAGAAGCCCAGTTCGCCTTTCGGATTTTCGTGCGCCGAAATAGATCTTCGCCGGGCGGCGCGTTCACGCCCTGCGTCACGTTGATGAACTGATGAATCAGTTCCTCCATCTGCGTCAGCACCTTGTCCTTCGGCGGCAGGACGATCTTCCGTCGGCACGTTACCGGCTCGTTGACCTGTTGTCGCGCCGCCGGGCAACTTGTCGAGGCACTGATGCACGATGCGCACGCTCTGGCGCATTTCCTCCATGCGCACCAGGTAGCGGTCGTAGCAATCGCCCACCGAGCCGACGCGGCACCTCGAACTCCAGTTGGTCGTAGACCAGATACGGATGCGCCTTGCGCAGGTCGTGATCGACGCCGCTGCCGCGCAGGTTCGGGCCGGTCAGGCCGTAGTCAATCGCGTCCTCCTTCGGAGATCACGCCGACGCCCTGCGTGCGGTCCACGAAGATGCGGTTGCGCGTGAGCAACGTCTCCGTCTCGTCGATATTCACCACGACTTCGTTGCAGGAACTTGCGGCATTGCTCGACCCAGCCCGGCGGCATGTCGCGCGAAAGCCCGCCGATGCGCGTGTAGCTCGTGGTGAACCGCGCGCCGGTCAGCGATTCGCACAGGTTGTAAATCTTCTCGCGCTCGGTGAACGTGTGCAGGAACACCGTCATCGCGCCGACGTCCATCGCGAAAGCAGCCGACGCCCGAGCAGGTGCGAGGAAATGCGCGCCAGTTCGCAGCAGATCACGCGGATGAACTGGCAGCGCGGCGGCAGTTGCTTGTCGATGCCCAGCAGCTTCTCGACCGCCAGCGCGTAGGCGACGTTGTTGGCCAGCGGCGCGAGGTAATCCAGCCGATCCGTGTAGGGGATGAACTGGGTGTAGGTCATGTTCTCGGCGATCTTTTCGTCGCCGCGATGCAGATAGCCGACGTCCGGCATCGCCTTGGTGATGATCTCGCCATCCAGTTCGAGCACGATGCGCAAGCACGCCGTGCGTGGCAGGGTGCGACGGCCCCATGTTCAGGACCATCTTCTCGCCCTGGAGGTCGCCCAGTGTCCTGGCCAGGCAGCGGCCGGCTCGCGCGTCGCTCCGCCGCGCGCGCTGCCGGATCTTTGAATTCGATGTCGCTGAATTTCGGCATCATGGCTTATTTCTTCGGTTCAATCGGTCCGGGACCGTGCGCGTGGCCGTGCGCTTCTTTGATGTCCTGCCGCCGTTCCAGCCGCGCGTTGGTCTCCAGCGAATCAGTCTCCGGAATCCGCACGCGCGGCTCGCGCGCGATCGTGTCCTTGCCGCCGGCAATGGTGACGAACGGCCCGCCTTCCAGCGGCGCCGCGTTCGGTGAACGCCACCTCCGGCAATCGCGTCGGCTTGCCAGCCAGCGGGAAATCCTTCCGCAGCGGGAAATAGGGATAGCCTTCCCACATCAGAATCCGGCGCAGGTCAGGATGGCCGCGGAAGCGGATGCCCATCATGTCGTAGATCTCGCGCTCGTGCCAATCCGCCGTGCGCCAGACGCCGGTGACGGTGGGCAATTCGCTCTTCTCCTCGCTCACGTCGGTCTTGAGCCGCAGATGGCAGCGATGGCCGTAGCCGTAGAGGTGATAAACGATCGTGAAGCGCGGGTCGTCGCCGTAGTTGTCGATGCTGCGTGATGTCCACGAGATAATCGAAGCCCAGCTCCTTCTTGGCGAACGCGCAGACTTCGGCGATCCGCTCGGCGTCGGCCACCTTCAGCGTGATCTCGCCGCGGAACTCGACCGGGTCGGAGATCAAGTCCGGCGAATCTGGCTCTGAGTTGTTGCGCTAGTTCGAGGGCGGTCATTGGCTGAGTCGCTGGAGTTGCAGGTCGAAGCCAGCGCCGAGTCTCAGGCCACTTTCTTCAGCGTGGCCATGGACACGGCTCCCTGGCCACCTTGCTCTTGCAGCTTGATCAGCGCATCCAGCAGCGCTTCGGGCCGCGGCGGACAGCCGGCGACGTAAACGTCCACCGGCAGGATTCGATCCACGCCCTGCAGCACCGCGTAGCTGCGATACATGCCGCCGGTCGAAGCGCAGGCGCCCATGGCAATGACCCATTTCGGCTCGGCCATCTGGTCGTAAATCCGCTTCACCGCCAGCGCCATCTTGTAGGTCACCGTGCCGGCGACAATCATCACGTCCGATTGCCGCGGCGAAAAGCGCATCACTTCGGCGCCAAAGCGCGAGATGTCGAACCGGCTGGCGCCCGTGGCCATCAGCTCGATCGCGCAGCAGGCCAGCCCCATCGGCATCGGCCAGAGGGAGTTCTTGCGGAACCAGTTCAGCGCGGCATCGAGGCGGGTGACAACCACGTCACCCTCGATCTTCGAATTATAGCCGATTTCGGTGCTTGTTTGCATAACCCAGCGATCCGCACCATCAGTGGCTGGTGCAACCTAATGTGCGGAAAAAATCGAGGCAAGTTGAATTTGTGATTTTTTTCACAAGCCGCATGGATGTAGCTGCCAAAGCGCTTAATTTATCGCTTGCATCCGGCGTTTCGTGCGCCTATGTTTTACGCCGCCTGAACGCCGCGTGTGCGGATGTTCATTGAGGCTGAGAAAGAGAAGTTAACGAATAACCTAACCCTCAACCTCCGTTGCCACCGCAACGTCTGGTCCGTTAGGCAATGGAGCTTCGGTAGGCCCCGCGCTCGACCAAGTCTCCCGCAGTTCATCGAAAGCAGTCAGTCATTATATTATGCTCACAATGGAAGAGGCCATGAAGCAAACGGCGACCTGCCGCTTTGCCGCTGGCAAATCGTCAAAGGCACCATCATCGAAGTCCGTCCCAAGGAAGTCCTGGTGGACATCGGCTACAAGAGCGAGGGCGTCATCTCCGGCAACGAATTCGAAGACATCAAAACCGTCAAGGTCGGCGACGAAATCGATGTCCTGATCGAAAAGCTCGAAGACAAGGAGGGCATGGTCGTCCTCTCCAAGGAGAAGGCCGAGTTCAAGAAGAACTGGGAACGCATCCTCACCATCTGCAACGAAGGCGGCACCATCGCCGGCAAGGTCAAAGCCATCGTCAAAGGCGGCCTGCTCGTCAACATCGGCGTCGAAGCCTTCCTGCCCGCCTCGCAGATCGACATCATCACCGCCGAAGAACCTCAGCCCAGTACGTCGGCAACACCTACGATTTCAAGGTCGTCAAGATCAACCAGGAGCGGCAGAACATCGTCCTCTCCCGCCGCGAACTGATCGAGCAGGAACGCACCGAGCGCCGCCAGAAGCTGCTCACCGAAATGACCCCGGGCGACATCCGCAAGGGCACGGTCAAGAACATCACCGACTTCGGCGCGTTCATCGATCTCAACGGCATCGACGGCCTGCTGCACATCACCGACATGAGCTGGGGCCGCATCGGCCATCCGTCCGAAATGCTCAAGGTCGGCCAGGACATCGACGTCGTCGTGCTCGACATCAACCGCGAAAAGGAGCGCGTCAGCCTCGGCCTCAAGCAGAAGCTGGCCAATCCGTGGGACAACATCGAAAGCAAGTATCCCGTCGGCGCCAAGGTCAAAGGCAAGGTCGTCAACCTCGTTCCCTACGGCGCGTTCGTGGAACTCGAACCCGGCGTCGAAGGTCTCGTGCACGTCACCGAACTGTCCTGGACCAAGCGCATCGCCAAGCCCTCCGACGTGCTCAAGCCGGACCAGGAAATCGAAGCGGTCGTGCTCGGCATCAACCGCGAGGAGCAGAAGATCTCCCTCGGCATCCGCCAGCTCGAAACCAATCCGTGGGACAAGGCCCAGGAGAAATATCCGCCCGGCACCACGCGTCAAAGGCAAGATTCGCAACCTCACCAGCTACGGCGCCTTCATCGAACTGGAGGAAGGTCTCGACGGCATGATCCACGTCTCGGACATCTCCTGGACGCGCAAGATCAATCATCCCTCCGAAGTCCTCAAGAAGGGCGACGAAGTCGAAGCCGTCGTGCTGGAAGTGGACAAGGCCAACCAGCGCATCGCGCGTCGGCATGAAGCAGCTCGCCGAAGATCCGTGGGCGAACATCGACCAGCTCTACAAGGTCGGCGACCTCGTCACCGGCAAGGTCACCAAGCTGGCCAGCTTCGGCGCGTTCGTCGGCTTGCAGCACGACATCGACGGCCTGGTCCACATCTCGCAGATCAGCGAGGAGCGCGTGGACAAGATCAAGAACGTGCTCAAGGTCGGCCAGGAAGTCACCGCGCGCGTCATCAAGATCGACAAGAGCGACCGCCGCATCGGCCTGTCCATCAAGGCCGCCAACTACTCGCACCGAACAGCTCAAGGCCGAGCAGGCCGTGCTCGACGCGCTCAAGCCGGGCGAAGACCTCGTGGCGCTGCAGCACGCCTTCGACGCCGCCGACGAAGCGGTCAAGCAGCAGGAAGACAAATCGGAATAGCAAATCTCAATTCCTGACTAAAATTCTCCAAGGCGGGTCATGCGCCCCGCCTTTTTCATTTTCGGGGTTGGCTCGCGTCTTGCGGAAGGCTGCTGGGCATCGTTAATTCGTTGTGGCCTTTTGGCCGGTCGCAATTTTTTTTAGAATTATTCGCCGACCATTTGACATTTGGACGGAATCAAGGAAGGTGCTCCACTGGGAAAGGAAATATTGGAATTTATGAACGGGTCAGGAACGGCTGGAAGGAAGATGAAGATGTTGGTGGTGGATGATGAACCGGATGTGTGCGACTGCATAAGGCTTCTTCTCACGTACGAAGGACACGAAGTCACTTCCGCAAACAGTGGTCGAGCGGCACTTGCTGCCTTTGAAAATGAAAAATTCGACGTCGTCGTGACCGATTACTTCATGCCCGGGATGAAGGGCGATGAACTGGCTGCTGCAATCAAGATGCGCACGCCGAGCCAGCCGGTCATGATGATTTCTGGTTTCATCCCCGAGCCCAATGCCATGTCCGCGGTCGATTTCGTTCTTAGCAAACCCTTCGGTCTGGACGATCTCCGTGACGCGATCGACCGGGTATCAAAAGCCAGGGACTGCGAAGTGTAACTTCGGGAGTCACGCTGCAGCTTCCGCGTGTTCTGGTCATTTGGCCGCTCCTATTTGCTTGCCGCGATCAAACTCGTTGATGAGACTTCCACGGCAAAAAATCAGTGCCGAGTTCTTCCATGAGCAACGATGTGTTTCGGATGGGAATAGATTTGGGCGGAACAAAAATCGAAGGGATCCTCCTGGATCCAGCGGGCAAAGAACTCAGGCGAAAACGCGTCGATACTGAGCAGCAGCACGGTTATTTCCATATCCTGAATCGAATCAAAGGTCTCCACGACGACCTCGCAGCCACCGTTCAGAAGAAAACTTACACGTTCGGCATTGGCACACCGGGGGCACTTTCTCCTCGCAACGGCTTGTTGAGGAACTCGAACACGGTTTGCTTCAATGGCAAACCGGTGAAGAACGATCTAGAACAGCTTCTCGGACGAAAAATCGAAATCCAAAATGACGCGAACTGCTTCGCAATGGCCGAAGCGCTGCATGGTGCCGGTTGTGGGCACAAGCTTGTTTTTGGAGTCATCATGGGCACGGGTTGTGGCGGCGGAATCGTTCACAATGGCGAGGTCATCAGCGGCCAGCATGCGGTTGCCGGTGAGTGGGGCCACACGTCACTCGACCCTGACGGTCCATTGTGCTACTGCGGCCAGCGCGGTTGTGTCGAAACGTACATCAGCGGCGGTGGACTTGAAGCGCGTTATTTCGAGCGGTTCGACATTAAGCGCTCGTTCAAGGAAATCTCACATGATTATGGAAGAGGTAATGATGCTCTCGATGCATTCATAAAAGTTTTCTTCAGGAACTTCGGTCGGGCCATGGCCAATCTCATCAACATCCTCGATCCGGACATTATCGTGATTGGAGGCGGTGTTTCAAATTTCGACTCCATTTACTCGGAGGGTCGGAATCAAGTCGCGCGGCAGGTCTTCAGCGATTACTTCACGACCCCGATCGTCAAACATCAGCTCGGTGATTCAGCGGGCGTGATCGGCGCTGCCTTAATCGGCGTTTAGACGTTGGGGGTGCTACCAGTGATGGTAGTATCCCGGCCCAATATAAATTCGCGGCCCTACATATACTGGAGGACCACCATAGTAGTAATATGGGGCAGGATAGTAAGCGGGTGGCGGATACCCCGGCGGCGGCGTGGCTGGCGGCGGTTGAGTCATATCGAAGTAGATCTCCCGAGGAATGTAATCCTCAGGGCTCAACATGTGGCCGGTGCGGTAAACCCTCGTTTGAACAAACTCGTTCGTCTTAACCGGAAGCGCCTGGACGACGTAAAAATAAGAACCGAAATCATGGAAGGTTCCGTCGGGATCTCCGTAGATCTTTAGTGTCAGGGGTGTGGCGCCTATGACTTGACCATTCGCTTCGATTTTCACGCCGGGCTCAGAAGCATCAAGACGCACGTTATAGGCCATTGTTCCGTTAGGACCGCGTTCTGCGCCTGGAGGAATGGTATCGCACCCAGCGAGTAATCCCATTGCAGCCAGGCCCGCGGCGAACATCATTGTCGCTTTCATAATTCAGCTAATTAGGACGTGCCCGATTCAAAATCATTCAACAAATTCATTTTGACAAATCGAATCAACCCTTTTTCCAAGCTAATCTTTGGCAACGGCGCGATTTCTACGATTGATTTCTGAGATGCAAACGGGCTAGTCTCTGAGCCACGGCCCAAGTATGTCATCGCTCAAGCAATTGAAGTTGGCGGCCAGGAATACGGCCCGGCAACACCAGGTCATTTCGGACCTGAACACGCTCGTCCGTGATATTGAGCGATGCGACAAAACCATCGGTGAACTCCAGCGCGAACTCGCCGCCGTCAACAAGAAGTTCCCCGCCCAACGAACCACTCGTGAAGACATCGCTTACCTGAGTGAACTGCTGAGATGCGCGAACAAAAAACTGGCTTGGGAAAAAAACATCGGCAGCCTGCAAAAGCGGACTCCTCTGGTTCTCGATGAGATGTCTTCCTTGTTGAACGACTCAGCGAATCCGCCCCCTGACGAAATCCGCACGCAGATGTTGAAAGCATTGCAGGATGTTCAGGCTGCGATGGAGCGGCTCCAAAATGTCCGTGTAAATTGACAGGCGCGCTCACCTACCCGAGTTCATCAAGTTGCGGAAACGTTCGGCGCGCTCAGTAACGTTTGTGCTTGGTTTTTGAATCTGCGCCGGTGCATTCCAGAGCACGTAGAATTCAAAATCGTTGGGAGGTCTTTTAAAGGATCGCTCAAATGCGGCGCAACGCTCCTGCATAATCCGTTTCGCCACGGCCAGAGAAACCTCAGGATTCGTCCAATGAGCGTTTGTCGGCGCGTAACGGGTCCAAATTTCGGGTTTCACTTCGTACCGGGAGATTTCACCGTAGGGACCGATAGCACGATCATTATTTCCTGATTCGATCAGCGAAAGCGCAGTCCATCGATCCATCGCGCCAAAAGCCACGAGCCCTCCAGCAACCAATAGAGCCGCGCTCGCGAAAAGCTTCAGATTCACTCGCCGACTCATGCATCACTATACCCCGTTCAGCCTGATGGGCAATTGTGGCGTCAAACGCGTTAATGATCTCCTCTGCGTCGAACACGCGCCTTGGGTCGCCAGGAACGCTCGCGAACCCTCATAATCCGATTTTCGTTCCGGAAACTTTCGCGTAGTACCTGGCCAGTCCGCTGTGGTCGTTCTGGCCCCAGCCGTCGGCCTTGAGCGTCTGCATCATCTCCATGAGCATGGCGGTCAGGGGCAGGGGAGCGCCGACCTCGTGGCCGGTATCCAAGGCATTTGCCAGGTCTTTGATGTGCAGGTCGATCTTGAAGCCCGGCTTGAAATTGCCTTGGAACATCATCGGAACCTTGGCGTTCATAACAGTTGAACCAGCCAAGCCGCCCTTGATCGCGTCGAGAACACGCGCGGGATCCACACCCGATTTCTTAGCGAGCGTGAAGGCTTCGGCGCAGGCGGCGATGTTGCACGCAACCACTACTTGGTTCGCAAGCTTCGTCGTGTTGCCGGCGCCAATCGGACCGCAATGGACGGCGCTGGCTCCCATCTTCAACAGGATGTCTTTGACGGAATTGAAGACTTCCTCGTCACCGCCAACCATGATGGAAAGTGTGCCGTCAATGGCTTTGGGTTCGCCGCCGCTGACGGGAGCGTCAATCATCTTAACGCCTTTGGCGCTGCAAGCTTTCTCAATCTCCTGCGAGGCCAGCGGAGCGATGGAACTCATGTCAATGAGGATGGTCCCGGCCTTGGCGCCCTCCAGCACACCACTGTGCCCCAGCACCGCCTCTTTCACGTGCGGCGAGTTCGGCAACATCGTGATAATGATTGGGGACTGTTCAGCCACGGCCTTGCACGAAGCCATGGCTTTCGCGCCGGCTGCGACCACGTTCGCGACGTTCTCAGCGATGATGTCGTAACAGACAATTTCATGGCCAGCCTTGAGTAAGTTCCTGGCCATGGGCTTTCCCATGATGCCCAATCCAATGAATCCGATTTTCATGCTCTTAATTCTTTTTTGAACAGCAGACTTCCTTGACGAGGTTCCTGGCCTTGCTTGCGATGTTTTCCGCGGTCAGGCCGTACGCCTTCTGAAGGTCGTCGGGGTTATGCGCGGACTCGCCGAACGTGTCGTTCATTGCGATGAAATCCATCGGCACAGAACTGCGGCGCAGCGCGAACGCCATGGCCGCAGCCAAGCCGCCGATGTAGCTGTGTTCCTCTGCAGTAACGACACCCTTCATGCCTCGCGTGAGTTGCTCGGCTCCCTCGTAATTGAATGGCTTCATGGTTCCGACGCTCGCGACTTTTGCGCTGATGCCTTCCTGTTCCAGCAATATTGCCGCAGCCAGAGCTTTCTCCACCATGACGCCATGAGCGAGGAGCAAAACATCGCTGCCCTGCCGCAAGACGCGAAACTTCCCCAACTCGAACGTCGCGTCTTTTTCGAGCAGATCCACGACGGGGTTGCGGTTGACGCGGATATACACCGGTCCCTGGATCGCCGCTGCGGCTCGAACCGCCAGGCGCACTTCCGTCGCGTCCACCGGGGTGAGCACCGTCATGTTTGGAATTGCGCTCATGATCGCGACGTCTTCGATGGCTTGATGCGTCGAGCCATCGCCGTAGTCCGACAGCCCGCACGATGAGCCGCAGATTTTGACGTTCAACTTGCCAATGGAAATCGTCTGGCGAATTTGGTCATATGCGCGGCCGGTGGCGAATACGGCGAAACTGCTGGCGAAGGCGATCTTGCCGCTGACCGCAAGTCCTGCCGCCGTGGACATCATGTTCGCCTCAGCGATTCCCATTTCGAAATAGCGGTCGGGGAATGCATCCTGGAACAGGACGGCCATCGTTGATTTGCAGAGGTCGGCGTCGAGCGCGACGATACGCTGGTCAGCCTTGCCGAGTTCCAAAAGAGTTTCGCCATAAGCCGTTCGTGGATTTGTGTAGGTAGCCATATCAATGCACCTCCGTTGCTGTGACGGGCTCGAATTCGGCCAATGCCGCCTCTGCTTCTTTCAAACCCAGTTCGTACTGCGCCTGGGTCATCGCGCCGTTGTGGAAAGCGACGTTGCCTTCCGCAAAAGAAAACCCCCGGCCTTTCACAGTATGGGCGATAATCACCGTCGGCGTGCCCTTGATGGTTTCTGCCTCGTCCAACGCCTCGACGATTTCCTGCACGTCATGCCCGTCAATCGTGATGACGTGCCAGCCGAACGCGCGCCACTTATCCGGCAGCGGATTGCTGTCCAGCCGGTCCACCACCGCGCCCATCGCCTGCAATTTGTTCTGGTCCACGATGGCCACGAGGTTGTCGAGTTCTCTCGCGCCAGCAAACATCGCCGCCTCCCAGACTTGTCCTTCTGCCAATTCGCCGTCGCCCAAAACGCAGTAAACGCGGTTCGGCTTTTTATCCAACTGCAACGCGAGAGCCATCCCGTTCGAGATGGACAAACCCTGGCCTAGTGAGCCGGTGTTGGCTTCGATGCCTGGCGTCTTGTGAATGTCCGGATGTCCCTGAAGAATCGAGCCAAATTTCTTGAGTGTCGGCAGATGAGATGCCGGGAAGTATCCCAGCTCCGCCAGCGCGGCATATTGAATGATCGCCGCGTGGCCTTTGCTCATCAGGAATCGGTCTCGCCCTTCCCACTTGGGATTCTTCGGGTCGCGCTTCATTTTGTAGCCGTAAAGCACGGCCACGATGTCAGCCGCCGAGCATGAGCCGCCGATGTGTCCCGGTTGCCCGACGCCCACCATGACGATGATGTCGCGTCGCATCCGGGCGGCGAGGTGGCGAATTGCCTGCATTTTCTCTTCGTGAATCATAGGCTCGACTCCTTTCTGCGGCGGGGTTTCTGCGCACCGTTTTTCGGCGCGCTGACCTTTGCTATGGCAGTAACGTGCGCTACGGCGGCACCCGTCGTGGTCATGGCAGCCGCACCCGCCGCAACTGTCACGGCCGGAGTTGCGGAACCGTATTTCGTGTCGAAATCCCACGGTGTGCCGCCCGCGAGACAGCCGCCATCCAAATGATACGTCTGACCCGTCATGTAACTTGATGCCGGCGAACAAAGCATCAGCACCATACCCGCGACTTCCTCTGGTGTACCTGGTCGCCGCATCGCAATCCGCTCGCGCAGATACACCGAACGCGTTGGATGGTCCCAGGTCACTTGCGTGAGCGGCGTTAGAATGTGTCCGGGCGCGATCGCGTTGGCCTGGATGTTGAACCGCGCCCATTCAATCGCCATCGAACGAGTCAACGCCGACACGCCGCTTTTGCTCGCGCCGTACACCGATACGCCGCCGAGCATCCCTTGGGCATTGTGCGAACTGAGATTGACGATTTTTCCTCCACCCGCCTTTATCATGTACGGCACCGCCGCCTGCGTCATGAAGAACGTTCCCTTCAGGTTCACGTTCATGATGAGGTCGTAAGTCTTCTCGTCCACGTCGAGGAACCCCTCGCGCTTGTTGACGCCGCCGCAGTTGACCAGGATGTCAATTCTCCCGAAGGCTGCCGCCACAGCGTCGGCACAGCGGCGGACGGATTCAACTTCGGTGAGGTCCAACGCGAATGCATTCGCTTTGAGTCCTTTGGCTCTGAGTTCCGCCGCAACTTTCTCCGCTTGCTCCAGATTCAAATCACATACCGCCGTTGTCGCGCCGGCCGAACAGAGCGCGAAGGCCAGCGCCCCTCCAATTCCACCCGCACCGCCGGTCAACAGCGCCGCTTTGTCTTCGAGTGAAAACTGCGTCTTGAGATATTGGCCAATGTCATTCATCGGAAACAACGGCCTTCAAAATTCGATGCGCGACGGGAGGCTGCAGTTGCAGAAAAGATTGCCCGCAAGTGAACCGAAGAACTGACGCAAAAGTCGTCCTTCAGGCTGCCGCCGCATCGAACCCAGCGGATGAAACGGAATTGCTCTTTAGGCCGTTCGAGCATTGCTACATTACTATCCGAGCATGATTCGAAGCAGTCATGGCAATTTTTGGCAATTCTTGACTCTTTTTTGGCGAAGCTGCGGTTGGCGCGCCAGATTCTGAAAAGCCGATTGCCCAACGGCGTTCCTTGTGCGGATACTCCGAAAGCGTGAACGTTCTCATTGCTCCCGATAAATTCAAAGGCACGCTTTCCGCGCGCGCCGCTGCCGACGCCATGGCGCGAGGTTGGCGGCAAGTGCGACCAGCCGACCTTGTCACGGTGTTTCCAATCAGCGATGGTGGAGACGGCTTTGGCGAATTGGTTGGAGCAAGTCTCGGCGCGAGGACGGAAACAGTTCGCACCGTTGACGCCGCGCACGAACCATGCGCAACCCATTGGTGGTGGGAACCAAAATCGAGCACGGCCATCATCGAAGCAGCTCAAGCGAACGGCCTCGCTCGTCTGCCGGCGGGCAAGCACCATCCTTTCGATTTGGACACCTTCGGTTTGGGAGCAGTCGTTGCGTCCGCGCACGCGATGGGTGCACGCCGCTGTCTCATCGGCATCGGGGGCAGCGCGACGAATGACGGTGGATTCGGCTTGGCGCGTTCGCTGGGCTGGAAGTTCTTCAACGAGCGCGGAGAGATGATTGAGCGTTGGACCGAATTGCATTCGCTCGCCCGTTGCGAACCGCCGCAGAAGGCTGAATGGCCGGACGAAATTCTGGTTGCAGTGGACGTTCAGAATCCGCTGCTGGGGCCATCTGGATGTTCACGCATCTACGGACCGCAAAAAGGTCTGCGAGAGGAGGATTTCGATTTGGCCGAACGATGTCTCGCGCGCTTGGCGAACGTTGTGGAATCCCAATTGGGTCGTGCGCTCGCGAGCGAGCCGGGTGCCGGCGCCGCGGGTGGACTCGGCTTCGGCTTGCGCAGTTTCCTCGGGGCACGCCTGGTGCCGGGATTTGGTTTATTTGCGGAGCACACCGGTTTGAAGGAACGGCTTTCAGCAGCGGACCTCGTTGTTACCGGCGAAGGCGCGATTGACAGCTCCACACTCATGGGCAAAGGCGTAGGCGAACTCGCGGCCCTGTGCCGTCAGACGAACATTCCGTGTCTTGGTTTGGGAGGCGTTGTGCCCGACCGTGCGGCCGCCGCACAAGTTTTCACTCGAACCTACGCGCTGACGCCTGATTTAACAGACCGCGAAACCGCTTTCACCAAGACCGAAGAATCGCTCGCTCGACTTGCGGCGCAAGCAGCGGCGGAGTGGAAGGACTCGTGAATGGCTTCTTGATCGGCGACTTTAAGTGACTCATCTGAATCTATTGCCGCTCCGCGAACCACGGCGCATTCCTCCGGCTTATGCCGTAAAGGCATTCGACTCGTACTGGATGCGGTCAATGCCCACGATATATTTTGAGAAGCGAGCTACGCGGAACAGAAATGCGTTACGTGACGAGCTCCGCGCGACTCCGCGATCTCAGGCCCGAATTTCAGCTCTATGATAAGTGATCTGTTTGAGGGCGCAATATGGACCCGCCGGTCGAATGATGTTGCACGCGAGCGAACTGAAGACTGGAATCGACGGTCAAACGAAAGCCTTCCGTCTCGGCTGACGAAATAATGTCGTTGGTAGCAGTTAAATAAAGCGGGTTCCATGTGCTGCAAAATGGATCTTAACAACGGGTGGCAAAGGAGCTGTATCGAATGCAGATCTTGAGCAATGAATTGAGGAGATCATCTCCGTTAATTGCAAATCGCATCGAAAGTGACGTAAGTTTCTTTCCCGCTCACGATGCCGCGTTTAAACTTTAGCTTCGAGCCGGGGCTGCTTCATGCGGCCTGCAAACCATACCATGCGCACGCGTGTTTTGGTTCGATTGGACGGCCCCGTTTACGTGATCGTGATAATCGCGGCGTGACGGGTGAATCCAGGTAGACATTGTTTACAACCCGCAGCCGGATAGACCTCACGGAAGGCGGCAGGGGTGGCGACTTGAACTCTGAGACAAGACCTAGCCGAAAGAGTGAATCCTTCGACCATAAGCTTCTTCTCGTACCGCAGGCTTGACGAGCGGCGATGTCATTTGAAACTGCGCGGGCACCGATTTCAGTTCATCAAGCCGCGATCATCAAGGCAACTGACCTTTACTGTCTGGGCTGCAGCTCTCGAAGCTGGTTGGTGAACTGCTCCAGATGCAGCCACTTGCTTGAAGTCCACCAGGAACGCAGCCTCCGACTGACTCCGGCGGTTTGGTCGAACCGCTTAAGGCTCGCGCGTGGCACCAACGCTTCGGTCAGATGCCTGTAGAATGCGTTCTGCTCCAAGCTTGGCGTCGGCAGGACTGGTCACTGTGAGATAAAGGTTGGGTTGGTGTGGGTCGCCCCGGTGAATAAGACCCGCGGATGACGATGAGGCCGAGAATGAATGACCAGCGCCACCACAGTAACCAACGCCTGACCGGCACCCAGACCAAGGCCAATGCTGATGGCTAGAAATAGAAAAGCCAGTTCCTTCGGGCTCCTTGATCGCGGCCCGGAATCGAACGATGGATAACGCCCCCACGAGCCCCAGGGAGAGTGCCAGGGAAGAGCGGACGATGCTGATGATCAAAGTCGTCGTCACCACCAGAATGAGGAAATTGCGGGCGAACATCCGCCGGTTCGATAACGAATGCCCGAAGCGAATGTCCAGCTTGGCCAAGGATGACGCCGAGGAACGCCGCGATACCGATGCTCAGGACGAGTTTCGGCAAGCCGGCGATCATTTCCGGATTCCACAATAATTCACGTAGGGATTGTTCGATTTGCATAAAGCGTTTTGTTGGCGGCGTTAGAATGGAATATGTGTCATTCAAGACGAATGTGAAGCGTTACTGCGCCGAACGGACCGCCTCCGCGTCCGCCAGGATTTCCGCGCGCCATTCCCGGGCCCTCGACGGCCGCTGCCGCCAGGCGAGAACCTTTGTGTTGCCGGGCGCAGATCTTTCGCGATGCCCGCCCGCAGTTGCGTCAAGGTGAGGTTCCCGCTGCCGTCACTATTCCAAGCTTTGAAGAAATTGGAAAAGCCTTCGGTGAATTCGGCCAAAGTCACAAATGAGTCCTTGTTCAGATCGACACCCTGGAAAATAGGCCGGCCGAATGTCGAGCCCAAGCCGGAGCCGCCCGGGCCACCGGAGAAACCGTTTCCGGTTTTCAGTCCTTCCGATTTGCCAGCGAGTTGATCGAGCACCGATTACTGTACGCACCTTGGTAAAAGGTTTGATGGGCTTGGTTTGACCGCCACCACCGAAGGATCCCGGCGTTGGAACGAGTTCGCCGGCGACGAGCTGGTCGAACCGAGTCAGTTTGGATTCCGCCTCTTCCTGCACTGCCGGGCGAATGACGGCGGCGATCTGATCCACCTGTTGTGCGACTCACTCGGGCCGGAAGATCGTTTTGCAGAATTCGTCCAGGCGGGCCAGATAGAGCTTCTTGAAAGCCTCCACTTTGAACATCCGTTCCAGAAAGATATTTTCTCCCTGCCACGGGTGGTGGATACTGAGCTGGTCGCGCTGCTGCTGGCTGACTCGATCGAAATGCCCCCAGGAATGATCCTGGTCCCAAGGTATGAATTGAAATTGCTGGCTCTTGGGATGCAAATGCAGATACAACGTTCTGGCCCGGGCCGAGAATGCCATCCAAGTCCGAGAGATAAACCATGACCGCCATGAACCGCGCGAACTCGGGCAAGTCAATGAACTCACCGATGTGCGCAGCGAACGCCGCATCGTCCGCCTGCGTGACGAAACGGGATAATTCCATCACCGCCTTCTTCTGCTCGTCATACAAGCGCAACCTTCGGATCGTAGATCTGATTATAGGCCGTCCAATCCGCACCGAGATCGGTGAACAAAGAGGGAGTCACCGGCTTGAAGATGGCACCACGCTTGGTTCCGAAATGTCGCTCAGCAAATTGCTTGTCCACCGCCTCGGTCATGGAGTAGAGGCCGATGTATTTCCGCTCATATTTTCCGGGCACCGTGATAAACACCTTGGCATACGCCGTGCGCGGCGCTGGAACTCCGGCGTCCCGGTATAAGCGATAGGCCAGCACCTCGTTCATCATGCTGGCATCGGTGACATTGTTCTGGAGGGTAAGCATCGTGACATCGCCCGAGGCTCTGGCCCTTCACATAATTGATTGAGCTCAATCTTGAGCGGACGCTTCAGCGAATCGCGCGATTCCATGAAAGTCCCGTTCCCCTTGTAGCGCACGCCCACGTCCTCAACAGACGGCCTTCAAATTCCAAATCCGCATGCACATACTCGAACTCGGTCCCGAGCGCGAAAGAAATGCCGTTTCGCTTTCCATCAGGGGCCAGGAGCATCGCCGCGATTCCTCCCGGCGCCGGGTTGTGGATTTTTTCCAGACCCGCTCGAATCTGAACTTCATTTAATTTGCCTGCTCCATTCGTATCCCAGGCCTTGAACCACGTTTGAGCCAACTGGGAGAATTCAACCGATGAGATTTGTCCGTCTCGATTCTTGTCGGCCAGGCTCATGATTGCTGGAGCCAGCGACCGAGCACCAGTTTCGACCTCCCTGCCGACCACCCGACAACCCTCCGCCAAATGCACTTCGGCCACCTTTAGGTTCCATCGCCTCCCATTGCTCGGGCGCAAATTTCAAATGGATCGTCCAAACGTTGGTCAGGTTATAGATGTGATCGGAATCCAAAGGCTGGTTGGAAAATGAACTCGGCGAAACTCGTTGAAGCGCCTCCGCTCCGCAAAAAAGCACGGCAATGAAACAGCGCTCCGGTCAGGGACCGCCATGAGGCCGATGCAAGTCTCCGGCTTCGCTCCAACCGAGATGAATTTTTCTTGAAAGTGACAATTTGATTGCACGTTCTTTCGCTTTACGTGAGTCAGCCGGGTAGCTCAGTGCGTCTCTTAGACTTCAGGCAGAACCGTGTTAGCGTTGCTGGCGGCGGCTGGTTATTGTTGTTATTCAATTTAACCCGCCTGGACAGATGCGAGAACGTGAGTGAGGCCATCTTCCATTTGCCGTCCTCTTTGATATACACCTCAGTCACCATGAAGGGATTGATGGCTTCGCTTCCACCAACCATTGCCACCAGGTCAATGTCGTTTAACAAAATCGCGGTATTGCCAAAAATATTCACTGAAGCAGAGTTGATTTCTGCTTTCTTATACCAGATCATGCCACCTTTAATAGTATCCAACTCCTGTTTTTTTCCCCAGCTTCCTCCCATATGCACAAAAACGCAGTTTTCTTCAAAAAGCCCATCTAAAGACTCTACATTTTTGTCTGACATCCATGTCCATTTGGTTTTTGAAAGATCAAGGATTTCCTGTTCCTCTTTTGTAAAGGTTGTGGTTGCTGAATTTGGTAATTTAGCTTGAGCATGCGATAGCTGCAGGCCTGCAAAAAAGAGGCACAGTGCGATAAAAGTTGTTTTCATGATTTTTGTTGTTTTGTGTTTTGTTGGTCATTTCGACACGTTTCGGCATTTAGCTGACGTGACATGCGCAGATTTGCGCTAGAGTCCGCCAATTCTTCTTGGGCCTTTCTGAACTTCCACCACAAGCCCTAAGTGTACTTAGGCTCTGTAATTATTTCCGGCGTGTTCGTCGCGCCGCCGACGTGCGACGCTGTAGGTCAAGGCATAGAGCTTTGCCAGCGCGATCACTGGATGACGGGATTCTTACTTCGATGTGCGCGCATCCCGAAGAAAGGCGGCGTGACTATCGAGAAACAGCCGGGATTGCGCCCGCCCGAATGAACGCTGAGTCCCCCGCAACGATGTATCCACACTTGCAATGGTTGACGGAAAATAACCGTCCACCATCAGTTCGACCTCGGCCGGCCCGGCGGGGTTGCCGACCGTGGGATTATCATCGCCAGCCCGTCAGATCGATGATTACTTGATGTTCCAGTCTTTCCCCAGAAAGTTATCCAGTGGCACCGGATCATCCGGACGATCGAACCGCCACATCCAGATACCGCGCGGTCAAGATGTTGGAGCCTGACTGGAGTTTGCTGTCTGAGCTGTAACAAGATCCACGAACGGAGGACGACGGCTGGCGGCGCAAGACCAGACTATCAGAGCTACTGGTGTAGTTGCTCAACACAATCGCAGCCCAACCAGCCCGCGGATCGGATGGAGGCCAACTGGTCCACGGTCGCCAGCCGCCCGGCAACGCTGTCTTCAAATCACGGCGATCCATAAACCGTTGATTGTTATCATCAACCCACATCGCCATGGCTGACCCCGACTTGGCGTTGTCGGGCCAAGCAATCAGCCTGCTCGCTCTTCCGCTTCGCTCGTGAAAGCGCAGGCAGGAGCATCCCGGCCAGCAATGCGATGGATACCTGCCATCACCACTAACAGTTCGACGAGCGTAAATCCAGATCGCCGATTTATGGCGCCAGTTTCTGCCATGAAGGTTTTATCGGGGCAAGGTCCACGCGATTAACTTCCCAAACCGCTGTTGCTGAGGTTGAGTTTTCCATGGTTTCAAACTTATCGTTCCGGTGTGCTGGCTGTCACCTGAGCGGGCGAGCTGCGAATCGGCACAGGCGACGGCTTTGAGTTTGCTCCACGAGCACATGAACAATTGCGCCGAATCTGGGTGACTCCCGTTGCTCTGGCTCAATCCCTCCTTGATGACTCGGACGTGGCCACGATTGCCTTTTTCAATCGTGATTTCGGTGAACCGGCCCTGGCCTTCGATTTGCAGTAACGTGTTTGATGTGGATGTCCGCAAGCAATCGGGACGCAGAGAACTTCAGGGATGTTCAATGGGCACAATGTCTCCCGCCTTTCCGTCAGCTTTCAAGGGAATCCGCGACAAAGCACCGCTAAAGAAATTGTTCACATACAGTGCTCCATCTGCCAGAAAGCTGAGGCCATCGACGCCGCGGAGTTGGGGGTCAGTTACCCAGACATCGAGGGCGGTGGCACCTTGTTTGAGACGAAGAATCCGGCCGCCAAAGGTTTCAGAGACATTGACAGAATGCCATCGGCGGCGATCGCGATGTCGTTGAGAGTCCCGCCGCCGTCAGCGGGGAAGGTGCCGCGGGTTGCACCCGTCTTCAGGTCGAAGGAGCGCAAAGCCATCTGACCCGTGGCTGCTGCGCCGCGTCCTCCGGTGACATTGGAAACCACCCAAAGCGTGTTGGATTTGTCGTCGGCGAGCACGCCGAGCACGTTGCTAAGTCCGTTGGTCCCGGCGTGAATCCATGCGTCCGCCTGCACAGCGCCCGGCACTGCTCGATAGATAGTCCCTTGCGCGGTGCTGCCAAAGAACACAGTTCCGTCCAGGCTTGAGGTCAGGTTTTCCGGCATGGTTCCGGTATCAATGATCGTGATCTCGGCGCGAGACTGGGTAACTCCGCTGCTAGTGGTTCCGCCGGGAGGGTCTTGTCCGAATGCAGACTGTGCACAGGCTAGGACGACGGCTGAAAACAAAAACATTCTTTGCAGTTGGGTATTCATTGGGGATGGCTGTTAGTCAGTTCGGATCGGTTTTGCGTTTTAGCGGGTCGTCGAAACCCGCCAGATTGTGCCATTGCCGTCTTCCGTGACGAGGACTGCACCATCATGCGCAATCGCGACCCCCACCGGGCGACCCCAGACGATGCTTCCGCGCGGCCACAAAGCCGGTGAGAAAATCCTCGTATTCGCCAGTCGGCACACCGTTTCGAAGTTTCGCTCGCACCAATTTGTAGCCCGTGCGCGAATTGCGATTCCAAGAACCGTGCAGGGCCACGAAGAGATCGCCGTGATACTCTGCTGGAAACACGGAGGAGCCGGCAGTGGCCGTGTAAAACGCGATGCCCAGCGCGGCCGAATGAGCTTGGATTAACACATCCGGCACGGTGGCTTTGCCCATCAGGTCTGGCCGCGCACCCTTGAGGCGCGGCTCTTCGTGGTTGCCTAAATAATACCACGGCCAGCCATAATAGCCGTCTTCGCTGCACCCGCGTGACGTAATCGGGCACGAGGTTGTCGCCAAGCCCATCGCGCTCATTGACCGAGGTCCACAGCTCACCCGTGGAGGGTTCGATTGCCAATCCGACCGGGTTGCGAATGCCGCTGGCGAAAATCTTGACTGGTTCATGACCGTCCGGGCTGGTCACGAGTAACATTGGCACGGCGCGTATCCCCGCCCCATGCCGCACCCAGGGCATTCTCCGTTTCCCATTGCTCGATCTCGTCCGGCGATTTCGCCTGAAGTCCCCCCGGGAGATTGCCTGAAGAGCCGACCGAGATGAAGAGGCGCCGTCCGTCCTTGGAAAAGGCAATGTCGCGTGTGGTATGCCCGCCACTGGTCTGGGACAACTGCGGCACTATAATCTCCGCCGGACCGCGGGCTTTCAGGTCGCCGTTGCGATAAGGAAACCGCACGACGGAATTGTTGTTCGCGACATAAACCCACTCCGGCTCGGCGCCGCTTGGGTAAAACGCAATCCCCGAAAGGCCGATTCAGCCCTGTCGCGAAAATCTCATCCGCCGTGGGCACCGCCGCGCCATCCGGAGCCCGGAGCAAGTGGATCCGGTTCGCCGACGTCTCCGCGATGAAGATGTCACCATTGGGGGCGACATGCACGATTCGTGGGTTGGTAAACCCTTTCGCGAAAAGCTCGACCTTGAAGCCCGGCGGCACTTCCAACTTTGCGTCCGGGGGCTGTGGCGCCACTTGGGGAAAGTTTCCGGCCGCCGGGGTAGCGTAGGGCTCCGCCAGACTATCCGCCGGGATTCGATAACTCTTGCCGGGAGAATCGTGGCGCCAATCGTTGGGGTCGCTGGCATTAGGATCGCCTCCCCGGCCTCGCCCTCGCCCCCGCCCGCCAGCCACGGGTGCGGCAGGCGTCGCAGGTGTCGTCATGGTGGCCAGATAGGCGATGATGTCGCGCCGATCCTCTGCAATCGCCACCTGCACGACCATTTTCGTGCCGGGACCGCTGTCATTGGATTGGCGAGAAAGCGATCCAATGTTGCGGCATCCCAAGTAAGTCCCGAGTTTGTCAGCGCGCTCGTGTAGCTGAAATTAGGAACTGCCGCCGCCCTGCGCCCGACCACACTGAGGAGCGAGGGGCCGGGTATGAACGGAGTTACGGGCCCGGGGGCATGACACGGGGCGCATGACTGTTGAAAGAGCGTCCGCCCGCGATCCACATTAGCCGCTGACTCGGCGGCATGGATTGCGGGTCCAAACAAACCGAGGGCGAGAAGACCGGAGGAGAGTATAAGTTGACGATTTCGCATAGCAGGACTGTTCTTGAGAGTTAGGATGAGTTGCAGGGATCGTGGGCTATCCTCAGGATGTTTCATACTGCCAAAAAAAATGCTGGGCGCGCCATTCACCCGGCGAGGTTCCTTTCCGCACTTCAAAGGCATGAAAGAATGAATTCGCATCTTCAAAGGTGCTATCAAATCATGAATTCCAGTTCCTCTGCGTGCGCCGCTATCCGAGGACTTCGCGGGCTTCACACATCAGGCGTGAGATCGGCACGCGATTCGGACAAACGCTTTCAGCGGCCGAATAATCGAGCGTCGCCAGCTGCCGCCGAATGTTCCCGGGAATTCCAGCGAAGGTTTCTCGCGCAAGCCGGACGTCATCGTAACCGTGGTAATACATCAGGGATCGCATAACATCGACGACCGGCACACTGCGCCCCAGCGCGGATTCGCACAGATGCGCGCAACCGGCGCAATAGCCCGAGCAATTCTCCTGAGCATAGAGCCGCAGCGCCGAGTGATCCGCGCTTGTCAGTTTGGTTTTATCGAGGGCCGCGGCGACGTTCGATGAAAGAATAGTCACGTTCGCCATTTGCGAGCAGATGGTGGCAATTTGCGGATTTTCCCACACCGCCTTCAACCGCGCTTGGTAGTCAGTGAAACCGCTTTTGACGAAATGACCGCCGAGTTTCAGGTCTGCTTCGTTCTCCAGGTTGAAGGATTGCCTGCTCTGCGTTTTCATGGCGGCCAACCCGATGCCCGCCTTCTCGCATGCGTCCATTGCGGCCTTCATCGCGTCGGTGTGCATGATCCGGAAATCGTATTTCAGCATGATGCCGTCGACCCACCCGACTTTGGCCGCAGCCTGCAAACAGCTCTCCATGTTTCCGTGCGTGCTGAATCCGAAGTAACGGATCTTCTTCGACGCCTTGGCCTTTTCAGCCCACGCCTTCACCTCGTCCGTCAGTTCGGCGCCGTCGCCGATGGCATGCAGGAAGAACATGTCGATGTAATCCGTTTTCATGCGCTCCATCGAGAGGTCCACCGTCCTGCTCAACGCGTCGGGTGTGTGCGAACCGAACGCCTTGGTCACCAGGAAAATCTTTTTGCGCGCATCGGGATTTTTTTCAAAGTACCATGCCGATGCCTTTTTCGCTGTTGCCGTTGGTGTAGACGCTGGAGGTATCCCAATACGTCACCCCAAAATCCAGCGCCCGTTGCAGCACAAGCTGGTTGGTGGTGATATCGAAGATGCCGCCCAACGCGAGCATGGAAACCTTGACGCCGGTTTTTCCGAAAGGCCGGAGAGGCACGTTCGGCGATGTCGCCGGAGGAACGGCGGCGGTCTGGGCGATGCCGTGGTTCGCGGCCAGGACTGATCCCATGCCTGCGACGCCAACGGATTTGAGGAAGTTGCGACGTGATACGTTTTCGTTTTTCATAATCACTTCTTTCTGGTTAGCCGGTTCTCGGCTGAGCGCGTACTCAACCCTTTGCGCAATATGGCAACGTGACATGCGCAAAATCCAAACAGAGCCCGCCAATTTTTTGTGGTCCGTTTGAAATCCCCGACTATCTCCAGTAGGACTCTCACGCGAAGGCCGCGAAGGGCGCAAAGGTAAACCACCAAACACACGGAACACACGAGATGAAGCACGAAACTCACATGGATAAACTGATTGACCCGGCCAGCCAAGAATCGGGGATTGTGGCAGAGACTCTTACTGATCGGACGCGCTGGTTCCCAAAGCGGTCTTCTTCCCGGCCTCGCGGTCTGCTGAGCTATCCAGGAGCCGGAGGCCACTCAAGGTCTTCGCGGCGAGCCAGTGGCCGTCCGGAGAGAACAGGATGTCTCGGATCGGGATCCGCCAGCCGTTGAATCGAGAGGAGTTCCTGTTGAGTGCGAACATTCCAAAAGCGAAGGGTGCTGTCGTCACTGACCGACGCGAGGGTCTCGCCATCGGGAGAGAAAGCCAGCCACCTGACTCCCTGAGTATGTCCTTTGCAGACGCCGAGGAGTTTTCCCGTTCCGCGTGTCCCACAAGCGAATGGCGTTTTCGGTCTCCGTCATCGGGTTGGATCCGACGCGAGAATGCTGCCGTCATCGGAGAGCGCCAGCGGCGTGCGCGAAGCCGAAGTCCGCCTCGACCGGGAATTCGGCTTTAAGCGACCGCGTCTTTGGATTCCATCGCTTGATGGATCGGTCGTGAAGCGTCACCAGGACCGCGCCGTTGCGAGAGAAAAGCGCGCCTTTGCCTTCCGATCCGTAGTGGGGCCTCCGAAGGGGCCTGGAGATTCCACCAGAGCACCGAGCCTTCTCCGTCTCCGGTCAGGAGCGTTGTTCCATCGGGAGAGATCGCCAGCCCAGGATGTTCGTGCATTTCACTGACTTGCCTACGTCCACGGACTTCCTGGATTGGCAGGTCCCAAACGCGAAGCCCGCCTTCAGGCAAGGGATCGACCAGGATGCGCAAATCGTCGCTGATTGCGCCGGCCCAACGACCCCGTGGGTTTTGCCCAGTTGGAGCTGGTCTTCGGGCTCTCCGGTCCTGAGGTTCAACAGCGCGAACTTGGACTGCGTCATCGATGGCCGCAAGCACCCGCCCGTCTTTGGAAAATTTGATGGGCGTCCAATTGCCTTCGTAAAGTCTTTCTCTTGCGGCGGTGTTCGTTGGCCATAACCGAACCGTCCCGTCTTTGGCGCCGCTGATGAATGCCCCGGCCGTCCGCCGAAAAAGCCACGGCCCAGACCTCCGAAGGATTCCCGTGCAGCCGTTTCAACGCACTGCCTGGTCTCCGAAGTCCCACAGCCGGATCGGAGTGATCCTGACTCGCGGACGCGAGGAGTTGCCCACCGGGAGCAAAGGCAACGCCCGAGACCGTGCCGGCATGTTCCACCGCATCGCGAGCTGACGGGCAGATCGCCAATTTCTCGCCGGTCGCGGCGGCCCACACATCGAGCACGAAAATGCTGCCTTCCCGCAGGACTATTCCGGGCGGCGACAACGGAATTCCCATCCGGAGAAAACACCAAAGCATTCTTGTCCCGCATCCTGGGATCCGGCTCGAAGAGTCCCTCTGAATGTTCGAGCATCCGCAACGGTTTCGCTGCTTCCACATCCCACAGCACAATTCCCTTGCTGGTATCGACTGCGATCACATTGCCGCGCGGGCTAAAGCAAACGGTGGCATGCTGTCCGGGATTTCAGCCACAAGCTTCCCGTCGGCACTGTTATAGACATGCACTCCTGTCGGCCGAGTTCGCCGCCAGCAATCGTCCGTCCGGCGAGAACGCCACCGGGGCGCCATGTCCGGAAGAGAATAGACCTCGGTCCAATCAGAGGTTCGCCAGACCCGGACTGTGCTTTTGCTCGCCGTGGCAAGCAGACCCGCCGTTGACAGGGCGACCGAAGAACCCGACTTAGCCAGGGTCTTCACCAGGCTGCCGGTTTTCGCATCGTAGATTCGAACGGATCGTGCAAGCCGACCACCAGCCATTCGGAGAGTTGCGCCAGGGATAAGATGCTGGATGGCCTCCTGGGCGAGCAGCTGTATGCTCGTCCCCTTGCGCGGCATGCCACAAATATCGCCATTCAAAGCGCTGGGAACCGGCGTTGCGGTGTTTGGCCAGAAGCTCGGTCGCTCGGGCCAGGTTTCCGGCAAGAATTGAATGGTGGGCGAGATTGATGTCGGCAACATATTCGTTGAGCTCGGCCCTCCCCTGGCTTTCCAAAGCACGTTCTCGCTCCCGCTTCGGCTTTATGGCGAAGCACCTCTTCGTTCTTTCGGCCCAGTTCGGCGCGTCATGTTCTGCGCGCGTCGCCCGCAATGCCTGCCAAATACTGACGGTGGTGCCGGCAACGACCGCAATGAGAATAGCGGCCGCGGCGGCAAAAGCGGCGCGATGCCGCCGAACGGCTTTGTGCAGCCGATAGGCCGTGCTCTGCGGCCGGGCCAAAACCGGTTCCTGGCTCAGATAACGCTGGAGATCGGCCGCAAGTTCCCGCGCGGTCGTCGTAGCGGCGCGTGCGATCCTTCTCCAGGCATTTCATGACGATCCAATCCAGATCCCGATCCACCAGCATCGCCCGTGGATTGGCTGGATTGCCGGCGACGCGCCCGCCGTAACCGGGTTGAAGGTTGGGCGGCTCGACCTCCTTGATCATTCGCCGCATCCCGTCCAGTCCGGATTGTGTCAATTCCTTCGCATCGAAGGGCGTCACCCCGGTGAGTAATTCGTAGAGCAAAACGCCCAGCGAATAGATGTCGCTCCTGGTGTCCACGTCCGTTCCGGTCATCTCCGCTTGTTCGGGGCTGGTGTAAGCAGGCGTCCCGATGAACGCATGGAAGTTGGTCAGGACGGTTTTCTCAGTGAGCGGTTCCTCGATGGCTTTCGCGACGCCAAAATCGATGACTTTGGGCACCGGCTTTCCATCCTGAACGGTGACGAGAACATTCGAGGGTTTCAGGTCGCGGTGAATAACGCCCTTTTGGTGCGCATGCTGGACGGCGTGGCAAAGTTGAATGAAAAGAGCGAGGCGTTCCTGGAGCGAGAGCTGATTCGCCTGGCAGTATTCCGTGATTCGAACTCCCCGAACCAACTCCATCACGAAAAACGGACGACCGGTTGGCGGTTGCCCCGCCGTCCAGCACGCGTGCAATGCCCGGATGATCCATGAGCGCGAGCGCCTGACGTTCCGCTTCGAATCGGGCAACGATGCTCCTGGTGTCCATGCCCAACTTGATGACCTTGACGCGCGACATGGCGCCGAACCGGTTCGCGTCTGCTCCGCCCGATAAACGACGCCGAAGCCGCCCTCGCCGATCTTCTCCAGAAGTTTGTAGCGGCCGATGAAATCGCCGATCTGCTCCTCTTGGAGCGTGAGCTTGCCGGCGACTTCCAAAGATTCCGGAGCGGCTCGGCGGCGCCCTGTTCGAGAAAGGTGTCCGCTTGATGGTTCGCGAGCAGAGCTTCAACGGCTTCCCTCAGCTTCGGATCGCCGGCGGTCGCGCGCTCGAGAAAGCTGCGCGTGCCTCCGGCGAAGGCTGCTCCAGAGCTTCCAGAAAAATTTCGCGTTCGCGGGTCATTTAAGCGTGTTTCCGCACTCAAGCTGACGTGACATGCGGAGAAATCCAACCAGAGTCCGCCAACTTCTTATGTTCGTTCAGGCGTCGAAACGCTGTCTCCCAATTTGCCGCCTCAGCCAGGCTCGTGCGTAAGTCCATGTGCGTTCGGCATTTCGCAAGCGACATCCCCATGGTCGTCGCCGCTTCATTCATGCGTCATCCCGACGAAATACCGCAACTTGACCAGATTCGCCGCGACGGGATCCTCCTTGGCCAGTAGGTCGAGCGCTTCGTCGACCGCGAGCAGTCGTCGGGACCGCATTTCCTGCACCAGATGATCTTCCTTCAGTTCCTCATGCGCTGCACCACCGCCGCGCCGTGACCGCTTTTTTCCGGCGCGCCGAGTCAACGAGGATGCGTCGCATTGCTTCGGCTGCCGCCGAAAAGAAGTGGGCCCGGTTTTCGAAGTGGGGCATCGCCGTCTCCCACCAGCTTCATCCAGGCTTCATGGACCAAAGCCGTCGGTTGCAGCGTATTGCCAGGCGCTTCACCGGCCATTTTCTGCGCCGCAATCCGCTTCAGCTCGGTATAAACAAGCGAAAGCAACTGCTCGGCACCTTGCTGGTTGCCGTCCCTGATCTCGCGCAGGATTTCTGTGATTTCCGACATACTCTGTCACTTCAAACAGCCATGTAAATCCGATGCGCTTTTCCGATAGCTTCTTCTCGGGAGAAGAGCATCCGGAACTTCCGTTGCCGAAAATCAGATGCGTGACCATCAGAACTGGTTGACATCACTGCGTGTCCGGCGCGCAAAGACGGTTCGGCAGACCTGACTTCGACTCTCCCGTGTGTTCTGATAGAGACTGCTGAGGGAAACTATTCGCTTTCTGACTCGATAACAATTGAACAATCCGCTCCTCGTCGTAAACACAACCAGCCCATGTCCCGCCACTCGCCAGTTGCAATGCGGCCCAGAGTTTCGTGTCGTCGGGTAAAGCGGGATTCGGTGCGAGGTCCTTTCGTGATGGACGCTCGCGCCAAAATCTTTCCGCCTTCTTCGGGATTGAAACGCCGCTCGCCTTCGCCAACCAAATCAACGCTCCCTTCAATTCGATTTCGGTCAATGATAATTCGAATCACATCGCCGTCCAAAATTTTCCCAATCGGTCCGCCCGCCAAACCTTCCGGCCCTATATGGCCGATGCACGCGCCGGTCGAGACGCCGGAGAACCGCGCGTCCGTGAGAAGTGCGACTTGTTTGCCGTGGGGCAAATACTTCAGCGCGCCGGTGACTTGATAGGTTTCTTCCATGCCCGTGCCCATCGGCCCAATGCCAGCAAGCACGAGCACATCACCGGCTCCGACATGCCCTTGCTTTATCGCGGCCATGGCGGCTTTCTCGGTGACAAAGACCCGCGCCGGGCCTTCGTGTCGATAGACTCCGTTCGCGTCGAACAGGCTCGAATCAATGGCTGTCGCCTTCACGACCGAACCTTCCGGCACAAGATTGCCGCACGGAAAAACCAGTGTGCCGCTCAAGCCGCGTGCCTTCGCTTGTTCGGGAGAAAAAATAACTTCATCGGCGCTCACGCCGTCCTGCTGCTGTAGCAATTCGCGGAAGCGTGCGCGTCGTTCTGACTTTTCCCACCAATCCAGATTTTCGCCCAGCGTCTGGCCCGTGACGGTCAGCACATCGGTATTGAGCAAACCGAGCCGACGCAAATGCAGCATTACTTCAGGAACGCCGCCGGCAAGAAACACTCTCACCGTCGGATGATGAATCGGTCCGTTTGGTAACACGCTGACGAGTCGCGGCACGCGACGATTCACCGCAATCCAATCCTCAACCGTTGGCCGCTTTAATCCGGCTGCGTGAGCGATGGCGGGAACATGCAAAAGTAAATTCGTCGAGCCGCCGAACGCAGCGTGAAGCGCCATCGCGTTTTCAATGCTCGCGTCGGTCAAAATCTCGTCGCGTGAAAAGTTTTTGTTCATCCAGATGATGCAGCGCGGCAGCGGAACGCTTCGCCATGTCGAGCCACACGGGTTGTCCCGAAGGCGCAAGCGCAGAGTGCGGAGTGAAAGACCGAGCGCTTCGCCGACGACTTGCGACGTCGCCGCGGTGCCGAGGAATTGGCAGCCGCCGCCCGGCGAACCGCACGCGCGACAGCCGAGTTCCGCCGCTTCGGAGAGCGACACCGTTCCGTGCGCGAAGCGAGTGCCGAGCGTTTGCACCGCGCCTGCGTCCTCGCCGTGGCTCGGCGGCAAGGTCACGCCGCCGGGCACGAGCACGCACGGCAAATCGTGCAGACCTGCCAGCGCCATCATCATCGCGGGCAAACCTTTGTCGCACGTCGCAATGCCAAGCACGCCTGCACGCAATGGCAATGAGCGCGCAAGCCGACGAAAAAGAATCGCCGCATCGTTGCGATAGGGCAGGCTGTCGAACATTCCTGTCGTGCCTTGCGTGCGCCCGTCACATGGATCGGAGCAGAAACCCGCGAACGGAATTGTTTTCAGCCTTTTGAATTCTTCCGCCGCCGCTTGGACGAGCAACCCAATCTCCCAATGTCCGGTGTGATAGCCGAGCGCGATTGGCTGTGCCGTCGGGCGCGCGCAATCCGCCTTGCGTGCTGAGAATGAGAAATTGTTTGCGCCCGACCTCGGCGGGATTCCAGCCCATTCCCGCGTTCTGCGTCAGTCCAAAAAGATCGCCGCTGGGACTCTGCAAAAGCATTTCGCCGGTGATCGGCAAACGTCCCGCCGGACCGTCGCCGCGGGTTTGGACGCGAAAGATTTCTGGAGAATCGGAATTGAACACGTCGTGACGGAAATTCATCAGCGAAAGTTTAGCCGCGGATAAGTTGGGGCGACAGGGATTTTTTGCCGCATGTCGTAAAGCTCTGGAGAGCTATCTCTCATTAGCACCTGGCATTTGCCAGGTGTTCTCAGCAGTCAAAATTTTCACCCGCTTATAGCGGTCTTGTCGCGTTGGCAAACCGCTAAAGTTGTTTTCGATTCATCACCCCCGGGAGCATTAGCTAAAACCGGATGCTAATGAGAACCACCCTGCAATCGTGAGCGACTGGAGTCCATTGATAAGGTCCAAATTCTGTGTGCGCCCCTCATCAAGGCACGAAGCGAAAACGATTCACGTGTGAAGTTCTTCAGTATCTCCGCGTCTTTGCGTCTCCACAGTGAGATGGTTCTGTTCCAGCGGCGTCACTGGATCAATGAACAGCCAGCAGATTGCGCCGAGAAAATAGATGATGGAGGAAATCAGGAACGCGAGGCGCCAGTCGCGACCGGTCGTATCGAGCACAAAACCGACGACAATCGGTCCGGCCATGCCGCCAAGGTTGCCCATCATATTCATGCTGCCGGAAACGGTTCCGGCAAATTTGCCGCCGATGTCCATGCAGCCGGTCCAACTTCCGGGCATTGTCACGTCGTTGAAGAAACTCGCCATACCCATAGAAAGCATCGCCAGTAGCGGATCGCGAATGTAAAACGAAGTCATCAGCAACGCTGACGCGCCGGTAAAACCAACGACTCCAAACATGCGCCGAATGAGCGTGACGCGTCCGGTGCGGGCAATTAGCCGAGTGGAAATTACGCCCGCCACGAACGCGCCGACGCCGCCGAACAATAGCGGAATTCCCGCCAGCGCCGCCGAGAGAATTTTCAGCGTCATCTCCGGACTGAGCGAGCCTTCAAGTAAATCCGCCAGCCATTTCATCATTGCGTTGGATTTGATTTCCATGCCGCGCGCGTCCTTGAGATATGTCGGCAGCCACGTCACATAAAAGTACCAGCCGAAGCTGAGGCAAAAATATTGCGCGCCGAGCAGCCAGACGGTTGGGCGCGACAAAATTTTTCTCCACGGCACGTTGCTATGGCTCGCGACGTTCTGTTCATTCTCCTTCAATAATTCGAGTTCGGCGGCATTGACGCTTTTGTGATCGCGGGGGTTGTCCCGGAACCAGCGAAAGAAAAGAATTGTCCATGCCACGCCGAGCATCGCGAAAGCGAGAAAGGCGCGTCGCCAATTTACAAACGCCATCACCACGACGACGAGCAGCGGAGCGCACGCGCCGCCCCAACGCGCGCCCATCCACATCAACGATTGAGCGCGCGTGCGTTCGCGCGTGGGCAGCCACGCGCTGAAGGCTTTGGTGAGATTGGGAAAACAACCAGCCTCTCCCGCGCCGAACAGAAATCGCGTCGCGACCATTGAAGCGAAGTTCCACATCCAGCCGGTTGCTGCGGTGAAGAACGACCACCAGAGCACAACGCGCACGAGGACTTTGCGCGCACCGATTTTGTCGCCGAGCCAGCCGGTGGGAATTTCAAACATCGCGTACGCAAACGTGAACGCCGAGAAGACGATACCCATCTGTTTGTCGGAAAGGAGGAGGTCTTTGGAAATGAACGGCGCGGCCTGCGAAATGCAGACGCGATCAATGTATTGAATGAAGCCCAGCACGATGGCGAAGACGATGACCCAATAGCGCGTGCGAGTGGCTCGCAAGCTGGCCGCCGTTCGCGACGGCTCGGTCACGTTCGAGGGAATCATTGCGCGAGTTTGCCCGGCGTTGCGGGCTAGATCAATTACGCAGTTGAACTGAACATCACAAGCGAGTATTTGGTTCACCGAAAGAAATCACCGACGCGTCCTGGCACAAAACAATATGAGAATACGCGGTCCGATATTCAAATGGAAGCCTGCGATCCTTTACCTGGCAGTCATTCTTCTGACACTGAACTTGGGCGCGGCCACAGCGGAACCCGGCGTTGCCGTCCTCTACGTTGATACCGATCGTGTGACGGGAAAAATTGACGAGGCCATTTACGGCCAATTCCTCGAACACATCAATCATTCAGTGGAAGGTTTGTTCGCTGAACAAATTCAAGGACGCGGGTTTGAAGGCAGGGATTTTGAAACGCACTGGAAGCCGTTTGGCGAAAACGACGGTGCGACAGTTGCGAACGTGAAGTTTGAGAACGGCGAAAAGAGTTTGCGGCTTGCAGGGAGACAATGGAATCGCCGGTATTCAGCAAAGTCAGATTTATCTTCAACAAGGATACAATTACAACGGCTCGGTTTGGCTGAAGCCTGAGAGCGGGACGCTGCAAGTGAAGTTTCAAGCAAAGGATGCTGCGGGAAATGTGATCGCCACCGCGCCACTGAAAACTTCGGGTTCAAATTGGCAGGAGGTCGCTTACTCATTTTCAAGTTCACGAACGGACACGAACGCTGCCATTGAGATTCTCGCGAGCGGCACCGGCGCGGTTCTGGTGGATTACATTTCGATGATGCGCGCCGATCTTCGCACGAACGGCATGTTGCGACCTGATCTTTTCGACGCGCTCCGCGATTTGAAGCCGCCGTTCATCCGATGGCCCGGCGGATCGTTTGCATCGTCATATCGTTGGCAAGACGGCATCGGTCCGTTCGCCGCGCGCAAATATCATCCGAACGAAATCTGGGGCGGCTACTCGGATTATTACAGCTTCGGCACGGAAGAATTTATGGAACTGTGCCGGCGACTAAACGCTGAACCGCTCGTCGTCTTGGCCGCAACCAATACCGATCCAGCAAACGTTCAATACGCGATGGACTGGGTGCAGTACCTCAACGACCCGCCAACGACAAAATGGGGGAAAATGCGCGCGGGCAACGGCCATCGCGAGCCTTACGACGTGAAATATTTTCAAATTGATAACGAGCCGATGAATTTCAACCTCACGCCGGAGCGTTATGCGGAGATCGTCAACGTTTATGGAAAACAGCTTCGCAAAATCGCGCCGCGCGCGAAGATTGTCGCCTGCGGACAGAAACGTTCCAACGACATGGAATGGAGCCAAAAGCTCGTGGACATTGCCGGCGACAACCTCGACATCCTCGGCTGTCACAATTACGAGTACGAAAATGAAAATTTCGAGAGCGGCGTGCGGCGGATTTACGACTACCTCGTCAAGCTGCGCGAATACGTCCACGCCTCGAAGCATCCGCAAATCAGAATGGCCGTGCTGGAGTGGAGTCTTTGCCGCACTTACGACTGGCGCGCGGGCCTTCACGCGGCGGGAAGCCTGATCGCTTACGAAAAGCTAAGTCCAGACCTTGCGATGACTTGCCCCGCTTTGCTCATGCGCAACACCACGGATAATCCAGAATGGCGCGCGTGGATTTATCACGACCATGTCTCATGGTTTCCCGGTTCGGGTTACGTCGTGGAAAAACTTTTTCGCGAGCACTACGCGGAAAAATATTTTGCTTCGGTCACGGGAACTTTTCGCGATATTCCGAATCGAAACAATTTTTTCGATGACATCTCACAAATGAAACCGGCGGGCTGGAAGCCGGACACGTTCGACGCCATTGCGACTGGCAGCGCGGATGGCAAACGCATCATTATCAAAGCGGCAAATTACGCCGACGCTACAAACACGTTGCTTGCGCGGTTGCGCGGGTCAGCGGCGCCAGAAAAGGCGACGATGAAAATTTATTTCGTGACCGCCGGCCTCACTGATATGCCTTCGATGGAGCAGCCAGACAAAATCAAACCCATTGAAACGACCCAACCGTATTCGCGAGACCTGGCGATTGAATTGAAGCCTTACACGGTCGCAGTCATTGAGATCATCAAGGAATGAATGGCTGAAAGTTTCAATGAACGTTTCCTGCAGGAGGCGTTGCGCCTTGCGCGGCGTGGTTACGGCACGACTTCGCCGAACCCCATGGTCGGCGCGGTGCTGGTGAAAGGCGGGAAAATCATCGGGCGCGGGTGGCATCGGCGCGCGGGTTTGCCGCATGCGGAAATTGAAGCGCTGCACGATGCGGAAGGACACGGGCACAATCCGGAAGGGGCGACGCTTTACGTTACGCTGGAGCCGTGTTGCACACACGGTCGCACACTACCGTGCACGGGCGCGATTGTTGAAGCAGGAATCAAACGTGTTGTCGTCGGCACAACTGATCCAAATCCGAAACACAGGGGCAGGGGACTCAAGATTTTGAGGCGCGCGGGAATTGTCGTCACGGAGGCAGGGGCATTGCGGTGCGATGAACGCACGTCGCAGCGCGCCGTCCCTGTTACGTCAAGCCTGCATGGAAGAACAGGAGGATCGGAGGTCAGAAGACTTTCGCTCCATCAACCGCTTGCTGATGATTGCGCCCGACTCAATGAATCATTCAATCATTGGATTGTTCATCATACACCGTTCGTCACAGTGAAAGCTGCGATGACCGTTGATGGGAAGATCGCGACCGCAGGCGGTGAGTCGAAATGGATTACCGGCGAGGAATCCCGCGAGTTTTCGATGAGATTGCGGCAGGGCAGCGATGCAATCCTTGTCGGGGTGAACACGATTCTGGCCGATGATCCGAGCCTGACAGTCCGATCATTCCATGGTTTACATTCCACGGTCCGTAATCCGAAACAGGTCCGGCGGATCGTTTTGGATTCGATGGCGCGAACACCGCTCACGGCGAAGGTGGTCAGGGACGAGGGCGCTGCACTCACGACAATTGTTGTGAGCAGCCGCGCTCCGACAAGTCGAATAGCAGCTTTGGCGCGGCGCGTGAACGTGCTCGTTGCTCCCACGCAGAGAAACTTGAAACTGAAAAATCGAAATTCGAGATACGGTCTCCGTTGGCTCTCGAAAAAACTCGGAGCTGAAAACGTCACCAGCCTTTTGGTTGAAGGCGGCGGTGAAGTGAATGCGTCATTTCTTCTCGGCGGCTTTGCACAGCGCGTTGCGTTTTTTTATGCGCCAAAGATATTGGGTGGTCGCGACGCGCGCAAAGCGGTCGCTGGCGATGGCATCAGGAATGTGAGTCAAGCCATCCGGCTTCGCGAGGTTGAGTGGCGCAGGCTGGGCGAGGATTTATTGCTGACGGCGCGTGTGGATTAAACTCGGCTCGACGGAGTCTCGCCCGGCGGCTAATTTCGCGGGAAATGTTCACGGGCATTGTTGAAGAAGCTGGCGTCGTCGAAAGCATCAAGTCAACGCCGAGGTCCATTGAGTTGTCCGTTCGCACGAATGTTTGCGCTCGCGGTTTGAAGGTCGGCGGCAGCATTGCGATCAATGGCTGTTGTTTGACTGTAGTAAGAATTGCGCGGCGGGGAAGAGATCGCATTGCTCAATTCGATTTGCTCCAGGAAACGTGGCGGCGAACGAACCTGCAATTCGCTGGACGCGGTTCATTGGTGAATCTCGAACGTCCGCTGCGCGCCGGTGGTGAATTCGGCGGGCATTTCGTGACGGGCCATATCGATGGAATTGGGAAGATCATTCGTTGGGAAAAAAGCCGAAAGGACCATGTGCTCGACATTTCAGCACCGCGTGAAGTGATGCGTCATGTGATTTTTAAAGGTTCGATTGCCGTGGACGGCATCAGTCTGACTGTTGCCGCTGTGAAGAAAGGCGCGTTTCGAGTCTGGATTATTCCGCACACGTACGAGGTGACGGCCTTGTGCGAGCGCAACGTGGGCGATGCGGTGAATCTCGAAGCGGACTTGCTCGGCAAATACGTCGAAAAATTTATTGGTGCGAAGGCTCGGGGATGAACGGCCCTTTGCTCTTCTTTGCCATGGATGCGGGCGCAACCTCGAGAACGCGGCTCGCCGGAATGGATGTTTTTCGCCCTGTGGCGTCCGTGTAGAAATAGGCGCCGTTCTGGTAGCGGGGTTTTCCCCGAGCGTCCAACTGGGTGCCGTTGTTAAGGGTCAAAACGTAATGGCTGGCGCAGCCAGTCAGCGCGAACAGACTGGCCAAAAAGAGCGGAGCGAATTTCTTCATAGGGCAACCTCGACGTTCAAAAGATGGTGCGCATAGCAGGACTTGAACCTGCACGGATTACTCCACTACCACCTCAAAGTAGCGCGTCTGCCAATTCCGCCATATGCGCACATGACTGCAATAATCAAACAGTCCCGCGCGCGATACGCAAGGGCATTCTGGCTGATCGACCATCGCGTCTACTCCGCGGTAATGCTGATGTTTATCGGAGAACTTAACCCATGCGCGAATTCCTCGACGTAACGTCTCCACGCTTCAGCAGTGGTGACATGGCCCGCCCGGTCCCAGGCAAACCCGGCCCAGTAAGAAACCGAACGATCCGGAGCAGCCTTTACGAGCAAGAGATTATTCTGCGCGTCCTCAGCTTCCTTGACCAGCGCCTTGGGATCCACGATGGCAGTGACACCTTGCATGCCGAGCCTTTTTTCCATCGGCTCCCAGATGGTGAGGGAACCACTTTCGATACTAAATTGCTTCGTCTCGCCGGTTACCTTTTTGAGTCCGACTGCTGCGGTCAGCGATCCGGTGCCGCTTTCAGGATTCAAGATCGCTTGAAAATGATCCAACTGGCTGCCGGCATCGAGAGAGATGCGCAAAGTCTCTGCAACTTTCTTTCCGTTCACATCGAACGGCTCGTAATCAAGTTCGAAGAGCACGCGAATTGGACCGGCGGCAAGCACGCGCGAGCTGACGAAATTTATCGGGACAAAAAGTTTGCCATCGGCCCAGATGCCATTTCCGCCGCAGCCGCGCGTGGCGCCCGCAGTGTAATCGTCGCAACCATCACCCATATCGGAATGGTAATTATCCACCATGTACCATTCATCAATGACCATGCGTGGCGTGCGTTTCGACCAGATGTCAATCGAACTGCTGGTCAGGGGCTCGCCTTTCCAGGCGATGAGCGCCTTGCCGTATGTGCGGTGGGCGATACGGTCGTTCTCCCAGGCGAAATCGTCGAAGCGTTCGCGCACGAAACGGCCGTACGCCTTGAAGTCTTCTTTCTTGTATTCCTGCCTGGCGCCTTTTGTTGCGATGAACGTTCTTGTTTCGCCCGGCGCGAAGTCCGCCTGGAAGATCACGATGTCGGCCTTGTGGTAATCGTCGTAGTCCGTATCCACCGCCTGGCAGAGCACTTCTTTCCCGGCGCTGTCTTTCACGTGAATGTTATGAAGATCAGTTTCGCCGAGGGATGCCAGGTCCTTCGCCGACAGCTCAATCGTTTGAGTGCGACGCGCAAGCTGAAGATTATTCGTGGCTTTGACCGTGATTTGGTTGGCGGCGGGGCAAAGCGATGTCAACGCGAAGAGCGCGGCGCTGAACAGCATCCATTTCATTTTTGTCATAAGCAATGGCGGACGCAGTGGTAAGGTTCAGCCATTTATAAGCGATGGTCCACCAATGTGACCAGTTTTATCGCGCCGCCATTCTTTGAGCCGCCAGCCGGCGAGATGCTCTTTCGCGAGCAATGACGCGTGCGACATAACCAGCCTGTTCATCCTTCGGATTCTGGCTCAATGCGAATGTAATCAACTGCTGGGCTTGGTCGATATTCCCTGCCGCGAACGCTTGCTCGGAGTAACTGACGGCGGTGCCGTCCGAAGCCGGTGGTGGCGGGGCCGTGGGAATCTGAAACACGCAGGGCACACCGGCTCCCAATGATGTGCCGAAGACACAACCGTAAAGCTCCCCATTGATTGTGGAAAACGTGCTAAAGACCAGCTGAGCGTTCACCTGCGGAAGTGACCGGAGTGTTTCACGTTTGGTGACTGGCGCGAGCAATTGCTGGCGAGTCCGCTCATCGAAACGATCGAGCATGCGCGCCCCAGCGCTCAAATAAAATGCCCGCGGCGCGGCGTATTCCAGAATTGGAAATAGATCGCTCTGCACTGGGCCGTCACCTGCAATCGCAAACCCGGTACGCTGAGAAGCCAGTTGTCGCGCCATCAGCGATTCCGGCGAGTGAATGTCAATCATCCCAAGATCAGTCGCGACGCGGTCAATGGCGAAGCCTTTCCTGAACACGTCCGGCCCGGTAGGCCACGGTTCAAGAGAGCCAAGCATGACGATGTCCCCAGCGCCTGCGTCCCATACTTCTACGTATGGAAAGACCGAGCGGAAAGTGCGCAGCACGAGATCCACGATGTTGTCCTGTGTTTCATAAATCTGAAACCATTGGGCCATGATTCCCCCGGGTTTCAGCCGATTGGCAGCAAGTTGGTAGTACTCGCGACTAAAGACGCTTCCGGTCCCAACGAACCACGGGTTGGAAGGTTCCGTGATGATCACGTCATAAAGTTGCGGGCGGAGTTTGAGCACTGTGCGGGCGTCCTCGCGCCAAAGGCGCGTGCGCGGATCGGTCAAGACGTGGCGATTCCAATCGTCGAACAAGTGCGATGCCTTTATGACAGGTTCGCAGTTCTCGGCGACGTCAAGGCGCTCGATGGGGTAGCCCAGGATTGCACCGGCTGTCATTCCGGAAGCGAGGCCAAGAACGAAAACATCCTTTGCTCCCGGCTTCGCAAGCATCGGCAGATGTGAAACCAGCAATTGAGTGCTCAGATCCAGTTGTGTCCCGGCCTCCGGTTTTCCGTTGGTTCGCAGGCCGAGCATCGGGGGCGCGATGATGCCGTCCACCTGTTCGACGGATACCGTCGCATCCGGTCCGTCTTCGTAGAAAAGGATTTTCATGTGCTCCTTGCGAAGCGGCATCAGCCGGGGCTCGAATTTCGTTTCCCAGATCCGGAAGATTCCGGAGCTCATGACGTATTGCCAATTTTCTCCTCCAAAAACAAAGACGCTGCTCACCAATGCGAAGATTCCAATCGTTCCCGCGATTCCGACTATCCATCTACGCCGCCACGCAAGAATCAGCGCCATCGAAACGAGCACGAGCGAAAGCGCGCCGAAGGCGTTGCGCAATCCGACAAGCGGCATCAGTACGAAACCGGTGATCAAAGTGCCGAACACCGCGCCCAGAGTATTCCACGTGAGCAACGTGCCGACTTTTTCTCCGAGTGGCGCGCCTTCCTGAGAGACTGCGCGAATCATCAACGGCAGGACGGCTCCGACCCAAGCCGCAGGCAACCCAAGTATCACCAGTGAAATCCCAACGGTGACCAGCTCATGATACACATAGCCGACCGCAGTCCGCGCAAGGCCAGTGCGAGCGATTCGATATAAATCCACCCAACGCTCGATGTTAAACACGAGCAAAGCCACCCATCCGGCGGCGATGCAGAGCAGCAGAATGGTCAGCCGCTCAGTGGAGCGGCCCCGCCGTCGCGGCGAAGAAATCCATGCGCTGCCAAGACCGATGCCGAGGATAAAAGCAATCAGCACCACCGCAAATGACTGGAGCGACGAACCGAAAATCAGCGCCAGCGATCGCGAGGAAAGGACTTCAAATCCCATCGACACGCCGCCGGTTACGGCGACGATTATTCCCGCCCAGCGCAAGGTTTGTGGCGTTACTCCATCGCTAGCTGTTGCCGCTGCACTCTTCGGAGTCGGTGCAGGTTTGGTGATGCCGCCTTTACTTAGGAGAACGGCGAGTATTCCGACCACCAGGTTTACCGTGGCGGTAATTTGGAGCGTCTCCACCATCCCAAACGCTTGAACCAGGAAAAATCCCGCGAATGCTGCGCCAAGCACTGCGCCCAGACTGTTTACCGAATAGAACCGGGCTGAACGCCGGCCAGGATCAACTGACGATTTCTGCAACCACGCTGCGAGCAGTGGGAGCGTTCCGCCCATCAGAATGGTTGGCCCAAGCAGAAGAGCCACGCTGAGGAGTGCTTTCAGCGCCAGCAGCAAACCCGCTTGCTCAACAATTGGGGTGCCCAAGGTGACAAAGATACGATCCGCGAGCCGGTCGAGGGCTGGAAATAAGAAGGCGTAGATTCCGACTGCAATTTCCAGAACGCCATAGGCGCGGACCGGATGCTTCAGGCGATCCGCCCAGCGTCCGAAGATTCGGTTGCCAAGGGCCAGACCACCCATGAACGCGGCGAGGACGACCGTTTGTGCGTAAATCGTACTGCCGAACATCTGCGAAAGGAATTTTGACCAGACCACTTCATAAACGAGTGCGGTGGCTCCGGAACAGAAGAACAGGGAAAGGATCATCCATCCGCGATCGCGCGACGATTGCATAATCGCAGAGCATAATGGCCGCTGAGAATGCGTAGCAAGTTTTGATCTCCGAAGACACGAAAATCTATTCCTCTCATCGGAGAGGACTCGTTTCTAATTGAGGCCCGACTCCTTTTCTGGCACTAAGGCCGGGCGCATGAACAGAACCATCGCCGCCGCGCTCGTCGCTTTGTTGCTCTCGCAATTTCTTTCTGGCTGCAAAAAATCCGAAACCACTGCTCCATCCGAACTGCGAAATTCCGAAGCCGCCGTTCCGCCGTCGTCGAACACCGTGGCCCGTATTCATTGGATGGGAAAGAAAAAGCTGGGCATTGAAGCGAACGCTTATTTCTTGATGCGCATGTGGGAGTTCCCGGAAACCAAACGGCTTGAATCCCAGACGCTCGAAAGACTCTCCACCGCGCCATGGCGCTTGATGGCAAATTCGAATACGCCACCAACCGCGATGCAAAGCGGCGGGCCGTTTCTGCTTCCGTTGCTCAATGACGTTCTTGAGGAAGAATGCTATTTCGAGGTTCACCAGGCGGGCAATCAGTCGCCGGAACTGGCTTTTGCCATTCATCTGAACGATCACCACGCCGGCTTGTGGAGAACAAATCTTGTTGCTGCACTTGCATTGCTCACGGGGGTGCAGACGATGGCGCTTCAAGACGACGGACAGGGTTGGATGATCAAACGGTCCGAAGCGCCGAATCTTGTGGAGCTCACGCGTGCCGGTGATTGGACGCTCGTCGGATTGGCGCAGGAAACGAATAGCCTGCTGCATGGTTTCGCCAACCGCATTCGGCGTGGCGAAAGACCGTTCGATGCAAGTGCGAACCGCAACTGGCTTGAAGGAGAACTCGATCTTCAGCGAGTCATGGGAGCTGCCTCGAACGCTTCGAGACTTTTCGGCAATATTCCGGCGGTTTCCTTTTCGGTTACAGGCGATGGTGGCAATGTCCTCACCCGCGCGGAGGTGAAGTTTCCTCAGCCCCTCTCGGTTCAATTCGAACCATGGATAATCCCGACGAATCTGATTCACGAGCCAATAGTGAGCTTCTCCGCAATTCGAGGAATCCAAAAAATATTGGGTTCGTTGCAAAAGTCGAACGACACCGGCGCCAGTTCAATGCCAAACCAATTTTACTCATGGTCACCGGATGGCGTGCCGACGCAGATCTTTTGCGCTGCTTCTTCGACGAATACCAGCAATGCAATCCACGCCCTGGCGGAAACCTTATTGCAGGCCGGAAATTCGTGGCTCGCTGCTCGCGGGGCCGGACAGTTCCAGCGGCTGTCCGGTTCGGAAGGTGTGATTTTGACCGGGCTGCCCGCGATTTCGCCATTTGTCCGAACCGGTCCCACGCCGGATGAGAAATTCATTTCTGCTGGATTATCGACCAACGGCGAAACAGGAACCGATACACAATCGCACCTCTACTTCCATCCGCAATTTGCCGAACTTCTCAACGAAATGTCGAGCCCAACCAATCTGCTGTATTTCGATTGGGAACTCACGGCGCCTCGAGTGCAGTCATGGCTTTATATTGGGCAGGCGCTTCGGGTCGCGTTGGGCCGCGTTCAACCGCCGCTCGACTCGGCGGGAATGAATTGGCTGCGAGTTGTGATGCCAAGACTCGCCAATAGCACGACAACGATTACCGTCACAAGACCAGATGCATTAACGTTCGCTCGGAAGTCAACGGCCGGCCTGACCGCGCCAGAGCTGCACCTGCTGGTAGATTGGCTGGAATCGCCGCAATTTCCGGGCGGACTATCACCACGTTCATCGAGAACGGTTACAACTTCACAGGCGTCCACGGAGTCCCGGCAAAAGTAGCCCACAGCAGTTTCCATCGAAATTGGCCCGCTTGAGTTTCTTGCTCCCGCGCGTGTTTGCGTTAAAACTCCGCGCGTGATTTCAATTCCAAAAACAATGCGCGCGGCGGTGTACCGCGGGCCCAATGATCTCCGTGTCGAGACGGTTCCTGTGCCGCGCATCGGGTCCAATGAACTGTTGGTCAAGGTCGCCGTCTGCGGCGTTTGTCCTACGGACATAAAGAAAATCCAATACGGCACAGTGCCGCCGCCGCGGATCTTTGGCCACGAAACAGCAGGGACAGTTGTTAAAATCGGCGGAGGCAAATCGAAGCTCGAAGCTCGAAGCTCGAAACTCGAAGTCGGGGATCGCGTCGCTCTGCATCATCACGTGCCTTGTCTGAATTGTCATGCCTGCCGCCACCGCGCATTTGCGCAGTGCGCCCAATACAAGCGAACGGGCATCACGGCGGGATTCGAACCCGCGGGCGGCGGGTTTGCGGAATACGTGCGTGTCATGTCATTCGTATTACCCGGCATGGTAAAAATCCCCGCACAGAATTCTTTTGAAGAAGGCGCGATGTTGGAGCCGGTGAACACAGTCCTGAAGGCCGTGAACCGGCTTTCATTGATTCGCGGCGATACCGTGCTTGTCGCTGGTCAGGGGCCCGTCGGATTGATGTTCACTCGCCTGCTCAAATTGCGCGGCATGCATGTATTCGCCACTGATTTGATGGATGAACGATTGAAACTGGCGAGGGAATTCGGCGCACGATGGACCCAATTGGTCCGCAGTCCGCAGTCCGCAGTCCGCAGTCCGGCGTCAAGGGAACGCCGAAAGATCGAGGACTATGGACTGGAGACTGTGGACTCAGCGATTCTGGCCGTTCCATCCGACGTGGCTTTGCAGCATGCCATTGGCCTGGTGCGCGGCGGCGGCCAGGTAATGCTCTTTGCGCACACCAAACGCGGCGCAGTCATGCCGGTGGATCTCGCCTCAGTATGCGTGGACGAAAAGGACTTGATTGGGAGTTATTCCGCGGATTTTACGCTACAGCACCAAGTGGCAAGAATCGTTTTCTCGCGGAAGCTCGACGTGCGCCGCTTGATTACACATCGTTTTCCGCTGGAAAAAGCTGCCGCGGCGGTGAACCTGGCGTCGCATCCGACCACTGGCGCGTTGAAGATTGTAATTCAATCGGGCTGATACGGTAACGTGCTTGCGGCAATGCTTGTGGTCCGTAAGGCGCGGAGGATTTGTCAGTTGGTTTTTCCACGGAGAAGGTGCCCGGGAAAAACCTAGGGCTGGGTTTCGGTTGGCTCAAGATTCATCTGATTTCGCGCGCTTTTTGCGGTTTTTGCGTGGGACAAATAACGTTCAAAATTTTGTCCAAAAAATTGTTGACACCCCTAAGCTGCTTTGAGATAGTGGGTCACACACGGTTATAAATAACTACGTCAAAATGAGAACAAAAACACTACTCCTCGCGGCTGCGGCGCTCGCAGCAGGTCTCGCCTCCTCCATGGCGCAATCCTCGAACGTTTTTTCGGTCAACATCGTTGGCTATGTAAATGTAGTTGCTAAAGGCAATGGCGCTTTCACCCTTATAGCTAATCCGCTAAATGCTGCCACCAACGATCTCAACACAATTGCTGCGGGAATCCCGAATAAATCAACCGCGCAGATTTGGAACGGAAGCGGGTTCAATGGGTGCAACGAAGGCTGGTGGTGTGTGGACCCCGAATTTGACTATCACTCCGGGAACCGGATTCTTCGTGCAGACGCCGGCAGGAAGTGCAGACGCAACGAACACCTTTGTTGGAAGCGTGGTAATCGGGAGTGGTGGAACTAACACCGTTAATGTGCCGACCGGGTTTTCGCTGTTGGGCAGTCCTGTTCCCGTTGGTGGAACATTGAATGATACAGGTGTTGGAACGTTGAATTTGAATGCGACAATCCCCAACAAGAGCACAATTCAAGTGTGGGATAACTCAGGCGCTGGTAGTTTTACGGCGTCTACAAAAGCTGGCGGGACTTGGACGCCGAATCTTACACTCGGGGTTGGTCAAGGATTCTTTATCTCTCCGGTTAGCGCCACCAACTGGACGCAGACTCTTCCATAACCACAACCCAGTCGAATTTAAGATAGAAACCCGAACACAAACAAAACATGAAAAAAACTCTTGTAGCTGCAATACTCGGAATAGCGACAGTAGTTTCGTCGTTTGGTCAAGGCCATGTATTCTTCAACAACTACTCCACGGCGGCTGGCCAGACTACATTCGGTGCTGGTACAGCGCAGACGGGTGGTGTGACTTCAACTTATCACGCCGCTCTGTATTACGGATTGGGAACCGTTACCGTCGCCCAAGATCCAGTTGGAACTGCGAATCCAGCGGTACTTGGTGCGCTAGGATTGCTGGGTGGAAACACCGGCTTGAATCCAGCGTATCCGACTCAGTATCAAGTCAACAACGCTGGTTTGGGGTACTTTATTGGACCGGCTGTGACGATCTCGGATTATGTTTCAGGCCCGATCACGTTTATGGTTGTCGCCTACAATGGTGCTGATTACCTGAGTTCGACCATCAGGGGACATTCGGCTGCGTTTACGATGAACTCCATTGCGACTGGACAGAATCCTGTTGGTGTGTTTTCCGGATTGACTGACTTCCAAGTCTTCTCAGTGCCGGTTGTGATTCCAGAGCCAGCGACATTTGCTCTCGCCGGACTGGGTGCTGCTGCGCTGTTGCTGTTCCGCCGTCGCAGTTAATAGTCCCTATTGTTCTCTTTTCACCCCAGCCTTTGCTTGTCAAAGGCTGGGTTTTTTATGTGTCCGTTGCCGTAACCAATAGCACAACTCTTCTGTGCGGTTTTCAGTTGAGCCGGGTCCTCACTCTACGAAAGATCTACCCGTATCCGAATGCTTCGAGAAAACGCTCGAGACCCTTCAGATGTGGTTCGAGGTGCTTCTGGTAATTGCGCCAGCGTCCCATTGCTGTTCGAAAGACCGGTTTGGTCACGTCTGCATAGGTTGGAGAACGAACCGCCTTTTGCCGCGCATGTTCATCGAACCGCAGCACTCGCGTGTCCCACGGAATATCCAGAAACTTCAAAACCCTCCGGCTGGTGCCTTCCAAGTCATCCACCAAATCCTCGTAATGAATTTCCAAATGAGGATTGACCATCAATGGCGCAATCGTTCTCCACATGTTCATCAGCGCCAGATATTCCTCGACAGTGCCTTCCAAAGTCAGGAAAGCAGAACTTGCCTGATTAAGCGGCAGAAACTGCATGAAGCAGCTGAGACACACGTCCCTCGGATCACGAACTGCAACAAGAAATCTGGCTTCGGGAAACACACGAACAAGTGACGCCACCAGGAACGTGAGGGATGGATTCTTGTCCACCAACAAACGGCCATTCACAGAACTTCCAAGGAACCTCTCTACAGAACGAACATAGTTCTCCCGTGACTGCCGGAGAAGTTCTGTCGATGCAGCTTCAAGCATTGTCAGCATTGGTGCATCCGGAGGGAAATTCCGTGTGAGCGGCGAATAGGCGTCGTCATGAAAAATTTCTGTTTCTTCAGCAGAGACGATATCCGGATGACAATCCAAAACCTGTTCCAGGAGCGTCGTCCCGGAGCGAGGGTTACCGCAAAGTACCGCCAATCGTTTGGCCGGTTCAAGCGCCTGACCGTGACTGGCAAAACGAGACAGGATCTCGGTGGACAAATTGGTCCTTAGCTCGCCGAGTCGCGCACGGAGAGTCCGCAGTTCTGATAAATGCCTGGAGGCGTCTGGCCGGAGGAGGTTCTTCGCCTCAACGAAGGTGGACATTGCTTCGTCGTAGCGTCCTTGACGATCCAGCACTGCGCCCAGTTCGTACCCCGCTCGTACACGAACGTCCATTTCTGGGGTAAAAAGAAGGGAACGCAGAAGTCGTTCAGCGTTCTCCAGATGTCCTGCCTGACGCTCCAGTCGGGCTTGCATCAGCAACCCTGCGGGGAATGCCGGGTTCCGATTCAACGCACGCTCAGTTAAATGTGCAGCCTCATCAAGCCGCCGCAGACGTTCGTAAACTTCCGCGAGATAGACAAAGGATTCAGGAAGGGCGTTTTTCTGCTCCGCTGCTCGCCGAAAATATATTTCAGCCATCTCATACTTTCCGAACTCGCGACATTGCCTCCCGACAGCAATCAACGTCTCAATCTTATTCGGCGCGATCCGAATTGCTTTCTCGAAACAACGCTCCGCTTCCGCATAGTAGAAACGTTTTCCGTAAGCGCCGCCTAAATCCAGTAAAATGCCTGAGTTTGCGGGATCGAGGCGGCAAGCGCGTTCGAGAACTTCGAAGGCTTTGTCAAAATCACGAGAATTCCAGGCATCCGTCGCAGTCTGGAGCGTCCGGGACAGCGCGCCCTGGGAAACGAAACGCTGTCGTCTCATGAGTTAAGAGAATGGCTTAAGCCAAGTCAAAATGGCCGTGGCGGACCGTTAGGTGGGGGGGCTCCTCCGGTGGCGGTTCCGGTTACCTGCGACGTGAATTCAGTGATAGGTAAGATCTTATACCTTTCGTCTCCTGAATCCATCATCTTGGCTCGCTGTGCTTCGATAAGGATAGTTTGCTCTTCAGCAGTTATCGTATTCTGGGGTTGCGCTGGTCCCGCTGCAAACCCCGACGGACTGCCGCCGCCCGAGGAAGCCAATTGCGCCGCGTTTCCGAATCTAATTACTGTGCCCGCTCCTGGCGAGACTGAAGGGACCACCTGCGGGACTGATGCATTCATTGGTTGACCGGGAACTAGCCCAGGCATTGCGACCGGCAGAGCCGCGGGGGCGGGAAGTTTCGCGCCGTTGTTCGCGAAATCCAGAGTTTGCATGGTCCCGTGATTGTTCACCTGGACTACGCCCGCCTTCTCGTCAATGCTGAGGACTTCAATATCTCCATCACGTTCTCCTTCACCAAGAATATACGATTCCTCGCGAGCCGGGATGGGTGGCTTTGCGGGAACAGGCGCCATCATCATGACCCGCTTTCGCCCGAACTTATAGATCCCAGTGAGCGTAATGTTGGGTGCTGGCGGAGTGATGTCAGGAGGAGCCGGTGGCAGTGGCGGAGGTTTCAAACCGAATACATTCCGCACTGATATGTTTGCGTAAGGATTGGAAGAATTGTCCGTAACGATCCCTTCCGCAACCGTGCTCAATGTCACGGCACCCAGAACCAAAATTGAAATCCTTCGGCTTCGCATTACTTGACAAATATAGCGGTTCCTGGATGAAACACCACTTTGAAGTCTTCGTTGCGCATTTTTAGCGCGGCTCGAGCTCAAACGATTGCGAATTATTGTTGTCAGAACGCGCAAAGCTCTGCTATGATGCCTGCGAAGAAATTGGAGGATCGGAACAATGAAAGCGAGAATTTTGGTGTGATCCCTATCCCTGAACCGACCGTGTTTAGCTTTTTTGGTTTCGGCCTTGCGTCGCTCATTATATTCCGTCGCAGACATTGAATTCTTCTCACGCCTTCGCTGCCGTTTTTGCAGCCTCGATCATTTCCCAGAACTTGGGATTTTGCTGGAGGGCCTCGTCCTCCTGCATCTTGAGCCCGGAACGAAACAGGAAGTCTTTCAATGTATGGCGGTTCAAAATGCGGTGCACGACCACTCCCAATTCATGCCGCTCAAAATACACGCGATAATCCCCGACGCGGAAACGGTGAAGGATCCTTCCAGCCCGCTCGAGTTTTCCAAATTCATCCAGTTCAGTGTGCATGACCTGCTGAGGCAGACCTCGGAATTCTCCGAGAATCTGCAACTGCAATTCCTTAGGCATCTTCGCCAGTTCAGCTGCGCTTGTTGGGTTGAAAATGATCTGGAAAGGTCGCATGCGATAATTGGTAGCCTAATATCCACTGAGTTAACTGTATTGATTTACAGGTCTTTGAGTTGCCAAGGATGCTATTTCTTAAACTTTAATTCTCATATCATGGCGAGCGCAGCAACTCCAGTTCTGGACCGCGTGCTTCACCACCCGGGCGGTCGCCGATACAAGCACTCTACCAAGACGACCGACTGTCATCAAGCTCTTGAGAGCCATTTCAGGTCTTCGTGCAAACGTCAAATTTAGACAGTGGCGAACATCTGTTTCATACCACTCGAGGTGTCGCGCAGAGTGCGGCTAGCGCAATTCGATGCTGGTTCGACATGGCAAGCGATCATTTACCGGACGCCTTGTGGACAAAGCATCGCCTCTACGCGAAGGCGCACGAAGCGGGATGGGAAGTGCCGGTGTTGGAAGCCGACTCCCCATATCTCGACCGCGCGTGGAGTCATATTCAGTCGGGAGATTTCAAAGCCGCAGCCGTGTATCTTCGAACCGCATGGGAACATGTGATGCGGATTCTTTGCGAAGCGCGTCATTTCAAATTCCCACTCAAGCGATCGCCCTACGAATACAAGGCAGAGGAATTCTGGAATTCAGTTAAAGCCTACGAGTTCAAGCCAAATCATCGGTTGATTGACGAGTCTTTGGCCGGAGAAATAATGCTTTGCCAAAGTTATGTATTGAACACGCTTTGTCATGACGATCCGGGCAGACCTACCAGAGAAGAAGTACGGAGGGCTCACGGCGCGGTCAAGAGGCTCAATGATTTGCTTGAGCAAGACGTAGCGTGGCGAAAACTGAGCCAGAACAAAGGGAAAACACCAACAAACGATTTCACCTTGATTCTAGCCGGCGAGTTGCTCGCGGCCAACGCACCGCCAACTTCGATAATCGCGTCACTCCTGCGTAACGCTTTCGACAATGCACTTTGGCGGTTCTGCGCCAGGAAAGCCATCAATTTCACCTTCACGTGCAACGTACCGCTTACAACAGCACGTCTGTGGCAAGAAGCCTCAAATGGCGCTGGCGGGGCTTGCAGGGTCACAAGCCGGATTCGTAGCTGCAATCAACGGCCAAGTTGATTTGATGCTCGCGGACAGCCCGGACAATGCGGTCTTTTCAGTCAAAACCCTGCCTCAACTACAAGCGTTGTTCACTGCGCTTCGAGGCCCTCATCCGGCAAACGCTCCAGTGGCGGCGATGGACGCTTGGTAAACGAGCACTTCCACCATCCTATGAACGATCCCAATCGCCCCAAAGACATCATCGATTACATCGAAGCCCTCGCGGCCGAGCATGGCCACTTTGAACCAGTGGACGAAAACTACTATCAGGCGTTCATGAATTTGACCCAGCAGCAGATTGAAAAGCTGTCTATCGCCCTCATGCTGGACCAGGAGAACGAGGTCCGGCGGCTCGCGGCTGGCAAGACCGACCCCAACGCCGTGGAGCAGGTTTCAGAGTTCGTGGGGAATATGTTCACCGGCATCAGTCTTGGCTTCGCGCGGTTTGACGCGTTCGGGAATTTTGGTTTCGTCGCCCGCATCGGTTTTGAACCTACGGTGGAAATGCATGCGATCATCGAGGAGAAATTCAAGCTGATTGAGCCGATGATTGCCAACACTGTGCGCCGCACGTTGCCGTGGCTGCTCTCCCGCGAACTCAGCCAAGGCCAATTACCCCTCTAACATGACCACTGCGAAATGAACCCTCCCACGACTCCATTGAATATGAAAGACGCTGAAACCGTCCTATGGGGCATTCACGCCGGCAAAACTGGCGATGCCGACACGCTGTTTCTAAAAAGGAACCGTATCGCCATCGGCTGGGTAAAGATGGGCGACCTAGGCGCACTTAAAGCTGATCGTGAGGCGTTCAAGTCGCGAGTCGCGGAGGTTTACCCGGAAAAGAAACCCGGCGCCATCCCCAACAATGCCGGCCAGCTATTCAGGTTTGTTCATGAAATGAAGTCGGGCGACATCGCAATCTATCCGTCTAAACGCGACCGCCAGGTTCACCTGGGCCGCGTGGAAGGGAATTACACTTACGATCCCAGGATCGAACCCGGCTACCCAAATCTGCGCGCCATCAACTGGCTCCGTTCTGTACCCCGCACCCAATTCAGCCAGGGTGCCCTGTACGAAATTGGCTCAGCCTTGAGTCTCTTTCTTGTTCGTAACTACGCGGATGAATTTCGCGCTGCCTTGGAAGGGAAAGCCACGCCCCCAACCCCGGTTGGCCAAGATGAATCCGTAGCTGCCGTCGCCGAGGGCATTGAGGATACAACCCGCGATTTCGTTTTGAAGCGGCTGTCGCAGGAGTTGAAAGGAACGCCGTTGGAGGATTTCGTGGCACATCTGCTGGAAAAGATGGGCTATCGGGCACGGCTGACTCGCGTGAACGAACCAAGTGTGGACATCATCGCTCACAAGGACGCCTTGGGATTCGAGCCGCCTATAATCAAAGTGCAGGTCAAGAGTGGCGACGGAAAGATTAGCGACAAAGACGTCTCCGCACTTCTGGGCAAATTAGGTTCAAATGAGTTCGGCCTGATCGTGACGTTGGGAGAATTCACGTCGCAGGCAATCACCTTCGCGGCGAGCAAGAGCAACCTCCGGTTGGTCGACGGCGACGAGCTGGTCAATATGATCTACGAGCACTATGACCAATTTGACTCCCGCTATAAAGGCTTGCTCCCCTTACGCCGCGTTTACGTCCCTGAGGTCATCGAATCTGACGAGGAATGACCTCGGCACGAGGGGGACTCGGGTTATGAAATTCCTATTTGCGATCCGGCTGGGGCGGATGTTGGCGACGAAGTGTTGGCAGTCGTCGTTGGGCAGGGACACAAGCCCGCTATCACTCTCGATCAACTCGAAAACGTAGGTACGCTTGGTTCCAGCGGATGTCAGGTTCGTAGCCGCCTCGCGTGCCAGCGCGCGAACGGACACGAACGAAGAACCCTTCGTGTGCGCTAGTTGAAAGTTTTCCGGCGTCTTTCCATCGGCGGTCACGCCCAGGGCATCAATCGCGGAGATTGGTCCAGGAAAGCTGATGGTGGTGACGCGATTCGTCGAAACCGGTCCGGTGATGACAACCCGTTCGTCCAGCATGACGCGCTAAATTGCTTCGGGTGGGGTGGTCGAGCGCAACGGTTGCCACCATTAGGAGAAGAGTTGTTCTTGCTTGTCCCGTTTCAAATTGGGTGCTTCAATCGGTGCTGTTCGGAGAGGTTTATGCACCCGAAAACAACCGGGGTTTCATACTCGGCCCGAATTCAAAAGGAAGCTCAATGAACTTACGACTATCTAGGTTGCTGGCGTGGAGCTCGGCCGCTGTGTCGGCGATCCAGTTGCAGGTTTCCGCGGCACAAACGGGCTCAGTGGTTTCATGGGGAAGCCAGGTAATCCCATATTTTGCGCCCGGAACCAGGTTCACAAGAGTTGCGGCGCGGGGCGATCACAATATCGCGTTGAAAACCGACGGAACAGTCGTTGCTTGGGGAGCGAACTTTTCCGGTGAATGCACGGTGCCGAGTGGTTTGAGCGGCGTAGTTGCCATTGCGGCTGGGGGTGATCACAGTCTGGCATTGAAAACCGATGGAACGGTTGTCGCGTGGGGGTACAATATTGACGGTCAGACCAACGTCGTGCCTGGTGATTTGAGCGGCGTCATCGCAATAGCGGCTGGAGGGTGCTGTGGAGGCGCTCGCAGTCTTGCATTAAGAATCGATGAAACGGTTGTCGCGTGGGGGTACAATACTGACGATCAGACCAATGTGCCTGGTGATTTGAGTGGCGTAGTCGCCATTGCAGAGGGAGGCTCTAGCCTGGCATTAAAAAGCGATGGAACGGTTGTCGCGTGGGGAGACAACGGTTCCGGGCAGACCAACGTGCCTGCTGATTTGAGTGGCGTAGTCGCCATTGCGACTGGGCTTTATCACAGTCTGGCATTAAAAAGCGATGGAACGGTTGTCGCGTGGGGGCACGATATTTACGGTCAGACCAAGGTGCCTAGTGATTTGAGCGGCGTAGTCGCCATTGCGGCTGCATACTCTGTAAGTCTCGCCTTGGTTGCGGAACCAAACCAAAGTCCCCAAATTCAAAATCGAGCCTTTGAACCAGACAGCCCAAGTGGGCGATAATGTTTCTTTTGCCGTGAGCGTCACTGGCGCGCCACCTTTGCATTATCAGTGGCGTTTCAACCCGAACAGCATTTTTGGAGGGCCGACGAGTTGGCAGGACATCCAGGCGTAACAGGTCCTACGCTCACAAGAACATTTATCTCAACTTCTGACGCTGGCCTGTACCTCCGTTTCGTGTCTGGAACAGTTACGGCTCTGTCATTAGCGATGCGGCGCAGTTGACAGCTTCGCAGCCATTGCTTCTAACGCCGACGACTCTCACGCCAACTACAGATGAGAGCACACCGGCGATACTGGTTGCGTGCCCGATTTCACCTTCGCAACTTAAAACGTTTGTGAACGGCAGTTTCACGACCGCGACCACGCTCGACCCGACGAAGATGACCATCGTGCTGACGCATGGGTGGAACAGCAATCCCGGAGATTGGGCAAAGGGCATGGCCCAGTTGATCCAAGACAATTCTCCGCAGGCGGTGAACATTGTTGCATGGGACTGGTCATGCGCCTCCAAATCGTTTCTCTGCGTGGCGGGCAGTCTGCCTGATGTGGCTCGCAACACCGGCCCGCAGGGAGAAGCTTGGGCCAGGCGCTTTCGAGCAAGCTCGGGCCGGGTTATTCTCAACGCATTCATTTTATTGGCCACAGTCTTGGTACGCTGGTCAACGCTTCCGCAGCGAACTATCTCCACGCGCACGGGTTCGATTGGCACAATACTCACGTGACGTTGTTCGATGAGGCTGAAGCTGCGACAGAATTTGGATGCGGAAAGCTGGCAGCAACCTTGACGGGATTTTATGATCTGTTGTCCGCGAAGAACTTCTACTATTCACCGCTGCCAGCCGAAAATCACATGGCTTGGGCTGACACACTACACTTCATTTGCCGGGATTCTCCACCCTGAAGCCGCGAACGTCATTTTGTCAAAGGGCCTGCCCCACTAGCGCGCCTGACCTCGTTGTCCTATGGGACAAGATCACCGCTTTTCATGGCTATCCATATCAGTGGTATGGCGAAACAATTCAAACGGATGTGTCGGCGATGGGGTTTCGTTGGTCTTTTGAGAGAGGTGGTTTTGAGTTTGCGCCACCCCCGAGCAAATTGTCTGGCAAGGTGTTTGTCCAATCGAATGTCAGTCAGGAATGGAGCTTGACGGAGATGAACTATGATGAGGGGGTCAGCCTGCTCAATGACCGGATTTCAAAATATCGTTTGACGGCATTGTCCTCCGGCCTTCTAACGGTTGCCCCGGGACTGAATTCTGGAAACGTTGTTGGCTTGTCACTTTGGGGAGCGCCGACGGATGCCAATTTGATTCTTCATTTGGTTTCAAGTATTGCCGGCGGTTCGCTTTCTCCGAACTCCCCACACCCGCTCGGCGCTGGCGACAGCAATGTCCCGGCGTACGCTTGGATACCAATCACCATCCCGTCGAATGCCATCTTCATGTCATTCGACTTCCTACTGGAAGGGGACGGGCAAAACGATTCACTCGCGGTGGCGCTGAATGGGACGAACGTTTTGTCCGCGCAGTTGAACCTCATGCAGACGAACGTGGCATTAAACAGCGGTCCTATAGACGTGTCGCCGTTTGCCGGAGAACAGGTGGAGTTTTTCGCTGGGATTGTGGGTGGCACTTCGACAAACGCTTCGGTGACGGTGAGCAACGTTTTGTTTTATCTTCCGCAACCGCCGCCGTTGCAGGCGCGAGTAAGCGGCGGCGATTTGCTTTTGTCGTGGCCGCTTGCAGCGCAGGACTACGCTCTGCAATCCACGACCAATCTTGGCGATCCGAATTCTTGGATTACGCTCACAAATGCTCCGACGATTGTGGATTTAGAGAACGCTGTTACGAATACAATTTCCGGCGGAGCGAGGTTTTATCGGTTGAAGAAGTAGCGCATTGCGATGCGTGACGGTCGCGGCCAGCAAAAGAATCTAATTGGTGATTTCATATTTGAAGTCGCCGACAGCGGTGGGGAAACGACCGTTGGCAGCCATGTTGGGGTTGCGGATGAGGCGGAGACTCAGTTTGAAGTTGAACGCCTCGTTGAACGCTTTCTCCTGAAAGATTCCGGTGCGGATGACCTGGCCGGAGACCGCGACAAGCACTTCGTTTTCGCGCGTGGCGAGAATGTCAATCTTCGCAATCTCCGGTTTCTGGTGAAGCTGCTTGGCGCGGAACTCGACCGCCTCGCGCGTGCGGTGGTCCTGGGCTTTTTGCAACGCTGACTTGAGGAACATCTGCCGCAGCAAATCCGGGTGATCGAAATCCTTCGGGTTGCGTTCGAAGGAACGTGATGGTCGCGAGTTCGGCCTGTTGCGCGTGCAAATCCTTCGCCTCCGAGAACTGAAGCAGCGGGCTGATGTAGTAGGTCTGCGCCGGGTCAATGATGACGACGCGCTCGCGCTGCTTGAATTGCTTGATGATGTGGTAGCGGTCGAGCGCGGCGAGCACCGTCACGGCGACGGCCACGAAGAACCAGAACCACGGCAGACGGTCGCGTTGGGCGAACAGTTGAGTCGGGTCGAAACGTCTTCCGGGCGAGGCGCGCGGGAGCAGAGCCGTTGCCGGTGGGCGTTTCACGAGGGCGGAGTTCGGTGGTTTCCATAGAATGTCAGTAGTAGTGGCCTTTGGTCTTGGCGATGAGTTCGCGAACGGCTTTGTCGCCGGTGATGTCGTCGCCCGGCCGTCCGCGAGCGGAGCGCGGCGATTGATGATTGGTACAAAAAAGAAAGGCCGAAGAACAGCTTCGGCCTCTTAACACGGGGCACTTGAGAACTTAGTGCCAAATCTGAAAGCAGAATACACCACCTCTGATTCACCGAAAGTCACCAGTTCTGGTGACATTCAGCATCGGGATTATATACTTCACAGAAGCAGAAAGTGACAGGAACGCAATGGCAGAGCGGAGTTTCTGTCGCTTTGACTTGCGGTGCGGTAGGTGATCCGTTTGTTGGCGATCATCGGACAAATCGTTGCATCCGCTCGCCGTCAGTGATGTTTCGGTGACTCCTATCCCACTAGCACGGACATCCGCTGGCCTATGCCTCTGTGAAATATATAATCCCATTCAGCATCTTTCCGTCTCTGCCGGTGTTTCAACCCGCTGGCGACATTGCCTCGGAACCAAACAAAAGGAAACCAATGAAGAACACACTCAGATTCTCACGTCACGCGCTTCGCAGCGTGCATGGAGTGGTCGTCGCAGTATTGATCAGCGTGAACAGCCAGGCCGCATCTCCAGTTGCAACACCGGCAACTCCCCCGCCCACTGGCTTGACCATGGCAGACTCCGCTCCGGCCCAGGAAAGCGTCAATTACACAGTGCGCGTTCAATGGACCGACGCCACCGGTGTCACCAACCACCTTCAGGTATTGACGACTGAAGGCCAGTTCTCGTTGGATTCGCTTCAGAAGCCGGTAAAGATTAACAACTCTGACGTTCCAACGACCGTCAGGCTGCAAGGCACGCTGCGGGCGCTCAATTCAGAGAAGGGACGGATTACCTTGTTTCTCGGCCGTACGGTGCCCTACGTGACCGGCTCAAGCGAGGGACCGGGAGGAAGAACTACGTCGTCATACCAGCAACTTCAAGTGGGTCTGAATTCAACGTTTGGAATCACGTTCGGAAAGTCGCAGGTCATTCAAGCGGATGAAAGTGGAGAAGTCTCTATTCTGGTGAACCGACTGGACTGATTATACCGGCATTCTCAAGTCGAATCCACGCAAAAAGGGACCTTCCGAGTGGAAGTGATGAACGCGAAATACCTCGTCGGTTTCTTGCGCGGACAGCCAGAGCGAATCGAAGCCCCACAGGTGAAACGAATCATCACCGCTCTGGACGAGAAGTGCCGCGACGTAGAGTTCTAACCGGGAATTCGGTCGGAGGTTGACCTTCGATGAAAACGGAGTATAAGCGGCTTGTATGAAAGGCGTTGAACACAAGACAGCACTCTCCCGCTCAACGGACGGCACAACAATCCACGGTTTGTGTAATCATTGTTCTGCGTAGATGAAGCGCACAGCGACGATTTGCAGCTTGTGCTTGGCTTTGTGTTCGTGTGCATATGTGGACTGCATCCGTGCGCCCGAGACGCTGTCGGTTCGAGTTGAGCCGCGTTTGGCGTCCGACTGCCAGATGTTCCAGATTGCGGGACGCGAGGAGCGCGAGATGACGCAGACGAATGGTGTTTTTCTTTTGCAGTTGCCTCTTCTCGGCTATGGATACAGAGAGTTTTTTGGGGTCGTCCCGATCGGGCAGACGCATCCAGAGCGACATGAGTATGTGATACTCAAGCGCAGTGGGAAGATTGTTCAGCGCATTTCCGTTGCCTCGTTGCGAGATGGCCCGAGAGACTCGGAGGGAGTTTACCTGCTGAGATTACAATGAGAACGCAGAACCAGATCACTGCACACAACGCCGGATGGCGCACTCAGTTCCGCTTTCGCGGTTCACGTCATCGGCCCGGCGTGTGTGAGTTCTGGCGTTAGACCACACTCCCACACTATGAAGACATCTATCGCATTCATTCTGCTAGCCAGTTTCGCCTGCTTCGCACAGGACGCATCGGACATCACAACCGAGATCGAGGTGCTTCACCGCGACAATAACCGCAAGAATGATGTTCGCGTCGAAACAACGTATCGAGGCAACACGGAGGTGATGGTCACCGTGTACCGCCCCAATAAGGATGGCGTCATGGCACTCTCTTCGCGGACCTATTTTTCAAACGGGAAAGCGGTCATGGTCGAGAGTGACGACGACCGCGATGGCAGGCTTAAGTACATCACCGTATTCGAGCCAGACAAGGATGGCGTCGAGATGTTCACACGAGAGGCCGACGGCACTGTGAAGCCTGTCAGTACCCTGAGCCTCGATGCCCATAAGAGGCTGCGTGCCCTAACAGAGGAAACCTATCAGAAGTTTCAGAAGTCTGTGGAGGAGCTGAAAAGACTTTTGGAGGAGAAGAACGCTGGACGTTGAGTTTTTGTGGTCTAACAATGAAGGGTGTGTTGCTGCGTAGTGCAGCGGAGCCAGCAAACACGCCCTTGGTTGAACAAGCCCCGTAAAGACCAGGCGCCGCAGAACGTTTCCCGCACCAGCCTATTGGCACTTGTGTTTGGGTGGTTGGATTGCGGAAGCGGAGGAGGAGGAAATGTTTAGCGCATTTTCCAGCGGCGGGAGCCCGCCATCAAACCCATTTTGTGTGAAGCCATGGCTTGAATTCGATTGCCGATTCTCAAGGGTGGATGATTTTGCCCCGGGATGACCGCCTGGCGCGCAGGAAAACCGTGATGCGACAAAACGCCGCCATGCGTCCGGTTCTCTCAAATGGATTCGGGCGTTTGTTCATGCGGCAAGTGAGGTAGTTGTCCGCGGCAGTGGAGTTGAGACATCGGCGGATGGCGGTCCACGTTCCTTGCAGGGTGCGATGAGTCGCAGCACCAGCCGCATCGGTTTTCCGCAGCCGGCACACCGTGGCGTTTTGGATGGAACGTCGGCGGCTTGCGGTGCGGCTCCAAATTCCACCGCCAGGCCGGTGTGGAACTGAAGGCGCAGGCGCCTGGTTTTGGCTGCAGGATGAGCGAAGCCGTAGTAACGGATGGCATGCAACCCACGCGGCAGCACATGCCGGAGATAACGCGTCACGAACTCCACACCGGTGAGGGTGGAGGTTTCACGCCGGTTGCCTTTGGCCCGGTTCTTCCAGCGGAAGGTGACGGAGGACTCAGTGACGTTGACCAGGCGCGCGTCGTTGATGGCGGTGCGCGCGACGTAAGTGCCGAGGTATTTAAGTGCGGTGCGGCCGGAACCCGCGGCCTGGATGTGAACGCCCCAGTCCTTGTCCCAGACCGTGCGATCGACCTGCCAGTGGTGTTCCTTGAGCAGCCGGTAAAAGTGCTGGCGAAAGGCGTTTTGCAGCTGCGGCAGATAAACCAGGAACTGCGGGTTCTTCACGCGCACGAGTTGGCCGCGAAGGTCCAGGCCCACACCCGGCGCCAGGCAATGGATATGCGGATGAAATCCGAGCTGCTGGTTCCAGGTGTGCAGCACGGCGGTGAAGCCGTGAATGGCCGCGCGCAGTCCTTTGTCCGTCGAGAGCTTTTCGCAAAGCGCTGCGGACACGGCGGCAAAGAACAGGTCGTAAGCCTCCCTGGCGTGCGGCCCGAAGAAGCAGCTGCGCAGTTCCGAGGGCAGCGTGAAGGTGACGAGGAAGTACGGCGCGTTGACGAGCTTGCGTTGTTCGCGTTGAACCCATTTGGCGTTGGCCGCGCTGCCGCATTGCGGGCAGGCCTTGTGATTGCACGAATGAAACGCGAAGTGCTGACGTCTGCAATCCTTGCAGTCAAAGAGCTGACCGCCCAACGCCGCGGTGCGGCAACAGGTGATGGCCCGGATGGCGCGGTGTTGCTGCGGCGAGAGCGGCGGTCTGGTTTGAAGAAACCGCGGCAGGAAACGGCGTAACACCTCCACGACCGTGAAGCGCGCAGGCACGATGAAAGAGGATTAACGCGGCAGCTTGCGGCAAAGATCATCCATGAGGCGCAGGGCGTCCTGCGTGGATTGATGGGTCACATGCAGATAGATCATCGTGGTGGTGATCTGTTTATGACCGAGCAGTTTTTGAATCGTGTGCAGATGCGCGCCGGCTTCCAGCAGATGCGTGGCAAAGGAATGACGCAGCGTATGCAGTTTGGCGGCGGGGAGGTTGAGTTGTTTGCGCGCCGCGATCAGGAGCCGTTGCAACGAAGAACACGGCATGGGCGAAGTCGCCTGGCGCATGCGCGTGGCCAGCGCCTGCGGGTTATTGTCACCGCGACCGGCGTTGGGAAAGAGCAGCAGCGGATGACGGTGAAAAGCCCAGTAAGCGCGCAGTTCCTGGTAGAGTGAAGCGGGCAGCGGCAGGACGCGATCGCGCTGTCCTTTGCCGCCGCGGATGAAGAGCTTGTTCTCTTTGCCGGCGATGTCGTGGATGGTCAGCGCCAGGCATTCGCCCAGGCGCAGGCCGCAGGCGTAGATGAGTTTGATCGGCGTGCGATAACGGCGCAGGCGGATGAGGCCGATGAGATCGATGACCTGCTGACGCGTGAGCACGGCGGGAAGGCGGTCGTGATCCTTGGTGCGGATCTGGGAGAAGAGAGTCCACCGCGGACGCTCGAGCAGGTCGATAAAAAACAGGCGCGCGGCGGCGGCGGCCTGGCGGATGGATTTGGGCTGCCAGCGCTTCTTCAACTTCACGAAGAGGAAGTAATCGCGCAACCGGGCTTCAGTGATGCTGGCGGGATCGCAACGGAGATGTTCCTGGATCAAACGGAGCTGACGGTAATAAGCGTGGCGGGTGCGATTGGCGTCGTAGCGCAAGGCGAGCAAGGCAGCAAAGCGCGCCATGCAATCGTAAGGATGAGAGTAATCGAGGGGATTGGCGTACTCGCGACCCGTGGTGCGGATGATGGGTTTGGAACCGGTGAATGAAGGATTGAATTGATTCATGCACCGGGAGTATGTTCGAACCGAACTGAAGGACGAAACCTGTGAACCAAAACTCAAACCACAGTCGCCGCGCAGCGGCTTGGTTCAACCAACCGCTGCACCGAATGGCGGCCCCGCCACGTCTCTTGGTAATTCGGAAATCACGGAAGGGCCACCATCGGTGAGCTGATCGTTGGACCCTGCAAGGAGAAGCAAATGAACGCAGACGAGTTACGTGCGAAGCAAGCCCCATTGAAGGCAAGTTACAAGGCCAATCCCTCAATGGCGATCGTGACGCTGCATGCAAAGGCGAGGATGTCTGATGGCATAGCGTGCAAGGTGGAGACGGGAAGGGCACTAGTGGAAGCCGGGCTTCACCCGGCAACAGGCGGCGATGGGACTCAGGTCTGCTCCGGGGACATGTTACTTGAGGCTCTGGTCGGCTGCGCGGGTGTCACGCTGCAGGCCGTGGCAACAGCCATCGGAATCCGACTTGACGATTTCACTGTGGGAGCCGAGGGGGATCTCGATTTCCGGGGCACACTGGGAGTCTCCAAGGAAGCAGCGGTCGGTTTCCGTAACATCCGTCTGACCTTTGACCTCGATACCCAAGCCCCCCAACAAAAGATTGCCAAGTTGATCGAATTGACGGAACGGTACTGCGTCGTCCTTCAAACGCTCCGGGTCGGACCAACGGTTTCTGTATCTCAGAGGAACAAAGGGGAACAGGTCCAGCCCAGCGCCACGGCGCTCGGCAATTCGGGAGTCATGGAGGGGCCGCCATCGGTGAGTTGAATCATTGGGCGGCATAATGCATCTACAAGTCTATGAGCATTCCATCAATGACATGTCGAAACTGCGGCGGCACCGAGTTTTATGAGGGCGACTCCGCACGGACCGTTGTAACAGAGATCACCCCCTTTACTCTTCCGCCAAAGTTTCACCTGCGGGTTTGCGGCACATGGCTGCTCGCCAGATTGAGGAGTCGGTTGTCTTGGCAGACCAGCGTTGGGCCTTGCTCGCAGCCCGTGAATAACTTCGGATGACCTATATTGAACGTGAGGGTTTGATCGCCGCATGGTCAGAATAGAAGCGTGACATCACACCAGTTAACCACGGGAAAATCTATGAAACTACGAACGAGCACTTGCTTAATGAGTTTAGCACTTACGATTGCTCTTACCTGCTTGATGCTCCGCACCGCCGCTGGAGAAGACAAATCGACTGCGGATCCCACAGGCACATGGAAAGTCACCCTTTTCAGCACCAACACCCAGAACCGGCCCTCGGAGAACAAGCTGACACTCAAACTGACGAGCGGCACGTTGGCCGGCACGCTCAGTCGTGCGAGCGCCGTGAGCGGAGCGGCTGCGACCTGGCCAATCGAGGAGGCAAAGCTTCAGGGGAACGAGATTTTTTTCAAGGTGGTGAATGGAGGCGTCACGTCGAGCTACGAAGGCAAGATCAACGGCGATACCATCAAGGGAACGCTTAAAACAGAGTCGTCGGGGAACACCTCCGCTAGAGACTGGAAGGCTGAACGCTTCAAGGAGTAACCTAAACGGAGCTAACATCTCGCCCAACCAGGGCGCCGTGCAAGTCGTGAGCCTTTGAGTCGCCGAACAAACCGGCTGCACCGAACGACGGGATAGCGCCTCGGTTGACAATCGGATATCGTTGGCCCGGCGTCGGCGAGCCGGAGCATTCGGCAGAAGATATGACGCTTTTATGAAACGACGAAACTTCCTTCAGCTTTCTGTCGCGGCGGCAGCGCTTGCGGCAATATCCGGCAAAGCCAGTGGTGAGACAGCCGCAGAGCGCGCCCTTAAAGGCTCGCGCGTAGGTGCGCGAAAAGATCGCTACGGTGAAGAGCTACTGATCATGGGTGGGCGCTTTGATCTGAAAGTTTCGAGCCATGATACCGGTGGCGATCTGTGCATTTATGATACGGTGCGGGAGTCCAAGGGAGGGCCGGCGCTTCACCTGCACTACTCTCAGGACGAATGGTTTTACATTGTCCGCGGCAGTTTTCTTGTGCAAGTGGGCGACGAGACTTTTACCATCGGGCCGGGTGACTCTGCGTTTGCGCCCCGGAAAGTGCCACATGCTTTTGCATTGACGAGCGAGGGGGAAGGGCAGATGCTCGTGTTGTTTCAGCCGGCGGGAAGTATGGAGGACTTTTTCAAGCAAATGTCCAGATTCGGGAGCGACATTCCGAAGAATCAGGAGACGGTGCTGAAGAAGCTGTGGGCGGATCACGGAATGCAGGTTCTTGGTCCTCCATTGAAGTTTTAAAGTGTATATCTCGCCCAAGGTTGTCATGCCGAACCCGCCAGTTCCAGCGAACCCGGCGAGAACGCTTTGGTTGCCAATCCAATGTCAGTGGCGCGGGGTCTCTGATCCAACATCAGAGGGCGTTGGGCCGTCAATCTCGGAGTCAGACAAGTGCGTTGTTTATGATGGATAACGACAGTGCTGATATGGTGAGGCTTGTAGGACTGGTCGGGTTGGTTATCAGCTTCTCGACGTTGGCCTTTGCCGAACGTTCGGGGCATCGGAAAGTGCTCGTTTCCCTGGGGGCAGGTGCCGCCTTAATATCAGCCCTGATATACTTTGTTGGTGTGATGGCGGCCGCAGACTCCGGAGCGCACCGTTTCCTTCCGCGCTTCCCATGACCAGCGTGCCCAACTTTTCAGTGGAGCGAATGGCGGCGGGCGCGCACGTTTCGCAGAGGCGGAGCGTTAGGCGGCCACACGACGCTCACTGCACATGCGCTTTCATCTTGGAGCCATACCGAGTTCGCCAGACTTCGTGCCTGACGCGTCGTGGAGGTCACTGCGCCAGGCGCCGTCGCCTTGGATCGAGAATCTTCTCGCACTGCCGATCGGTGTAGTCGCGGCAGTCATCGTGGCAGTGCTTTGGTTTCTCGTCACGCCGTCTGCGAGACATTACGCCCGCAATGTCCCTGCCGGCTTTTCTACTTTCGTTTGCGGGGCTCGTCGTCGTCCACGAGCTTATCCATGCGCTGGTCCACCCGATGGCGGGGCGTTCGCCGCACTCCATTCTGGGCTTTTGGGCATCGCTGGGTTTCTACGCACACTATGACGGCGAGATGAGCCGTAATCGTTTGGTCGCCATGCCTGCTCATGCCTCTGCTCATCATCAGCATCGTTCCGCTTCTTGTGTCGGCTGTCACACAGGTCTCATCTGGCTGGGTCGCGTTTGTTTCTGCATTCAACGCTCTTTGCGCCTGCGTCGACATGCTGCTAGCAGGCTTGGTTCTATTTCAGATTCCAGCCACTGCGATTGTCCGCTTTAAGAGCTGGAGGATATTCTGGAGAGAGCATGACACATTGGCCGCCACCAGTCGTGTTGTGCGAGCCGATCAACCTGGCAGTAGGTGCTTGAAACCCTCCCCCACTGATGACACAGGCTTTACAAGAAAGGATTGCCGATTTAGAAACAACCCTCCAGTTATGTCTGCTGCGGGCGCACAACGATCGGGAGAATGTTGATGGCGAGAAAACCGTCCTCGGCGCAACTCGGTCGGAAGCAATACAGGCGAGAAGCCAGCCTGAGGAAATGGCGTGCGCTCGATTGGTCCAAGACAAATGTCGAACTGGCAGAAGAAATGGGCTATCGGCATTCTTCGCCCATCTGCCACGCTCGCCGGTTAATCGGTGCGCCACAATCACCGCGTTGGCATAAATACCGCGCCTCGCTCGTAAACAAACGCAAACGATTATTCCTGACGAAATGGCGGAGATTGGATTGGTCGAAGCAGGACATCGAGTTGGCTCAGAAAACTGGTCTCAGCCGGGAACGCATCCGCCAGATTCGGAAGTCTCTCGGTGCCTCGAAATCGCCTCAACACAATCGGAAGCTTGCGCCGCTTCGCAAGACCAAGCTGCTTTTGGAATGGGTGAAGACGAACTTGAACCGGTTCAAAGGCATGAGTAGAGCAGAAGTAGCGCGGAAGTATGGCATGGGAACGACCACGCGCATTTGTTCAATTCTCAGGGCGGAAGGGGTTTTGCAGGATGGCCGACAATTCCGATTGTATCGGTGGGACCTGATGAATTTCGACCTGCCAGGCCGAACGCTCGAACAAATTTGGAAGGTGCCGCTGTATCGAGCAACTCAGTATCGCTGCCTGCACCGGTTGCCGAAGGCTAAGTGGAAGTTGGGGCGGGGAATGACAATGCCGAGAATGCGGCAGGAACTCCCGGCCTACAATCGCGCTGTGCGGGAAGAGGAAACGAGGGCGGTGGAGTGGTTCAAGTCGCACAAGCAGTGTTGAAGCGAGCCGGCACTCCGCCTGTGAATTGCTGATTGCCCAGGTTCAAAGCGGAGCGTATCCAAGAAATCCAGCTTCGCTACCGGTCAGTCCCGAACCATCCAACTGCCCAGCGGGGCGGCGGCTCCCCGGAGCGCCCTGTTTAGGCATCATTTGCGTAATGCCACAGTAATGACTGTGCTCTTGTCAAAGGCAAAAGTGCAAGCTCGCCCATCCACTGACGCTTCAAAAACCAGTGTCTTTCTCGAACCATTGGACTCCTCAACCCTTGTAGCGAGGCTGACATTGCCATCTGGCAAAACAGTCGGCGTTATGGTGCAAGCTCTACCATCGGACAAAGTGTGACTACTCGGCTTGCCGCTCGAAACATCAATGACTCCCAAATTGTTATTTTTCGGGAAGCCTGCTGTTTGTGAGTGCTTCGAGCAGCCAGCGAACAGCAATGCGAGTGACGAGAGAAGAATGAGCGGTGTGTTAATTTTCATATTCACAAGTCAAACAACAGCCCTGCCAGATAGTTGCGCGTCATAATGCCGAATGAACCGAGATAGGTTCGGCGCTCCTTCGTCGGCCAAAGCTATCTTGGTTCGTTAGGCCACATGGTCAATATCGCTTTGTGGTCTGACTGACGAGCAAAGTCACTGGCTTGCCGTCCAGCCGACCAATCTCAACCGGCGTGTCCAACTTGTAATCGCCAGTGGTCGCTGAAACTGAAAAATAGGCATCAAGATGGGTCGCTGCCGGAACATAACTAACGGACGGGCCACCAGCAGAACCATGACCAGTCTCAAGACGAATCAATGTCTGTATGCTCGCAAAAGCGTCTCCGACACCAGCGACTCGCGATGCGCTCAAAATCACCTGACCATCTCTCTGCCCGACCTTACTTGGTGCCGGCGCGTCCTGCATCGAGACCGAACCGTGGGAATGCTCGCTATCAACGTAAACGCTCGCATCATGCGGAAGGTGATATTTGATGAGTGACACCTTGAGGTCGCCGTCGGTGATGATGCTCTGAACTGATAAATGAAAGCTGTCGCTTGGAACGGCGGCTTCGCGCTTGCAGCCGACGAACAACAAACTACAACTAATCAGTAATATGGATGCTTGAATGTTCATAAAGCGTAATGCGGCCTAACGAATAAACTCACCGGTGCCGCGCCAATGACTTTCGGAAAGCTATCAGAACGCCCTCGCGGCATCCGGTGCAGTGACCTCGTTCGGCACTTTCTTCATTGAAGAGTCTCGACGTTCCAACCGCCCTCCAACTTCACGCGCAAGCCCTTCGTGCCAGGCGTGGCGTTGGCTGAAACCATCGACCCTCCACCTCGTGCGTTCAAAACGAGCGTATCTTGAATCTTGGCCTTGCGGATTTCCAAACGTGAGACGTTGGACTCGGTCACGCTCCACGGCAGGACGCCAGAAAACTCCACGCGCTTGCCGTCCCGGAGATACTCACCGCTGAATGAAGCGCCCGCCGTGCCCGAAAGGTCTATCGTCGTGGTGTAGCCGGTGGGGCTGCGGCTTGAACTGTGGAACCGTGGCCACAGCAGCAAGCCCACAATGATGAGAAGGGCGAGCGAACTCAAAAGCCTAGCGAGCGTTTTCATAGTGTGCGTAGTGATGCCGAACGTCCCGAGCTCAGGCACGCGGGGCGGATGACCTCCTCCGCGATAGCGGAACTAAGAGCGCCATCCCGCGTTGCCTGCAGCGAGAGGCTGTGTAAAAACTCATTTTCGGACCATTGAATCCGCCTCGGCACTTCATCAAAACGCGTCATAAGCCAACTGGGAGCGAAGTTTTTCCGAGTCCGGGAGTTTTCACACAGGCTCGCGTGTGGTTAGGCCGTTGGAGTGTGCTCATGTGAAACCTCGCTACTCGTCGCGCGCTGTCGACGCTGACGCAGAAATGCAAACACAGCAGATACTAAACAAACAACACCGGAGATAGCAGTCGTGCAAAGAAGGACGGCCATGACTGCAACGAACGAGCCGGGCACATCTCCCCCGCGTGAACGAAAGACAGTGCCGGTGACGAAGTAAGCAATCGCGAGCACTGAGGTCACGTAACCAGCCCACTGTGATGTTTTATTCATGGCGTGTGCAGCGGCCTAACGATCAAAGCTAAGCGACAGGCGACAGTGTGCTGTTCGATTGTCTGTGTCATTCTAAGAGCCTGTTCGCTTCAGCGACGTGTTAGGGCGCGACTGCTCAAAGGCCTGTCCAAATTCTGCGACCAGCAAACCACCGCCAACCAAACCGCATCGCCTCGCGTTCAGAGCGTCGCTTCAACTGTTAGGTAAAGCATCGCGGCGAACGGAGTCGGACGATACCAATTTTCAGCGACTTTTTCCAGCTCAAACTTTTTCCAAAACCTCCGCGCAGGCGTCGCTCTAACAGTATTGTTGGGACACAGACTGTGCACGACATCGTGCACGGCTGGATTTTGTAATTCCTTCCTCTACCATGCCCTTATGAAAGCAGACTTGCGAATTTCCAGCAAGATTTAACCCGAAGACAAAAATCTGAACCGCAATTATAGGAACAACTCCAACCGATTCCGTTCGCAGCTCGCGCTACATCAAATCGCGGACCGCAGCTTCGATGTCTTCGTTGCCTCGTTCGCGATAGAACGCAACCTCTCTTTCCGAATCCCAACCGCTTTTGAATAGCTTTGCTGGACGGAACAAGAGTTTTTTCGGCATGGTCACGTAATCCACCATTGATTCGCAGTGAACCAATAGTTGCTGCCGACCATCGGCCAGCGTTTCCCAGCCTGCGGATTGCAGTATGATGGGAACGCTGTTGTCTTTGCCCGCGTCGCTCATAGGTTGTTTTCGAGTCGGAATTTTTCCAGTGCTGCTTCGCTCGGTCCCTAACTTTCCCGGTCGAACGGCATCGTCCGATACCATTTTCAAAAATGGCTTCGTTGGCGACTGGCTCGTGGAACCGGAACTCGCAAGCCACGAGTCTCAACTGAACCTCTTCGACAACTGAAAGAACAGGGTGCAGAACAATCCGCAGCACAATCCTGAATCCGACTCGGACGGAATTTTCGTAAACCCTTGAACAAGTGGCGCACCCATCAGGAGTTGAACCTGAAACCTTCTGATCCGTAGTCAGATGCTCTATCCAATTGAGCTATGGGTGCAAACCAGCGGCGCAGAAAGTTACAGGCGGCAACAACCCTGTGCAAGTTGTTTCCCCGAAGAAACACTTCGGCATCACTCTCGACAATCGAATTTGACCGCGCAATGATTTGTTGGAAGGATGGGGCGCTCAAACTCGCTCAACAGTCAGTTTGGGCTGATTATATTGAATGGATACGGTTGCTGTCCTGGTCTGTTTCGCAGTCAGAGAAGAAGCTGCATTTGCGATGCCGTTGCCAACCGTGAAAGGCGGCAGAGACGTGCTGGTAACCGGCATGGGACGTCGCAATGCGAGCACGCGTTTCCGCAAAGCGCTGCAGCGCGTTAATCCACAACGCGTGATCACATGCGGCTTTGCCGGAGCGCTCAATCCGGACCTGAAGATCGGTGACGTTCTATTCGATCAGGATTTTGATGCGGGATTTGACGAAGCCCTCCGCGTTCTTGGGGCCGCGCCAGCACGGTTCTATTGTTCAACACGTGTCGCCGTTTCCGTTGCAGAAAAATCCGAGTTGCGCCGCGCGACCGGTGCGGATGCGGTGGAAATGGAATCATCGGTGATTCGCACGTTGTGCCGCGAAAAAGGAATTCCCAGTGCGACGGTCCGCGCGATTTCGGATGCCGCGAATGAAAATCTTCCGTTGGATTTCAATGCGCTGATGACTTCCGACCAACGTATCTCGATGTTCAAGCTCACGATGGCGCTCGTGAAATCGCCGCGCGCGGTTCCAAGTCTTCTAAACCTGCAACGGAATACGCGCATCGCGGCGCGCTCTCTGGGAGATGTTCTTGGAGGATTATTGAGATCGCTCCGACGGGACGGAGCTGGGTGCGTTTGAGGACGCCGGTCCAGCGGAATCTCTATGCGCGTGCTCGCTGTAGCTGATTAGCGCAGCGCCGATCACAATAAACACCACGCCTGCCCACCTGAGACCGGAAACCCGTTCATTCAGAAACAATATTGCGGCAAACGTGGCAAACACAAAACTCAAGCCGGTCAGTGGCCATAGAAAACTGATTTCACTTTTTGACATCAGAATAAGCAGGCAGGCGAAGAAAAGGGCTTCAAAGAAAACGCCCAGAAGGATGCTTGGGTTTGTCGCGCCGGCTTTGATAATCCGCACGACTTCGCCAGCGGTGACGCTCCGTACTTCGCCGATTTTTGTCATTCCCCTCTTCAGAAGCACAATGCCCGTGGATTCGAAAACCAGGCCGATCAAAAGAATCAAAAGCAATTTGAACATATCAAAGGTCGCTGTAACGAATCAGTTCGATGTTGAGTTTGGCCACTTGTTCCTTCACGCGCGGACTGATGATCGCTTCAAACTCATGCTTAAATTTGTCGAGGGATGGATGGGAGTAAAGCTCTGAATCGCCAGGTGGCAACTGCGGCAAGAGCTTCAAAATGTACGTTTCATCCACATGTGAGTCCTGCAAGAGACCAAATGTCTTTTCCGCATGACGAATGTCTTTGTCGCGAAGAACTGAGCGTGCTCGCGAGGAAAGGAAAAGATAAACCGCCGCGTGCGTGGCACGGTAAAATCGCCGTCCGTGCGCCAAAGGAAAATCCCGCCAGAATGATTCTCGTGTCCAGCGGATGCGGCGAATGCCGAATTCTTGCGCGAACTCCATTAATATGGGCAGGATTACCGGATGGAGATGGAGATGGAGATGGCCATCCACGTGGTCCAGCGGCAGGCCTGTTGCGCGAAATTTCTCAAGTTGAGCGCGTATTTCATCGCGCAACTGCTCACGCAGTTCGCGCCGAAAAAAGTAACGCAATCCCACCCTGATTGGCTGATCACTAAATCCCCCCCGGTTATCCACCAGTCCCGCGACTTGATCGCAAGGCAGCGCGGCATGGCCACAGACCAACGTCAGGTGCAGCCCCACGCCCAGGCTTGGATTCTGTCTTGCCAGAGTCACGGCTTCCTCCGACGCGTCTTCGTTCACCATTAAACTGGCGCTGGTGAGAATCCCTTCGCGATGCGCCCGCACGACCGCTTCGTTGATGGAATGGGAACGACCGAAATCGTCCGCATTAACAATGAGGCGACGCGTCAGGCTCATACACGAACAATTTCAAGCCTCCAGTTTTTTGACCATGACACACCTGAGTTGGATTGAACTGGTACAACCCGGAGATTCAAGGCGCGCCATAATTAGGCGACATCGCGCCGGAAACGAGGCGATACCAGGTGCGAAGAATGAGCAGGAACTTCTGCCCATTGTTGAGCCGCGTGGGCTCCGGACCAAAGACGTGAAATTGGCTCCGCTCAAGTTTCCGAAGGAGCCGCCAGTAGACCGATCCCATCAATTCAGCGGCAGCCATCGAGCGCCGGTCTTCCGGCGGCAACTTTTCACGAGCGAGCTTGTAAAATTCCCGTGCATGAGCGGCGGCGCTCGATGCGAGCGCCTGGAAGCGCGGCGAGTATTCCGAGCGGAGGATTTCGTCTTCGCGCACCTTGAACCGCGTCAGTTCGGAGAGTGGCAGATAAATCCGTCCGCGTTCAGCGTCCGTGCGGACATCTCGCAGGATATTTGTCAATTGAAGGGCCTTGCCGAGATAGATCGCGTAATCACGGCAACCAGGGTTCCGGTAACCAAATATCTCAATGCTCATAAGTCCAACAACCGATGCGACGCGATAGCAGTAGAGTTCAAGCTGCTCATACGTTTCGTAGCGCTTGACATCCAGATCCATTTCGACGCCGCGGATCAGTTCGTCGAAATAATCGAATGGCAGCCGAAACCGCGCGATGACAGCCTGCAATTCCCGGTTCACGGGAAAAACGGGAGTTCTGTCTTGGTAACATTGACGGACATCCGCGCGCCACGCGGCGAGCCGTTCGCGACGCTTCTCGACGGGAGCGGACAATTCGTCGGATACGTCATCAACCTCGCGGCAAAAGGCGTATAGTGCTGCCATCGCGTCGCGCTTGAACCGGGGCAGCAGCCAAAACGCGGGCGTGAAATTTGAACCGCTCTTGCGGGTAATCGTCCGGCTCGCTTGCATGGTCAGGGCGGCGGACTGCCGGGCGGATTTTGCGGAGTGCGGATTGGCGGCAAGCCTCCAGTTTCAGCCAGCGTCGGATTCCGCGGACGTTCCCGATGGTGACGATGATGGCGATGGCGCCGGTGGGACGCGCCGGGGTGATGACTTGATTTCGAAGAAGACTCTTCTGCCTGATCTTTCCGCTTGTGCCAACGCTCGTAGGAATGCCGACGTTTGCGGCGCTTCCTGAAGAACGCTGCCCAGATAAAAATGCCGGCACTAATCACCGCCACCACGCCCAGAACGATGAGGATTCCGATCGTGGCAGAACTGAATGTTTTCCACCACGTCCCACCTTGCGGAGCTCCGGGGACGGTTATTTGGCCGAAGAACTGGAGTGAGTAACTCATCGCGCGGTTTCCTTTCCAGCAGTCATTGGCTTGTCTTCCTCCTCGTCCACGGCGGCGTTGATGTTCAACCGCTGCATGCGATAACGCAGGGCATGGCGGCTGATTTTTAGCTGCTCGGCGGTCTTGTTGAGACTAAAATGATTTCGTTCGAGCATCGTGCCAATCAGTTCCCGCTCAAACCCAGCGAGTAATTCGTCCAGAGTTTCATTACCGCTTATCTTTGGCATTGCGGTTTTGTGCAATTGCGCTTCAAGCTGGAATTCCGGGAGGTTCGCGGCCTGAATTTCGCCGGTGTTTTCAAGAATCAACGCCCGCTCGATCACATTCTTCAACTCACGAACATTTCCGGGCCAATGATGCGATAGAAGTTTCTGACGCGCGGCGCGCGAAATCGTCTTTACTCGCTTATTCATCGTCACATTGAAATTTCGCAGGAAATGTTCCGCTAAAAGCAAAACATCCTCGCCGCGCTCGCGCAAGGGCGGAAGTCGAAACTGCACCACATTCAAGCGGTGGTATAAATCTTCGCGGAAATTTCCGTCGCGAATGGCCTGGACGATGTCGCGGTTCGTGGCTGCAACGAGCCGGACATTCACTCGCAATTCCTGCATGCCGCCTACGCGGGTGAAAGTGCCGTCCTCGAGAAATCGCAACAGTTTGGCCTGGAGCGGACGACTCATGTCCGCGATCTCATCCAGAAAAATCGTGCCGCCGTCCGCTTCTTCCACGCGACCTTGTTTCTGTTTAATTGCTCCGGTGAACGCCCCCTTCTCATGGCCAAAAAGCTCGCTTTCCAGCAATGTTTCGGGAATGGCAGCGCAGTTGATGCGAACGTAATTCGCATTGCGGCGATGACTCAGGCCGTGCAGCGCGCCGGCGACAAGTTCCTTGCCAGTTCCGCTCTCTCCTAAAATCAATACACGGGCATCGGTCGGGGCCACGGTCTGAATTAGTTGCCGCAATTCGCTCATTGCAGACGATTCACCCACGATGTCCTCAAGAACGCAGACCTCACCGGCACGGGCGCGCAAGTTCGCGTTTTCCTGAAGCAGCCGGTAACGTTCCGCGCAGCGGCCGATGGAGTGAAGCAATTCCTCCGGTGCAAACGGCTTTGAAAGGTAATCAATGGCGCCAGCCTTGATGGCTTCGACCGCGAGTTTCGGAGTGGCATAGGCGGTGATCATGAGCACTGGCAGGTCCGGCCAGCGCTTGCGAATCTGGCCAAGAAACTCGTACCCGCTCATTCCGCCCAGCCGGGCATCTGTAATCACCATGAAGAATTCTTCTCGCCCGAGCAGAGCGAGCCCCTCCTCGGCCGACTCCACTGCGCGAACGGCGTAGTGTTCGTCGTCCAACACCGTCTCAAGCGACGAACGCATGTTCTTCTCGTCATCCACAACGAGCACCGGTGGAAGCGCCATACTCACAGGAAAACGAGGAAAATGCGCAGTAGCTCTCGTAATTGGACTGCGCCAGCCTTGAGGCTGGATTGTGCGTCTGACAGTTTCATCTCATTTGTAGAAACGTCACGGTTCTGGCGGGAAATCTTAAAATAAAACGGGCGCCCTTTCCAAGCTCGGATTCCACACGAATGCTGCCGGAGTAAAGCTCCACATTGTGTTTTACAATCGCCAAACCCAAACCCGTGCCCTTTTCCCTCGTCGTATAGTAGGGTTCAAAAACACGCTCTCTCTTCTCGGTTGGAATACCCGGCCCGTTATCGCCAATAACAATTTCAACCGACGAGTCTCGATTTAACTCTGCGGAAACCCAAACCTTTCCTTTCTCACTGAGCGCCTCTCGCGCATTCTGTAACAGGTTGACGAAAATATCGCCTAAGTGCCGTCGTTGCATGAGCAATGGAGGAATCGCGGAACCATAGCGGCGTTCGATCTGAACACGATAACCAGCCCCGGCGGGAAACACTTGCGTAATCGCACGTTCTAGTTCGTCAGTCACGTTAAGTTTCTCGATCCGGCCTTCATTTAACTGTGCATAGCCAAGGATCTCCGTGACGATCCGATCAGAGCGCGCTACTTCCTCCTGAACAATGGCAATCTGTCGCGCGATGTCATTGCGGCCATCCTTGAGCGCGCGTTGCATGGAGTAGGCGGTGTTGTTGATGATCGCGAGAGGATTTTTGATTTGGTGGGCGAATTCAGCGGCGAGCCTTCCTGCTGAGCGCAACTCCCCTTCCAGCACGGCAAATTCCCGTTCCTCCTCCAGCGCGCGCCGTTGTCGCTCCGTAAGCACCTGCACTCCGTAACAACATATCGTCATGAGCCACAGGACGAACAATTGCAGCAGCACAGGTTCCTGCGAATTCTCGTCGGACAGGCCGGTCGACGGGTCCCAAAGCGGGCGTCTCCGGTTTTTCAAGCCTTGGCTGGAATGCTGCGTCGATACAACCGCGTTGGTGCCATTTATCGCGACCGAGTTTGTCCCGCTCATTTCGGCTGTCGTTTCAACCCGGCGCACTGGATTGGACTTCGGCATGTATAGCAGGATGATTTCATCGCCGATTTGCGCATTCAAGATTCCAGCACCGAGATAAACGAAGCTCAACAGAATATTCAGCACCAGTTGCGGCATCGCCAGTGGAATGCTGAATGCGTTGAGCACGATCAACCCGGGGAAAATCCAGAAAGCGATGCTCCCAAAACCTCCCGTGAGCAGCGTCAGACCCGCGACGAACAAGCCGTCCAGCAAGCCGAGCGTGAACGCCACCCATTGAATCGCCCCCGGCAGCCGCCGCCAGAAGGAGAGCAGCACCCAGCCCACCGCATTGCATCCGAGGTAAATGAGAAAGTAGTTTCTCAGAGTATCCACGAGGACGCTCCGCGCCGTTTCCTCCTGATAAAAGCCATTGGAAAAAAACAAATAATAAAGCGCCACCACGACGATGCCGGCTTTTGCGGGCAGCACAATATGCAATTGCGCAGCCGCAATCCGTTCCGCCTGCCGCGTTGGCTCAGGCCGTGGAGTGGTCAGCAGTTTGGGCAGCCCTGTTATCCAGCGCCAATCAACAAACTTCATGAACAAAACACCGGACCGCAGCCCGGTCTTCAGGCCAGCAGGTACATCGCATGTTCAGCCACTTTTTCAACCGGCCACAAGCGGCCAATGCCTTCATATCCGCAGGACAGCAAACCCTCCTCAGGCCCGATGAATTCGACGCCGCGGCCCTTAAGCGTGGCCACATTCTGCTGTGTGGCCGGATGAAGCCACATTTTGCCATTCATCGCCGGCGCGATCAGGAATTTCGCGCGCGGATTCAGCGCAAGCGCTATGCACGTAAGCGCATCGTCCGCGACGCCGAGCGCCAGTTTCGCAATGGTATTGGCTGTCGCGGGGGCAATGAGCAACAAATCCGCTTCATCAGCCAGTTGGATGTGCGTGGGTTTCCAACCCTCCTCTTCGTCGTACAAATCTGTCACCACCGGATGACGGGAAAGAGTCTTGAAGGCCAGTGGTGTGATGAAACGCTGCGCGTCAGAAGTCATCACCACGCGCACGTCAAAGCCCTTCTTCGTCAATTGACTGGTGAGGTCGGCCGCCTTGTAGGCGGCAATCGAACCCGTCACCCCGAGCACAATTCGTTTCATTCGGTCAAACCTCAAATTAAAATTCCGGCGCCACCGCCCGCGCCGACCGCAGCTTTTCTGCTTCAACAATCGCCAGCATGCGCCGCAAATCTTCGGCGATGCTGTCGCTGATGATCAGGTAATCGAAATTCTTCCATTGCGCGATTTCCTGCCGCGCGACACTCAACCGCTTTTGAATTACAGCCAGCGAATCCGTCCCGCGATTTCGCAGCCGGGATTCCAGAACGTTCAAAGATGCTGGCGTGAGAAAAACCGTGACGAGTGCGCGCTTCAGTTCCGCATCTTCCAGCGATCGCTCGCGAATTGCCGCCGCACCTTGCACATCCACATTTAGCAGCACATCGGCACCTTGACGCAATTTGCCAAGGACCTCTGATTTTAAGGTTCCGTAGCTGTGCCCGTAAACTGTAGCGTGCTCCAGAAAATTCCCGGCCTGTACACGCTTAAGAAAAGAAGATGCGTCGAGGAAATAGTAATCCACCCCATCCTTTTCGCCCGGACGGGGGGCGCGTGTTGTGCAGGTGATCGCGCGCGTCATGTCTGGCCGCGCGGCCAGGAGCTTCTGGCAGAGCGTCGTTTTTCCGCCGCCGGAAGGAGCCGAAACAAGCACCAGCAACGGACCGAGTGTGGCAGTTTTCGTCGTGCTTCCGGCTTTTGCTTCGCGCGTTTCCGCTTTCATCATTCGACATTCTGGGCCTGTTCGCGAAATTTTTCCAACTCCGCTTTGAGCGTCACGACTTCGCGCGAGATGAGACTGTCGTTTGCTTTGGACCCAATTGTGTTCACCTCGCGGTTCATTTCCTGGGCAAGAAAATCCAGCATGCGGCCAACCGGCTCTCCTGATTTCAGACAATCGTCAAACTGTTGAAAATGGCTTTGCAGGCGTGTCAATTCCTCGGTGATGTCAGAACGGTCAGCGAAATAGACCACTTCCTTCAGCAACCGTTCGTCATCCGTCGCTGGAGCTTCCAATCCGGCGCTCCGAATGCGCTCAATAAGCTGATGCCTGTACCGCTCCGAAACCTTGGGTGATTCAACCTGAATTTTCCGAGCGGCCTTGCGCATCACGCGCACGCGCTTCACCAAATCCTGTTGCAGGTGCACGCCTTCGCGTTCACGCATTTTAACAATGGCCGCGAGCGCTCTTTTCAAAGCTTTTTCGACCGCAGGCCAGAAGTTTTCTCCCTCCGCAATTTGTTCGTCAGTCTGAAAGACCCCAGGCGCGCGAGAGAGATGATCAATTGTGACCGGCCCGGGAAGCTTGAGTTGTTTGGCGAGACGATTGAGTTCGCGCGCGTACGATTTGGCGAGCGGAACGTTCAGGTGCATTCGCGCGGATAAATTGCCTTCACCAGCATGAAGCGCCACGCGAACCGTAAGTCGGCCCCGCGCGATGAAGTGATTGATCAAATCTCGAATTTGGGGCTCGAGCATTTCCATCTCGCGCGGGAGATTCATGGAAATTTCCGTCTGCTTCCGGTTCACCGAACTGAGCTCTACCGTGATTTTGAAACCATCTTGCGAGCACTCTCCGCGCCCATATCCCGTCATCGACTTCATTGCCCAAGAATATGCGGAAAGTGCGACGGAATGTCGAATGCCGATTTCGATTCCGTTCGGAACGTCGTGCCTGGAAGACGAAAAGCGCGGATCGCAAGTGTTCTACCGGCTGCGGACGCCGTGCGTTATGAACTTCTTCAAGTGCATCGAAGCCGTGCAAAGTAATGGCAAGGAGTCTCGCGCTATCGGGCAAGCCGCGTTAAGCTGGACGTGAAAGTGCAACCAAAAACAACGAGCATGTGTGACCGAAAACAATACGGTGACAGTTCCGACGCGGAACTGGTGTGTCGTGCTCAAGCCGGCAACCTCGACGCTTTCGAGGCGCTAACCACTCGACATGAGCAACGGGTTTATTCCCTCGCGATGCGCATACTGCATCACAAACAGGATGCCGAAGATGTCACGCAGCAAACTTTTTTGAGCGTGCTGGAAAACCTCAACGGATTTCGGGCCGAAGCCAGCTTTCTCACATGGCTTTTGCGAATTGCTACCCATGCTGCGCTGAAGGTCATTCGCAAGCGCAAAGGACTGGACGTCGTCTCGTTGGATGAGGCCACTGAACCCAAAGAGAATTTCGACTTGATTCCGCAACCGGAATTCATCGCCGATTGGCGGCAATCGCCGGAACAACTCGTTCACAGGAGGGAGATTCAACGCCTGCTCGACGAGGCGCTGGACCGGTTGGATGAAAAGCACCGCCTGGTGTTCCTGCTGCGCGACGTGGAAGGGCTTTCGATCAAGGAAACCGCCGAGGCGCTCAGTCTCAGCGAACCGAACACAAAGGTGAGACTGCTCCGCGCCAGGCTGCAATTACGCGAGCAGTTGACGCACACACTGGGCGATCCGGCAACGCGACTGGTGCGATCGCATCAGCATGAGCATTGAAAAACATGCGGCGCCAAAGTTGTAACTTTTCTCCCCCTGCCGGTTCAATACCAGAGAACGACAGACAATGAAGTGCGAAGATCTATTGGCAATGTTGAACGAATACGTGGATGGCACGGTTGATCCGGACATCTGCGAGGAGTTCGAGAAGCACATGGAGGGCTGCAATCCCTGCCAGGTGGTGGTGGACAACATTCGCAAGACCATCACGCTCTACAAAGGGGGCCAACCGTATGAATTGCCCGTGAAATTTCGTGAGAAACTGCACGAGGCGCTGCGGCAAAAATGGAAGGAAACGCATCGGATCAAATGAAGGGACGACAGTTCCCAAACATCCACGTGCGTTCGCCATTCTGCAACCAGACTCAAGCGTTGGAGTTTTGCCCGCGTCTTTCGTGCGCTGGGTGAACCGGTGCGACAGACCTGACGGGCGTGCTGTTCACCGGTTGTACGATGTTGGACGGCTTCGACCTCGGCCTGGGCGCTCGCACGCGTTCACAAAGAAAGACGAAGCCAAATCAAGAGGATGGCATGCGAATGTGTTCAACCTTGGCTCGTATCGTCGCGCCGAGTGCATCGTCACGAAGAAATGATGGACTACGAAGGTCCTTGGAAATTATCCCTGGCCTAATGTGCAGGCATGGTCTGTAACCTTTTCGGTTTTTCCGGCTCAGTCATGGTAGCGACGAAAAAGTCGAAACTATGAAAATGCATCTGATCATCCGCAGGTTCGCAGGCACATTTGTTCTACTGAGTCTCTTGCTGGCGCAGTATCACAGCCGGTATTGGCTGTGGTTCACCGCGTTTGTCGGATTCAATCTGCTGCAATCTTCGTTCACGAACTTCTGCCCGTTGGAAATTGTTCTCCGAAAGCTCGGCGTGGGTGGCTCATGCTGCGACGGCGATAAATCCGGCCATTCCTGCTGCGGCCAATGAAAGCGCGATTGGGATTGCTCGGCCTGTTGCTGGCGGGCGTGTTCTCGGCCGGCGCCGCCGAGTCGTGGACGCTGGAACGCGCGCTGGATTACGCTCTCGCCCACAACCCGGACGCACGCATCGCGCAGCAACGCATCGTCGCCGCGCAAGCCGGATTGGAGCAGGCCAACTCGGCGTTCTGGCCGCGCCTGCAATTCCAGTCCAGCTACACGCGCACGGACAATCCGATGATGGTTTTCGGCAGCATTCTCAACCAGCGCGCCTACAATTCATCGCTCAATTTCAACGACGTTCCGGATGTGGACGACCTCAATGCTCGGGGCATGGTCACCGTTCCGCTTTACGCGGGCGGACGAAACAAAGCCGGACGCGACGCTGCGAAGGCGAACACCGAAGCGGCGAAGCAGAACGGCGATGCCATCCGTAATGCGCTCGGATTTGAAGTGGCGCGCGCGTTTCAGATCGTGCTGAAGACCCGAGAATTTATTCGCGCCACAGAATCGGGCGTTAACGCGTTCGAAGGCAATCTGGCTGTGGCGAAGAAACGCCTCGATGGTGGCACGTTGTTGAAGTCCGACGTGCTCGACGTCGAGGTGCGACTGGCTCAGGCGCGCGAAGAGTTGGTCCGTGCGCGCAATGCCAACACGCTCGCTGAACGCGCGCTGCGGAACTTGTTAGGCATCGGAGAAGGGGAATTCGTTGTGGCAGAAATTGCGCCAAAAGTCAGCGTGCCGGAAACCGGGGATATTTCGCGCCGCCCGGAATTGGCTTCGGCCACTCAACGAGAGCGGGCTGCGCAAGCCGAACTCCAGGGCGCAAAGAGCGGTTATCAGCCGCGCGTGAGCGCTTTCGGAAGTCTGGACCATGATTACGGTTGGGTCACAGGGGGCGACGGTAACAGCTACAGTGCGGGCATGATGTTGCAGTGGGATTTGTGGGACGGTTTCTCGACGCGAGCCAGGTCCCGAGAAGCCAAGGCGAATCTCGAATCCACGCGCGAGGAACAGCGCAAGCTCCGCCTCGCGCTCGACTTCGAAGTGGAACAGGCGCGGCTCGACTTGAACGCCGCGAACGAACGTCTGGCCGTGACGGAAAAGTCCGTTCAGCAAGCCGAGGAAAGCGCGAAATTGACTCGCGGGCGATTCGAGCAAGGCCTGGTGCTTTCGACGCAATTCATTGACGCCGAGACTGCGCTTGTCGCCGCGCGCGTGCGTCGCGCTGAAGCTGAAGCTGACCAACGCATCGCCATTGCCGCCATTCGCAAAGCGCTGGCATTGCCGCAACTCGATTCTCAGACGGCTCAGAAATGAATATGACCTTGTTTATTCCACGATTGAGCATCGTCCTTGCGGCGATTGCCATTTCACTCGCTGTTGCAGGGTGTGGCTCGAAGCACGAAACGCCGATGGGAAGGTCAGCCAGCCTGCCTACGGCCCAAGTCCGCGTGCAAGCGGTCGAAACTAAAACACGCACGATGACTGAGGAAATCGTAGGGACGGTCCGGACAAGATTACACGCCACGCTTGAAGCAAAGTTAAACGGAAGAATTGAGACGATGCCGGTGGTGTTAGGCGACACTGTTAGGAAAGGCCAGTTGCTCGCGCGGCTCGAGGCCGGCGAAATTGCCGCCCGGCTCGAACAAGCCGAGGCGTCCCTGGAACAAGCCGAGCGCGATTGGAAACGCATCTCCGCGTTGTTCGATCAGCAGAGCGTCACGCGCGCCGAATACGACTTAGCGCAGGCCCGTCAACGAGTCGCCAAAGGCGCGGTGGCTGAAGCCAGGGCGATGATGAATTACGTCGAGATTGTTGCTCCGTTCCAAGGCGTCGTGACGAAGAAATGGGCCGATGAAGGCGACCTTGCCGCGCCGGGCAAACCGCTGTTGGACATCGAAGACCCTTCCGCGCTGCAAATGGATGCCGATGTGCCCGAAGCCATCGCGTCGCGCATCGGGCGGAATACCCGGCTCAAAATTCGCGTGGACGCCGCAAGCAAGGAACTCACCGGCGTCGTCAGTGAAATCTCTCCTGCCGCCGATCCTGTGAGCCGCACGTTCCGGATAAAACTGGACCTGCCTCAAACGGACGGCCTACGCTCTGGACAATTTGCGCGGCTGTCCGTGCCGATTGGCGAGAGCGGGTCTCTTCGCGTGCCGGCAACGGCCGTCGTGCAGCGCGGCCAGTTGGAGATCGTTTTCTCATTGGCAAACCAACAGGCGCGGCTGCATCTCGTGAAGACGGGCAAACGCGTTGGAGATGAAGTTGAAATCCTCTCTGGACTGGATGCCGGCGAATCCATGGTTGTCAATGGCGCGGAGAAATTGACCGATGGCCAACCGGTGGAGGTGAAGTGAACTCCGAGGGCAAAGGTCAGAAAGTGGAGAGCGGATCGAAAGGTGCAATGGGGTTTGCCGGCCGCATCGCTCGCGCGTTCATTGATTCCAAGCTCACACCGCTGGTGGTCATCGCTTCGGTTCTGCTCGGCGTCGGCGCAATAGTCCTGTTGCCTCGCGAGGAAGAGCCGCAGATCAAAGTCCCGATGATTGACGTGCTGGTCTCGATGCCGGGATTCAGCGCGAAGGAGGTCGAGGAGCGCGCGACCCGTCCGATGGAGAAGTTGCTCTGGGAAATTCCCGGCGTGGAATACATCTACTCCACGTCCCGTCCGGGCGAGAGCCTCGCCATTGTGCGATTCAAAGTTGGCGAGGATGTGGAGAAAAGTCTGGTCAAGCTGAACCAGAAACTGCAATCGAACTTCGACCGCATTCCGCGCGGCGTTTCGCAACCGCTTATCAAGCCCAAGTCCATAGACGACGTCCCCATTCTGGCGCTGACATTTCACGGTTCGGGTTACGATCATTTGACTTTGCGCAGGGTCGTCGCGCAGGTGGACGACGCGGTCAAACAAGTTCCTCTCGTTGCGGAGACAACACTGATTGGAGGGGTAAAACGGCAGTTGCGGGTGCTGCTGGATCCGACGCGGCTCGCTTCGCGCAATCTAAGCGCGTCGGAAATTGTGCCGATGCTGACGCAGGCGAACCGACAGAGTGTCGCGGGAGGCATCACTGGGAACAATCATGAAACCGTCGTTGAAACCGGTGGATTTCTTTCCAGCGCAGAGGATGTGGGCAACGTCGTGGTCGGCGTGTTCGGCGGCAAACCCGTTTACCTGCGCGAAGTTGCGGAAATCAGAGACGACGCGCAAGAGCCAAGCCAGTATGTGTTCTTCGGGAACGGTTCGGCGCACGACTCAACGGCAAGCGAGCAACCGGCGGTTACCCTGAGCATCGCAAAACGTCCCGGAGCAAATGCCATTTCTGTCGCGCACGAAGTGTTGAAGAAGATTGATTCGCTCAAGGGCAGAATCATTCCCAACGACATGGAAGTCTCCATCACACGCCATTACGGTAAAACTGCGGCGGAGAAATCCAACGAACTCCTGCTGCACATGGGCATCGCCGTGATCGGTGTGTCCGTGCTGATTCTTCTGGCGCTGGGCTGGCGCGAGTCCGGCATAGTGGCGATCGCGATTCCGTCCACGTTAGCGCTGACGCTTCTGGTGTTCTATCTCTACGGTTACACGCTCAACCGCATCACGCTGTTCGCGTTGATCTTTTCCATCGGCATTCTTGTGGACGACGCGATCGTCGTCGTGGAGAACATTGTGCGGCATTTTCATCTTCCGTTTAACAAGGGCCGCAGTTGGTCGGCCATCGCCGTCGAGGCAGTGAATGAAGTTGGTAATCCGACGATTCTGGCAACCTTCGCGGTGATTGCCGCGGTGTTGCCGATGGCCTTCGTTGGCGGATTGATGGGGCCTTACATGCGGCCGATTCCAATCGGCTCCAGCGCAGCCATGCTCTTTTCGTTAGCCATCGCGTTTGTAGTAACGCCGTGGGCGAGCATTCGCATTCTGCGTTGGGGAAAGAAATACTCCTCGCTGACCAAACCCACAGCCGAGGCCACGGATGAAGGCAAGTTACACCGTCATTCAGAGCATCCAGAAGATTTCTTCACGAAACTGTATCGCCGGGTGATGAATCCGCTGATCCAGACCGCGAAATGGCGAATGGTTTTTCTCGCCAGCATCGTGGTGCTGCTTCTGGCCGCGATGGCGCTGATGGGGATTGGCTGGGTGAAAGTGAAGATGCTGCCTTTCGACAATAAAAGCGAATTCCAAGTCATCCTGAATATGCCGGAAGGCAGCGCGCTGGAGAACACGGCCCAGGCAGCGCGTGAAATCGCTTCGGCGGTGCGCGTCGAGCCTGAGGTGACGGACTACCAGATTTACGCGGGCGTGGCGTCGCCATTCAACTTCAACGGCCTTGTGCGCCACTACTTCATGCGGCGCGGCGCGAACGTTGCGGACATCCAGGTCAACCTTGTGCCCAAGGGCGAGCGCAAAGCCCAGAGCCACGACATTGCCAAGCGCGTCCGTCCGCGCGTTGCGGAGATCGCGGCGAAGTATGGGGCGCGCTTTGCCGTTGCCGAAGTTCCTCCTGGACCACCCGTATTGCAGACGCTCGTGGCAGAAATCTACGGACCGACAGAGGAAAGCCGCCTGGCATTGGCGAACAAGGTGATCAACATTTTCAAGAGCACTCCGGGTGTGGTGGACACCGATTGGTATATCGAGGCCGATCAACCGCGCACTCGATTTGTCGTTGACAAGGAAAAAGCCGCGCTGAACGGCATCAGCGCCGAAACGATTTCCGAAACGCTGCAATTGGCGGTCGGCGGTTTGCCCGTGGATCTGCTGCATGTGCCGCGCGAGAAGGAGGACGTGGACATCTTGCTGCAGTTGCCGCGCGCCAGTCGCACGACTCCAGATGAATTGCTCGCTCTGCGCGTCCGCTCGACCATGAACCCTGCGGCTCCGCTGGTGCCGCTGCGGGAACTCGTCAAGATGGAACAAACCATCGTGGACAAGAGCATTTATCACAAGAACCTGATGCCGGTCACCTACGTCATCGGTGATGTGGCGGGAGTCGTGGAAAGCCCCGTTTACGCGATTCTGGGGATGAACAAAGCGCTGAAGGCTTTGGACACGCGGGAATTCGGAGGCTCAGGTGCCAAGCTTAAAATTTATAACGCGGAGCAGCCGTTTACGGATCATGCGCCCTCCATGAAATGGGATGGCGAGTGGCACATTACGATCGAGGTGTTTCGGGATCTCGGCACTGCCTTCGCTGCGTGCCTGGTCTTGATTTTCATTCTGATGGTCGGTTGGTTTCGCTCCTTCCTCACGCCACTGATAGTCATGATGGCAATTCCATTTTCGCTGGTCGGCATCATGCCGGCGCACGGCGCAATGGGAGCATTCTTCACCGCGACATCGATGATCGGCTTTATGGCCGGTGCAGGCATCGTGGTCCGCAACTCCATCATTCTCGTGGACTTCATCGAACAGAGATTGCGCGAAGGAATGCCGCTCGCCGAAGCCGTCGTGGATGCGGGCGCGGTTCGATTCCGCCCGATGCTTTTGACTGCCCTTGCCGTGGTGGTCGGTGCCAGCGTGATTCTGGCCGATCCGATTTTCCAGGGCCTCGCGATTTCGCTGATGGCTGGCGAGATCGCTTCACTTCTGATCAGCCGCATGGCCGTGCCCGTGCTCTATTTCATGGCGTACAATCGATGAGCACGACACCGCGGCACGATTTCACGCGCTCTCGATTGTATGCCAATTTCAAAGTGGATTCAGTTTCCCGTCGAGGGTGCGTGCATGAGACAGCTTGAATTGTTCTTGCGAGCAACCAAATCGGCATTTAGTGAAGGAGTGTTCCGGACAGAAATTCGGTACCGGCCAGTCTCTGCCTGCGGACCAGGGGTTCCAGGTTCAACTCCTGGCCGGTGCGTCACTCTACGAGATTCATGTTTTCCTCTTAATGCATCCGGTTAATCTTCCGGCCGCTCGCCGCTCGGGGCCATCTTCACCAGCTTGGGATCGAACTGGCCGAGCACCGTCACCAGATCGCTCTGCGCGGCCATGACTTCGCGGATGTTCTTGTAGGCCATCGGCACTTCGTCGAGGCCGGCGGAGATCAGCGTCACGCCGCGCTCGCTTGAGAAAACGGTTCACGTCCTTCCAGTTGAACTTCTCGTTCGCGGCTTTGCGGCTCATCGCGCGGCCCGCGCCGTGCGACGCCGAGTTCAACGACTCCGCGTTGCCCTTGCCGCTCACGACAAATCCCGGCGACGCCATCGAGCCGGGAATGATGCCCAGCACGCCCGCGCCCGCCGGCGTCGCGCCTTTGCGATGCACGATGACCTCGCGCTCCACGCCGCCGATGACGTGCCTCTCCTTCCACGCGAAGTTGTGATGGTTCTCCAGATCGAGCAGCACCTGCGCGCCGAGATTCTCCGCGATGTGCCGGTGGATGCACGCGTGATTCGCCGCCGCGTATTGGCCCATCAACTCCATCGCCTCCCAGTATTCCTGGCCTTCCTGCGAATCGAGCGACAGCCAGGCCAGCCGCTTCAATTCGCTCGGCAAATCCGGAAACTGGCTGAACGCAATCTTGCTGTAATGATCGCACACCGCCGCGCCCGTGCCGCGACTGCCGCTGTGCGACAGCAACGCCACGTAAGTTCCCGGCGGCAGTTCCTGCGATTGGCCCGCCGATGCTATCGGTCCGTGCGCCGTGAACAGGCCGAACTCGACAAAATGATTTCCGCTCCCGCTCGTGCCGAGTTGCGACCACGCCCGGTCCTTGTTCTGTTTCGTGATCGGGCTGACCGACCAATCCGCGTCCAGCACGTCATGCTCGCGGCGATCCTTGAAATTCGCGCCGACGCCGAAGCGCGTCTCCGCCTCGATGGCGCGCGTGAGCCGGTCCTGCTTCTGCTCCAGGTCGCGCACCGGAATGTCCAGCACCGTCATCTTCATGCGGCACGCGATGTCCACGCCGACGGCGTAAGGAATCACCGCGTTCTCCGTGGCCAGCACGCCGCCGATGGGCAGGCCGTAGCCCACGTGCGCATCCGGCATCAGCGCGCCCGCCACCGCCACCGGCAACAGACACGCCTTCTCCATCTGCATCACCGCCTCGTGCTCCAGCCCTTCGCCCCACTGCCGATATTTCACCGGCTCGGCGCGCGGCGGCGGCGGCGCGTTGAGCAACGCCTTGGCAAACTCGCCGCGCAACGGATCATCCGCAGAACGCCGACGGGTTGGCGACAATGGCCGCGACTTCCTCGTGCAACCGCGACTTGTCGCCGCCGCCGAGGATGAACTTGGCAACAAAATCCGTCGCCCGCCGCGTGGCTTCACCCAGCGGCACGCCGAGACGGAGAAAATCTTTGGTGTTCATGCGTTCAACCAGTTTTTGGTGTGTCGTTTGGTTTTGGCGTTGAATCCACCGCACTCGTCGAAGGCGTCTTAAAAGACTGCTGTCGAAGTTGTCGCTGTAAGATTGATACTTTAACCACGGCGCGTTTCGCGTAATCCAAAAGTGTTGCTCGATCTTCGGGCTTCCCTGTGGATTTTTGAATCTCCTCGCCAGCGGCGTCTGCCGCTTTTTCAACCTTCTCTTTTCTCGCCACCAACCTAACTTCGAACCCCGCGAACCAGTCTTCGGGCACTTCCGCCAGAGGCGAGCGCTCGATGTATTTGACGTGATAAGCTGGGTATCCGTATTTGCTCATCGTAACGTGTAGGACTTCGGCGTAATCGCCATGAATCCATACGATGTCACCCACGTCAGCGGGCTTCGTCTTCAAAGACTGCGCTAATTCTGCGGGCGCAGTGTTGCTGTCATGCATTTCACGGTAACGCTTGTTCATCCCTTCCGGAACACGGCCAAGGAGTAACTGGCAGCGAATTATGAGTGCCAATATCAACAATCCGACTCGATCAACACCTCGGAAAATTTGCTCTTCGTCAAAACTTGAGCTCGTGTCATGCGGTGTGAAGTGCACATCCTTCGACATGCTGTAAGCGTGAATGTAAGACTTGCCGATAGTGTTGAATTCGCTCGGGAGCGCTATTGGCAGAATCTTTTTGTAACGGTCGCGAAACGTAGAGAATGGCACTCCCTTCTTAGTCCACTTCTCTTTCAGCACCTCGCCGTCTCTGATATACCAGCGGGTCTTGGGATCTAGCCCCGCCTTTTCCAACTTTCTGATTTCCGCGCAGACCCAATTCGCACTCCACTCAGAATTTTATTATGATGGCCAAAGAATTCGTAACGATCTTCCTGCGACTGTCCGGATTCGTTCAGTTCGTGTAACAAAAAATAATCGCCATAATGAGCTTGATCGTTGGTTGTTGAAAAGAGAATGGCATCCACAAGCACTTCGGCAAGTTTACGAGCCCGGAACTGCTGATCGTCGATGATGGATTCGTAATCAATCCGCTCCATTTTCTCTGGTTCGTTCTCCGAAAGAAATTCCTTCCAGTCAGAAATCTTCAAAGCAGCTTTTTGGATTTCATCGAGAACCCTGTAGAGAAAATAGCGTTTCGGCTCTTGGTTCAGGTTTGGCGCTAAACGTCGAAAATTTAATTCGTCCAGCCCCAACTCTTTCCGCAGTTCATCTGCGCCGACAACTCCAACCGAAAGATAGAAGTCCCACAGCTTCGTTTCTTCCTCAGACAGCAAGCTCGGTTTCTGTTCAGATTTATTTTCCATAGAGTCAGACTTAAATCTTACAGCGTTGGCATGTTCGTAATTGTTTATTCGATTTTCATTGGGAGAGCGAGCTTTGACGCCCGCTCTCCCGTTGGTTCACTCATTGAGGAACAGTTTCCACTCGGCGACGCCGTGGGCGTTGCGGAGGTGCGCCGTCACCGGCAGTTCCTTCGGCGCGCGCGGGACGCTGAGCAGCTTGAGGCCGGCCTCGTGCGGGAGGCGGTCGGCCTTGCGCTGGTTCACGTCCTTCGCGGACCAGACGAGGTTTTCCCACGAGTCCACGCCGCCGCGCGAGCGGGGCACGACGTGGTCGAGGCTGCCTTCGTCCGGGTGCAGCAACCGGCCGGTGTATTGGCAGCGGTTGCCGTCGCGCTCGCGGATGTTCTTCGGCGCTGAGCTTCGGGCGCTTCTTCGGCACCGCGCGTAGTTCACGGCCACGATGACGGTCGGCACGCGGATCGCACCGCGCGCGGTGCGCACTGCGTGGTCGCCGCTCGCGCACCGGCAGCGTGATCCACTCGTCCCAAGTCACGGGGCGGATGTGGTTCTCGCCCTCGATGTCGAGCGCGGTGGCCACGTTCGTGGCCATTTGGCAGAACGCGTCTTGCGGCGTGCGAATGTTGATCGCCTGCCAGTTGCGGTTGAGCACCAGCACAATTGTCTTGTTCAGTATGTCGGACATAAAATGTTTGCACAGTCCTTGCGGACGGCCACCAGCGCGGTTGAGGTGTTTGTTCTTTGTTGAAGAAGAATAAGCTCGTGACAATGACGCGACTACTTGACGAGGTCGCGGCGACTGATGTCGGCAATAAGTCGCGCGAGCTGTCGGCCAACCGGCGGGAGATCACGGCGGTGAGCGACACTGATGTCAAAAGAAACGCCGGGCGGTTTCAGCCGCGCAAAGACCACACCCGGATGCGGCGCGCGTGGCGCGAACGGCGATACGAGCGCGACCCCCCGGTTTTCGGCCACTGACAACAACAGCGCTGGCAATCCCCGCGCTTCGCGCACGAGCTTCGGTTTGAATTTAGCCAGACGGCAAGCCTGCAATAGCGACGTGTCACGACCCGGCGCGTAATCCTCCGAGTAACTCAGAAATGTTTCACCGCGCAGTTCATCGAGGGACAGGATTCGACGCTTCGCAAGCGGATGCTCGGCAGAGATCGCAACCAGCGCCGGCACGGACGCGATTTTCAACATGATACAATCACGGCTGAACGCTGCAGCCCCATGACCCAAAACGGCGAGATCAAGAGTGCTGTCTTTTAATTCGTTCGTAATTTGTGCGGGAGAGAGTTCGGCAAAGGTTACTGCTGTCTTCGGAAATTGCCGTCGGAATTGACGGAGCGCTGCGGCGATGACGGTCGCCCACATCATGCCATAATAGCCGATTCGCAATTTGGGCGGTGGTGTGACACCCGCATGCCGCGCTTGTGCCATCGCTGTTTCGACCTGCGCGATAATATCAGAGGTTCCTTTGCGCAAAGCCCGCCCGGCGGCCGTGAGCGACAGTCTTCCCTTGTGTCGCTCAAACAGGGGATGGCCCACTTCAAATTCCAAATCCCGAATCTGACGGCTCAGGGAAGGTTGGGCGACGCGCAGTCGGCGGGATGCCTCCGAGATGTTGAGCGTCCCGGCCACGACCAGAAAATATCTCAGGTGTCGCAGTTCCACCTGTACCGCAGCCTATGCCTGCCAGGCATGGATACTCAAGCGCCAAAGTATTGGGCGCAATCGCGGTGTCTCAGGCAATGTCTTGCTCATGAAAGAAAATTCATATTCTGCACTGGCGGAACTCGACGTTTGTTCCGAAAATCAATCCATGAACCGGCACATTGCGACATCGAGAGGCGAAACCCTCTGGGTCGTCGGCCATCGTGTGACCATTCTGCCCGCTGGCAAAGGCTATAGCTATGCGGACGTATTTTCGCCTGCGCACACGCCTGGGCCGCCGCCACACCGCCACGACGACTGCTCGGAACTTTTTCACATCCTGGAAGGGCGCGTTCGGTTCGACGTGAATGAGCTTAGCGTGGAGGCTGGTCCGGGTGAAAGCGTTCTGGTTCCGCGAAACGCGATTCACACCTTTCGGCCCGTGGCGGATTCGCACTCCCGCGTGATTACTATTTTCGCGCCGGGCGGATTCGATCGGTGGTTCCGCGACATGGGAGTACCGGTTGACGATCCCAACGGGCGCGAACTTTCAATGCGACCCGAGGTGATCGAGCGGATCCTCCGCGACTCGATTCGTTACCACATGCATATTGTTGATGGGAAGTAGTCATTGAAATTGGCTGCCTCACCTGGTTTTTCTCCAGATCCTCCGGTGTCAGACACCGGTGCGCTGGTGATAGGCTTCTCAGCCCCCGCAGATCGGTTTCCCAAAGTCTGGAGTATCGCTATCGCGGCTCGCGGTCATCACGAGGTAATGGTCGCTCGGGAAGGAATTGCACCCTCATCATGTCTTTTGTTGAAGAGACATGCTCCTGTTTCACCGGGCGATTCCTGCGAACTAGACGAACCCGGCAATGAATTGGTGGAGCCGGAGGTAGTTGCAGCCTCACCATACCGGATTAAAAGTCCGGTGCCGGTCTGCTGCTTGGTACTGAGCTAGTGCGATGCGAGCCATATCCTCCGAAAGAAGGACGCATTCGTTAACCGCGTCCATACCGGTTCGGTCGCCGCAGAACATAGTAGCGAAGAAATGCTCTGGCGACGGCACTTTTCTTTGACCTTCCGGGAGAACTCAGTGCAGTCCGCTCCTTTGAGAACAACACGAGCCTTGAGGCTCTTGTGGTGGGATGCTTGATTTCGCGTGCGTGATTCTGTAGCTTCCGCACAAGTTTGTCTGCCAAATGATCGCGCCCGGGCGCGGTCAGCGGGGAACCCAAAGTCGGTTTCGCTGTGTGGAACTGACGGGGCTAACGATTAGAAAATCGGGAACACTTAATGGTTCCAGCCCGACAGCTAACCTCGCCGGCGCTAACATTAGGGGCAAATGGATTTCCCTCCATTGCCGCCCAACGGTGTTGTAACAATTGTCTGAAAGCATTTGAACTAACTCCGGCATAATGGAACTCAGCACACATCGTCCGCGCAACGTCGGCTGGGCCCGCGCCGCCGGCTTGCTCTACGGCGATTGGGGCACGAGCAAGGCGTACGTTATCGGGCTAGCTTTCGTCGCCGCCGGATTTTCCTCTTTCCCGATCATCCTCGCCGTCTGCGCGCTGACCGGGCTTGTTGGTTACAACTACATCATCATCTGCAGACATTTTCCCGACGGCGGCGGCGTTTATTCCGCTGCGCGGGAACAAAGCCGCGTGCTGGCCGTGCTCGGATCGCTGCTGTTGCTCGCGGATTTCATCGTGACGGCGGCCATGAGTTGCTGGGATGCGATGAGCTATTTCGGCGTGCCCCGGGAATATTTGAAGCTGGCGACGATCGGTTTCATCTTGCTCATCGGCGCAATCAATTATTTCGGCCCAAAACATTCCGGCAGTTTCGCGGTTACGCTGGCGGTGCCGATGGTCGATGGTGGTGATCGCCATCATTGCGTTAAGCGCACCGCACTTTACGTTCGATCCGTCCCTGATGACGCTGGAAGGTGGTTTGACGAAAATTGGGTCGGGTTCGTTGGAGTCATTCTTGCGCTGAGCGGCGTCGAGGCCATCGCGAATCTCACCGGCGTGATGAAGCTGGACGCGGGTTCAACGCCGGAAAACCCGAGCGTGGCTCGCACCGCGCGAAAGGCCATCTTGCCGGTCGCAATCGAAGTAGTGTTCGGCACGGCGCTGCTGGGCTGGGCGATGCTTTCGCTCCCGCACGGGATGGGTGACACCATCAAGGAGCGCTACGAGGACATGCTGCGTTTTCTGGGCGAACATTATGGCGACGATGGCTTTTGGCGTGCATTTCGGCCACGTGTTCGGAGTCGTTATCGGCCTGGTCGTCGGCCTGTTGCTGTTGAGCGCGGTGAACACGGCGGTCGGCGCGATGATCGGTTTGACTCTACATGCTGGCGCGCGACGGCGAAATGCCGCACGCTGTTCACGAAGTTGAATTCTCACGGCGTTCCCTGGCAGCCGTTGGTGGTGGCCGTCGCGCTTCCGATCGTGCTCGTGGTCACTTCCGAAAATCTCGACACGCTGGCAGACATGTATGCCATCGGCGTGGTCGGCGCGATTACCGTGAATCTCGGCTCGAGCTGCTTCAACAAACGGCTCGGACTGAACTGGCGCGAGTTCGTCATCATGCTGGTTACGTTCGTTATCCTGTTCGTCGTGGAAGTGACTATCGCCAAAACCAAGCCCGCCGCATTGTTTTTTGCGGCTTGCGTGTTGGGAGTCGGGTTTGGACTGCGCTGGTATGCGATGAAACGTGCCGGCTTCGAGACCGTCATGCTCACGCGCGAACTGGCTGCGGCAATCGTCAGGCCGGAAACGGCTGGCCAGACTTTCGCCCGAATTTCGCTCCCGGCCAGGCCATTCTCGTGGCCGCGCGCGGCTTTACGCCCGTGCTGCGATTCGCTCTGGAGGAAGCGAAGTTGCGGCAGGGAAATTTATACGTGCTTTACGTCAAACAGCTCGCGGTAACATTGCCCGGTCCGCTTGCCGAATCGGGACGCGACCGCGTGGCAGGACGATCAGCAGGCCGCGGAAATCATGTACGGCATGCTGGAACTCGGCAAGAACGCGGGCGTCAACGTCTTGCCCGTCTACGCCGTCAGCGAAAATCCCGCCGGAACGATCCTCGATATCGCCGCGACAATCGGAGTGGATATTTTGATGCTCGGCGCGCCGCACCGCGTCCGCCATGGCCAAACTGCTGCAAAGGCGACGTGGTGACAGAAGTCGCCAGAAATCTTCCCGAAAACATCCAACTGGTCATTCATAGCTGACGCCGCGCCGGCTGGAGCCTGAGCGTCGAGAAATTTTCACGCTGGTCAAATTCGAACAGGCCCTCTCTTCTCGAATCGGAGCGATCTATAAGGAAATCGCGGGATTTTCGATGAAAAGAACTCATCGTTTTCAGTGGCAAAACGATTGCTAAGGACGGCGGTCGTTGAACCCGAATCCATATTGCAGTGAACCGTTGAATGCTTGCACGCACATATCCCGTGTGCAGCAGCGACGGGATTTGATTCCGAACTCAAACCCATATGAAAAAAATCGAAGCGATCATAAAACCATTCAAGCTCGAGGAAGTGAAAGACGCGCTCGGTGAAATCGGCATCGAAGGCATGACCGTCACCGAAGTGAAAGGGTTTGGCCGGCAGAAAGGCCACACGGAAATCTATCGCGGCAGCGAATACACCGTGGACTTCCTGCCGAAAATCAAAATCGAACTCGTCGTCGCGGACAACCGGCTCGATGCCGCCGTGGCCGCGATCGTCAAGGCGGCCAAGACCGGCAAGATCGGCGACGGAAAAGTGTTCGTCTCGAAAGTCGAAGAGGCCATTCGCATCCGCACCGAAGAAAAAGGCGAGCAAGCCGTTTAGCACTGAATAACCGAAACCCCTAAACCACCAAACCGATGAAAAAATTAATTCCAATTCTCGCTCTGATCGCTGTCAGCTTTCTGCGGCCTGCGCCGTGCGCTGGCGGCCGACGCCACCGCCTGCGCCTGAGCGGCAGCGTTCAGGAGCGGCTCGACGACCTGGAAGCCTACGTGAACAACGGCTGCGCGCAAATGCCAGCACCAATGCCGTCGTCCAAGATCGCCGGTACCGCGGGCCCGGGCCATAACGCCTGGAGATGACCAGCTCGGCGCTGGTGTTGTTCATGACGTTGCCGGGCCTGTTCCTGTTCTACGGCGGCCTGGTGCGCCGCAAGAACGTGCTGTCCGTCATCGCGCAATGCTTCGGCATCGCCGGGCTGGTGACGATCCTGTGGGTGGTTTGCGGCTACAGCATCGCATTTCACAGCGGCGACAGACCGTTCTGTGGGCAACGCTGCGATTGGACATTCCTGAACGGCGTGGATTCGTCGCCGAACACCGATTACGCCGCCTGGGTTTCGCACAACGTGTTCTCCATGTATCAATTGATGTTCGCGATCATCACGCCCGCGCTGATCCTCGGCGCGATCGCCGAACGCATGAAGTTCTCGCGCCATCCTGCTGTTCGTGGCGTTGTGGATGTTCGTCGTTTATTTCCCGCTGGCCCACATGGTCTGGGGCATCGACGGCTTGATGAACGGCGTGTGGAATGCAGACGCCAAGATCAAGGCGATTGATTTTGCGGGCGGCACGGTGGTGCACATGTCCTCCGGCTGGTCGGCGTTGATTCTCTGTTTGATTCTCGGCAAACGCCTGGGCTTCCCGAAGGAACCATGCCGCCGCACAGCATGGTGCTTTGCGCGATCGGCACCGGCATGTTGTGGGTCGGCTGGTACGGCTTCAACGCCGGCAGCGCCGTCGCCGCTGACGGCGTCGCGGCCAACGCCTTCATGACCACGACGATCGCGACCGCCGTCGCCTCGTTCGTGTGGCCGATGGCCGAATGGCTGGTGCGCGGCAAACCCAGCGTGCTCGGCTTCTGTTCCGGCGCGGTGGCGGGACTGGTGGTGATTACGCCGGCTTGCGGTTTCGTGACAGCCGAGTGGCGCATTGCTCATCGGCATCGCCGCCGGGCTGATTCCCTGGTTCTTCTGCTTCAAGGTCAAGAGCTGGTTCGGCTATGACGACGCGCTCGACACGTTCGGCGTCCACGCTGTCGGCGGAACACTGGGCGCGTTGATGACCGGATTCCTGGCCCGGAATGTCGGCCAACGGCAACCTCGCGACCAATCTGAAGGACAAGGTCACCGACCACTTTCTTCCAGCCGCTCGTGCTCGAACAGATCAAAGCCATTGGCGTGACCTTGCTTTGGCTGTCGTCGGCACGCTGGTCATCGCCTTCATCGTGAAGGCGGTCGTCGGACTGCGGCCGAGCGAGGAAGTCGAAACCGTCGGCCTCGACCTCTCCGAACATGGCGAGGAAGGTTATCACGCGGAAGCGGTAATTGCCGGTTGAACCAAACTGAGTCCGCAAGACAACATAAATTTCGCAGCGGCCGTGCACGACGCAATCGGCACGGCCCTGCGATTGAAAAACCAAACCATAATCAAGCAGATAACACATGAGCACACCCAAGAGCGTAATTGAATGGCGAAGAAGAGCGGGGCGAAGATGGTGGACATGAAATTCGTGGACACCTTCGGCACCTGGCAGCATTTCAGCATGCCCATCAGCGAACTGACCGAGGAAGCCTTTGCCGAAGGCCTCGGCTTCGACGGCTCCTCCATCCGCGGCTGGAAGAGCATCGAAGCCTCCGACATGCTGGCGATGCCCGATCCGGACACGGCGTTTATTGATCCGTATTGCGCCGTGCCGACCCTGAGCCTGACCTGCACCATCGCCGAGACCGGCACGAAGGAAGCCTACACGCGCGATCCGCGCGGCATCGCCCAGCGCGCCGAGAAATATCCTGAACAGCACCGGCCTGGCCGACCAGGCGTTCTTCGGGCCGGAAGCCGAGTTCTTCATCTTCGACAACGTGCAGTTCGACTCCAAGAGCAACGGCACTTTCTATTCGGTGGACTCCGAGGAAGGCGTCTGGAACACGGGCCGGGACGAGATGCCCAACCTCGGCTACAAGATTCGCCACAAGGAAGGTTACTTCCCCGTCGCGCCGGCCGACACGCAGCAGGACATCCGCACCGAGATGGTGCTGACGATGGAAGCAACTGGGCGTGAAGATCGAACGCCAGCACCACGAAGTCGCCACGGCGGGCCAGGCGGAGATTGATTTCCGCTTCGACACGCTGGTCAGTGCCGCCGACGCGATGATGGTTTACAAATACGTCGTCAAGAACATCGCCAAGAAGCACGGCAAGACGGCCTGCTTCATGCCCAAGCCGCTCTTCGGCGACAACGGCTCCGGCATGCACACGCACCAATCGCTTGTGGAAAAAAGGCAAGCCGCTGTTCGCCGGCAAGGAATACGGCGGCTTGAGCCAGATGGCGCTCTACTACGTCGGCGGATTGCTGAAACACGCGCAAGCGCTGTGCGCGATCTGCAATCCGACGACCAACAGCTACAAGCGGCTGGTGCCCGGTTATGAAGCGCCGGTGAACCTGGCCTACAGCGCGCGCAATCGATCGGCGGCGATGCGCATCCCGACCTACAGCGAAAACCCGAAGGCCAAGCGCATCGAGTATCGTCCGCCCGATCCGGCGGCCAACCCGTACCTGGCGTTTGCGGCGCTGCTGATGGCGGGACTGGACGGCATTCAGAACAAGATTGAACCCGGCGAACCGATGGACAAGAACATCTATGAATTGCCGCCTGAGGAACTGAAGAAGGTTCCCAACGTGGCGGGCAGTCTGAGCGAAGCGCTGGACCATCTGGAGAAGGACCACGCGTTCCTGCTCAAAGGCGACGTGTTCACCGAAGACTTCCTCGACATGTGGATCAGCACAAGCGCAAGGAACACGACGCCATCCGGCTGCGCCCGCATCCCTACGAATTCTTCCTTTACTACGACGTGTAAAGGCCTGCGGGCCGGTGTTGGTCTGATGGGCAGGCCAACCCATGGACGCTTTCCTCGCCTATGAGTGTAGGAGAGGACGCTCAGGGGGTATCGGAGTCGGCGCGGACGCAAGTCCGCGCCGTTTTATGCCCAGAGAGCTACAAGCAATTCAATAACGGATAACAAACCAGCGAGTTTGGACTTTGAAGTTATCCTGCGCCCGACTATAACCTTCGCGTGTCCGGACAATTCGTACAGCCGCCAATTGCTGCGAGCACGCGCTTCTGCGCTGTCTTCGGTTTTCCCGTCAAGCACTCGGCTTCTCCGGCCATGCAAAACGCCGGCATGGCCACCCTTGGCCTGAACTGGCGCTATCTCGCATTTGAAGTTCATCCTGACAATTTGCGCGCCGCGCTCGAAGGCGCGCGCGTCATGCGCTTCGTGGGCGTGAATCTGACCGTGCCCCACAAGCTGCTGGCAGTCGATTTGGTCGATGTGTTGGATGAATCCGCAAAAACCTGGCGCGCGGTGAATACGGTTCGGTTTGAAGGCCGGGACAAAAGCGGAGTGTGGCTCGCACTGCATCAATTCGATAATGCACCGCCGGAAAAAATACGTCTCCACGGTTTTAATACAGACGCGGACGCGATGGTGCGTTCATTGCGCGAAGATCTCGGCATGGAATTACGCGGCGCGCGCGCGCTCTTGCTCGGAGTCGGCGGGGCAGGGCGGGTCGCCGCGCTCAAGCTGGCGTCGGAAAACGTCAGCGAACTTTTCATGATCAACCGGACGCATTCGAAGGCGGCGTCGGTGGCGGCTGAAATCCGGCGTCGTCATCCCGAGGTAAAGATTCAACTCGGCTACCCACGTGGCGAAGTCGATTTGGCGATTAACGCGACTTCGCTCGGCATGGCGCCGGGTGATTCTTTGCCCTTCGACGGCAGGCAATTCACGTTGCGCCAGGCGCGAGCTGTTTATGACGTGATTTATCGTCCAGCGGAAACGCAATTTCTCCAGATGGCGAAGGCTGCGGGCTGCCGTGTCGCGAATGGAATCGGCATGTTGCTCTATCAAGGCGCGAAGGCGTTGGAAATCTGGAGCGGGCAAACTGCTCCAATTGATCTGATGCGTCGTGCGCTAGAAAAAGAAGTCTATGGGAGTTAACCCTATTTTCGACGCCAACGTTTGGTCGCGCGTGTCTTTTGATTTTTGGGCGGTGGTTTTCTTCGTGTTCGGATGCATCGTGGGCAGCTTTCTGAATGTGTGCATTCATCGCATGCCGCGTGGGTTGAGCATTGTTTCCCCTCCATCGCATTGCCCGCACTGCAAGTACACGATTCCGTGGTATCTGAACATCCCGCTGGTCACTTGGCTTGTGCTGCGGGGCAGATGTAAGAACTGCGGCGCGCCAATCTCCATCCGCTATTTTCTCGTTGAATTGCTCACTGGCGTTGCGTTTGTGAGTTGCTGGCTGGCGTTCGGTCACCAGTTCGCTGGATTGGCGTTGATTTATTGTCTGTTCCTCGCCGGACTGATCGTTGCGACGTTCATTGATTTCGAGCACTTCATCATTCCCGACGAAATCACCATCGGTGGGATGATTCTCGGCTTTCTCCTTTCACTTGCCTGGCCGCAAATGCATGAACAGGCAAGTTTGATTGCCGGGTTGAAGCAGGGCCTGCTCGGAATAATCGTTGGCGGCGGAGTTGTTTATTTCATTTTGCGCGCGGGCAAATTGTTTTTTGGGCGGCAACGAATCGAACTTCCGGGTGAAGCGAAAATTGTCTTTAGCGAAACCGCTGTCCATCTTCCGGATAAGGACGTGCCATACGAAGATTTGTTCTATCGTCGTTCGGACGTGATCACGCTTCACGCACGAACCGTTGAACTGGCGGATCGCTGTTATAGAGATGTAACGGTCCGGCTCGCGCCGGAGAAATTGCGCATCGGCGAAGAAGAGTTGAACCCTGAAGAGGTGCCGCACATGGAAGCCATAACCGCAGAAGTCGTGTTGCCACGCGAAGCGATGGGATTTGGCGACGTGAAATTCATGGCAGCCATCGGCGCGTTCCTCGGTTGGCAGGCGGTGCTGTTTTCGCTGATGGTAAGTTCCATCATTGGTTCAGTGGTCGGCATCGGTCTGATTGCGCTCAGACGACGCGAATGGTCGTCGCGGCTGCCCTATGGTCCCTACATTGCGGCTGCGGCGACGATTTGGGTTTTCGGCGGCAAGCATTGGTTTGAAGCTTTGTTCGCGCGCTGATCTTCGGCATTCTACGGCTTACCCACACTGCGCCTTCTGGCGCAGTGCGTGATCCGCGAGCACAAGCGCTGTCATCGCTTCTACCATCGGCACGGCGCGTGGCAGGACACACGGGTCATGGCGTCCGCGGGCTTTCAGCGTCGTGTTCTTGAAATCTATGTCCACGGTTTCCTGTTCCTGCATGACTGTAGCGACTGGTTTGAACGCGACGCGGAAATAAATTGTCTGCCCGTTCGAAATCCCGCCCTGAATGCCGCCCGAGCGGTTGGTGACGGTATAAACCTTTTTGCCTTTTGAGCGGAACGCATCATTGTGCCGCGTGCCGGTGAGAAGAATTCCGTCAAAGCCGGAGCCGATGTCGAAACCCTTCGAAGCGGGCAAACTCAACATCGCCTTCGCCAGATCCGCTTCGAGCCGATCGAACACCGGTTCACCCCATCCCGGCGGCACGCCGCGCGCGATCCCTTCGACAATTCCCCCGACAGTGTCGCCTGCGCTGCGCATCTTTTCGATGAGCTGAATCATTTTGTCTGCGGTGGCGCGGTCAGGGCAGCGGACGATGTTGGATTCGACGTCAGCGAATTTCACTTTTTCCGGATCGACATCCGCTGAAATGTTTTGAACTTGTTTGACGAAGGCAAGGATCTCGACGCCATGGCGTTCGTGGAGAAGTTTTTTTGCGATCGCGCCGGCAGCGACGCGTCCGATGGTTTCGCGCGCGCTGGTGCGGCCACCGCCCGGCCACGCCCGAATTCCGAACTTCGCCTGATACGTGTAGTCCGCGTGTGATGGCCGGAACTTGGTCGCCATTTCAGAGTAAGCTTCTGGCCGGGCATCTTCATTGCGAACCATCATGCTAATGGGCGTGCCGAGCGTCTTGCCTTCAAATGTCCCCGAAAGAATTTGCAACGCGATCCGTTTCCTTGCGCGGAGTGACGATTTTGGACTGGCCGGGCCGCCGCCGATCCAAATCCGGCTGGATGTCGGCTTCAGTAAGTTCGAGTCGCGGCGGGCAGCCATCCACGACCACGCCGATGCCGCCGCCGTGGGATTCACCCCACGTTGTGACGCGGAAGAGATGCCCAAAGGTGTTCGCCATGAAAAGCAGTTTAGGGTGTGGAGTTTGGAGTTCCAAGTTGGAAGTGTAGGATGGCAAAAGCCAGGCACATCTCCGAAACAGTCCCGACATTGTCTTGCGGTTCCGATCTTCGTGAAACGAAAATCACAAGAATGGGAAGGCGAGTAGGAAGATGCGGATTTTTCGGCACAGTTACAAATTGCTTGTTTCGTCCGATTTGCTATGCTCTACGCGACATGAGAGCGCGGGTGTTTCAATCCGTTGCGCCTCGGAAAAGTCCAAGGAGAATCCCATCCTTCGTTCTTGCCGCGGCGCTTATCGCAACTTCCGGACATTCCCAAAGCCGCATTGAATTACCCGGCCCCTCCAGCCGCCGGACGCCAATTGCGGTCACGGAAATCATGTACAAACCGGCTCTCCGGTCCGATCACCGGAATACGGAGTTCATCGAACTTTACAATTCGAATCCTTGGCCTGAAGACATTAGCGGCTACAAACTCGACGGGCAGGTCCGGTTTGTCTTCCCTGCGGCCACCAAAATTCCCGCGCAAGGATATGTTGTAATCGCTGCTGTTCCGGCCGACGTGCAGGCGGTCTATGGTGTCACGAACCTGTTTGGCCCTTATACGAATTCATTAAAATCCAGCGGGGCGGTCAAGTTATATGATGAGCAAGGTTCGCTCCTGCTCCACATCAATTACGATGACGCTGCACCCTGGCCGATGGGCACGGACGGCACTGGCCATTCAATCGTCCTGGCTCGTGCATCTTACGGTGAAGGCGATCCAAGTGCATGGGATCGTAGCAGCGTTGTGGGTGGTTCACCCGGCGCTGTGGAGGCGAACTCTGCAAGCCCACTATCAGCCGTGGTTCTCAACGAAGTCCTCGCCCATACAGATCCGCCTTATCTTGATTCCATCGAGCTGTACAACCACGGGAACTCCGCTTTGAACTTGTCGGGTTGCACATTGAGTGACGATGCGCAGACAAGCAAATTCGTGATCCCGACGAACACCGTCATCGCCCCTCGCGGGTTTATCTATTTCACCGAGGCCGAGCTGGGGTTCAGCCTGAATGCGGCTGGCGAGACGATTTATTTCAAAGCTCCGGATGCTCGCGTGCTGGATGCATTGCGGTTTGACGCGCAGGAGAACGGAATTTCGTATGGCCGCGTTCCCGACGGCGGCGACTGGACAAGGTTGCGTGCGCTCACGTTCGGCACGAATAACGCCGTTCCGTTCGTGAGCGATGTCGGGTTTAACGAAATCATGTTTCACCCGATTTCCGCCGATGATGACGATCAGTACGTCGAGCTGTACAATCACGGCACGAATGCGCTGTCACTTGGCGGATGGAAAATCGGCGGCGGGATCAGTTTCACATTTCCGTCGAATCAAGTGGTGGCTGCAAACGGCTATCTCGTCGTGGCGCGCAATGCTTCGCGGCTGTTTTTAAATTATCCGCAATTGAATCTCGCGAACACCGTCGGCAATTTCGGCGGCAAACTTTCGCACAGCGGCGAACGAATTACGCTCACAAAACCCGACGACATCGTCGGCACGAACGCTCTCGGTCATTTGGAAACCAATCACGTGGATATCGTGGTGGACGAGGTCACCTACGGCACCGGTGGACGATGGGGACGTTGGTCTGATGGCGGAGGCAGCAGTCTCGAATTGATTGATGCACGCGTGGACAGGCGGCTTGCGGCGAATTGGACCGACAGCGATGAAACGGCGAAGGCTCCTTGGGTGACGATTGAAGCAACGGGAGTCCTGGACAACGGCATCGGCGCGTTCTCTCCACTGCAACTCGGATTGCTCGATGCCGGCGAATGTCTCGTGGATGACGTCGAGGCGTGGAACGCGAGCGGAGTCAACTGCGCGGGAAATCCTGGATTCGAACTCGGCATGAACTCGCTGGCGTTCATCGGCAATCATTCGCGAACGAGTCTCGAAACGAACTCCGGTTACTCGGGCAGCGTTGCGCTGCACGTGCGTACGGCGGATTCAATCATGACCGGACCCAACGCAGTGCAAATCACGTTGACCAACACGAGCTTCGCCGCCGGCCAGACTGCAACATTGCGGTTTAAAGCCCGCTGGCTCCGTGGCTGCTCAGAGCCGGTGCTGCGCTTCTGGGGATGTTATCTCGAAGCTACCGGACGCCTTGCTGTACCATCGAACCTCGGTACTCCCGGACTTCCGAACAGCCGTGCCTTGAACAACGGTGGCCCGGCAATCTACCAGGTGACTCACGATCCCGCTGTCCCCGCAGCCAATCAGCCTGTCATCGTGTCCGCGCGGGTTTCCGATCCTGACGATGTCGCGTCGTTCACGTTGCGATACAGGCTTGATCCCTCGTCAGTCACTACTGATATCGCGATGAATGACGCAGGAGTGAATGGCGATGCCATTGCGGGCGATGGCGTTTATAGCGCAACTCTTCCGGGTCGCCCGGCGACCAACGACATCGCTTTCATTCTACTCGCCACGGACAATTTGGGAGCGAACAGCCGCTTTCCCGAATTAGTTCCCGACAATGCGCCGGCACGGGAATGTGTCGTATTTTTCGGAGACCCCAGCCCAACGAATCTGTTTGGGACGTACCATTTGTGGCTCACGCAGTCGAATGTGAATCGCTGGAAATCGCTCCCGATCATGAGCAACGAAGATATTGATGGCACACTCGTCTATAACAACCGCATCATCTACAACATGGGCGGGCGTTACTCAGGCGGTCCATTTCATCAGAGCTATGACGGGCCGGCGGGCAACAAGGCCTGTCATTACATTTGGACAATGCCCAAGGATGATCTGCTTCTCGGGTCATCGTCATTCAATCAGATGCACTGGCCCGGCAATGATATTCAAGGCGACACCATCGCATCCAATTCGAACGATCCGACGCTCCAACGTGAGCAGGCTGCTTACATGATGATGCGTGCGCTCGGTGTGCCGTGGATGTATCGGCGCTTCGTCGCGGTGTATGTCAACGGCACGCGCCGCGGCAAACTCATGGAAGACGCATATCGGGCCAACGCGGGCAGCGCGGAGGACCAGTATTTTTCCGGCGACACCGGCGGGCAGTTCTACAAAATTCAGCGTTGGTATGAAGGCTCAAGCTCCTCGCTGAATTCCGAGTGCCTGCTGCATCAATACATCACAACGGGTGGCGCAATTAAGACCGCGCGTTACCGGCCCAACTGGTCTTTAAAAGATTCGGGCGGTTCCTTGAGCGACTATACAAACGTGTACGCGTTGATCACCGCGGCCAACGCCTACGGTCAAGCCAACTTCGCAGACCTCCTGGAAAACGTGGCCGATATGGAAAACTGGATGCGCATGTCCGCCGCTAATCACGCCGCGAGAAACTGGGACGCCTTCGGTGCGAGAAGCGGCCAAAACATGGACGCCTGGGTCAGCGCGCAGCACCGTTGGACGCTCTTCACAATTGATTTAAGCATCTGCTGGGACAACTCGATTGCGGGCGTAGGGCTTTTCGACACATCCGCCGACCCTGTCTGGGGACAAATCCTGGCGAAGCCAAAGTTCCGAAGGATGTACGATCGCGCGCTGCTGGAGCTGGCCAATGGGATTATGCAACCGGGCACCATCAATCCGGTTCTGGATGCGAAATACGCCGCGTTCCTTGCCGCGGGTTTGAATCCCAGCAGCCCGTCCGGAACAGAATCCTCCATCGCCAGCCAAAGGAGCAGCATCCTTTCGCAACTCGGAACCTTAGCCAACGCGACGTTCACGCTCGGTGCGACTAACTTTGTCACGTCGTCCACCAGCGTTACACTCAGCGGCTCCGCGGGGTTGCAGGTTGTCTCGATCAGCATCAACGGCGTGAATTACACCCCGAATTGGACCACCGTCAGCACTTGGAGCCTCACTGTGCCCGCACCCGCCGGCTCCAGCAATTGGACAGTAGAAGCGCGCGACCGTTACAGCAGTCTCGTGGGCGGATCATTTGTTGTGTCCGTGCAAAATTCTTCCGTGCCGGAATCGCCAGTCGGCAATGTCGTCTTTAATGAGATCATGTTCAACGCTGCGGTTTCGGAAGGCGAATACGTTGAACTGTTCAATCGCTCGACGAGCACCGCCTTTGATCTGTCCGGCTGGATTGTGAATGGAATGGGCTACACATTCCCGCCCGGGTCGGTGTTGCTGCCGCAAAAATATTTGGTGCTCGCAAAAAGCAGCGTCGTGTTTGCCTCCGCCTACAACCCCCTTATTCCAGTGTTTGGAACGTTTGACGGAAATCTACAGTCCGATGGCGAAACGTTGTCGCTCATCAAACCTGGCCTGACGCCGGATTCGTATCTCGTCGTCGATCGCGTGCGTTACGAAGCAATTGCTCCGTGGCCAACAACGCCGATTTCGCCACCGGGAACTTCATTGCAGTTGGTGGACTCCGCGCAAGACAACAGCCGCGTCGCGAATTGGGCCGCTGGTGGGTCCGGAACCAGAACGCCCGGTTCAGCCAATTCGGTCAGCGCCCCCCTTCCTGAATTTCCCACGCTGTGGTTGAATGAAGTGCAGCGCGAAAATCTCACTGGCGCGGGCGACAATTTCGGGGAACGCGATCCATGGATTGAGCTCTACAATGCGGGTATAACTCAGTCAGCCTCGATGGAATTTATCTCGGAACGAATTACGGCACTCCGACGCAATGGGCCTTCCAATCCGGAATTAGCATCGCGCCCGGAGAGTTCTTTGTCGTCTGGCTGGATGGGCAGCCCGAACAAACCAGCGGCCCAATACTGCATACCGATTTCCGCCTGAATGTAGATGTGGGTTCAATCGCTCTTTCGCGATACGTCAACAGCCAGCCACAAATCCTGGATTACCTCAATTTCAATTCGCTTCCCGCGAACCACTCGTACGGCGATGTGCCTGATGGCCAGCCGTTCTACCGTCAAGCGATGTTCTACCCAACCCCTGCGGCGACGAACAACTCCGTCTTTCCTTCCGTGACCATCTCGATCAATGAGTGGATGGCGGAAAACCAAGGCGGGCTGCTTAATCCCGCGACCGGCAAATACGACGACTGGTTTGAGTTGTTCAATCCAATCGACGCACCCGCGAATCTCTCTGGATATTATCTCACAGACTCGCTGACGAACGCCTTTCAGTATCAAATTCCTGCTGGATTCCAGGTTCCAGCGCACGGTTTTCTTCTCGTCTGGGCTGACGACAAAACTTCAGCAAACACAAACACCGCGAGTCTCCACGTTCCATTCAAACTCTCCAAGAGCGGCGAAGAAATCGGGTTGTTCTCGCCGGATGGAGCGGCCGTTGACGCCGTCGCGTTTGGGGTGCAAACAGCAAATGTGAGCGAAGGACGTTACCCCGATTCGAACGCGCTCAGGCTTTTGATGCCCACTCCATCCCCGGGAAGTCCGAATATTCTTCCGCCTGCATCCGGTCCTCCGGTCGTATCCGGAATATCGATTCAGCCAGACAACTCATGCGTTTTGACGTTCGAGGCATCCCCTGGCCATACGTATCGGCTCGAATTCAAGGACGACTTGAACGAGGAGAACTGGCGGCCATTGGGAGCAAACCACTTTGCAACCAGCACACTGGAGAGCTTCATTGATGTGCCGGAGGCGCCGCAACGTTTTTATCGCGTCGTATTGGTTGAATGACAAGGCGCGCTGCTCGATAACTGCCTTTCCTTCTTTGCCAACTCGACCGCAAATTCTTTCCATTTGATCCGCACGAATGCGGTGAGCTAGGTTGAACGACTAATGTTGTATGTTTGATAGCTTCAATAAATTGTTCGGTCAGAAACCGCCAAAAGGCGGGCCACTCCGCCGCGAAACAGCGCCCCTGGCTTCGGGACAGCAAAACGGTTCGGCTGCGCCCACAGTAACGTTCTCCAAAGTTTTTCGTTGGCGATTGCCGGATGGCCAGATGAAGGCCCCCGCTTCGGTCGAAGTCGTGGGTTCATTTACGCAGTGGCAGAAGGTGCCGCTGACCCGCGACAGCGAAGTGGATGCATGGCACGTGACGATTCATCACATTCCCGGAAATCGCACGCACCATTACATGCTCCTCGTGGATGGAAAACCGGCGCACGACAAAAACGCGGACGGCTTTGCCATTCCTCATGGGCCGCAGGAGGAACAATATCAGCTCATGACGGAAAAGGGCGGGCGCGTGTTCATGCTTTACGCACAAACGAAGTAACGCGCTCGCGTTCGGAGAGCGCGCGACCAAAATGAAAATCATTGTTTACCGCAAATCGGGTTGTCCGTGGGCGGCGGCCGTGATGGCTTTTCTCAATGAACTGGCGGTTCCTTTCGAACTGCGCAACGTCACGACGCATCCACAGTTCGCAAAGGAGGTTCAGGCCAAATCCGGAAAGTGCATCAGCCCGACCGTCGATATTGACGGCAAAATCATTGCAGACGCGAGCGTCGAAGACGTAGCGAAGGCACTCGAAGAAAAGGGAATCGTAATCTGAGGGGAGGCCGCGTTCTAAAGCTTACGCCGGTTTGACCTCAATGAAGCTGCGTTGGATTTGTCCCTCGTGCGCTGTGCACAGGAAATAACCCTTCTCTGGCGTGCCGTCGTGGTTCGCGCGGCTGATCGAGCAGCAGCGGTTTGTCGTCAGTATCGTTCGTCCCGCCGTACAGTTCCGTGAATCCGTGGAAATGTCCGTCGAACACGGCCACAAGGTTGAATTCCTTGAATCGCGCCAGCACGTCATCCGCATTCAGCGGACGCATCGGCACGAGGATTCCCAATGGAAAATGCGTGAACACGATGGTCGGCATTGATGGTCTCATCTTCGGCAATCGCTGGTCGAGCCATGACATTGTTGCCGGTTGAATGCGCGTGTTCTGCGAGTCGGTTCCCTGAGTTGAGTCCAATCCGATGATTTGCCAGCCGCGATGCTCGAAATGGTAGTTCCGGCTGCGCGGGAAAAGCTGCTCCCACGCCGAGCTATCGGTGTTCGAAATGGAGTCATGATTGCCAGGAACGGCGTAAGCATCCATTCGCAGCGAGCGCAACACATCGCGCATCGCGCCAAGTTCGTTCTGGGTGCCGTGCTCGGCGAGATCGCCAACCATCAGGCAAAATTCCGGCTTCGGGTTTTGCGAGCGGACGCTGGCGCTCACGCGCTCGAACCAGGCCGGACAACGTGGACTTTGAAAATGCGCGTCGTTAATGACCACGAAACTGAAGTCGTCTCCGCGTCCGGCGTCTGACCATCGGGCGCAACCCGGCCAGAAGCCCAGTGCGAGCATCGCGCCCGCGCTGAGACGTAACCATTCGCGCCGGGTCAACTGAGAATTGCTGTTCTGATTGTCTCTCAAGAGCTAGATTAAATCTCGCGGCAGCGTGGCACAATCGCGCACGGATCGAAAGCGCGTTCTGCAATGTCAGATCTTTCCGAGCAGTTCCTTCCAACGCTTCCAGGCTTCGTCGTGGGCCTTTTTGTCCGCTTCTCTTCCGCTCGGATCTTCTCCCCCGCGCATGAAGCCGTGGCCTGCGCCCTCGAATGTGACGGGCTCGTACGTCTTGCCCGCCTTCTTCATGTCCTCGGCAGCTTTCGGCACCGTCGCGGTGATGCGCGCATCATTGCCGCCGTAGAAGCCGTAAACCGGGCAATTGATTTGCGTCATTGCGCTTTCGGAGGGTGGGCCTCCGTAGAAAACAAACGCCGCCTTCAAATTCCTATTGTCCGTTGCGTGGCGAAACGATTGTCCGCCGCCCCAGCAGAATCCGGCCACAGCCACTTTGCCGTTGCACGAGGGAAGCTTGGCGACGTACTCCGCAGCCGCATTCAAGTCCGCCGTGATCTGGTCGGGCGGCAATGATTGAATTGACCGGCCAACGTTCCCGCCGCTCTTGATCAATTCATCGGTGCCTCCGTTCGTCACGCTGCCCCAAAGAAAATCCGGCGCAATGGCAATGTAACCGGCCTCGGCCAGCTCATCGGTCACACTGCGTGCCCAGTCGCTGAGGCCGAAGATTTCATGGATGACCACGACGGCGGTGGCCTTGTCCTTCACCTCGGGATAGGTGATGAAACAATTCACTTCCCGGTCGCCATGTTTGACCTTCACCCACTCATGATGGCGGGGGGACTTTTCGATACGGGACTTGGCCCACTCCTGCTGGCCTTGGGCGTAAATGGCATTTGACATTCCAAACGTGAGTACAGCAAGAACGCTGAACACAAAGAATTTTTTCATAGGCTTTTCGGGTTTCGCGTAATGTAACCAAAACTCCCGTTTTGCAAAGTCTTTCTGTGAATCTTTTGGGGCCGCTCCATCGATGACTGTTTGACGACTGCCGGGCAGCTTGAGTTCTCACCGACGCTCATTGTAACTTTGTGGTTCACATGTTGACTCTGGCAGGCATCAGCAAGGCATACGGCGAGCGCGTGCTGTTCGCCGACGCGACGCTGCAGGTGAACCGCGAGGACCGCATCGGGTTGGTCGGTCCGAACGGCGCGGGGAAGACCACGCTTGTTTTCCATTATTCTCGGCGAGGAATCGGGCCGGACGACGGGAAGATCATCCATGGAGCGCGGACGTCACAATCGGTTATCTGCCGCAGGAAAGCGCGCCCGCCGGCGACGAGACGGTCGTCGAACTCGCCACCGCCATCTCGCCGGAATTCATGAAGCTGCGCCGCATCATCAAAGCGTGGGAAGCCGATCATCCGGTCGAGGCGTTGCACCCGGAGGAGATTCACGATGACGTCCATGACCGCTTCAACGAACTCGGACGGCTATCGGCTCGAAGCCAAGGCGAAGCAAATCCTCGCCGGCCTGAGCTTTCGCGAAAAGGATTTCGACCGCCCGGCGCGCGAAATGAGCGGCGGCTGGGTGATGCGCGCGCATCTGGCGCGGCTGCTCACGCAGGAGCCGGACTTGCTGCTGCTCGACGAGCCGACGAACCATCTCGACCTCGAAGCGCTGCTTTGGTTTCAGGAATATCTGAAGAGTTATCCCGGCGCGATCGTCGTCATCTCGCACGACCGCGAGTTTCTGAACCAGCTCGTCGGCAGCATCGTGGAGATTCGCCAGAGCAAACTCATCCGCTACCGCGGCAACTACGACGATTATCTCGTCCAACGCGAGGCGCACGAGGAGCAACTGCTGGCCGCCTACAAAAACCAGCAGCGCGAAATCGCGCGCTTGATGGAGTTCGTCAACCGCTTCCGCGCCAAGAACACCAAGGCGTCGCAGGCGCAGAGCAAGCTCAAGCAGATCGAGCGCATGGAAAAGATCGAAGCGCCGGCGAACGACGAGCGCAAGGTCGAGCTTCTCCTTTCCGCAGCCGCAGCGCAGCGGGCTCAACGCGTGATCACGCTTGAAGGACATTCACCATGCCTACGGCGAGAACGTGGTTTATCGCGGCATGGACTTTCGAGGCCGAGCGCGGCCAGCGCATCGTGCTGGTCGGGCCGAACGGCGCGGGCAAATCCACGTTGCTGAAAATTCTCGCCGGCGTCTCGCAGCCGCAAGCCGGCGAGCGCGAACTCGGCCACAACGTCAAGGCCGGTTACTACTCGCAGTATCGCGTGGACATGCTGAACCCGGAGCCGCACGCGTGCTCGAAGAGGCGCTCGACACGCCGCAGCGCGTCACCGAGCAATTCGTCCGCACGCTGCTCGGCTGTTTTCTGTTTCGCGGCGACGATGTGTTCAAGAAGGTCAGCGTGTTGAGCGGCGGCGAGAAGAGCCGGCTCGCGCTGGTGAAACTGCTGCTCGATCCGCCGAACCTGCTGCTGATGGACGAGCCGACGACGCACCTCGACATGTCGAGCATTGACGCGCTGGCTCTACGCGCTCGATCAATTCGAGGGCACGCTCATCTTCATCAGCCACGACGTTTATTTCATCCGCGCGCTGGCCAATCACGTCGTTCACGTCAACGCCGGCCAGCTCACGCATTATCCCGGCGGCTACCAATATTACCTCGACAAGACCAAAGCGGTTTCAGCGCGCGCTGCGTTGACGGCTGGTGGTAGGGACGTGCTGCCGCGCGTCCAGGCTGACCGGCAGGTCAGCCCTGCCAATCGCAAGGAACAAAAGCGGCTTGAAGCCGAGCAACGCCAGGCGCGTTCCAGCGAACGAAAAGCGCAACAACAAATCGTGCAAAGACTGGAGAAGGAAATTGCCGAGCTGGAAAAGCAGCAAGCGGAACTCACCGCTGAACTGGAGAAGCCGGAGACATACGAAACGCCCGGCCGCGCCATGCAAATCAATCGTGAACTGGTGGAGGTGCAGAACCGCTTGATTAAAGCGAATCCGGAGTGGGAAAAGGAAGCCGGGACGCTTGCGGAGATGGAGGCGCAGTAGCGGCGCTTTATGAGCGGCGAGTTCCGGCGGTCATAGGCCGCCGCCATAGATTTCAGTGGTTCGCCACCAGCGCAATGATTCCCGCAATTGCCAGCAGTGCGAGCACGGCAAAGAGAATTTTCACCCAGCTCTTCGGATATTTCCCGGCGATGGCGCCGGTGTAACCGTTGATGACGACCTGGAAATTCTGCGCGCCGTAGTTGTAGGTGAGCAGCCAGATGCGGCGCGAGGATGTGCTTGAACGTCTGGCCGGAATAATCCGCGTCCACCTGCAGGTTCCGATACGTGTCGCCCGGCACTTCGGCGGCGCAGAGCCGTTCCATTTCGGCATCCATTTCCGTCGCGCGCGTCCTTGGCGGCGGCGACGAGATCAATCTGATAACGCTCCACGACCCAGCCGGAAAGAAAACCGGCGTTGTAGGGCACCAGTTCATTCTTCGTCGGAAACGGCTCGATCTTCCGCAGCATCTCCGGCTGCACGCCGCGCGAGGCGGGCACGAGTTCGTCGTCGAAGAAATGATCGAGCGAACCGCTGCTCGGCACCCAGCGGATCTTCTGCACCTGGCGCGTCTGCGTTTTGCCGTTCGCGTCCGTGTAGGTCTCGGTCTCGTAATAGTGATAGCCGCTCTCGGCCGTCCAATCGGCATGGACCTGCGCGTCGAAGGTCCAGTAAGGAATGTAAAGGCCTTTGACGGTGTCGGTGAGCGCGGCGCGCTTGAGCTTGTTCGGCGCGAACCAACGGCTGCCGTACCAGCGGCGGATTGAATCGCGCACCTGCGTCTCGCTGATCTTCATCGGCAGCAAACTCTCCGGGACGGAACGCTTCCTTGATTTCCTCGTACGGCACGAGCGCGGCCGAACCGCAGAAATCGCAGCGCTGCCCGACGCGTTCTGGATCAAACACGGAGATGGCCTGGCAACTCTGGCATTTGACGGAAGTCTTCTTCGCCTGCCAGCCGCGCTGCTCGTCCGGAATGCCGCGCAACGCCGCGACCAAATCGTGCTCCTTGACGATCTTTTCTTCGCCCGTGGCGGTCAGTTCCACCTGCGCGGGCGAAATCGTGCCGCAGAACGGGCAGACGAGCGACTTCCTGGCGGGATTCCATGCCGCCTCCGCGCCGCAAGCTGGGCAGGAGAATTTCTTTTGGGCGATGGCTTGGTTGATTGGCGGCGGTTGGTCAGGCATAGGATTTCAAATCACGAATGGAACGAGCGCCTTCACTTCTCGCTGATAAATCGGATAGGCATCGGGAAAATGTCGCAGCAACAGGCGTTCTTCCTGACTGAGCTTGATCCAAAAACCGATGGCGACCAGCAACAGACCGAATCCGCCGCGCAATTGTCCGATCTGAATCGCCGTGCCGAGGCACATCACCAGCAGGCCGGTATAAATCGGATGACGAACGAAATGATATGGGCCGGAGCGAATCAATTCGTGATCGCGCTTGAACGTGACGTCGCTGCTCCAGTTTCCCGCAAGCGTGCGCCGCGCCCACAGCGTGAAGAGCAATCCGTAAATGCAAATGGCCGCGCCGATGACTTGCGACAGCGCCGTGCGAGGAATGACCTGCCAGTTCATGGGCGGACCGAATCGGGGGAACGCCAGCATCCACCAGCCGAGTCCGACAGGAATGCGATGCGCCAGCGCGAATAGCAGGCTTTGCTTTTCCACGGTGCGCTTCGTGCGAAACGCGCTGACCAGCCAGACAACGACGAAGATGCACCAGCAGGCGAGGATGGTGTAGGCGGAGATTGCGCTCATCTCATTCAATGTCTCCGATCACTGGACTCGGCGTTTGAAAGTTCGATAAAAGATCACCCACAGAAAAATACCAACTGCAAGAGGAAATAATGCCATCGTAGTTAATGCCCGCAGAATCCCCAAACGGTCTAAGCCCGACAGCAGCATAGGGGATTGATAGAGATCTGATATAAGCGTGACGGACTGCAAATCCGCCCGTCAGCGCAATGCAGGCGACCATGAGAAGACGACTTTTCCGTTGAGCAAAGTAATGGATCGCATCACTTGAAATGAAATTGTAGATAATATCCGCCAGCACAAATATGAAAAACCGGTCCAAGCGATTGGCTTAATCCACCTTTTCATACACTAGACTGTGTGTGCGAAAGCCGCCTACGCCTTCAAAAACTCATCCAACGCCGCCTTCGTCACGCGCCAGGTCGAGCCGATCTTTTTGCCTTTGAGTTCGCCTTTTTCCAGCGTGGCCAGCACGTCGGCTTCGCTCACGCCAAGAGCTTTCGCCACATCGCGGTGCCGAGCAGTTCAGGGATTCCGGCCAATCACTGGCGGCGCGCCGGCAGGTCCGCTGCGACGGCGATGTGGTTTGCGCGCGCATTCATCGCGGCCATCATCTGCTGGCCCATCGCCAGGCCGGCGCCCAAGTCCGGCCGCGGTGCTGGCCATGCCGCCGCCTTCGCCGCCGCCTTTGGTCATGCCTTCGGCCATCTGGAATTTCACGTAGTCGTTGAGATTGCCAATCGCCGCCATGCTGCGAGCGTTTGTCAATCGCCTGCTCGACTTCCGGCGGCACGCGAGACGTTCTCGACGATGAAGCTCGGGATCTCGAGGCCGTATTTGCTCGTGACCGCCGGATTGATGAGCGGCAGCAGCGCTTCGCCGAGTTCCTGATAGCGCGACGCCACGTCGAGCACCGGCACTTTCGCCGAGGCGAGCGCGTCGGTGAACACGCTGACGATGCGCGAGCGCATGGTGTCGGCAAATTCATCGAGCCGGAAATGATCGTCCGTGCCGGCGACTTCCTTGAGAAACAGTTTTCACGTCCACGACGTGGAAATCGAACGTGCCGTAGGCGCGCGCGCGCACGATGCCGAAATCCGGGTCGCGCATCATGACGGGGTTGGCCGTGCCCCATTTGTTGCCGGTGAACAGGCGCGTGTTGACGAAATAAACGTCCGCCTTGAACGGCGATTCGAAGCCATACTTCCAGCCCTTGAGCGTGGAGAGGATCGGGATGTTGTCGGTGGTGAGCGTGTGTTTGCCCGGGCCGAACGTGTCGCCGAACTGGCCGAGGTAAATGAACTGCGCGGTCTGCGATTCGCGCACGATGAGTTGCGCGCCGCGCTTGATTTCCTTGTCCATCGTCCGGGATAGCGGCACGAGATCGTGTCGCGCGAATCGTCCTGCCACTGGATGATTTCCAGGAACTGCGTTTTGAGATAATCCATCAGGCCCATAATTGTCCTTTCTTTTGCGCCATCATCGGCCCGAAGCGCGAGTGTGTGAAGTACAATTTCGGGCGCAGTCTGTAACGCAGGGTGAGGATTCGGGAACTCCGTTGATCGGATTACGAACCACAGCAGCCAAAGCGGGAATATTCCCGCCGGCGCAGCGGAGATCAAATCACCGTTCCGTGCGGCACGACCCCATTTTTCGGAATGATGACGATGCCGTCGCGAATGTAATAGAGGGGATGGTCCACGTTCTCCTGTTTGCCGGCGGGAGAGATGACGACGTTGTTTCCGATACGTGCATTCTTGTCCACAATGGCGTTCTCGATACGCGCGTTCGTGCCGACCCCGATTCTGGGCCTGCCCTCTTGCTCGTTGGCGACGATGGATTCGTAAGACTCGTAGTAATCGCTGCCAAGGAGAATGACGCGATTCAGTTCGGTGCCTGCGCCAACGATGCTGCGGACGCCGACAATACTTTGCGTGATGCGCGAGTGATTCAGAATGCAACCATCAGAGATCACGGCGTGGTCAACCTGCGCGCCGTTTATCTTTGAGCCTGGCAGAAACCGTGGCCGGCTGAATATCGGCGCGCCCATGTCGAAGAAATTGAACCGCGGCAACTCAGAAGCAACGTCGAGGTTCGCCTCGAAGAACGAACGGATCGTTCCAACGTCCTCCCAATACCCCTGAAAAATGTAAGAGAATACGCGATGCGTTTCGATCGCACCGGGAATGACGTGCTTACCGAAATCCGTCAGCGTATTGTCAAGCAACTGGCGGACAATTTCCCGGTTGAACACGTAAATTCCCATTGAAGCGAGGAACAACTCGCGATCGTCCTGAATGCCCAGCCTGGGATACCATTCGCGTTCGAGGCGGAAGGAGTCCTGAACAGCGGTGTCCTTTGGCTTCTCGACAAACCGCGTGATGCGCCGCTCGGCATTGATTTGCATGATGCCGAACCCCGGCACTTCACGTCGCGTCACGGGTATGGTCGCGACTGTGACATCTGCGCCGGTTTCGGCGTGCTGTTCAACCATCTCCCGGAGGTTCATTCGATATAGTGCGTCGCCGCTCAGGATGAGCAGGTGATCGAAATCGTGGTTCAGGAAATGGATCAGGTTTTTGCGGACGGCATCCGCGGTGCCCTGATACCACGACGTGTCCGTGTAGGTCTGTTCCGCCGCGAGAATTTCCACGAAACCGCCGGAGAAATGGTCGAACTTGTACGATTGCGAAATGTGGCGATGCAGCGACGCCGAATTAAACTGAGTCAGCAGATAAATGCGGCGCAGGCCGGAGTTGATGCAGTTGGAAATCGGAATATCCACCAGCCGGTATTTGCCCGCGAGCGGCACCGCAGGCTTGGCGCGTTCCTTGGTGAGCGGAAACAATCTCGTGCCCTGACCGCCGCCCATGATAACTGAAAGCACATTACTGGTGTTGACGGACTGGCGGCCGGTCTGTGACATGTTATACCTTTCGTCTCGGAGCCTAGGAGACTTATACGCTGGCAGTGCGTGCACAGCAAGCGGCAATGACTTCGCCACTCGCATCCGCAGTTCATTGCGTTCGATATTCTTCAGAACCGGTTCCTCCTCTCTGCGAAATTCTCAAGACTTTCGGGGAGGCTGCTGCTATAAACCCGCGCATGTCGAGTCGCATCGGAATCATTGGCGGCAGCGGATTGTATCACATTGAAGGTTTCTCCGCGCAAAAATGGGTGAAGGTCAAAACGCCTTTCGGGCCGCCGTCAGATGAGTTTCTCACGGGAAAGCTTGCAGGACGCGAGGTCGTCTTTCTGCCACGGCACGGACGTGGACACCGCATCATGCCCAGCGAACTGAATCATCGCGCGAACATTTGGGCGATGAAAAAGCTCGGCGTCGCATGGATTCTCAGCGCGAGCGCGGTCGGTTCGCTGCAGGCGAAATACAAACCCTGCGACATCGTCTTGGTAAATCAATTCGTGGATCGTACCAAACGGAGTTTCGAGCACACGTTTTTCGGACGCGGCATCGTGGCGCACGTCGCGTTTGCGGAGCCGATTTGCGACGAGTTGCGTCGGCTCCTTTTGAGAAGCGCGCGGGCACTGAAAGCGCGCGTTCACGACGGCGGCACCTACGTGAACATGGAAGGTCCGGCGTTCAGCACGCGCTCTGAGTCGCTCACTAACCACAAACTCGGCTATGATGTGATCGGCATGACGAACCTGGGCGAGGCGAAGTGCGCGCGCGAAGCGGAAATCGCCTATGCGACGATGGCGCTCGTGACGGATTACGACTGCTGGAAGACCGACGAGGCGCATGTCACGGTGGAGATGATTGTGGAGAACCTTCATCGAAACGCGTCAATGGCCAAGGCGATCATTGCGCGAACGATTCCGGAAATTCCCAAGGAACCGAATTGGCCGTGTCACGATGCGCTGCGAAACGCGATCATGACGGACAGGAAGCTTTGGCCGACGAAGACAAAATCTGAATTGAAGCCGCTGTTGGCAAAATATCTTTGAGTACCCTAAAACAGGTAGGGGTCATCGCGCTGCGATGACCCAAAATGGACGGCGCAGCGCGCCGCCCCTACCGCTCGCGGAAACGATGAGGCAATTTAAAACGGAGTCCGCTTGCGGGTGCGCTGTTTCCGAGAACTCCGGTAGGAAACTGGCTGCGCGGTCATGTTGCTTGCTGACTCGAAACCGTTCAATGCGCGTTTGAGTTCACGAATCTGGTCCCGCAGCAGCGCGGCCTTCTCAAATTCCAAATTGTTCGCCGCGCTCAACATTTCGGTTTCAAGTTCGCTGATGGTCTGGGAAATATCGATGTCCACACCCGCTTCCCTCAGCACGGCGCCGGCTTCATCACGCGTCTCGCGGAATGCTGACAGGCTTTCCTCAACAGCGCGCGTGACGCTGCGCGGCGTGATGTTGTGCTCGCGATTGTAATCAAGCTGCTTCTTGCGGCGATATTCCGAAACAGCGAGAAACTTCTGAATGCTTTGCGTCATCACATCGGCGTAGAGAATCACTTCACCGTTGAGATGACGCGCGGCGCGCCCGGCGGTTTGAATCAAACTCGTCGCGCTTCGAAGATAACCTTCCTTGTCCGCATCGAGAATGGCAACCAACGAAACTTCCGGCAAATCGAGACCTTCGCGGAGCAGGTTGATTCCAACAAGCACATCAAACTCACCTTTGCGCAACGCGCGCAGAATCTCAACGCGCTCAATCGCGTCAATTTCGCTATGGAGATACTGCACGTTGATGCCAACATCGCGGAGGTAATCCGTGAGTTCCTCGGCTGTTCGTTTCGTGAGCGTGGTCACGAGCACACGCTCCTTCACGTCGGCACGCTTGCGAGCTTCGTTGATGAGGTCGTCAATCTGGCCAGCGAGAGGTTTGACCGTGGCCTTCGGATCAATGAGACCGGTTGGTCGGACGACAAGCTCGACCACACCGGATACTTCCTGGTGGGGCGAGGCTCCTGACGAGCCTCCGGTTTCGGCTCCCGAGGACGCTCGCCCCACCGACGCATCCTGTCGTACCCATTCGAGTTCCTTCGGCCCTGGCGTGGCGCTGGCGTAAATTGTCTGGTTCTGCATCCCCTGAAATTCCCCAAAATTCAGCGGTCGATTGTCCAACGCGCTCGGCAACCGGAAGCCGTGCTCCACCAAAACGGTTTTTCGCGAGCGGTCGCCTTCGTACATCCCGCCGATTTGTGGAACCGTCGCGTGGGACTCGTCAATGACAAGCAGGAAATCCTTTGGGAAAAAATCAAACAACGTGTATGGCCGCGAACCGGGTGGCCGTGTGGCGAGGTGGCGCGAATAATTTTCGATGCCTGAGCAGAAGCCCATTTCCTCCATCATTTCGAGATCGTATTCGGTGCGCATTTTGATGCGCTGCGCCTCGAGCAGTTTGCCGTGCTTCTCGAACCACGCGATGCGCTCGCCGAGCTCCTCGCGGATGGCGAGCAGGGCAGGGCGGAGCTTCTCAGTTGGCATCACGAATTGTTTCGCCGGAAAAATCCACGCGGTCTGGAGCGATTCCATCTTTTCGCCGGTCAACGGCTCAAATCGCGTGATGCGTTCCACTTCGTCTCCGAAGAATTCCACGCGCAGCGCGTCCTCGCGTCCGGCGGGGCAAAGCTCGACCGTGTCGCCGCGCACGCGGAATTGCCCGCGCTGAAACTCGATGTCGTTGCGCGCGTATTGCAGCTCGACGAGCCGGCGCAGGAAATCATCGCGCGTCATTTCATAGCCGACGCGCACCGGGATCACCATCGCTTCGTAGTCTTCCTTGCTGCCGATGCCGTAGATGCACGACACGCTCGCGACGACGACCACATCACGCCGGGAGAACAGCGAACTCATGGTTGAGAGCCGCAGCCGCTCGATCTCCTCGTTCACACTGGAATCCTTTTCAATGAACGTGTCGGTGCGGGGGATGTAGGCCTCGGGTTGGTAATAATCGAAATAGCTGACGAAGTATTCGACGGCGTTGTTCGGAAAGAAGCCCTTGAATTCGGCGTAAAGCTGGGCGGCCAGAGTCTTGTTGTGCGAGATGACGAGCGTTGGTTTTTCAACGTTCTTGATGACGTTCGCGACGGTGAACGTCTTGCCCGAACCGGTGACGCCGAGCAGCACCTGATGTTTCGCGCCGGACAACACGCCTTCAGTCAGCTTCGCAATGGCTTGCGGCTGATCTCCGGCGGGTTTGTAGGGCGAAACGAGTTCGAACATGCGAAGCGAAGGTACGAGCGCGCGCTTTCCCAGTCAACGAGACTGCTCAAAGACTGCGTCAGATCGGTCCGCGCGTTCAGTTATTTGCTTGCGCGCGGAAGAACTCCATGGACTGTCCGTTCACTGGCAGCGGAATTTCAATCACCGCATTGCTGCCGAACATTGGGTGTCCGTACAGGGTCCAGTCCGCGAGGTTGGTTGACCGGTAGAGCTGGTAAGTGACTCCAGGGTAGCCGTACCAGTTCAACGCAAGATTCGTGCTTTGAAGCGCGGCGTTCAACTGCGGGGCGATCGTTGTGAGCGCGAGATAATTTTGATTTGAAACGCTCGCTGTTAGGTTGGAGTAACTCAGCGAGCCGGGCGCAAACACCAGGTTGGTCTTTAAAGGCGTGACCGAGAAATTCGCACCGGCGGGAAAACCAATCACGTAATCACCATTCGTGTCCGTCACGGTTTGCGCGAAGCTGGTTTGAAGCAACACTCCCGGCACCGGGATGGCGTTCGTGTCTGTGACTTTGCCGCGAATAACTGGCAGATCAATCGTGAACGCACCGGTGTAAACCTGCGACATCACCCGACCAAAAATGTCCGTGACGTTCGGGCCTACTGTGACCGCGTAATCTCCGGGCAGGGTCTGGGACGGAATGAGAACGCGGAATGAAGCGGGCGAAAGTGCGACGGCGGAAAATTGATCTTGCGGCAACGGCCCGGAGGGCGTGACGAGCGCCACGTCGCTGGATGGGACAAACGAGTCCGCGCTCACCGGCGAACTGAAGGTCACAATCAAGCTGTTCACCGGGTTGGTCACGATTCCCGACGGTGCAAGCGCGGCGATTTCGAACGCGGGATTTGTCGAGAGAAGAGTCGATCCTGCCGCTCCCGTCACGAAGCCATCGCCGCCAATGGCGCTCATGGTTCCGGCAAATGAATTCGAATTGGCGTAAACCGCGATGCGCCCGCCGCTGCCTCCGCCACCGTAATAAGGATCTCCGTCGCCACCGTCAGCCGTAAGGAATCCGCTCCCCTCCATCTTGCTTGCTGAAACCCAAATGCTCCCGCCGGAGCCTCCGCCGGAGTTGTCTTGAAAACCGGGATTCCCGCTCGCGCTCAGAAGACCATTCAAGCTCAACGTGCCCAGGACCGCAATGTGGACTGCGCCGCCGCCTTGCGAGCCGCCGAGGTACGGTCCTGAACCCGCGCCACCGCCGCTCCCAAGATCGATCGGAAATTGGGCCGGACCATATGGCAATCCGCCTGGAGCTGTAGGCGAATCGCCGCCGGCAGCCCCGTAACCTGCGCCGCTTCCGAAGCCACCCACAGAATGGCCCGCGCCCGGTCCATTACCTTGAGGGAATCCTTTTCCGTCCACAGCCAGTCGCTCCGTTCAATTCGATTACGGCGTTGCTGGCGATGATGAGGCCGAGATTCGTTGCGCTCGCGCCCGTGGTCAGCAATCCGTCCGCGCCGATTGTAAGATTGTTCAGCGGAGTGGATGCAAATCCGTCAATGCTTCCGATAGCGCCGGCTTTGACTGAGAGATCGACACGCCCCGGATTCGACAACGGCGTGTCAGCGCCGAACAAATCTCCATTGTCCAGAATAAGCTTCCCGATGTGCTGGTTGATGCGGTTGTTAATGTAAACGGTCCCTGCGCCGCCGGGTTCGCCGCCGCCGTCGCCGCCCCACGCGCGGAGCGACCCGGTGAAGAGATTCGTGTCCACATTGAGCGCGATGCGTCCGCCACCGCCACCACCTCCGCCGAGAGCGCCGCCCGACCCGCCACTCGCGGAAATGATGCCTGAGCCGGAAAGTTTGGTAACGATTAACTGCACACCACCGCCCGACCCGCCACCGGAAGTAGAATTCGTGGCATGGCCGCCGTCAGCGGAAATTTTGCCGTCGAGTTGCAGCGTTGACGCAGTCACCAAAAGCGATCCGCCCCCTGCACCGCCGGCGTTCGGAACGGTAGCGCCGCCGCCACTGCCGGGCGGGAATTGGCCTTGGAAATCGCCGTAGCTATTTCCGCCAGCGCTCCAAAGAGACTCGTTCCACCGCGGCCCCCATAGCCTCCGCCGCTGCCCGTCGGCGGATAAATGGGCTGAAGAAATCACGTGCCCCGCACCTTGACCGCCATGCAGCCCTGCTGAATCGGCTGAGATTCCGCCGCCGGACTGGACGGTGATGTTACTTGAAACCGACAGTTCTGACGCAATCAACCAAGAGTTGGACGCGATAAACAGATTCCGAAGAGACAAAGAACTGGATGGAATTGCAGAGGCCGCACCGCTTACGGTGAGATCAATCGTGCTCGGACGCGGATTTGGGAAAATGAAGGGAGATTGAGCGATGAGTGTGTATGCCCCCGCATTTCCGCCATTGTCTGAGACAAGTTGAGCCGTAGTCGCAGGATATCCGTTGATGTAAATAGTTCCCGCGCCTCCAAAGTTTGTTCCGCCACCGCCGCGAGCAGTAATGGTTCCGGTAAAGCTGTTGGTGACGGTACAAATCATCGCGACGCGACCCCCTCCGCCAGAACCACCTGAGCCATTCCCGCGTCCGCCATTGGCCGAAATGGTTCCATGACCCGAGAGTTCGCCTGCCGTAATCCAGATTCCTCCGCCAGCCCGCCGCCGCTGTTCGCGCTGATTCCGTTCTGGCCGTCTGAGGAAATAGAGCCGTTGATCAACAACGAGCCGTTTACTGTGATGCGTAGTGCTGGCCCTCCTCCGCCGCCTTGAGATGGCCCGACTGGCGCACCATTACCACCCGGGCTCACCGGAGCGAATGGGTTCCCGAATGCTTGTCCTCCTCCTATTCCGATCAGTGGAGTTCGGGCTCCCATAGCCGCCATATGCTCCTCCGCCCCCACTGAATAACTCCGTCGCCGCTTCCGCTGGTGATTCCTTCTCGGCTGACCATTATCCCGCCGCCACGATTCAATCACAGCATTACTCGAAACGAAAATTGATAGCCCGGGAATATTTGTGGCGATGATCCAGGAATTTGAACGAATAAGCAGATTCCATAGGCCTGGAAGAAATGGCGACCGACGAGACACAACGCGCCTCCGGTGATGGTGAGATCGGATCAGGACAAGCGGACGCTGGAGGAAGACCTGACCCAAGAGACGAGCCAGCGCCGGAAAGCCACCGTTATCCATGTCAATGAAATGTGCCTGCTGCTGTCTGTTCGACACAGGAGATACTGTTCCCGCGCCGCCGCTCACAACCCGGCCCGCCATAGGCGGAAATCGTCCGGCAAAGAGGTTCGTGATATAAAGCACGGCGATGCGCCCTCCGCCTCCGCCTCCTCCCAAAGCCGCACCCGCTCCACCATTCGCCGAGATCGTCCCATATCCGGACAATGTTCCGACGAAAATCAAAAGACTTCCACCCGAACCTCCTCCACTGTTCGTGCCGCCACCCGGCAACCCATTCGCTGAAATCAGCCATCAAGCTGCAACGCGCCGGCGATGCGAGCTGGACCGCTCCTCCGCCTGTTCCTCCCAAATTCGACTGCCGATGGAATTCCCAGCCGCCGCCGCTTCCTTGATCAGACGGCGAAATCAAAAAACCATACGCATTCCCTCCAAGTGATTCCGCCGAAGCCATTTCCGCCCAAGCCACCAAAACCACCGCCGCCACCGCCCGGTTCCGTTGTAATAGCGGTGCGACCCGCGCCTGAACCTGAGCCCGCGAGTAGCCGCTCCCGTCTGCGATAATGGCGCCGCCCGTGCTCCACGGTCGACGTTACTGCGGCCAAGAATAGTCGATTTGGAGTTGGCACCAGCAGAAAGCGTTGGATCCGACCAGAAGATTGCGAACGATCGAATGACCCCCGGGCCCAGAGTAAGGATGCGCCGCCGGTCACGGTGATATCAGTTCCGTTGGGCTGAAAGGCGATCCCAAGTGGTATTTGTCCGCGATTGCCGTTGTTATCCACGAGTACGCTGGTGAAGGGACTGCCAGAGTCAGGTGTCGCGCGCGAAATATATTGTCCCGCACCACCGGCTTTTACAGCGCCTTTTCCGCCAAAAGCGGTGACCGTTCCGGTGAACGGAGTAAACGGTCCTAAGGTTCCACGATTGGCCGCTCATTGTATGATACGGATATCGTCCGCCACCACCACCGCCACCCAGGCCATTGCCGTCGCCGCCATCTGCGGAAATCGATCCAGAGCCGGTCAACGTTAGAGCAGCGATCCAGATGCTGCCGCCGGAACCGCCGCCGGAGTTCAGCGCAGTACCGGGATTTCCGTTTGCCGAAATCCTGCCGTCCACTGCCAGAGCATTGCGAATATTCAGGCGGATCACGCCTCCACCGGCACCGCCCAGCCCACCACCGCTGCCGGGATCAGTCGGACTGGTCATTCGCCCATACGAATTGCCGCCCGCTGGCTCTGGATTCCCGGAGCTTCCGAATCCGCCATAGCCACCGCCGCTGCCGACGAAAAATGTGCTGTCCGGCTCCAAAGATCTGGCCCGCCCGGTCCTTGGCTTCCTTGGCCGGCGGGATAGCCTTTTCCGTCTGCGAGGATTCCACCACCTTGTTGGATGTCCGCGTTACCGTTGCGGTGATGGTGAGGTTGGGCAGCGAGTTTGCAGCAACCGGAGTACTCACGATCCATCCATTTGATTCGACGAGCAAGTTGCCCACCGTGACTGCCAGGCCGACGCCTGCGACCGCTCCGCCGCGCACCGTGAGGTCGCTTACATTCGTAAGTTGCAGCGGAGTGTTCGTGCCATAGCGTCCGTTGTTGTCGAGCAGGACTTGGCCAACCGACACGCCGGCGAGATTCGTCTTTGTGTAAACGGTTCCCGCGCCTCCCGTGACGAATCCAGTTCCGCCGTGCGCCGAGTAGCTGCCAGTAAACGCATTCGTCCCGAAATAAACCGCCGCGCGCCCGCCTCCGCCTCCGCCTCCGTGAATCGGTTCCCCCATCCCGCCGTTGGCGGAAATTGAGCCAGTGCCTGCCACTGTTCCTGCCGAAATCCAGATGCTCCCGCCCGAGCCGCCGCCCGAACGCGAATTGGTCGCATCCGCACCGTTTGCGGAAATGCTCCCGTCAAGTTGGAGCGCGCTGCCGATGACGAGTTTGATCGCGCCGCCGCCAATTCCACCCGCGCCACCTATGCCGTTCCCACCCGCGCTGCCTTTGTCCACGGGCTGGAAGATCGAATCGTAAACGTTTCCTCCGAGCGCGTTGCTGGAACTGATGCCACCATAGCCGCCGTGGCCCGCGCCGCTCCCGCTCCAAGGATTTCCTGCTTTGTCACCGTAGCCTGGACCGTAGCCAGCGCCGTAGCCTTGCCCGTCTGCATTGATTGAGCCTCCTGGCGAGACGAGGACGTTACCGTCGATGCTGAGGTTCAGTGCGGTCGGTCCTAGCGGGTGAAGCACGAAGTAGTTTACTAGCACGGTTCCGCCATCGGGGATTGCCGATACGGCCGTGCGTCGGATAGAGACGGCGCCGCTCGAGGTCCACTCCGGCTACGTAATCAGTAATCGGAGCATAGATAATTTGTCCGGTACCGTCGGTGACGAGAATGCTGGACACGACTGCATTCGAATAGTTGAGCGATTCGGAGTTAGTGCCGGTGAGAACGTGCAACTCCCCGCTCACTGGAAACAGATCGAGAAGGACGCCGGTTGGCGAAAATGAATGCGTGACGGTGCCGCCGTTTAAGATGTGGAGGCTGGCGAACGTGTGAGCGCCATCAACGATCAACGTGCAGTTCGTAACGACGATGTCCGCGCCGTCGTAATTCGAGTTGTCAAAGGTAATAGCGGTGTTGTTGGTGAACGTGACAGCACCTGCGGAAAGCGGTGGCAACAGAATTGCGGCCAATAATAGAGCCAGACGAGCATGAGGCAGGGTTTTCATGTTGGTTTCAGTTGAACCGTTCACAGCACTCGCGGACCTTCCAGGCATGCTTTAGCAATGCGAGTACCAGCACGATGTTCCCAGTAATCACGAGGAAATAGCGTGACTCGACCTCTATCTCATGAGGGAATTTCACGCATTTGGCGTGAGAAGCACGCATCGCTGGCATGAGCGCGAAATCACCAGGACTGAAGGAAATCTTCAGTTCGATTGAATCGCTGATCAGATGCTGAGTTTCATCGCCAAAGGATCTTTTGACAATGTGCGTTTGAATGCACACGAACTGCTCGAATCAACATCTTTTGCCGCTGCTCTCCACTATTTGCCCAACACATCACCTTTGACTTTCCAGACCGAACCCGGGATCATTTTGCGGCTTCAGTGCAGAACCCGCACGTTGAGCAAACCATCGATTTATTTATGTCAAACGGAATTAATAAAGGCAGACTTGCAATCCTGGTCGGCGGCGGACCCGCGCCGGGAATTAACGGAGTCATCAGCGCGGCGACCATCGAAGGCATCAACCAGGGCTTTGAAGTCATCGGCCTGCGCGACGGATTCAAATGGATCGCTCAGGGCGACATCGGTCACGTGGAGAACCTCACGATTGACGCTGTCACGGGAATTCATCTGCGCGGCGGTTCCATGCTGGGCACGGCGCGAACCAACCCGACCAAATCCGAGAAGAGCATGAACAACGTGCTCGACGCGCTGAAGAAACTGGGCGTGACGGCGCTGGTCACGATCGGCGGCGACGACACGGGTTTCTCCGCCAGCCAGGTTTATCGCAAGGCCGGAGGAAAAATCCGCGTCGCGCACGTGCCCAAGACCATTGACAACGATCTTCCGCTGCCCGGCTCGACGCCGACGTTCGGATTCGAGACCGCCCGGCATTACGGCGTTTACACCGTGCGCAATCTCGCGGCGGATGCGCGGACCACGTCGCGCTGGTATCTCATCATCAGCATGGGCCGGACGGCCGGTCATCTCGCGCTCGGCATCGCCAAAGCCGCGGCGGCGACGCTCGCGGTCATCCCGGAGGAATTCCGCGGCCGGGCGGTCACGGTGGATGAAATCTGCGACATCATCATCGGCTCGATCATCAAACGCCGCGCGAGCGGATCGGAATATGGCGTCGCCGTCCTCGCGGAAGGATTGATCGAAGCCATGGGCGAAAAGGGATTGCTCGGCGCGCTTCAAGGCGACCAGCTGGAACGCTACGGCAAGATCAAACGCGATGACCATGGGCATTTGCACCTGGCCGAAATCGAATTCGGCCGGTTGATGAAGGACCTGATTTCAGCGCGACTGGAAAAGCTGGGAGTCAAGGTCACGCTTATCGACAAGGACCTCGGCTACGAATTGCGTTGCGCGGACCCGATTCCTTTCGACGCCGAATACACACGCGACCTCGGCTACGGCGCGGTCAAATTTCTGCTTTCCCCTGACGCGTCCAAATACGGCGCCATCATCAGCTTTGAAGACGGCAAGATGGTGCCGCTGCAGTTTGAAAAAATGCTCGACCCGGAAACCAGCCGGATGCAGGTGCGCAAGGTGAACGTGGATGGCGAAGCGTACGAATGCGCGTGCCATTACATGATTCGTCTGGAGCGATCGGACTTCGAGGACGCGGAACAACTCGCCTCGCTCGCCGCAACCGTCTCAATGAAACCCGCTGAATTCAAGGATCGCTTCGGTTATCTTGCCGCGTAAAAAGGCGTTCTAGTTTGGCTTCAACAGCTTGATCCGATCCTTGAGCCGGTCAAAATCGGAGTCCAGGCACGAGCAGCTTGTCGTTCCGCGCCAAAACAGTCGCGGCTATCCCGGCATCAAAAAACTTCATTTGTTGTCCTTTGGACTTCAATTCGGCAATGAGCGCGGCCAGTTGCGCCGCGTCCGTCTCCGTGAAGCTGGATACCAAAGCCCGGAATCTGCCCTGGTAAAGCTGTGCGGCGCGTTGACGCAGGTGCGCGCGGACCGGCGGCGTGTTCCCACCAGAAATTCAGCCGCCGCCAGCGGGGGAATGTAGTAGGGACCCTCTTCGTCCTCCGGAAGCAGCGCGTCGAAATCCCCGATCTTCTCGGCTGAGATCAGAACGCTGGTATCAATCGCCACCGGCATAGCCGAAGACTTCTCAAGCCGCGTCCATCGCAGCCTGCAATTGTCCGCTGTCTTTTTCCGTGAAACCGCGATCGCGCAGCAACCTGAGCACCTCAGATCGGCTAGAACTCACCTTTAGCCGCTGGAACACCGCCACGGTCTTGCCATGACGTTGGACTTCGACCACCTCACCGCCCTGAATCACGCGGTCGCAGGAATGCTTCTTCCTCATTAGCCATTTCGGTTGCGGTCGACAATCACATTCGCAAAATAAACCGTATTTTAGCTCTTTTGAGCAACCGTAAAGAATGCCGAACCCTAATCAGGTCAGCCGTGTGAACGTGGATGGCGAGGCGTCGAATGCGCGCGGCATTACATGATACGGCTGGAGCGTTGGATTTGAGCGACGCGGAACAACTGGCGAGCCTCTCTGGACTCGTCGTCTCGATGAAACCGGTCTAGTTCGAAGGCATTTCTGCTTTCTCGGTTATCTCGCGACGTACACGCGTGCCGCCGGCATCTTGCCGGCGGAAGCGATGAATAGATGACGGCTGCTTGGCAGCTGGCGACGAAAATCACTGGGCGTTGAAGGCTCGCGGGCACTGTCGCGTTTGTTCTGTGAAGATGCCATGTTTCTTACTTGGCCTTTGGAGATGAAGTCGGGAAAAGATTGCAAACCAGTCATTTTCTTGAAAACATTACAGTGCAATAAGAGATCAACGGAATGTCGCCACCTTAACCCTTCGAACAGAATACGCGTTATGAAGATAATTGCTTTTTTGTTTGCTGGTCTGCTCGATCGGCATGGGAATTGGCTACAGCATCAAACGTGTTCAGAAGGTTTCTCCCGAACTGCAGAAGGTTTCCCACGAAGAATGGAATCGAGTTGAAAACAGAGTTCAAGAAGCACAAATGAGAGCCTCATGTTTGACCGCAATGCTTGCCATTCCAATCGTAGACACCGGAGACCAGAAGAAGGCGGTCAGTTTCTTGCGCAGCCGATCGCCGTGTACCATCTGCAATCAAGGGCTCAGCCCCACTACGAACCACGACATTGTGGTATTGAGACGCGAGATTGAAGAGTTCGCGCGAACGAATGCCTTGGTGGCTGCCGAAATCGAAGCTCTTAAGAGATTACCGAAAGAAAACTACCCAATCCAAATTCAATGAAGACAAGAAGAACAGTTCCAGTCTGCGTTCACATTCTGACATTGCTGACGATGTCGGCGCAGTCGCAGACAGTTACCATCCGCCATGTTCCGAGCCAGGGCGAAGCATTCTGGCTACCAATCATACCGACAAGACACTGGCGATAAGTCTTACGCGGATTGAAGTTCGTGTAGGATTAGAGTGAAGATTTATCCCCAGCCAAGAGAGTCAGGCCCTGGGCTGCTCTATTTTAGTCAGCCCAAGATCAAGCGTGGCTGGCTTGAGCCGCACGAAGCTGCCAGTGGGCAGTTGCTGGCGCAGAGCCTGTCTTTGCCCTCTAACAGTGTTTGGCGGGCGGAATTTAGCGTCTCTGAGAAATTGAGCGGACGTGAGGCTGAAGAGGTCAGAAAAAAATTGGAGAAGGTTGTGAAGGAGAAGGAGATTCCGGAAATGGTTATGTCCTCACCAAACGATCCGGATGGCAAATACTATGGGCATGCGGTGATAGTTTACAGCAATGAAGTGCGGCCATAATGGGTCAGTGGTCACACTCCCCGGAACAAACCTCAATCCGAAGCATCCTATCCTGAGTGGCGCGTTCAATGGAACCGCGCTACTCTCTCGTGAATGTTTATTACCGGATTGGGCACATCGGCGCCGCCTCATCGCTACACGCAGGCGGATTGCTGGGTCGCGCTCCAGGATTCGTCACGCTTTTGGAAATTATCTTCGCGTTCCCGCGCCATTCTCAGAAAGGTCCTCACAACCAGCAATGGCATTGGCACGCGCCATTTTGCGCTGGAAAAACTCGACCACGCGTTTGATCTGACTCCGGACGCGCTGCATGCCCGATTCACGACAACGGCTCCTGTGCTTGCGACACAGGCGGCTGAACGAGCGTTGGCGAATTCAGAAACGACCCCAGCGCAGATCGATGCCGTTCTCATCAGCACCTGCACTGGATATTTGTGCCCTGGCCTCACAAGCTATGTCGGCGAGCGGCTCGGCCTGCGACCGAACGCGCTGACGCTGGACCTGGTGGGGCAGGGTTGCGGCGCGGCCTTGCCAAACTTGCGAGTCGCCGAAGCGCTACTCGACAGCGCGCCGGTGCGATCGGGTGCTCTCCATTTGTGTTGAAGTTTGCACGGCGGCTTTTTTTCTCGACGACGATCCGGGCGTGCTGATCAGCGCCTGTTTGTTCGGTGACGGTGCGGCTGCCGCCGTGCTTTCGCGGACTGCGAATGGCGGACGAAGCGTGAAGTGGACGAACTCCGGTTCATTGTTGGAACCCGCGAATCGCGACCTGCTGCGCTTCGAGCAAAAGAACGGAATGCTTCGCAATATTCTTGCGCCACAGGTCCCGTCCGTGGCCGCCCAGCACGTCGGACAAGTCTTTGATGAGACTCTTGGCCGATCGGGCGTTTCGCGTTCGAACATTGCCGGCTGGATTCTTCATCCGGGTGGACGCGATGTGCTGATCGCGATTCGGGACAAACTCGGACTGAGCGAACACGACGTGCGCTGGAGCGAAGCGATCCTTCATGAATACGGAAACGTGAGCAGTCCGTCCGTGCTGTTCGTGCTTGAACGCGCGCTGAACGACAGCGTGCCTTCCGGCCTGTGGTGGATGAGTTCCTTCGGCGCGGGCTTCAGTTGCCACGGTGCGTTGCTCGAGGTTGAATGAAACGGGAGGTCCAACCGGAACTGCTCGATGAATTGCCGGCCTGCGATCCGCGCGCGGCCCGCTCTCGTCGCGACCTGCGGCGGCTGAATTCCTGGATGGGCCATCCTCGCATCATGGCCGAAGCGTTGGACGCGGTCTTCACGCGAGGGAGAAATCATCGTTTGGTTGAGCTTGGAGCCGGTGACGGGCACTTTCTGCTCACCGTGGCTCATCGGATTCGACGTTCAAAAAAGAGTGTGGAAGCAACTCTCGTGGATCGTCTGCCCGCGCAAGATGCCAGCCTAAGCAAACGCTTCGGGCGGCTTGGCTGGCGCATCACGAATAGAACCGAGAACGCGCAAGAATGGCTGAGAAAGTCGCAGTACCCGGCATGACATTATAATTAGCAACCTGTTCCTTCATCAATTCGACCGGCGTCAACTCGCCACTTTGCTTGATCTGGCCTCGCGTTCTGCCCCTGTTTTGATTGCGCTTGAGCCGCGGCGCGCCGCGGGGCCGCTGCTCTTCAGCCGTCTGCTATGGTTCATTGGCTGTGGTCCGGTCACCTGCCATGATGCGCCCGTAAGTGTTCGCGCTGGATTTGCGGAACGGGAACTTTCTGAACTCTGGCCGCAGAACGGACATTGGAAACTCGCCGAGCGGCCTGTCGGCTTGTTCAGTCATCTCTTCATCGCGCGACGAAAGGAGTAACGTGGCTGCGCTGAAGCCAATCACGATTATCGGTGGCGGCCTCGCCGGATTGACGCTTGGCATCGGACTGCGTCAGCGCGGTGTGCCCGTAAAGATTTGGGAGGCCGGTCGCTATCCACGGCATAAGGTTTGTGGGGAATTCATCTGCGGAAATGGTCCCGACGTGCTTAAACGGCTTGGTCTTTTATCGTTACTGGAAAATGCGGGGGCGTTTCACGCGCACACGGCGATGTTCATTGCTGGAACCAATCACTCGCCGAGTTCGCCGACTCGCCACTCCCGCGCTGTGCCTTTCCAGATATTCAATGGACGCGGTGCTCGCCGGTGACTTCCGCCGACTTGGCGGTGAACTCAAGGAAGACACGCGCTGGAATTCTGGAGAGAATGAAGGACTGGTTTACGCTTCCGGACGCCGAGCACAGGCGACGGCAAATGGTTGGCGCTGGTTCGGCCTCAAGACACACGCAAGAAACGTCAAACTCTCGGCGGACCTCGAGATGCACGTCTCAACAACCGGATATGTCGGTGTTAACAGGGTCAACAACGATGAAGTGAATATATGCGGCCTTTTTCGGACGCGGTCCCGTAATGATCGAATTCAGGAACCGCACGAGCTTTTGCGAGGCGAGCCCGGCTCTATGTTGCGCGAGCGATTAGCCGGAGTCGAAATGGACGACAGCGCATCCTGTGCTGTCGCAGGACTCAACCTCAAACCATGTCGCGCGACCAGGCAGGAGACGTGCTCGATTGGCGATGCGCTGACCATGATTCCGCCCGTGACCGGCAACGGAATGTCCATGGCTTTCGAGTCTGCCGAAATCGCAATCGAGCCTTTGACCGCATTCAGCCGTGGCGAATTGAGTTGGTCCGAGGCGAGGACGGCGGTTGCGCGATCGTGCGACCGGGCGTTTGCGCGCCGGCTGGCGTGGGCGCGCTGGTTGCAATGGCTGATATTTTCTCCAGTGATGCGTGGCAAACTCGGCGGCGTTCTATTGCGTTCGGATTCGCTCTGGAGCCTGATGTTCACGAGAACGCGATGAATCTTCTTGCGCTTCCGAACGGTTCTTGCCGCGATATTGCAAGTTCGTGAATCAACATGAAACCGCTTTCAGATTGCCGCCTTTACGCGTTCGTGGACACGGCCTATCTCCACGGACGTGATCCCGTCGTGCTGGCGCAACAACTCTGCGATGGCGGCGCCGACTTGATTCAACTGCGCGCCAAGAACTCTTCGCCGGATGAAATTCGCCGCCTGGCCGAGACGATTCTGCCCATCACCCGGCGTGCCGGAATCGGATTAGTCGTCAACGATCATATATCGGTAGCGCAGGAAGTCGGAGCGGAGTTCTGTCACCTGGGCCAGGAAGATTTTTTTGGCGCGGGACACGAGTCGCAGTTTCCGAAATCCAAAATCCGAAATCCAAAATCCGAATTGGCCTTTCAACGCATGCGCCGGAACAAGCGCGCCGCGCGATCTCGGCCGGGGCCGATTATATTGCGATCGGGCCGGTTTTTGCCACTGCCACAAAACCCGGCGTAAAGCCGGTCACGCTCGAATACGTCCGCTGGGCAGCGGCCAACGTTTCCATTCCATGGTTTGCGATTGGCGGCATCACTCTTTCGAATCTCGACGACGTTCTTGCGGCCGGAGCACGGCGGATATGCGTGGTCTCGGCAATCCTGAATACGGAGGACGTTGCTCTTACTTGTGCCGCGTTACGAGAAAAATTCAAATCCGCACGTGAACTTGATCCGGATGTCCGCTGATGGTCCGGCGGCGGAGACCCGGGCGTTATGGCTGTTGAAGGCGGAAGAATTTCTCGTTCGAATCCAGAGATTGCGTGACAGTGATTTGTTCCCCGTTGGTATAAATAGGTTCCGTAGAGAGCGTCCAACTGTACGTCGCGTTTAAATTCGTTGTCGAATAAAGCGAGAAACTGATGCCATTGGAAAGAGGCCAGTTCAGCGCAACATTGTTGCCGCCTGCCCAACCGATTGAAAGCGACGGTAGCGGAATCGAATAGCCAGTTCCAATTAATTCCATATCGAAGCCCATCGCCGTCGCAACGACGGAACTCAGATGAACTTCCGCCGCGATCCAGTTTGTGCCCGTCGGAAGATTCACCGGGAAATTCATGGGATAGAAGATATGACGATTGAAAACCGTCATCGCATTCAACGCCAGGTTCGTGTAAGTGATCGGACCCGCCGGCAGGTTGGTGCGATAAATCTCCTGTCCATTGAGATAAATGGCCACACCGTCGGCCCGTGCGACACGCAGATTCAGGTTTGTGATCACCGCGTTCTTCGGCACGACGAAAGGACGGCGAAAGTAAGTAGTCACGAATTTGTTGGTCGATTGCGGTCCATAGCCCACAATTGTTGCCGCTGCTGGGTCACCGTAACCCAGCCGCGCGATCCCGTTGCTCCAGCCACTGTCATCGTAGTCCGTCTGCACCCAGTTGGTCCCCAGGTCCTGACCCGTGTCGTTATGCTTCCAATTTGCACCGGCGTTGATGAGAATCGACGTGACGAGATCCGTGCGGACGGTGATCGTTTGCAGCCGCGCGAGCCATTCCTTCGCGATCGCCTGCAAACCGAGCGAGCTCGGATGGACGTGATCGGAAAAAAACATGGTGCTGTAATCCACGGCAGAATACATGTCTGCGAGAAAGACGTGTTGCCCCAGCGCTCGACGCTCATTTACCATCTTCTGCAAGATGGCGTTGTAAATTGGAACGTTCGTGGCATATGCGCCGTAATTCAGTCCGCCAGCGATCCCGTTTTGCAGCGAGCTGATTTTGGCCAGTTCGATGTGGGCATTCGGAGCGTTGGAAAAGATAAGATCCAGCAATGTGGACAAATCATTCGTGGCCACCTGGTAAGGATTGCGCCCGCGCCCAATGTCGTTAGCGCCGATCAGGATCAACATGACGTCCGGCCTGTTGCTGGCAATCGCCAATGCATCGGGAACAATTTTCTGCAAATAATTGTAGATGTCCGCATACTGGTGGGCGGAATAAACTCCCGGAGGCGCTATCACCGCGCCGCAATAACCTTCATGCCGCACTTTTGTAAATCCCGGCGATGCAGAGGAAGCCTGGCGGCCCACGAACGTGAAAGGAAAACCGTTCGTTTCCAGCAGCGGCTGCAGCGGCGCGCGCCAGGCACCATTGAGGGAGCAATCGTCCGTAATCGAATCGCCGACCGCCATCACCTTCAGCAAGTTGGTGCTGGTGAAATTTGTGAGCACCAACTCTGCGCGCGCGGTGCCTACAGAGCACAGAAGCAACAAGTAAAACAGTTCCTTGCCGCAGCGAAAGATCATGCAACGGAACATCCGCAAAAATCGCCAGTAACGCAATTCATCATTCCGCCCAAGCTTGCCCGGACGGAGCTGTTCCTTTAGCTTCCCGCCGTTCTAAAACTAAGAATTTGTTCAAATCGCATGAGTGTCTTAATTGTTGGATCGACCGCGCTGGATTCCATTAAAACTCCGAAGTCTGAGAACCCCCGACTGCTTGGCGGGTCTGCCAGCCATGCGGCTGTGGCCGCGAGTTTTTTCAGCCCTGTGAAACTGGTCGGGGTTGTCGGCGATGATTTTCCGCGCCGCTACATCCAGCTTTATCGCCGTCACGGAATTGACCTGGAGGGTCTGCAAGTTCAGAAAGGCAAGACATTCCATTGGTCGGGCGAGTACGAAACGAACATGAACAATCGCCGGACACTCCTGACGGAGCTTGGCGTTTTCGAAACGTTTACTCCCACGCTACCCAAGTCATATCAAGCTTCAAAATTCGTGCTGCTGGCGAACATCGGGCCTTCTTTGCAGCATCACGTCTTGGACCAGGTGCGCCGGCCCGAATTCGTCGTGGCCGACACGATGGACTTGTGGCTGAACATCGCTCTGCCGGATTTGTTGAAGCTGCTGAAGCGGATTGACGGTTTCGTGCTGAACGACAGCGAGGCACATCAGTTGACAAAGGAGGACAATGTCTTCAGTGCGCATCCGGAAGATTCACAGGCTCGGACCGAAATACGTCATCATCAAGAAAGGTTCCCATGGTGCGATTCTATCCGGCCCGCGCGGTTTCTTTATCTGCCCGGCCTATCCATTGAGCAAAGTCGTGGACCCCACGGGCGCAGGCGATTCCTTCGTGGGTGGCATGATGGGTTATCTGGCGACAGCCAAAGGTTCGATAGACGACAATATCCGTCGCGCGATGGTGTGCGGCAGCGTCGTGGCTTCGTTTTGTTGCGAGGGCTTTGGCCTGCTGCGCACGACGCGGGCAACGCGTACAGCGGTTGAGAAACGAGTCAGAGAACTGGAGAAGTTAACGCGGTTTTGAAGAGGTTCAGGGCAAAGAGCGGTTGCGCGATCTGGAAACAGGGATAAGTTTTCTCGGAAAGGGGCCAACATGAAAAAGACGACTGAGAAAACGATGGAACAGCCCAAGCCATTCACGCCGGGTCTGAGCAAAGCGGCGGTGCGCCAGCACGCCTACGAAATGTTCCGCGACAAACTGCCCGAACATCCGCTGACGTTGGACGATTGGGTGCTTGCGGAAAAAGACCTGGTCAATTCAATGGAAGCAGAGCAGAGCGCGTAGGAAAAAGCCGAAACGCGTGGCGCGCGCCGCTACTTTCCTTTAATGGCTGCGATGCCGTAGTCGCGATTCATCTTCGCGATGAAGCTGAGGCTGATTTCTTTCGGGCAAACAGCTTCGCACGAACCTGTGACTGTGCAGTTCCCGAAGCCCTCGGCGTCCATTTGTCGGACCATGTTCAATGCGCGGCGGTCTTTCTCCACTTTCCCTTGCGGCAGTAGATTCAAGTGGGAAACTTTTGCCGCAACGAAGAGCATTGCTGAAGCGTTCTTGCAGACTGCGACGCAAGCCCCGCAACCAATGCACGCGGCGGCGTCCATGGCGAGAGTCCGACGCGATCTTGGCGATCGGAATTGCGTTTCCGTCCGGCGTGCCACCGGTGTTTACGGAAACAAACCCACCGGCTTGAATGATGCGGTCGAACGCGCTCCGATTCACAATGAGATCTTTAACCAGCGGAAATGCTTTTGCGCGCCACGGCTCAATCGTGACAGTCTGCCCATCCTTGAAATGTCGCATGTGAAGCTGGCAGGCAGCCGTGCCGCGCTGGCCGCCATGAGGGATTCCGTTGATGACGAGCGAACACATACCGCAAATGCCTTCGCGGCAATCCGAGTCGAACGCAATCGGCTCCTGTCCGCGCTCGATCAATCCCTCGTTCACCACGTCGAGCATTTCCAGAAAGGACATATCTTCGAAGACATCCGTTGCCTCGTAAGTTTCGAAGCGCCCGGGCACCCCGGCATTCTTCTGCCGCCAAACTTTGAGAGTCAGATTCATTTGTAGCTTCGCGTGCTCATGTGAACTTCTTCATACACCAGCGGTTCCTTGTGCAGCACCGGCGGTTTGTTCAAGCCTTGATGTTCCCATGCGGCCGCGTAGGAGAAATGTTCGTCATCGCGCTTGGCTTCGCCATCTGTCGTCTGGAATTCGGTGCGGAAATGGCCGCCGCACGATTCATTGCGGTGTAAAGCGTCGAAACAAAGCAACTCGGCGAATTCCATGAAGTCCGCCACGCGCCCGGCGTATTCGAGGTTCTGATTCAGTTCGCCATTTTCGCCGGTGACATTTACGGTCCTCCAGAATTCGTCGCGCAGCTCGGGAATTCGTTTGAGCGCCTCCTTCAGGCCTGCTTCGTTTCGTGCCATGCCACATTTCTCCCAAAGCAACTTGCCCAATTCACGATGCAGCGATGTGACGGTCCGTTTTCCTTTGATCGAAAGCAGCCTGCCAGCAAATGCCTTCACGTCGGCTTCTGCCTTCTCGAATTCCGCATGGCTCGTGGAAGGCTTGGCTTGTTTTGACGAAGCGAAGTAGTTCCCAATCGTGTACGGAATGACGAAATAGCCGTCCGCCAGGCCTTGCATTAGCGCGCTTGCGCCGAGGCGGTTCGCGCCATGGTCGGAGAAATTCGCTTCGCCCAGCACAAATAAGCCAGGCACCGTGCTCATCAGGTTGTAGTCCACCCACGTGCCGCCCATCGTATAATGCACCGCCGGATAAATCCGCATCGGGACTTGATAGGCGTTCTCGCCGGTTATCTTTTCGTACATGTCAAACAAGTTGCCATAGCGCTCGCGGATTTTATCTTCGCCAAGCCGCTTGATGGCATCCGCGAAATCGAGATAAACGCCGAGCCCGCCCGGTCCCACGCCGCGGCCGTCGTCACAGGCCTCCTTCGCCGCGCGCGAGGAGATATCGCGGGGCGCGAGGTTGCCATAGCTCGGATATTTCCGCTCCAGATAGTAATCGCGCTCGGTTTCGGGAATGGACGACGGCGGTTTGGCGCAGTCTTCCTTACGCTTTGGCACCCACACGCGGCCGTCATTGCGCAACGACTCGGACATCAGCGTGAGCTTCGACTGATGTTCGCCACTGACCGGAATGCAGGTCGGATGAATCTGGGTATAACACGGGTTCGCGAAGAACGCGCCTTTCTTGTACGCGCGCCACGTCGCCGTCACGTTGCAGCCCTTTGCATTTGTCGAAAGGAAGAAGACGTTTCCATAACCCCCGGTTGCGAGCACCACCGCGTCTCCCGCGTGGGAGGAAATTTCCCCGGTGATGAGATTCCGCGCGACGATTCCCTTCGCGTGACCATCGATGACGACGAGGTCAAGCATTTCAGTGCGCGAGAACATTTGAATCGTTCCCAATCCAATTTGGCGGCACAACGCCTGATAAGCGCCAAGGAGAAGTTGCTGGCCGGTTTGGCCGCGGGCGTAAAAAGTTCGTGAAACCTGTGCGCCGCCGAAGGAGCGGTTGTCGAGCAGTCCGCCATATTCGCGTGCGAACGGCACGCCTTGAGCAACGCACTGGTCAATAATATTCACGCTCACCTGCGCGAGTCGATAAACGTTGGCTTCGCGCGAGCGGAAGTCGCCACCCTTGATTGTGTCGTAGAACAGCCGGTAAACGCTGTCGCCATCGTTTTGATAGTTTTTCGCGGCGTTGATGCCGCCCTGCGCGGCGATGCTGTGCGCGCGACGGGGACTGTCCTGGAAGCAGAAGCACTTCACCTTGTATCCGAGCTCCGCGAGCGACGCCGCTGCCGATGCGCCGGCGAGTCCACTTCCAACCACGATGACGTCGAACTTCCGTTTGTTTGCCGGGTTGACGAGCTTCAGGTCGAACTTGTGCTTGTCCCACATCTGCGCGATCGGGCCCGATGGAATTTTGGAATCGAGAGCCATACTACTTCAACGCCTCCTTTCCGAATCCGAACAGAATCGCGAGCGGAATCGAGCTGTAGCCGAGAAAAATCAGCCACGCGATCACACGCGCGGCCCTGTCGAGAAATGGTCCATAGACTTTGTTCTTCCAGCCGAGCGATTGGAACATGCTGCTGACGCCGTGGCTTAAGTGCAGACAGAGCAGCCCAACCCCAATGACGTAAAACAGCGATACCCAGAAATTCCGAAATCCCACGACCATCATTTTGAAAATGTCGTGGCGCTTCTCCGGATCCATGAAATCCACGAAGCTCTGACCGGTGAAATTGATGTACTGGACCTGAACGGTATAATGGAGCAGATGATAAACGATAAAAACGAAAATGATGATGCCGCTCATCAGCATCGTCCGCGAAGCGTAGCTCGAGCCGACGGGCCGGTAATTACCGTAGGCTACTGGTCGCGCTGCCTTGTTCTCGATCGAAAGCTTGATGGCCGACCAGATGTGCAGAACAAGCATCAACAGCAGGAAGAGTCGCGCCGGCCAGACTAATTCCAAATTAGATTGAAGGAAGTGTCCGTATCGGTTGATCGCTTCAGGGCCCAGGAAAACTTGGAGATTGCCCACAAGATGCCCAACAACGAACAAGAAAAGCACGCAGCCCGAAATCGCCATGAGGTACTTCTTACCCAGCGATGAGCCAAAGATATTGGTAATGACTTTCATTCGAGCTGCCCTGTGCCGCAGAACGCGAATGTTGAAATCTAATTGGGTTGGAGGTTCACCGTCAACCCATGAGGATAGAGTATTAGGCCACTAAGAGAAACTCTTAATATCAGCTAATCAGTTTTCACAATCTTGCATCAAGCTCGCCAAGCGAGCGAATGCCATCTTTCCCCGCATCGGCTCCGCGAAAAATGCGCAGCGACTGGAAACCCGCTGCCGCCGCTCCGGCAACATCCATTTCCGAACTGTCACCGACATGCAGAATGGATGACGGCGAAAAGCCGAGCTTTGTGGTGGCATGCTCATAAATGACGGGTGACGGTTTGCTGAAGCCGACTTCGCAGGAGACAGTAATCACGTCAAAATACCGATCCAGATTCAGTCTTCGAAGGAGCATTCGCAGCCGTTCGTCCCAGTTTGATATCACCCCCAGCCGTATCCCGCGTGAGACGAGCGTGTCCAGCGCTGGCGCCACATCTTCGAAAACATGCCAGGCGTCCGGCTGACTGAATCGATCGTAAAGTTCTGGAAAGAAAGCCGCGCACGTTCTTGGAGAAGCCAAACCGTGAAAAACCTCGTTCACCAAATCTTCCCAGCCAGTGCGGGTATCATTGAAAGCGTTTCGGGCGTTCCAAACTTCATTGAATCGTGAATTGAGCAATTCGGGCGTTACGCTTGTCACTCCGTGCCGACTCGCAATCTCAACGTAAACGTGCCCCACGGAGGGCCAAGGTTCGATTAATGTCCCGCCAACATCGAAGGTGACGGCTTTGATTTCCATAACTGTTTTCAGCAACTTCGGCGCGGTATCAAATTCTGAATCGGGCTTCGCTGCTTGAGTTACGGTTTCGAGCTCCAATCGTTAAGTTGTCTTTCGTCACCGGATGGCACCTCAGCGATGTGAAGCAATTCCATGGCTTCACCAACCAGGTAAAGCGAACCGGTAATGACCAAAAAGGAATCGTGCCTGGCGTCTTCCAAAGCATGGGCGAGCGAAGCGGAGATTTGAATCCGAATGCATGGATTCGCTTCGCGGCAGGCGGCAATCAACTTCGACGGCTCTTCTGTTCGGTCACTGTGCACGCGCGTCAGCAGAATCCGTCCAGCAAGAGGCGCAAGCGAATGGCACATGCTGACTGAATCCTTGTCGCGGAACACACCGAAAATGACGGTCGGTTGTGTATTTGGGAATTCCGCTTCCAGCGCAATGCGTAATGCCTCCGCACCGGCGGCGTTATGCGCACCATCGAGCAGTACCGTCTGGCCGACGGCCGTTTGGACGCGCTGCATTCGGCCAGGCCAGTTTACGGTCTTCAGCCCTCGAGCCATCTCAGCATCGCTCACCGGAATCTTATCACTGAGGATGCGGACGGCGGCGATTGCCGTCGCAGCGTTGATGCGTTGATGCGCTCCATGCAATGGCAGATCGAGCGAATCCAGCGGTGGGTGTTCGAGCGAGGTGGCGTCCACAAGTGTGAGCGGAGCTTGTCGTTCTTGCGCCGTTGCCAGGATGACTTCCAACCCTTCTCCAGGCTTCGCGGCGGTAATCACCGGCACGCCAGGTTTGATAATGCCCGATTTTTCCGTTGCGATTTTATCGAATGTGTCGCCCAGCCACTCGGAATGTTCAATCCCGATATTCGTAATGATGCTCGCAAGCGGTGTGACGATGTTCGTCGCGTCCAGGCGCCCGCCGAGGCCCGTTTCCCAGATGACTATGTCGCAGTCTCGCTCTGCAAAATAACGCAATGCCATCACCGTCACCGTTTCGAAAAAGGTCGGATGAAGCTCGTTAGGGAAGTGCCCAAGGAGCGACTGCATTTCATCAACCAACCGGATAACATCCGATTCAGAAATCGTCTCGCGATTCACTTGAATTCGCTCTCGGAATGACACCAGATGCGGCGAAGTGAACAAGCCCACGCGCAGTCCGGCAGATCGGTAGATGCTCTCCAGCATTGCACACGTCGAGCCTTTGCCGTTCGTGCCCGCAGTGTGGATGAACCGGAGGCGCTGCTGCGGGTTGCCTGCCAACTCCGCCAGCCGGTGGGTGTTCTCGAGTCCAAATTGCGCGCCGAACAAACGGAGGGCGCACAGAAAGCCAATAGCTTCATCATACGACGCTTTGATTTCGGTGCCGGGCATTCTCCGGTGAAACTAGCAGTGACAGCTCGCGGTTCCAATCTTTGAAGTTGCTGCCGACGCGCGATTTCTTCGAGTGGCGTTTTTCGAAGCGCAAATCTGTCACAGAAAATTCCTGAATCAGCTCCCGAAAGAGCCGCTTTTTCCCGGCGGTCCGGACGACGAGCGGACCTGTTTCTAAGTAACAATTTCAAAAATGGGCACTTAAGATTTTCAGGTGCACTGGTACAGCCGTAGCTAAAAAGAAAACAACGACGTTGAAACATTACGAAAGGAAAATTTATGAATCTGACACGTTGGCAAAGACCTGAATTGTCTGTTTGGCCCGGATTTGGGCGGCTTTCGGACCTCCGGGATGAAATTGATCGCTTGTTTGAAACGCCATTGGCAGCACTTACCCGCACCTCGCAGTTGCTCGGCGGCTGGGCGCCAGCGTTCGACATGCACGAAGACAAAGACAACATCGTTGTAAAAGTCGAAGTGCCGGGAATGAAGAAGGAAGACATCGACATCTCGTTGCATGACGGCAGCCTCAGCATCGCCGGCGAGCGCAAGACCGAGCAAAAAGTGGAGGACACGGAAGTGTGCCGTGCCGAAAGGTTCTTCGGTCGGTTCCAGCGCACAGTGGTATTGCCCGCGACCGTCGATGCGGACAAAGTGAAAGCTCAATACAAAGATGGCGTATTGACTATCACCCTTCCAAAAGTCGAAGAAGCGAAGCCGAAGCAAATCGACGTTCAAGTGGGCTGAAAGAAGAAACCGCCATGCTGCCCGACCTGGCGAGCACGGCTGTTATGAACCGAACTGGAACTTTTCAACGAAAGGATTTAAAATGAAAGCAACTGTTCAAAGAGAGAATCGAGCGGTTAATGATCGTCAACGGCCGGAGGAGTTCGTTGCGCCGAATGTGAATATTTTCGAAACCAAAGACGGCTACGTGCTTGAAGCGGAAATGCCGGGCGTGAGCAAAGAGGGTTTGGAAATTTCACTTGAGGGAAGTGAAATTACGATTCTTGGCCGACGTAATTTTGAAACCGTAAACGGCGAAACCGTTTTTCGCGAACGCCAGACGGCCGATTACCGCCGGGTCTTCGAACTGGATCCCGCGATTGATACGAGCAAGATCTCGGCGAAAATGGACCAGGGCATCCTGACACTCACGTTGCCAAAATCCGAACGCGTGAAGCCTCGAAAAATCACGGTGGATTGATCGGCGGTTGGCAACAGGAAATTCCGCGGGCGCGCAACGCTCGTGGAATTTCATTTTTCGGGTCGGTCACTCTTTGGACCGCAGGAAGTCCGAAAGCTTTTGGCCATCGGCAACCTGGGTTTCAATGCTTATCAGGTTCGTGATCAGGTAAACGGCCGCGAGCGGAATCGTGAACACCAGCACACTGAGCAGGAGCAGAATGATTCCATTGCCGTGCCATTCATATCGCGTCACTTTGTCCATGGTTCTTCCTCCAGACGGGTTTGCGAGATTCATTTACGCTGAAACTGCTTTCGTTCCGCAACCGTGCTCCCGTTCTAATCTGATGTAAACAAAGAAAATGGAAACTTGCAGAGCGCGATTGCGGCGCTTGGAAAATCGGAATAAATTTCTTGGTCGCATTTCCGCGGCGTTATAGCCTGCGTCCATGGTCCACGTTGGAATCGGTTACGATGTTCACGCGCTGGTGGCAGGGCGAAAGCTCGTCCTTGGCGGCGTCGAGATTCCTCATGTGAAAGGACTTGATGGTCACTCCGATGCCGATGTGCTGATGCACGCCATTTGCGACGCAGTGCTCGGTGCCTTGGGCGAAGCGGATATCGGCCATTTCTTTCCAAATACCGATCCGCGCTGGAAAGACGTGCAAAGCCGGGTGTTCCTGCAGGAGGCCGCGCGGCAGGTTGGCTTTCGCCAGGGCAAGATCGTGAATGTGGATTCGACGGTCATTGCTCAAGCGCCAAAGGTATTTCCGCACATCGAGGAAATGAAGATTCGCGTCGCTGAGGCATTGGGAATCAGCAACCGTTGCATCGGAATCAAAGCGACCACAAATGAACGGATGGGTTTCGTTGGTCGAGAGGAAGGAATAGCTGCCATCGCAGTGGCCAGCGTGGATCTGCCGGATGCCCAAAGCTGAAATCAGTTGGAAAAGGGTCACGGAAGAAGGGGTCAAAATTCAGGTTTACGCGCAGCGCGTGAGCCGCAAGTGGCGGTTCTTTCAACGCGAGCGGCGATTCGAGCAATGGCAGGCAATTCCAGAACCACCGCTGGAGGACTGGCTGGAGCTTTTGGATGCAGTCCAGCGTTTGGTCACACGTCGCCGCTTGCAGCCCGACGATGAGCAACGGGTTCGCCAGCGCATTCGCGAAAAATTTCCAGGCACGAAAATCGACTAAAATTTGTGCCTGACTTGCCCAGCCAGCTTCATTAATTTGACTCCGCAAATGACCAAACCACCCTTGATCTTGGTTTCACCGAGCATCGAGAGCCGTGGTGTGGAATTCAGTGATCGCTCCATCAGTCTTTCGGAAGCCTACCCCCGCGCAGTCGCGGATTGCGGCGGAATTCCATTAACGATGCCCGTCGGCAGGTCGCGCGAATTGGTCGCCGAATGCGTGCGCTGTTGCGACGGTGTTCTGCTTACCGGCGGCGACGACATACAACCGGACCTCTATGGGAACGGCATTTCACCGAAACTGCGCCGCAGCGTAAGCACCACGCCGGACGGCGGAGAGCGGGATTTGCGCGAGTTGATCTTGATTGATGAAATCTTTCGTCAGCGAAAACCGTTGCTGGCGATCTGCCGCGGACATCAGTTGTTGAACGTCGCGCTGGGTGGCACTCTGATCGTGGATATACAGACGCAATTGCCGCACGCGCTAAATCATCGGCGGATGGACAAACGCGACACCGTGGTGCATGAAGTGCGATTGACACGCGGTTCGTTACTGTCCAAGATAACCGGCAGAAACGAATTGGGCGTGAACAGCACGCATCATCAAGCCGTTGGCCGGGTCGCTCGGGGGTTGCGCGCGAGTTCGGTGAGCGGCGATGGGATCGTAGAGAGCATGGAATTGAAGCCCGAAGCCGCCCGATTGCTTCCGTTCCTGTTGACCGTGCAGTTCCATCCGGAGCGCCTGTTGGATCGGTATCCGGAACATCGGTCAATTTTTCACGCTTTCACACAAGCGTGTGTGTTGCATCGCAGGAAAAAACTATGAAGGGCAAAATACTGGTTGTTGATGACGCCGCGGACATCCGCGAACTCCTCGCCAACGTTTTGCGCGAAAGTTACGAAGTCACCGAAGCGGAAAGCGGCGCTGCCCTCAAACAGGCTTTTTCTGAACCGCAACCTGACGTCGTGCTTCTCGACATCAAACTGCCGGACGCCGACGGTCTGGATCTGCTTCCCCAGATCAAGAAGCGATGGCCGGAAACTGAGGTGATCGTCCTGACCGGCAATGCGACTTTTGAGGCTGCGGTCGAAGCCACCAAACGGGGCGCGTATCACTTCCTGAACAAGCCCTTCGACACGCAGGGCCTGCTGGTCACCGTTGAGCGCGCTTTGGAGCACAAGCAGCAGAACGAGGAAAACAGCACGCTGCGCCGCGCGCTGTCCACGATGAGCGGCAGGCTCTTCGCCCGTCTTCCAAAGCCCGGTGATGCAGGCCGTCGTCCGCACCGTCGAACGCGTTGCGCCCAGCGATGTTTCCATTCTGATCACCGGCGAAAGCGGCACGGGCAAGGAAGTCATCGCGGACCTGATCCATGCATTAAGCCCGCGCAGCAAGGGCAAGGATCATCAAGATCAATTGCGCCGCGCTGCCGCGCGAACTGATCGAAAGCGAATTGTTCGGCTCGGTAAAAGGCGCGTTCACCGGCGCGCACACCGACCGCGAAGGCTTGTTCCGCCAGGCCGAAGGAGGAACGCTGTTCCTCGATGAAATTTCCGAAATGCCCATGGACACGCAAAGCAAACTGTTGCGCGTGTTGCAGGACCAGGAAGTCCGCCCGGTCGGCGGCAAGGTCAGTTACAAGACCAATTGCCGCCTCGTCGCCGCGACCAATCGCAAGCCTGAGGAAGCCATCAAGGACGGCAAGCTGCGCGAGGATTTGTTCTATCGCATCAGCGCCATTTCGGTTCACCTGCCGCCGTTGCGCGAACGGCGCGAGGACATCATGCCGCTGGCCAATTCGTTCCTGAAACGTTTCGCCGCACAGGCGAACCGGCCGATTCGAGGGTTTCACTCCCGCTGCGGTCGAGCGCCTCACCGCGTTCGATTGGCCGGGCAACGTCCGCCAGCTTCAAAACGAAATCCAGCGCGCGGTGCTGCTGTGCGAAGGCGGCGACATTGATTCGACCGATCTTTCGATCACGAACGTCCAGCGTGAAGGTGACGGCGGACACGACACGAATTTCACTTTGCTCGAAGGCGTCGAGCGCAACGCCATCGTGCAGATGCTCAAGGAAACCGGCGGCAACAAGCTCGAAACCGCCAAACGCCTCGGCATCGGCCGCCAGACGCTTTACAATAAGATCAAGGCGTACGGGATCGAAGTATAGCAACGTCCTTGCTTCGAAGTGTTGGCTTCATGAATTGCCGATATAGACGGCAATCGCTTCTCGAAAGGAAGTTGGTTTCAATCCAAACAGTGCGTTTGTCGGTCCCGGATTTCCCACGTTGTCCTCTTGCAGCATGATGATCTGATCACGATTCAGCGGCGGCGCTCTTCTCAGGAGTCGCGCGAAAAGGAATTCCAGAAACGCAGCCTGGCATCGAGCGACAGCGAGTGGAATGTGCAGTTTGAATCGTCGGCGCTGTATGACTTTCAGGATTTCATCAATCAGTTCGTTGAACGTGAAAGTTCCTTCTCCACATAAGTCGTATGTTTGTTCGATTGCTCGCGTCTCCCCGAGCGACTTTACAAAGGCCGACGCCACAGATTCCACCGGAACCGGCTGCAGCTTGCTCCTTCCGCTGCCGATGATCGGCACGATCGGCGAACGGCGAATCATCTTCGCAAACAGGTTTACGAAACCATCTCCCGGACCGTAAATGATCGAAGGCCGAAAAATCGTCCAGTCCAGCCCGCTCGCCCGGACGATTTCTTCCGCGTCCCATTTGGACTTGTGATAGCGCGCGACCGCATTGGGTCGTGTGCCCAGGGCGCTCATATGGACGAAGCGCTTCACGCCGGCTTTCTTCGCAGCCGAAACGATGATCTCAGTTCCGCGCGTGTGAACGTTCTCGAATGTCTGCTCGCCCACTTCGCTAATGATGCCGACGAGGTGAATGACCGCGTCCATGCCATCGCACGCGCGTGCAAGCGAGGTCGCATCAAGGATATTTCCAACTCGGATTTCTGCGCCGGTTTCGAGTGCGGACCGCGAGTGCGGATTGCGCGTGAGCAAATAGACGCGATGGCCAACGCGTTGAAGCTCGTGAACGATATGACCGCCGACAAATCCGGTCCCACCTGTGACAAGAACGTTCATTGGTGTAGGGCAGGGATCCCGCCTGACTCACTCACTCTTCAATCCGAGAATCGCATTGTTTCGTGCAATCTCCGACGGAAATCGCGACATTTCGAGAATCGAACGGAGACTGGCGAAACCCCCGTCCTACTTGAGCTTCGCCAATTCGTTTCGCACCAGTCCCACAAGAGGCTGAATTGTCGCTGTATCGAACTTGAATTGGCCCCCCGCAGCATTAAACAGTTCCGGCAATGTCCGTGAGCCGCCCAGTTTAAGGGAACGTTTGTAGTCGTTCAGCGCCTTGATTTTGTCGCGCTTGGAATTTGCCCAGACTTGCAACGCACCGAGTTGAGCGATGCCGTATTCGATGTAGTAAAACGGATGGATGAAGATGTGAAGCTGGCGGTGCCACAGATATGCGCGGCTCTTGTCGTAGCCGCTCCAGTCCACGTCGCCGCCGAAGCGGTCCATGAGTTCCAGCCAGGCGAGCGAACGTTCGGCCCGCGTGTGACCCGGATGCGTGTAAATCCAATGCTGAAACGCATCCACCGTCGCTATCCACGGAAATATTCCTACGATGCCTTCCAGGTGCGTGCGGCGCGCGCGGCTCGCATCGGGGTCGGAATAAAACTCCTCGATGAATTCGTTTCCGAGCAGTTCCATGCTCATCGAAGCGACTTCACAAAACTCAATCGGCGCGCTGCGATACGAGTATAGATCCTCGCCGCGCGTGGCAAGTGCGTGAAACGCGTGGCCAGCCTCGTGCAGAATCGTTTCCACATCGCGCTGCAACCCGACGGCATTCATGAAGATGAAAGGCATGCGCGCTTCCGCGAGGGTGGATTGGTAGCCGCCGGGCGCCTTGCCTTTGCGGTTGGAGAGATCGAGCAACCGCAGCTTCTGCATCTGTTGAAATCCATCGGCCAACTCGCGGTCGAGGTGATTAAAAATATTTTGCGTGCGCAAGACCATCTGCTCGACCTCCCCAAACGGCTTCAATGGCGGGCGATTCAGCGGATCCACCGCCAGATCCCACGGGCGTAGTTTTTCCAAACCGAGTTTCTGCCGGCGATCCGTTTGCAGGTCCCGCACCACCGGCATGAGTTCTTTTTCGAGCGCTTTATGAAATTGCGCGCAATCGGTTGGCGTGTAATCGAACCGGCCCAGGCGACGAAAGGCGTAATCGCGATAGTTGTCAAAGCCGGCATTTGCCGCGATTTGCTGGCGAAGTTTGAGCTGGCGGTCAAAAATTTCCTCGAATTTCTCCGCCTCCTGCAAACGCCGGTTCGCGACAAGTTCCCACGCCTGCTGGCGCAGTTCGCGGTCGGGCTCCTCGAGGTAACGGCCCATTTGCACGAGCGTCTTTTCCTCTCCGCGAAACATCACGGTGAGCGAGCCGCTGAGTTTCTGGTATTGCTGGCTGAGTTTGGCCTCTTCGGTTTCAAGCGGTACGTTTTCCGGCCGGAACAGTTCAACCTGATTCTGCGTGTCGCGAATGAAGACCTTGAATCGTTCCGCAGGCAATGAGTCCCGTAGAGCATGCATGATGAAAATCTGCGAAAGCGCGAACTGCCTCGGCTTCACCTGCGGATCAATTTTCTCGACGAAATCAAGATACGCTTTCTCGGCGTCCGCGTTGTCGGTGTGGCAGGTCATTGCGATATAACGCTTCGAGGATTCCTCATCCAGCGCGGCACTCAATTCGCTCCAATCGAGCAACCAGTTCTCGAGCGCTGCGATGGCTGTGCAAGCGGCGGCGCGTTTTTCCAATTCCTGAAACAAGGGTTCAATCTTCTTCCAGTCTGCCAAATCAATTTCTTCGGGCACGAACCGGCGCGGCTTGTGCGGAGGCAAACTGCCAAATGGAAGTAAACTCATGAGCGGAGGATAAGCAAAATGGCACGCATGAAAAATCAATTTTGACTCTCACGCGAATTTTCGTTCCTCCGGTGGAGAACCACTCCGACGAGCCGCCATTCCTTCGCAAACTCGTCATGAGAAAGTGTGACCCGCCCGTTCAATGGATCGCCAACAATTACGGAGTCGTTCGTGACTTCCAGGACCGTGACGAAGTGATCCACAAAAAAATTGAACCGCACAACGGCAAGCGTCATTCCAGCCGCTTTTAGTTCCTCTATGTTTTTAAAGACACGATATTCGGCGATTAATCCTTGGGGGCCGTAGCGTTGATTGAGCGCCGTTGCGAGAATGTCCGCATCCGTGCCTGAGATGAAGCTGGTTTGGGCGAGGATTGCGATCTCTCCTTCTTCGGCGGAAAAGCCGAGCTTGCGCAAAGCTGTGACCGCCGCCGCCGCGCCGCAGGTGTAATCGTTGCTTTGGCGGCAGACGCCGTCCGAATGAATCCTTGTTGTCAGGCGCGAAAGTTCCGTTCGGTTGAACAGGGGTGAGACGAAGGGAACGATGGATTGCGCGAGAATGATATTTGCCATCAACACGAAAATGAGAGTGCGATCTCGTTTACGTGGCAGGCGCGACAACGGTGTCGTCAAAACCATCGCTGTAACCAGTGCGAACACGGCAAATTTATTTCGGCCAAGGAATAACCACGGAAGAGGCGATGTCACGGCCAGGGCTGGCCATTTCTTGACCGCGGCAAACAAGACAATGGCTGCGAGCGGAATGAAATACCCAAACGCCCAATAAGGATTGCGCAATCTTGAGAAGAATCGACCGAGCAGAACACCGGTTCCTGCCAGCAGAAGCGCACTAAGAATTCCCAGCCACATGATGGCGCTTTGCCTTTCCATTGCTTCGTCTGTCCAGTCGAACGTTTCTCCAACTTTGCCCGTGCTCATTTTCGAGTTGAACAATCCTTTGAAAGCAAGTGTCATTTACTGGTGCTAGACCATCATTACGACCTTGTCCGGCGCGTACCGTTTGCCCGATGAATGCCGCGCCTCCAAAAGAATGCGCGTGGAAACATTCGCGATACGGATTCGTCGCGTTCCTTCTGCTTTCGTTGCTTGCCGCGTGCTCACTGCTTCGGCTGGTTCTGTTCCTGAAATTCCGCCTGCCCGGACCTGTGGCAGTCGGGACGGTGGCGAAGATATTCGCGACCGGACTGCACCTGGATTTGTTTGTCGCGGTGTTCACCACGCTGCCGCTGCTGTTCTGGTTTTGGATGATTCGCGATCGCTGGTTCGGAAAACTTTTGCACCGCATCATCTTTATTGGCGCGGTGTTCGTTTTTTGGGCCGTGCAAATTTTTTTGTTCTTCACGGAATATTATTTTTTCGACGAATTCAAATCGCGTTTCAACACCGTGGCAGTGGACTATCTGCTCTATCCGACGGAAGTCTTCGGCAACATCCGCGATTCGTACCCACTGTATCGGGTGGTGGCTGTATGCGTCGCCCTGAGCGCGGTCTGGTGTGTTCTGGCGTTCCGATATTTTCGGACTACGTGGATCGGATCGCGCGGCGCGAGCGGACGATTTTTGCGATTCGCCGCGTGTGTCGTCATTTGCACCCTGCTCTGGGTCAGCTTGAATCCGCAGGCGAGCATGGTTCCGTCGCTTGACGTTCATGCGTCGAATTTTCTGCCGAACTGGATCTCGGCGCACACCGAGGCTCCACGCATCAGCAGCGATCGCACTTTGAATGAGATTGCCGGGAACGGATCGCTTTCATTTGTTGACGCGTTCATCACGCATGACCTCGACTATGCGAGCTATTACCGGACGGTCCCGCGCGACGAGGCGTACGAGCGCGTCCGGAAATTGCTCGCTGAACCGGGCGCGGAATTCGTCGGTGACAAATACAGCATCCGGCGCACAGTGGCAGGCGATCCAAGCCGGCCGAAATTGAATGTGGTGATTTTGCTGGAAGAAAGCCTCGGTTCGGAATTCTGGGGTTGCCTGGGCAGCTCAAAAGCGCTCACACCGGAAATGGACAAGCTTGCCACGGACGAGGGACTGCTCTTCACGAACATTTACGCGTGCGGCAATCGGACCGTGCGCGGGTTTGAAGGCGTGCTGTCCTCATTTCCGCCGTTGCCCGGTGACTCGATTGTGAAGCGTGATCGCTCTGAGAACGTCGAATCCATTGCGCGCGTGCTGAAACGCGACGGCTACAGCACGATTTTCTTTTACGGCGGGCGCGGACTGTTCGACAGCATGAGCCCTTACGCGCTGCGCAACGGCTGGGACCGCTTCCTCGAACACGACCCGCCGCTTCACGATGATTTTCCGCATCCGAACTTCACCACAGTTTGGGGCGTAAGCGATGAAGAAGTTTTCGCACGCGCCATCGAAGAGTTCCGCCAGCTAAACGACGCCGGCAAACCGTTTCTCGGAACGGTAATGTCCGTGTCGAACCACAAACCTTACACATATCCGCGCGGCAGGATTCCGGACGACCCGGAGAAACCCAAGTCCACGCGCGCCAAGGCTGTGAAATATTCCGATTGGTGCCTCGGCCAATTTTTTAAGGCCGCGAAGAAAGAGGCATTCTGGACGAATACCGTATTCGTCGTCGTGGCGGATCATGGCGCGCGTGTCTATGGCCGGCAGGAAATTCCGATTCATTCTTACGAAATTCCACTCGTGATTCTTGGCCCGGCAACCGTTAAAGTTCCGCAGCGGCTCGGTATGCTGGGCAGTTCACTCGATGTTTCGCCGATCATTCTCGGCCTCATCGGGCGCCCATATGAAACAATGTTCCTTGGCCGCGACCTGTTGCGCGATTCGCCCGAAAGCGGACGAGCGTTGCTGAATCACAATCGCGACATCGGAATGTTTGCAAATGACCAAATGGTCGTGCTCGGCCTGCAAAAGGAAGTCGAGTATTACGTGGGCGATCCGAAGCACGAGGAGTTGAAGCTCGTCAGGAATTCGACGCCGGAATTGCTGGAACTGGAGAAGAACGCGACGGCGATTTACCAGGTCGCCGACGATCTCTACATGCACCGGTTGTATCGGATTGATGGGATGCCTGCCCCCGCGCCCACTTCACCCGCCGCGACAAACACCACCACGCAACAAAGCCCGATCAGCGCGGTTCATCCGGCCACTCCGTAGGACCTGTGTCTCGCCTGTCTCTGTTGAAGTAATCGTCTGAAGTTGCCCCGGATGTCCTCGACCCTGACAGCTCTGACCAAAATGGAACAACTGAATTGTCATCGAACGTTTGTCTCGCGGACGCGTTGACGCGGTGAACGTTAGCGGAATTGAACGTGCTGAGAGACCCGCAATGAGAGTGAAACTGTACCGTGAGTTGGTTTATGGCCTTTGGGCCACATTGTGTCTCGCCTGCATTCCTGGCTTTTCCGCGCAGACTTATTACGTCGCGCCAACCGGCAGCGACACAAATTCCGGCACTGCGGCAAAGCCTTTCCGGCAGATTCGCAAAGCGCTCACGCTGGTCGCGCCCGGCGACACCGTCCTCGTATCCGATGGCAGCTATCTGGGATTTGACGTGGATACAATCCTCGGGACAAGCAACGCACCCATCACGATTCAGGGCATGAGCACGAACGCAGTTGTCACAGTGACGAGCGACCGCTCGGACAACCGCGATACGATCTTCATCGTGGATTCCTCTTATGTCGTCGTGGACGGTTTCCGCTCCTTCAACGCAAACCGCGCCGCGCTGCGCATCGAAGGCGGCGACCACGTCACAATTCGCAATTGCATTTTTGGAAACAACGCCACCTGGGGCATTCTCACCGGCCATTCTCCGGATTTGTTGATTGAAAACAACGAATGTTACGGCAGCGCGACGCAGCATGGAATTTACGTGGCGAACAGCGCGGACCGGCCCGTCGTGCGGGGCAATCGTTGCTACAACAATTACGGTTGTGGCATTCAGTTAAACGCCGACCTCTACACGCCGCCCGGCGACGGCATCATCACCGGCGCGCTGATCGAGAACAACGTTGTCTATAATAACGGCGCAGGCGGCGGCGGCGCAATCAACCTCGACGGCGTCCAGGATTCGATCATTCGCAACAATCTGCTGTTCACGAACCACGCGTCCGGAATTATTCTCTTTCAAATTGACGGCGCGGAAGGCCCGCGCGGCGATCAGATTTATCACAATACAATTGACCAGGCGCCCGATGGCCGTTGGGCGCTCGGATTGAAACAAACGACCGGCACGAACATTGTCCGCAACAACATTCTGATGAACCGGCACTCGTTCCGCGGCGGACTTCAATTCGGCGATCCGGCTGACGCTGCCAACTCGTACAGCGACTACAACGTGGTCAGCATCGTCACGACGAATGATGGCGACACCACGTTGACGCTCGCGCAATGGCAGGCGCAAGGACACGACTCACATTCAGTCACGGGTGCGCTGGCCACAGTCTTTGTGGATGCGAACGGAGGAAATTATTTGCTGAAGACAAATTCTGCCGCGCTGAATGCCGGGCAATTCGTCGGAGTCACAAACGATTTGGATTGGAACCCGCGGCCAATTGGTCCTGCGCCGGACATCGGCTGTTACGAACAGTCGCCGCTCTCAATGCGAATGTCACCGCTGACGAACGGCTTTTTCCGGCTCAATGCAATTGGCGGGGCAGGGAGGACGTATCAAATCCAAACCGCAACCGATCTCACGAATTGGTCGCCGGCTGCAACATTCACTCGGAGCAATCGTCCGATTGAATTGATTGTCACGACTCAGAAGTCCGCAGCGTTTCTTTCGGGCAAGCTGGTCGCCTTGATCGCGTTTGATAGGGACGCCGCGCTGCGGCGTCCGGTCGCTACCGGCTGCCCGTCGAGGACGTCGCAGTGCGACGTCTTTACCTTCACTCCACCGGATTGCCATCCGCATCCAGAAAGTGAATCTCGCCCCAGCCCAGTTCACGAATTCCGGATTCAATCTTCGCGCGGTCACCGACCACCAGCCAGATCACGTGATCGGGATGGACGATTTTTTGAGTGATGCCTTCTACATCAGCCGTTGAAAGAGCTCGGACTTGTTCGGGATAAGTCGTGAAATAGTCATCGGGCAAAGCATAAAGCGCGATTTCAGCAATCGAAGATTCGACGCGCCCGTTCGTTTCCCACGCGCCGGGCAGCGTGAGCGTCCGGTTCTTCTGCGCCTTGCTCAATTCTTCCGCCGTAATCGGATGCGCGCCGATGATTCCACGGAGTTCCTTGTCCACTTCGATCATTGCTTCCTTGGTCTTGTCTGTCTGAACCGGCGCGAGAACGCTGAATGCGCGTGGCCCGCGGGCATCCCTGATTGAACTGCGCGAGCCGTAGCTCCAGTGCTTGTCCTCACGGAGGTTCATGTTGATGCGCGAGGTGAACGCGCCGCCAAGAATCGTGTTCATCGTTTCAATCGCGGGTTGGTCCGCGTCTTCGCGGGGCGGCGCAGGTTCAGCGACGCAGATGACGGACTGAATCGCACCGGGCCGATCCACGAGATAAATCGCCGGCTTTGCCGGAGGCGTGACCTTCCCAATATTCTTCACGGGAACCTCGCCGGATTTCCATCCACCAAAAAGCTTTTCCAGTTTCGGTGTGATTTCGTTCAGGGTCGTATCGCCGACGATGATCATCGTGGCATTGTTCGGCTTGAACCAGGTTCGATGAAATTTCTCCATGTCCTCGCGGGTGAGCTTTGAAACCGATTCCTCCGTGCCTGTTCCTGTGCCCGGATTCGCATAAGCGTGTCCGCTGCCGTAAACCAGCCGCGGCAGCACGCGCCCGGCAATCGTCGTCGGATTATTCTTTTCCTGCTGAATTCCCGCCAGAGTTTGCTTTTGCAGGCGCTTGAAATCAGCTTCGGGGAACGATGGGTTCAGAATCACGTCGGCGTAGATATCGAGCGCTTGATCGAGCGTGGGCTTGAGAGCGGTCAGGCTCACTGCCGAAGAGTCCAGCCCGGAATCCGCGCCGACACCCGCGCCAAGCGACTCCAGTTCATCACTGATCTCCAGAGCGTTCCGGTGTTTGGTGCCGTCACCGCAGCAACGACATGGCCAGATTCGCCGTGCCCGGTGATGCCAGTTGATCAGCGGCGTAACCGGCGTCCAGCAGCAGTTCGAAATTCACCATGCGGCGTCGAATGCCGTTCGGCCAGGACGATCTTCATGCCGTTGGACAGTTTCGTCCGTTGCAACGCGGGAAATTTGATTTCCGGCGGCGCGCCCGGCGTCGGTAATTTGGATCGATCCACTGCGCTGCTTGTCGTTTCATATTTTGGGAAGGGATGGACCTCGAGAATGTAAACGTCATCCGTCAGCCAGCGTTTGGCGGCGTCCTGCAAATCGCGCGGTGTCGCCTCGCGAACATAGTTGAGAATGCGTTTTGTAGTAGTCCGGGCTGCCACGATACGTCTGGTTCATCGCTAAAATATCGGACTTGCCACCGAAGCCGCCGATGCGTTCCGTGCCACGCACGAAATTGGCGAAGTCCTGCGCCTTACCCGCTCCAGCTCTTTTTCGGTCGGCCCATCGGCCAGGAACTTCGCCATCTCCTCATCAATTGCTTTTTCAACGGCGTGCAAATCGCCGCCTGGCTTTGCCCGGGCGATGATGTAAAATTGGCCGCTGATTTCCCGCCCATCCAGGTAGGCCGAAACGGTCGTGGCGATTTGATCGTCATAAACCAGCCGCTTGTAGAGCCGCGATGTCATGCCCGTGCCCAGCACGTCGCTCGCAAGGTCGAGATAACGTCGTGTCCTGCTCGCCGTAGCGCGGAATGTTCCAGACTTTGTAAATCGCGGCCTGCGGAACGCGATCCGAAACGATCTGCCGGCGCGTGCCTTGAATGTGCGGAATCCACGACTCGAATTTCGCCACAGGCGGGCCGGAGGGAATATCGCCGAAGTATTGCTCCACCTTTTTGAGCGCCGTGTCCGCGTCAATGTCGCCGGCCACGACGAGCACCGCGTTCGCCGCGCCGTAATAAGTCTTGAACCACGTCTTCACGTCGTCGAGCGACGCGGCGTTCAGGTCTTCCATCGAGCCGATGACCGTCCACGAATACGGATGTCCGGGCGGCGCGGTGCCCTTGGTGATCAACTCTTCGCTCACGGCGTAAGGCTGGTTTTCGCCCTGGCGTTTTTCGTTCTGGACCACGCCGCGCTGCTCATCGAGCCGCGCCTGATCGATGCACGCCGAGCAAATGGCCCATCCGGTCGGATTCCATCCAAAGCGGAACATCCAACGGCATTCTTGGGAACGTTCTCGAAAATAATCCGTGCGGTCTTCGCTCGTGGTGCCGTTCAGATCCGTCGCGCCAATCCGCTCCATCGCCTGAAAATAATCGTCAGTTGAAATGCTCGCTGCCGTTGAACATGAGGTGCTCGAACAGATGGGCGAAACCGGTCTTGCCGGGCTTTTCGTTCTTCGAGCCGACGTGATACCAGACATTCACCGCGACAATCGGCGCTTTGTGATCCTCGTGCACGATCAGCGTCAGCCCGTTCGTCAGGACGAATTTCTTGTAAGGGATATCAACGTTCAGGTCGGACAAGCTTCGCCGCGCCCGAGCAAAGCGGCGAAAGCAGCGCGCAAATTCCGAGAACGGTGGCGAAAGTTACTTTGGTTCGCATAGCATAAATTGGTTGAACTGAGATAATGGCCTGAAAATGCTTGAAGGAAAGTCGCAATTCTGATTTCATAGCAAGATGCGTAAAGGGAGTACAGGAATATGTCAGTCTTGCACGCGCCGGTGCCGGGACATTGCGCAAAATGAACCTGTTAGTTGCGGACTCTACGATTATCGCGCAATTGGTTCTAGCGTTGACGTTGAGGGTTCATGCTGTCGGCCTCGTTGCCTCTCCATCTCTGGTCTCGCTTCTCCATCCCAAAAAGTCAGGGACGCGGCAGCGAACATTTTGCGCGTCAGTTATACACCACCCTCTCGCACGAACTGGGAATCCCTTGTCGAGGCCATTAACATCGGCGCCTTAAAGACGAATATTTTTGAGCAGATTGGTCCTTCAATCCAGATCCCCAATCCGAGTGGGGCTATGGACCAAGACGGAATTTTGTGGAGTCTTATCGTCTTGACGATCGGCTCTTGAGATGCAGGATTTTCCAATAATGCGCTTCTGGATAGACAATGGGGCATCTCTGCGGTCCGTTTGGGTGGAGCCTCCGCTCGAGTTAGGTGTATTACGGACACGACTACTATGGGAAAGACGATCTACTTGGTACGATGGGAGACATTTCCAACGGCAGAAGCGCAGTATTTACCCGCGTCCCAATGAGGACAGGTTTCGCTCGTCAGGCAAGATCATGTATCGAGGCGTTTACAGGGCAGCGGTTCGAAGTTGGAAAGCAGACATGGTTCAGGAGGATTTCAAACTGCTGACCAAACGAAATCACGATAATTTGCCCGATAATAACCGGTGAAACGAACCTGGGCGAACGGCTTTAGTTGCGGTTCCAGTCGCAGGCGCGCACCCGCATTAGCCATTGTGGCATTTCGCGCGCGGATGCGACGTTTGTATATCTTCTTTTGTTCGCGCAAGAATCGGGTGGATGCTCTTCGGAAACGTGGCAAGCTGCTTCCATGAACGATTATGAGCGCATCGCCAGCGTCATTCGTTATCTCGACGAACATCATGCCGAACAGCCGGATTTATCGGCACTCGCCAGACGCGCTCGGATTAAGCCCATTTCATTTCCATCGACTGTTTTCCTCGTGGGTCGGCGTGACGCCGAAGGATTTTCTTCAATGCCTGACGCTCGCTCGCGTGAAGGAAATGTTCCACAACGGAAAAGCGTTTTGCACACGGCCATCGATTCCGGTTTTCCGGGCCGGGCCGGCTGCACGATTTGTGCGTGAATCTCGAAAGCGCCTCGCCGGGCGAAATGAAATCCGGCGGCGCGGGATGGACCATCACTGCTGGTTTCGCTCCGAGTCCGTTTGGAACCTGCTCTCGTCGCCCAAAGCCCGCGCGGGATTTGCCATTTGGCGTTTGTTCAAGACGGAGACAAGAAGTCAGCGTGGGCCGAACTTCAGGACGAATGGCCAAATGCACAGTTGCATCGCGACGATTCCGCTGCGCAAAAAATCGTTCAGCCAGATTTTTGCACGTAAGTCAAACGAGGAAAGCGTCCGCCGCTGCGCGCTTTCGTGCGTGGCACTGCATTTCAGGTGCGCGTTTGGCGCGCGCTCATGCAGGTTCCGCCGGGACAGATCACGACTTATGGCCGCTTGCGGAAGCCGTCGGCAAACCCACCGCCGCCCGCGCCGTTGGCAGCGCCGTGGGTGCGAACCCGCTGGCTTATTTAATTCCGTGTCATCGCGTGATTCGCGAGACGGGCGTCGATTGGTGATTATCGTTGGGGCGAAGTCCGAAAGCGCGCGCTCGTGACTTGGGAAAATGCGCGAAGCTTCGACAGGCTGAGCAAACAACCGACGAATACTTGGCTTGGTACTGGTGCCATTTGGTGGGGCGAGGCTACTGACGAGCCAGCTCGCGAGGACGCTCGCCCCACCGGAATTCGCAAATCGTGCGCTCACCTTTTGCTTCGTTAGCTTGATTTCACCGCTGCATCTTCCGGCACAATTTCCAGCGTCAGCTTCTCCGTGCCGCGAATCACCGTGAGCGAGGAACGCACGCCGGCTTGCGCGCCGGTGAGTTGCCGGTGCAAATCATCAATGCCCGCTATCGCCTGCCCGTTGAACTCCACGATCAATGTCGCCTTCGCGCAGACCGGTGCGGCTCGCCGGACTGCCCGGCTCGACGCCGAGCACGAGCATTCCGGTTTCGTTCGGCAGATTGAAATGCCGCACCACGCGCCGATGGATTTTCGCCGTTTGCCCGCCCACGCCAATGTAGCTGCGCCGGATCACGCCGTCCTTGATCAGCCAGCCCGCGATGGTTTTCGCCGTGTTGATCGCGATGGCGAAGCACAAGCCCTTGCGCCGGCAAAATCACCATCGTGTTCACGCCGATGACTTCGCCGCGCGAATTGACCAGCGGCCCGCCGGAATTGCCCGGGTTCAATGCCGCGTCCGTCTGGATGAGATTGTCCATGAGCCGGCCCGACTCGCGCGCGGAACGACCGGCCCAGCGCGCTCACCACGCCCGCCGTCACCGTGTATTGGAAGCCGTAGGGATTGCCGATGGCGATGGCAAGCTGGCCCACGCGCAACTGGTTTGAATCGCCGAGGCAGCACCGGCTTCAGGTTCGGCGCGTAAACGCGCATGACCGCCAGGTCCGTGTCCGGGTCAGTGCCGACGAGATGCGCATCAGGCCGGCGACCGTCGGCGAGCGTGACTTCAATCCGCTCCGCGCCATGCACCACGTGGCTGTTCGTGAGAATAAAACCATCCGGCGTGATGATGAAACCCGAACCGCTGCCACCGTCACTGCCCGCGGCGCTCGCTGTTTTTTCGCACGTCAATCTTCACCACCGACGGACTGACCGCTTCCGCCGCCGTGGTGACCGCATTGGAATACGCGTCCAGCAATGGAGCGTCATTGGTGGGGCGAGCGTCCTCGCGAGCCGGCTTTGGCTCGTCAGTAGCCTTGCCCCACCCATCCAGCACCGGCGATACTTCAAAAACTTTCTCTTCAACTTTCATACAGCAATCCTGCATTGCGGGATTGAAAAACCAGTAAGCGAGAAAAAGCAGATGTCAAATCGGTGACAACTCACCCTTAAAATCCTTTGCCCTCGTGTCCGATTCCTGCAACCTGAACCGCTATGCACGCCAACAAAATCGCCTTTCTGTTCGACGTGGACAATACGTTGCTCGACAATGACCGCGTCACCGCCGACCTCAAACGCCATCTCCAACGTGAAGTGGGACCGGCGAGGGCAAACCGCTATTGGGCGATCTTCGAACAATTGCGCGCCGAACTTGGTTACGCTGACTATCTCGGCGCTCTGCAACGCTATCGCATCGAACATCCACATGATCCGCGGCTGCTCATCGTCTCAAATTTCCTCGTCAATTATCCCTTCGCCAACCGCCTTTACCCGAACTCGCTCGATGTCATTGACCACGTCAAACGATGGGGGCCGGCGATCATCCTCTCCGACGGCGACGTTGTTTTCCAGCCGCGCAAAGTGGAACGTTCCGGCCTGCTGGAGGCCGTGGACGGCAACGCGCTCATCTACGTTCACAAGGAAAATGAACTGCACGAAATTGAAAAACGCTTTCCGGCGGGGCACTACGTAATGGTGGACGACAAACTGCGCATCCTGACGGCGATGAAAAAAATCTGGGGTGACCGGCTCACCACCGTCTTCCCGCGCCAGGGCCATTACGCGCTGGATGCCAAAGCCATTGCCATGTATCCGCCGGCGGACATCACCGTTGAACGCATCGGCGAACTGGTCAATTACGACCTGACTGCTTTCGTCTGCCGAACCAGGTGACCTTTCATGCCTTCCGGCCAGACACGAGATAGCACAGGTTGCCATACGCGGCGTGGAAGTTGTCGGCGACGATCGCCTGTTGTTCCTGCGCGAACTTTTCCATCACTTCCTTGAACCCACGCTCGAACAATTCCTCCGTTCCGCCCCCCAGCAGGACGCAGCGGCGCAGTTCTTCCCGATCCCACGGGCCGGTGGCGGAAGCCTGCCATTGTTGTTCCTGCGCAATCGTGGCCCGCTGGGCCGGCGTTTCGTAAGGCGGATGGAGGGACGCCGTCCGGTCGGTTTGATGCACGGCAATCCCGTTCAATCCGAGTTCGGCGAAATAACCGGGCAACAGATCGCCAATCGTGTGGTCGCCCTGACCGGCTGCGACCTTGCCGCGGTGATAGCGAAGCCAGAATTCGAACCCGCGCACAACTTTCTCGACCGGCTCGGCGGCGGTGAGTGAAGTGAACGAGAGATAGTTCCACAGGTTGTTCGGCTCGACACAAATGAGCAGGCCGCCGGGCCGCAGGATGCGGAGCATTTCGCGGAGCGCATCGTGGGGCCGCGCGAGATGCATCAAGACCGTCTGGCAGGTGACGGCGTCGAAGGAGTTGTCGGGCAGCGGAATCGCGGTGGCGTCGCCCGCGACGAACTTGAATTGTTCCGGCGTCACGTGCGGAAAGGCGCACCGGAAATTCTGCTCTGCTTCGACCACCCACCTCGGCTCGCGATCAACGCCGGTTAACCGGGCGGGCGACCTCAAGTAGGAGTAGAGCAGGCGCGACCAATGTCCCTGACCGCAACCGATGTCCGCCAGCGAAGTGGCTTCGCGCAATCGCCAGCGCGTGGCCATGAGATCGAGGAAATCGCGATGCCACCAAAAGTCGCGTTGCGGACCGAAGTGATCGGCGGAGTGGGGCTGGGATTGCATTCGCGTGACAGGGTTGCGCTTGTCCCCGCGCCAAGGCAATCCACAAAAGCGCCAAGCGGCCCGCCGAAATCAGGCCCAGGCGGCCAGGATTTTTTTGGCTTGGATCACCTGCTCGGGCGAGCCGGTGAAAGTGACCTTGTGTTTTCCGCTGGCGCGGGTGACTTCCACGTTGATGGTGTCCAACCCGTCGCGCTTCATGCGATGGCTGAGTTGCTTTTTGACTTCGCGGAATCCGTGGGCTTCGAGGCTATTCATGGTTCAGGATCGGCGCGTGGCGGACATATAGCAACAACCATCTTCCTGCTTCACGCTGGACAAGTCATCGGTCTCCGCGTTGCATGTGATCAAGATTTTATGAAACGAGCACAGACGGGACCGTCGGTCAGTTACACGTTCACCATGCGATTGAATTATCCCAATGGCATCGGGATGTTCGCGCGCATCACGCAGGTGATCGGCAAGCACGGCGGTGATTTGGGTGCCGTTGACATTGTTGCCGCCGATAACAAAACCATGACGCGGGATGTGACCGTGCGCGCGCGCGGCCAGGATCACGTTCAACAAATCGTCAGCGCGATTCGCCGGATTGACAAGGTCAAGGTCGTCAATGTGTCGGACCGGGTGTTTCTGCTTCACCTGGGCGGCAAGATTGCCATTCAGAACAAAGTGCCCGTCACCACTCGTGACACTCTTTCCATGGCCTATACGCCGGGCGTGGCGCGCGTGTCCATGGCGATTGCGGAGGACCGGAAGAAGGCCTGGCAACTTACCATCAAAGGAAACTCCGTCGCGGTGGTCAGCGACGGCAGCGCCGTGCTGGGGCTTGGTGACATCGGCCCCGAAGCCGCGATGCCGGTCATGGAAGGCAAGGCAATGTTGTTCAAGGAATTTGCGAACATTGACGCCTACCCGATTTGTCTCAGCACCAAGGACCCGGATGAAATCATTGCGACCGTCGCCGCCATCGCGGTGGGTTTTGGCGGAATCAACCTTGAAGACATCTCGGCTCCGCGCTGTTTTGAGATCGAACGGAAACTGCAGGAGCGCCTGGACATTCCGGTATTTCACGATGACCAGCATGGAACCGCCGTCGTGGTGCTGGCGGCCTTGTTGAACGCACTGCGCCTCACCCGCCAGAAGCTTCCACGGCTCAAGATTGTCATTTCCGGAGCGGGCGCGGCAGGCACGGCGATCACGAAAATGCTGTTAAGCGCCGGAGCCGGGGACATCGTGGTTTGCGACCGCCAGGGAATCTTGAACAAGGCGCGAAAAACAGAATTGAACGAGAGCAAGCTTTGGTTGGCCGAAAATACCAATCCTCGCAGTCTCCATGGAACCGTGGAAGACGCCTTGAAGAAGGCCGAGGTTTTCATCGGCGTTTCCGGGCCCGCCACAGTCAACGTCAAGGCACTCAAACGCATGGCGGCCAAACCGATTGTTTTCGCGCTGGCCAATCCGATTCCTGAAATCATGCCGGAGGAGGCGAGCGAAAAGGCGTTCATCATCGCGACCGGGCGCAGCGATTATCCGAATCAAATCAACAACGTGCTGGCCTTTCCAGGCATCTTTCGCGGCGCGCTCAACGTGCGGGCCAGACGAATCAATGAAGCGATGAAGCTCGCTGCCGCTCACGCCATCGCAGGCTGCATCCCGCCGCGTCAGTTGAATCCGGAATATATTGTTCCCAGCGTGTTCAGCCGCGAAGTGGTTCAGCGGGTCGCCGAGGCAGTGCAACGGGCCGCCATCAAGACTGGCGTGGCACGCAAGAAACGGTGAAAAATGGGAAGCGGCTGCTAATCTGCCAACTCTTCGCCTCAACCATTTCTTTTCGTCGAGTCTGGTCTGCCGTTCGGCGGAGCGTCCGAAGATTTATTCAATTTATTTTCAGGAAAATTCTGTATAGCTCCTGAAGGATCGCGCATGATGCACGTCCCATGTGCGTGACGACGAATTGGCCACCAACTAAAGAGATAATGAAAACTACAACACGTTCACATGCCCGTGCCGGATTGGTCGTGTCCAGCCTGCTGGTTGCCGCACTTACCGGATGCCGGACACAAGTCATTGAGCAGACGCGAACGGTTTATGTGCCTGCGCCAGCAGAGCCTGCGCCTCAACCCGCGCCGGAGGTTGTCTATGTGCCGCCACCGGAACAACCGCCAGTCGTGGTGATTCAGACGGTGAATGATTTTTACGAACCTCTTGCCGTTTACGGACGATGGGAAGTCGTCGGGTCGTACGGGCGTTGCTGGGTTCCGGCTCGTGTAAGCCCGGGCTGGCGGCCTTATTCTAACGGCCATTGGCAACGCACGGATGCTGGTTGGTATTGGGTGAGCGACGAGCCGTGGGGTTGGGCCACGTACCATTACGGCCGTTGGGATTTCAACGGGACGCTCGGATGGGTTTGGGTGCCGCGAACAGAATGGGCGCCGGCTTGGGTTTCCTGGCGCGAAGGCGGTGGGTACGTCGGTTGGGCACCATTACCGCCCGCCATGACCGTCAGCGTGACTGTGGATGTGTATGAACCAGCGTTGGTGCCGCGCGCATACGTCTTTGTCGAAAATCGACGGATGGTGGAACCAGTCCGGCCCGCGACTGTGATCGTCAATAACACAACCGTCATCAACAAGACCGTCAACATCACCAAGGTGAAGATCGTGAACAAGACGGTGATTAACGAAGGTCCACGGCCTGAACAGATCGAACGCGAGAGCGGTCACAAGGTGGAATCGGTGTCCGTAAATCAATTTCGCCATCACGACGAGGAAACGGTGGCCGCCCGCGAGCGGAATATCCCGACACACGACCGGAAAGTTGGACAACCTGAGCGCGTAGAGACGAAGAATGAGTCGCAGGTAATAAGCACTCCCCCAAAGGAACGCGAACCCACGCCGGAGAAAGCGGTCTTGCCGCGACAGGACGTTCGGCCAACTCAAAGACCAGTAGTCGCCTCGGAACCAGTGCCGAAACCTGTCACATCCAATCCAGCTCGTGAGGAAAAGAAGCGCGAGTCGGTGGCTGAGAAAAAGAATCCACCCGCTCCCACCGTTTTTGAGCCGAAATCGAGGATCGACATGCGGCCAGCAGCGGAACGTGAAGTGAAATCTCCTGTTCGGATTGAAAGTGTGCCTCCGGTGGCTCCCAACAGGCAAATCGCTCCGCATGCGCAAGAACCTGCTGACAAGCGGCTGCGTTCGCCCAAGGAACAAGAGCGCGCGGCAAAGCAGGTCCAGATGAAGAAGGAAGACGGGTCGAAGAAGAAGGACAAGAATCAGAAGTCACCGCCGCCGGATGCTTCCGTGCAGCCGTCTCAGTGACGTCCGTTACAGGCGTGGGTTAGCGTGGCGTCCCGATCAGTCCGTCGGTCAGGCCATAGCCCAGCGCATAACAGATGAAGATCGCAAGTCCTCCAGCGATTCCCGCAAGCAACGTTGCCTTCCAGTTACCGCGACGGACTGGTCCGGCCAATAATGTCAATGCAATGGCGATGCCGAGTTCACCGACGATGATGTAGTAAGGAGTGTTTGAGATCATCCGGCAGCCGCTGTAAGTCCACCAATGGATGCGCCGCGCCATTTCTTCGTAATAGGGAATATTGATTGCGCCGAGCGTGCCGACAATGAGGAGTCCCAAATTGCCGAATCGGTCGCGCAGCCATAACCCCAAACAGGCAAACTGCACGGTGACAATTTCCCACGCGAGCGGCATCCAGATCGGCGAGCGCCAAACCATCGGTCCGCCGCCAATGGAGTAATCAAGCGTCCGGGTGGAATCCACGAGCCATGCATCCGCGGCAAGCTCAGTGCATCCGACCATGAGACCGAAAACGATCAGCCGCATCAGGAAGGCGTCGCGGCGCCGAAACGCGAAAACGAGCAGTAGCACATTGTCGAGGGCATTTAATTCAAGGCCGGTCCGCCAATTCGACCATGGAACGAGCGTGAGGAGCGCAACAGCGACGATATTGATGGCAATCGTCGTCAGAACGATAAAAAGGCGTGGACGTTCCAAGGGATCGTTTTGCGATTGGAACGCATTGGTTATCATCGGTGAGTCGCAGATTTTCTCTCCGATTCTGAACTCTTAAGCGAGCTTTTTCGGTATGCGGTTGTGGCCTGTTAACATCCGTTCACCTTGACTTCTCGCAGCGCTTATGGTTTATACTCAGGCGTTCAATCGCTGGCAGAAACAGGTTGTCCGCATGAAGACCAGGTATCTAGTGGGTTCATTGGCAGGAAGGGCTGCCGTCATTCTTCTAACATCGTCTCTCAATAACTTCGCACAGACCGCGACCAGTAATTCGGTCCCAATCGTCACCATCCAAGCGACAGACCCGTGGGCGACATGGGCGGGCGACACGGGAACGTTCACCATTTTCCGCACGGGGAATCCTGAGCCGGCGCTCAACGTGTATTGCTGTATCAGCGGAAGCGCATCGAACGGCGTGGATTACAAAAGCATCGGCAACTTCGTGCAATTGGCGTCCGGGGTCATGTCCAATTTCGTCACCATCGACCCAATTGATCTCGGGCAGACGAATGTGAAAACAGTCACATTGGAGCTATGCCCATCTCCGCTGATGAGCCCGATCAATTATTCGACAGGTTCCCCGGATCACGCAACCGTTTACATCATGCCAACTGGGCAGACGAACATTCCGCCCTTCGTGCGCATCGTTGCGCCTACGAACGGCGCGACGTTTTTCGGCCAGGTCGATTGCCCGCCGTGCCTCACGAATAATCCGCCGTGTGCTTTGCCCTGCTACTTCGACAGCCCGGACATTGTCATTTGCGCCGACGCCGGGGATCCGGATGGCTACGTGGCCACGGTGGAATTCTTCGCAAACGGCGTCAGTCTCGGCACCCGAACCAATTGCCCGGCCTGTGCGAATCCGGTGAATCCGTTTTGCCTGTTGTGGACCAACGCGCCGCCCGGAATTTATTCCGTCACAGCCGTCGTGAAAGACAATTTCGGGGCCACGAACACCTCCGACCCGGTGAGCATCACGGTTTCAAATGCGCCGTCTCCGCAAACCCATTTGCTTCCGGTCGCGCAGATGGTTTCGCCGACCAATGGCTCTGTATTTTACGGCGCGCCCGTGGATATTGGGCTAATCGCAAAGGCGGATGACGCCTATGGCTATGTGACCAACGTGGAGTTTTTCGCGGGTATCGTGGATCTCGGTAGGGGGCAACCGCTGGCTCTCGATCCGCCAGGCATAAATGGAATCGTTGGCCTGATTTATTTCTTGTCCTGGACGAACGTGTCGGCGGGCACTTATTCCGTGACAGCCGTGGCGAGCGACAATTTCGGAGCGACGAATGTTTCCGACACCGTTGGCATCACGGTATCGAACGGGCCTCCGCCGCCGCACACGAACCTGGCGCCCATCGTGCGGATTATCAGTCCACCCAACGGCTCCCTTTTCCACAGCCCAATTGACCTGCCGCTCTTTGCGTACGCGCATGATCCGGATGGGACGGTTAATTCTGTCGAATTCATCGCAGACGGAACAAATTCTCTCGGCTTGGGTCATATCGTCAAAGCCATGCCGCCTCCATCCGGCCCTGTTCCTTTGCCGTTCCCAATTATCGCAAGCAATGTGTGGGAGTTGACCTGGAGCAACGCGTCAATCGGCATTCACGTTTTGTCCGCAGCGGCTACGGACAACAGCAATGCTGTTTCGCGCGCAGCGCACATCTTCGTGACAATTCTTCCGTTGCCACCGCCTCCAACGAACCGGCCGCCGATCATCAGCATCGTTGCGAGCGATCCGGTCGCGATTGAAGGCACAAACTGCTGGCCATGGCTCGGCCTAACGACTGCAAACCCGACGTGGAGCGTGTGGGACACCAACCATGTTTACCAATTCTTCACCAATTGCGGTCCAAAGAACGCCACCTTTGTTGTTCGCCGACGCGGTGACACGAACGATGCTTTAACCGTCGCTTACGCAATCGGCGGTTCGGCGACTAATGGTGTGGACTATGTGCCGTTGTCCGGTACGGTGACGATTCCCGCGGGTGAACGCAGCGCAATGATCAACATCGTGCCTGTCGATGACGGCCCGCCGGACATCTCCAGCACGGTCGTGCTCACGTTACTGGCAGACACGAACACGCCGGCGGAATACGTTTTGGGTTTACCGCGCCGCGCGGCGACTCTCATCCTCGATGGCCCGCAACCCAGACCGCTTACCGGGATACTGCCAGACAAACGTTTTCATCTGGCAGCATCGGGACCGGATGGCGCATGGTTCCATGTCGAATACTCAACGGATTTGGCGAACTGGATTTCCATCTGCACCAACCAGGTCGTCAACGGCAGCATTGACTTCATTGATCCTGACGCGGCAAACGGCGGGAGCCATTTCTATCGCGCTCTGCCCGAAAACGGCCCGCCAACGGAATGATCTTTTGCGGTCAGGTCGTCGTTGCGGGAGCGCCAACGGAAGCTTCCTGGGCATGCCGGTGAGGCAGGTGACGCCGTACCCAGCGCTGGAAGGAATCCATGTAGAGATAAATCACCGGGGTGATGAAGAGCGTCAGCAATTGCGAGACGATCAGTCCGCCCACCACCGCCAGGCCGAGCGGACGCCGTGATTCACCGCCGGCGCCCAAGCCCAACGCAATCGGCAGCGTTCCCATCAACGCGGCCATTGTCGTCATCATGATGGGCCGGAAGCGAAGAACGCAGCCCTGATAAATGGCTTCCGCCGGAGTTTTTCCCTGGCGTTCTGCGTCAAGCGCGAAATCGATCATCATGATCGCGTTCTTCTTCACAATGCCGACCAGCATGATCAAACCGACAAACGCATAAATGTTCAGGTCCATTCCGAAAATCATCAGAGTCAATAACGCGCCGAAGCCAGCCGACGGCAGGCCGGACAAAATCGTGATCGGATGAATGAAGCTTTCATAGAGTACGCCCAGGATGATGTAGATGACGAGAATCGCCATGATGAGCAGAATGCCAAGCCCTTTTACGGAAGACTGGAATACTTGCGCCGAACCCTGAAAACTTGCGATTACCGTGGGCGGCATGTGCAATTCGTCCTGGAGCCGCTGCACTTGGTCCACGGCAGTTCCGAGTGAAACTCCAGGCGCGAGATTGAAGGAGATCGTGACGGACGGCAACTGACCGACGTGGGAAACGGTAAGCGGGCCGACATTCCGACTGAGCCTCGCCACCGCGCCGAGTGGAATGAGCCTGCCGCTGGAGGAACGAATGTAGAGTTGCGACAATGCATTCGGGTCGCGCTGATACTGTGGCTCAACTTCCATGACGACCCAGTATTCGTCCACGTCAGTGTAGATTGTTGAAATCTGACGCTGGCCGTAGGCGTTGTACAATGCGCTTTCGATCTGCTCCGGTGTGACCCCGAGCGTGGAAGCCTTGTTGCGATCAATCTCAACGGTGATTTGCGGATTTGCGATCAGCATGTCACTGGTCACGTCCTGAAAGCCGGGCAACGCGGACATCCCGCTGATGAGTTTGGGTGTCCAATATTGGAGTTCTTTGGCGTCCGTGCCTTGAAGGCTGAACTGGTAAAGCGCCTTGGACAACATTCCGCCCATCCGAATGAGCGGCGGCACCTGCATATACACCTGAATGCCGGGAACCGTCGCGAGCTTTGGCCGAAGCTCCTGAATCACCTGTTCCGCGCTCAAGCGGCGCTCCGAACGTGGCTTCAAACGCATGAACAATCGTCCATTATTTGCGGTGGCGGTCGGCCCGCCTGCGCCGATGGCTGACATGAAAGCAGCGACGTTCGTGTCCGTCGCAACTATTTTGGCTAGGGCCATCTGATGCGCGCGCATGGATTCGAACGAAATATCCTGAGCTGCTTCTGTCTGAGCAAAAATCTGCCCTGTGTCCTCCACCGGGAAGAAGCCTTTCGGAATCACCACGAATAAAACGCCCGTCGCTACCAGGACCACGAGCGAAACCATCAGCGTACTCAGCCGATGACGCATAACCACCCGTAAGATGCGCTCGTAGCCCCGATACATTCCCTGAAAGAACCGTTCCGACACGGCATAAACGTGGCCATGTTTCTTCTCGTGCGAAGGTCGAACGAACCGGCTGCAGAGCATTGGTGTCAGCGTCAGAGAAACAAAGCCGGAGACGAGCACGGCAATGGCGATTGTGACGGCGAATTCATGCAGCAGCCTTCCAAGAATGCCGCCCATGAACAGCACGGGAATGAACACGGCGGCCAGCGAGAGCGTCATGGAAATGATCGTGAAGCCAATTTCCCGCGAGCCACGCAATGCGGCTTGCATTGCCGGTTCACCGTTCTCCATGTGCCGAACGATGTTTTCGAGCATGACAATCGCGTCGTCCACGACGAATCCCACGGACAGTGTCAGCGCCATCAACGAGAGATTGTCGATGCTATAACCGAGCAGATACATCGCCGCGAACGTGCCGATGATGGACATGGGCAGCGCGAGACTTGGAATGACGGTCGCGGAAATATTGCGCAGGAAAAGAAAAATGACGAGCACCACGAGGCACACGGTCAGCAGCAGCGTGAACTGCACGTCGTCAACGGACTGGCGGATGGACTCCGAGCGGTCGTAGAGAATTCCGACATCCACTGAAGCCGGCAGTTGGGCGCGAAATTGTGGCAGGAGTTTTCTGATCGCATCCACCACCGCGACCGTGTTCGCTCCAGGCTGACGCTGGATTGCCAAAATGATCGCTCGAGTGTTGTTGAACCAGCTCGCCACACGATCATTGCGAACGCTGTCGGTGACACGCGCCAGTTCCTCCAGCCGCACCGGGCTGCCTTTGCGGTACGCGACGATGAGCGGCCGGTACTCCGCCGCTTTCGTTAGCTGGCCGCTGGCGAGCACTGTGAACGCCTGATGCCGGCCGTTCAGGGTGCCGGTCGGCAGGTTCACGTTTCCCGCCTGAACGGCCTGCGCGACTTCATCAATACCAATGTCGTAGCTGGCAAGTTTGGTTGGATCCACCTGAATGCGCACGGCGTATTGTTGCGAGCCGAACACATTCACCTGCGCCACGCCGTTGATCATCGAGATGCGTTGGGCCATGAGAGTTTCGCCGTATTCGTCCACGGTGGAAAGCGGCAGGGTGGGGGACGACAATCCGAGATACAGCACCGGTGAATCCGCGGGATTGACCTTGCTGTACGTCGGCGGCGACGGCATGTCCGGCGGTAGCTGGCGGCTCGCTTTTGAAATAGCTGCTTGCACGTCTTGCGCCGCCGCATCGATGTCTCGTTCGAGCGTGAACTGAATGGTGATTTGCGAGCTGCCCAGCGAGCTGACGGATGACATCGAATCGACACCCGCTATCGTCGAAAACTGTTTCTCCAGTGGCGTTGCAACCGCCGAGGCCATGGTCTCGGGACTGGCGCCAGGCAAGCTGGCCGACACCTGGATCGTGGGATAATCCACGCTGGGCAGATCGCTCACGGGCAGGAAGCGATAACTGAGGATGCCGAACAACAAAATGCCGGCCATGACCAATGTGGTCATCACAGGACGGCGTATAAAAAGTTCGGGAACGCTCATCGTGAGTTTCAGCTAAGCTCGCGTCGGAGACATACAATGCCTCTATTTGTCTTCCGCGACAGCATTCGTCGCCGCTCCATTTTCTGCGCTCTTGATGTTCACCTTCGCGCCCGGAACGAGGCGTAATTGGCCGTCAGTTACCACCGTTTCACCGGGCTTGACGCCGCTCGAAACTACCGTGAAGCCATCATACGTCACGCTCGTCGCGACGGGTCGCGCATCTACGGTTTGGTCCTGCTTGACCAGAAAAACGAACTCACCGTTCTGTCCGGTTTGCACTGCTTGAGAGGGAACAATTGTGGCCTGCGTGAGATTGCTCAACGTCAGCGAGACATGCACAAATTGTCCGGGCCAAAGCACGTTGTTTGTGTTCGGGAATGTCCCCTTCAGGAATATCGTGCCGGTGTTGGTGTCCACCATGTTGTCGATGAAAGTCAGCTCGCCGAAAGCCGGATGATTCGTCTGGCTTGGCACCACAGCTTGCACCGGAAGATTCGTCGAGGAAAATTCACTGCGAATTTCCGGGAGGTGCCGCTCCGGAACAGAGAAACCAACGTAAACTGGATGGATTTGAGTGATCCTCAGCAGCACATCATCCGGCGCTTTCACAACGTTGCCGGCCTTGACCGTCAAGTCGCCTGTTCGGCCTTCAATTGGCGAACGAATCTCCATATATCCGAGATTTAACTGTGCATTTGAAATTGCGGCATTATCTGCCAGCAAAGTTGCTTGCAGCGCCTGAAACTCTGCCTCCGCGGTGTCCAGGTCCTGTTGCGATGCGATCTTGCTCTCGAAAAGATTGCTGCTGCGCTGGAACGCCAGCCGCGCGCTGACCAGTTGCGCCTCGTCACGCTTCGAGTTTGCCACCGTCTGGTTCAACGCGGCTTCCCACGGTCGCGCATCGAGACTGAACAACAGATCTCCGGATTTCACGTCCTGACCTTCCCGAAAATGCACCTGAATGATTTTCCCGGTGATTTGTGGCCGCACGGAAACCGCTGAGAACGGTTGCACCGTGCCGATGGCGTGAATCTCAATGGGAATGTCCCGCGCCACTGCCTGCGCGACCAGCACGGGCACGGGAGCGCCGCTTCCCGGACGGCGAGCCCCCGCACCTGCCGGAGCCTGGCGCGAACATGAACTCATCAATATGACTGCCGAAAGAGCAGCGAATCCGAACAAGAGGATGTGGCGGGGGAACGGCCCGAAGCTGGCGCAAGAACGTTTCATCTCAAGTTTCTTTCTTGTGGCCGGAAGGCGAAGCGGTAAAGCCTCCGTTTCCGGAGTGGACCCTGAACGCGCCGGCGAATTGTCTCAAAAATGTTTCGCGTTGTTTCTGGAATTCCGTGTCGGACACGGACAGTCCTGTCGCCAGCCGCGCCAGTTGCGGGAAGGCAAGCGGGTAAGCAGTGAGCGCCATCATCGAGAGCAACAACTGGCCCGGATCGAATTCCTTCGCCAGCACACCTTTCTCCTGCATCAGCCGCAGCCGCTCGCGCGCGCCGGCAAACGCTTGCGCGCGCCTGTCCTCGTCAATGACCTTTTCTTCGCCCCACTGAAGCGCTTCCCATTCGAGCATGCGAATCCAGTCGGGATCCCGGCACGCCAGTTGAAACCAGAAGGGCAGCCGCTCAATCGGGTCCTCGGGAGCGGACGCCAGCCATGCTGCGCGTTCGGCCATCTTGCGGCGGAGCACTTCGCGGAAAAGCCCTTCCTTGTCGCCGAAATAATGATAGAGCATCCGCTTGTTGATCCGCGCCCGTCTGGCGATGACATCGACGCGGGCTCCGGCGAAACCGTTCGCGGCGAATTCCTTCAGCGCGGCTTCAAGAATGCGTTCCTGACTCTGCTGTGGATTTCGCCCCGCGGCTTTCCGGCCTGGATGCTGTCCGACGATCATGCTCGGTGACTGCTGGACACTAGAGGATGCAAAGTAACTGTCAAGTTACTTGTGCCGAGGACAACACCCCAGAGGCAAACTTCATCGCCTCGCCTTTCGCCAGCGACGAAAACCAAAGAGCGAAAATCCAATTCCCGCTAACGCAAACGCGCTGGGTTCAGGGACAGCTTGAGCTGAAAAGACAATACCATCCACGGAAACCATGTTCGGTGCGAATGCGACTGGCACAGCGGTTATCGAAAGCGTGCCGACTTTTCCCGCGTAGGAGGAAACGTCACCAGCAAACAAGATGTACTTTTGAAAACTCTGTAAAGCGACCATGTTAATCATTTGACCATTCAGTGCGACGACAAATGGCCCGTTATGAAAGCCGTCATAGGTGCCGACGAGCATCTGAAGCGACAGTGAACCGCTTGGCACCAACCCTGTCTGACTGATGGTGATTGACGAGTTGGCAAATTCGTCGCCCCCAAACAGGAATGCGCTGAAGTTGCCTTCCAATGGGGTGAATCCAAGCCCCGTGCCTGAAGTCATTTATCGAAAGTGCCGCGCCTCCCAGACTGATGCCATCATACCACAACGAGGCTCTTTGAGTTGGTGGAAGTCGGCGTAGTGACAATGCCCTCCCAGTCGGGAAGGGCTCGACTAATTGGCACATTAAGATCTCCGCGTGAGTAACCTGCCACGTTCGCCGACTCGAAATCCAGGTTTTGGAATGTGCCTTGGGCAAATAACGCCTGAGCCGGAAAGACAACGAGGGCTGCAATGATGCATTGATGTCTGAGCACATTCATGAGCGTCCCTCCGCTGGTGTCTTCTTCGCCTTCGATCTTGTTACGAATGGGTTGCCCGCCGCTTTTCCCCAGACAAGTCGCTTGTCGTCCCGTCACGAAAAAATCGCAGGAGTTCTGGAAGAGTCTTTCGACGCATTTCTTGTTCAGCTATGTGGAAGGACGCGACGGACCAATTCAAAATTACAGAGGCGCACTTCGGGTTTTCCGCTTGAACTCAGCACGAGCGTGTCGGAATCGTCGAACGAGATCAGCAGATGGTCCGATTTGGGATTGAGATCCTCGAAGCCGCAACGGGCGAGCCGCACTGCTTTGAGTTCCATCAGATCCCGCAGCATTTGTTGCGAGATGAGTTTGTTCGCGGACGCGCGTTTCGCATTGATGGCATGATAGAATCGCCCGTCCGCCGCCGCCAGCAGTTCGTCCGGTCCATTCCAGAATCCCCAGACCGTGATGTAATCATACTCTTTACGCACGACTGGTTCACCATCGGGTGTGGTCAATCCGCCAAGCGTGCTGTACCGACGATCGTCACGCGATTCGTCGGAAGGTTCACGTGGCGTTCCGGTCATATAAATCGCCCGCGGATAAACCGTCTTCACCCCCGCCCGCGCAAGCTCGAGAGCGAACGCGAACTCCTCAAACGGACTGTTGAAACCATAGGTGCGCACCGCATCACGGTTTGCTTCGGGATTGGTCAGCCACGCCGCGTCACCCATGCGCGAGACTTTCCAGACGAGATTGATGTTGTCCTTTGTGCGCGTGTAAAAAACCTGGTTGCGTGATGACAATTTTTTCTTTGGAGTGCGCCGCCAGCGTTCAGGAAGGAAATAGTTGAACAGATCCGGATCTTTTCCAGCGACCCAAAGCAATCCTCCGGTGCTTTCAGCCCGACCGAAGACGTAATCCACCCCGAGAATGTTGACCGACCTGAGATGCGCGGGCATGGGCTTGACCGAGTCCGTTTCAAAACGCCTGGCCATGTACTTGAGGTAAAGCTGGCGGTTGGCGGAGCGGACCGACTGCTCGTGTTCGGGAGTTCGTTCGAGCAATTCGTAATCGACCAGCGCGTAGGCAATCTGTCCGTTGCGATCGCGCAACAGTGAACGGTTCGGCCCCGGTCGCAGAATGACGTGCGCCGGTTTCATGTCGATGACCCGATAGCCTTTCTGGTGCAACTCGTGGGTGACGAGGCTCGTCGTGTGCGCGAGAAACTCCGCGCGCGTCCTGCCTTCAAGATGGAAATAGTTCGCGGTCTCCACCGCATCGCGGCCTTTTATCCAGCCGAACAGCACGACGTATTGCCGGAGAATGTCGATTTCGACGCCGGGATGTCGCGCAACCTTCGCGCGGATTTTGTCCTCCGAACGGCTGATCTGCCAATCCTGCATCCGCTCGCTGGGAACGTAAATCGCCAGCGGCCGTTGCGTGTGAATGCGGATTGCATTGGGTCCGACTTCTCCTCTGCGCAACTCCATCAGCAAGGAGAACTCCTCGAACGGACTGTTGAATTCCGCGTGGATGAATTTGTTGACCGTGAGCGTGTCCAACGGCACCACTTCGCCGACGCGCGACCATTTAACGACGAGGCTCAGAGAAATGTTATCCACGATACGCGTCGGAACGCGGTAAACTGTATCGTTCCTTCCAGCCGCTGACGCTTGGCTTCGAACCATTCGCGCGCGTACCAGTTCTCGGGCTGCAAATGTTCCCAAAATGGAACGGCAAAATCGGTGAGATAGAGGTCGCCGCCGCCACTGGTTTTCATATGCCAGTAGTGGACCCCGAGCAGCGACATCGGCTTCCACTGTGGTTGTGGTTGTGGATGGGGATGGATCGTTTGCGGCGAAGAGTCGGCTGGATGATTTCGCTCCCCCGAAACTTTGGTTGGGAAGTTGATATTCGATTCGACTTGGTCGCTCGGCATAACTGGTCTCGCGCTTAGGCTGGACCGCCGTTACTCATGCGGGTCGATGTTCCGCCTTTATGAGCATCCGACGCTTCACCGAATTTGGCATTTTCGCCCCGGCAATTGGTGTCCGATCGGGCTACGTGCCCGCGCAAGGAATCAGACGCTTTTCAACTTTTAAGAGGGAAGAGTGAGCTTTAGCTTTCCACCATGAGCATCGTGACCAAGACCGGCGACGACGTAACCACCGCCTTGATGTACGGTCGGCGTATTTCCAAATCACATCCACGTGTCCGCGCCTACGGTGAAGTTGATGAACTGAACGCCGCCCTCGGTATGGCCCGCGCAGCCGCAGAACACGATTTCGCAAAGGACAACCTGCTCGGGATTCAAAAGGACCTGGTCATTTTGATGGGCGAACTCGCCACTGCAAACGAAGACCGCGAACGCTACAGGCGCGACGGATATTCGCCTGTCACGCGCGAGATGACGGCAAAACTTGAGAAGTTGGTGACGGAGATTGAGGCGCAAAAAACTTCTTTCAAAGGTTGGGCGATTCCCGGAAATAACATTTCGTCGGCTGCGCTGGATGTAGCGCGCACTGTTTGTCGCCGCGCTGAAAGAGAGGTTTGTTCGCTCCAGCAAAATGGCGAACTCGGAAATCGGGAAATCTTGATTTACCTGAACCGACTCGCAGATCTCCTCTGGCTGTTCGCGCGATGGGTTGAATCGAACCGCTCAGGCGAGTCGCAATAAGTTCGTTGCTATCTAGTCTGGGAAGATTTTCGCGGACGAAGAAGCTTAACGGTCTCGCCATGCGCGAGGACAACGTCCGGATCGCGCTGCAACGCTTCGAAGTAATGTCCGGAGAACTGTTGCGCGTGTTCGCTCGGCTGCAGGAGGAGGCTGGCTTCCTTCACCAATGCGCCCACACTGGCGGCGGACAGCGGTTGTTTCTCCTGAAGGATTTCATCCATTGATACGATGAGTTGCGAAAGCGGTTGCAGCCAGGCAAACCAGGGATCGTTGATGAGAAGCTGCAGAAAATGGTTTGGCGATTTCACTTTGCCAACGGTTTGTTCGTAACTCACGCGCTCTGAATCCACGAGCGTTTTGTGCAACTTTAGGAGAGCTTCGCGCAATTCAACAAGACGCTTCCGTGCGTTGGGGTCGTTTGAAACCAACGGCATCGATTTCTTTGTGTTCATCTTCTGAACGATAACACATCCCGCGGGATATTCCTTGCGAATGCATGACAGGCTTCTTTCAGAGAAGCAACATGGCATCTCCGTAACTGAAAAACCGATACCGCTCGCGGATGGCCTCGGCATATGCAGCCAAAACAAGTTCACGCCCGTTGATTTTGCCCGGAGCGGCAAATGCGCTTACAAGCATCAACAGAGTAGAGCGGGGCAAGTGAAAGTTTGTGAGCAATGCGTCCACAATCTTGAAAGTGAACGGAGGATGAATGAAGATCTTCGTGCGACCCGCGCGAGGAACGAGCACTCCTTTGTTTTCCATGGCGATGCTTTCGAGCACTCTCATGGTTGTGGTTCCCACCGCGACAATCCTTCGACCAGCAGCTTTCGCGACGCTAACAATACGCGCTGTGTCTTCGCTCAACCTATAGCGTTCTTCGTGCATGCGGTGCGCTGAAATCGTTTCCGATTTCACTGGTGCGAAGGTTCCAAGGCCCACGTGAAGCGTCACGAAGCAAATCGTGGTTCCGCGGGAACGGATTCTTTCGAGTAGTGCTTCCGTGAAATGCAGGCCCGCTGTTGGGGCGGCAACGGAGCCGGCGTGTTGTGCAAAGACCGTCTGGTAGCGTTTGCGATCCTGGTTGCTCTGTCGTGAGTCTTCACGCCCAATGTAGGGAGGAAGCGGGGTTTCACCCAATCTTTCGAGTTCGGTCGAAATATCTTGTGTGTTCTGGAAACGAAACCGGCGATGACCCTCTTCGTTCGTCTCAACTGTAATTGCACGAACTTCGCTGGGCTGCCGTTGATGATCCAGCACAACAATCTCAGTGCGCACACGGGCGCGCTTTGCCGGACGGACCAAAGCCCACCAATCGTTCTTCTCATTCTCTTCGAGCAGGAGAATTTCAAATTTGCCTCCGGTCTTGGCGTTCACCCCGCGCAGCCGCGCAGGGATGACACGTGAATCATTAAAAACGAGGACGTCCCCCGCGCGGATGAACTGGACGATGTCGCGCAAACAACGATGTCCGATCTTTCCTGTGTCGCGATGCAACACAAGCAGGCGCGACTGGTCACGTTCCCTTGCAGGCTCCTGCGCGATTAATTCTGGTGGCAATGTAAAATCGAATTCTTCAGTGCGCATCGCGACGGCCGCCACAATTCCAAAATCGTCAGGCGGGATCGAGAGTTTAAGTTCATTGCCTGAAAACGAGCGGCGTTTGGAAATGCTTATCCGCTCATGTGCTCGCGCGTCCCGATTCGGCTACAGACCTAAATTGTGAATAACTTTGGAATAAACTTCCTTTAATTAGTATTGACAGGTGGTGGGTTATAGTGGTTAAAAATGGGGCGCAGTGGGGCAAAAGGTGTCTAGGATGCGCCACTGTGAATAAGAATGGAACCTAACAGGCCAGTTGAGCCGACGTATTACAACTCGCTCTATCGTCATGGGGTTGACGAAAAAAGGCGCGTTCAGATCCCCGCAAAATGGCGGCCTGCCAAATCGGGCATCGAGTTTACCCTTATTCTTTGGCCCAAGTCCCAGGAAGGGTCTTGCCTGCGCATTTTACCTCCCGAGGAGATGGCTGAACTGATGCGTGATATCGATGCCATGCCAAATGGAGATCCCAACAAGGTGGTTCTAAAGAGATTTATTGGTAGCGAGTCGGTACAGGTGACCTTGGACAAAGCCGGTCGGATTTGCCTTCCGGAGGAAATGGCGTTGGCGGCGGGAATCCGCGATGAAGCTGTTTTGGTGGGCCTATTGGATCGGTTCGAAATCTGGAATCCGCAGCGTTACGAAAAGGTTCGCAGCGGCGGATGCTGTAATGGCCCAGGAAGCCTTCAAGATGATGGAATAATTATGAGCCTTGGACGCCTACTAACGAATGGAAAGAGTCTGGTGACTTTCAGAGATTCCGCAGGTCACTATCGTATGCGGCCAAGGAACCTGCTGCCGAAGTTTGGCTCCGGGAAAAATCCCTTTTCCAATTCAACCCCACAACCGGCGCGGGCTGATGCCTCCGCCGTACCCGCCGGAACATTCTGAAGCACTGGTTGATCGAACAACCGTAGCGGCACCGGAAAAAAAGGATTTGGCTGCTGATTTGCCGGTGCGGCCGAACACGGAACACGCGAAGCAGGCCCAGAACCGTATGCGCACTCAGTTCAGCGGGTGGCTGAAGAAACTGAAGAAGCTCAACCCAGCCGCGTGGTGGACGAAATCCGCAGTGGCGAAACCTGCGATTCCAAAATTCAGCAAGGCCCCCGTTCAAGGGGAGCTGTCCTTGGACAACATCAAAGTCGTGCGAAACGACCTAAATGAGGCGGACGTGGAAGTTGTTGTCAAACGCCCGATGACTGGGAAGACACCGACCGCGCTAGCGGAAACGGTCGCTGCAGATTTGGTAAGAACTTAATTGGCGAGGAGCAGATGCGTGGTGCTCGATTTCGTCCACAAGCCAGTGATGGTGGCGGAGGTGTTGGCCGCGCTCCGGCTGAAGCCGTCGGGCCGGTACGCCGACGGAACGCTCGGTGGGGGTGGACATGCGGCAGCCATATTGGCCGCGAGTTCGCCGACTGGATGGTTGTATGGATGCGATCGCGATGGCGCCGCGGTTGAAGCGGCTCAAAAGAGATTGAGTGAATTTGCGGGGCGCTTTGAATTGCGCAGGGCGAATTTTGCTGAATTGGCTGAATGGATTCCTGCGGCGAGTTGTGACGGTGTGCTGTTGGACTTGGGAGTGAGTTCGCCGCAACTGGACGTTGCTGAGCGCGGGTTTAGTTTTCAGCACGATGGGCCGCTCGATATGCGGATGGATTGCCGGCAGGTGTTGACGGCGGCTGGATTAATAAATTCGGCCGGCGAAGAGGAATTGGCGAAGATTTTTTGGGAATTGGGTGGGGAACGGGATTCGCGGCGGTTCGCTCGCGCCATCGTTCATGCTCGGGCGCAGCGGCCGTTCGAGACGACGCGGGAACTGGCAGATCTGATTGAAAGGCTTTCGCCGAGGCGTGGCAGGAAGGCGCATCCGGCGACGAAGGTTTTTCAGGCGTTACGGATCGCTGTCAACGATGAAATTGGCTGTTTGGAAAAAGGTCTGACAGCGGCGATGAAAGTTTTGGCTCCGGCCGGGCGGCTCGCAGTCATCACGTTTCACTCGCTGGAAGACCGGGTCGTGAAGGATTTCGGGCGCGCGCGGGCGCGGGATTATACGTTCACCGGAGGAATGGACGTTCCGGAGTTGCGCGAACCGCGCTCGCCCGAACTAAAAATGGTCACGCGTAAACCGGTTAAGCCGGGTAAAGCGGAACTGGCGGACAACCCGCGCAGCCGTAGCGCGCAGTTGAGAGTGTTCGAAAAGATATAGCTGGAACCAACGCACAATGAAAAAGACGACAAAATTGACGTTCTTCGGAATTTCGTTTGCGTGCTGTTGCGCAATCATCGCGCTCCTGGAGGTTCTTAACCTCCATCCGGAGTTCAGTGTCGGGCGGTGCCATTCAATTTGGGTCGGAATCCGACACATGGAATTTGCTTCGGGAACGATGACCATTCCTGCATCTGGCCGAGAGCAGATGGTTCAGAAAGATTACAGCATTGGCCCGATTAAGATCGCGATCGATTTTTGAACAAGCGGCAGCCGAGTCGCTGATCCAGCGCTGCCCTTGGCAAGCCGAATCGTTAAATAAATGTCAAAAAATAGAAAAAACCAGTCCACGGCAATCCGATTTGGGCCGGCGGTGAAGGCCTTGCTGCTGTGCCTGCTCATCGGCGGATCGGGCGTGGGGTACGTCTGGGAAAAGAACCAGATTTATGGGTTGGGACGCCAGATTACCAAACGCGAGCACGACCTCGATGTGCTACAAAAACAGAATGAAAAACTGAAGAGAACATTGGGAACGATGTACTCAGTGACGTTTCTCGAATATCGGATCAAGACGCTGCATCTCGGATTGGTGCCGCCGCAGCCAGCTCAGGTTTGGCGCTTGAAAGAACCACAACTGGACGGGTCGCGGGGTGACACTGCGACGCAATACGCCGCGCAGCGGGCACAGACTGCAACCTGGTGATAACCAAAACACAATTTGCCGCCGCTCGTGATGCCGTCGGGTGAGGAACCGATCGCCACGGGCGGCTGGCATACGAATCATGACGCAACATTCTTGGTTTGATGAAAAATTTAGCCGCCGCTCGTGACGCCGTCGGGTGAGGAACCGATCGCCACGGGCGGCTGGCCTTTTATGGCGAAACAACTGCAATATCGAAGACTGCTGATGCTCGTGCTGCTGCTGTTGCTGGCGTTTTCGGGGCTCGGCTATCGGCTCGTGAACTTGCAGGTGCTGCGCCACGATGAGTTGAGCGTGGTTGCGCAGAGGAACACCGAACGCACATTTCTGTTCGTGCCCCGCCGTGGGGACATTCTGGATGCCAAAGGTAATCTTCTCGCCACGAGTTCATTCCTGAAAGTGGTTTGCGCTGATCCTTCACTCATCGGCACCAATCAAGTCCGGGTGGCCCATTTGCTTGCGCCGTTGCTCCAGACGAGTGAAATGGAATTGGCTCAACGGCTCTCGCCTCGCGCGTACATAAACGAAAAGGGCGAAATTGTCCCGAACCAGTATGTACGCCTCAAAACGAAGGTTCCGGTTGAAACATGGGAGAAAATCCGCGCAGCCATGAGCAATCTCACCTTTGCTGCGGACGAAAAGAAACTTCCGCGGACCGCGCAGAGTTCGTTTCGGGCGCTGCGCGAGCAAGGAATCTTTGCGCAGGATTATCCGATCCGGCTTTATCCAAATCAATCCCTGGCGGCGCACGTTCTGGGTTTTGCGGCGACCGAGGAGCGCGAAATGGATAAGCACCGGTTCAACGAAATCGAAGGCCGCGACGGGATCGAGCGTTCGCTCAATTCAAAACTGGAGGGTGTTCCCGGCTGGCGCTTGACGGAAATCGATCGCAAAGGACACGAGTTGGTTTCGTTGCGCGAACAGGATGTCGAACCCCGTGATGGGCTGAATGTCGTCCTCACAATTGATTCGGTACTGCAACACATCCTGGAATCTGCTTTGGCAGAAACGATGGAAACATTTTCTCCCGCGGCAATCACGGGAATTATCGTTCGTCCGCGCACAGGTGAAATCCTTGCAATGGCCAACCTGCCTACATTTGACCCAAATAATCCCGGGGGATTTCCTCCTGATTCACTTCGCAATCGTGCGATTGCAGACATCATGGAGCCTGGTTCAACCTTCAAGACAATTGTTGTTTCTGCCGCTCTGAACGAACACGCGGTTTCGCTCAATGATCAGTTTTTCTGTGAGAACGGAGCTTTCATCTTCGGTGGCCATACGCTGCATGACGCCGAGGGGCACCACTTCGGCAATCTCGCCGTTCGCGAGATCATTATGAAATCATCGAACATCGGCGCGGCGAAGATCGGGATCCGGCTCGGCAAGGACACGCTTTACCGCTACATCCAGGATTTCGGCTTCGGCGCACGCACAGGCATCCCTCTGCCGGGAGAGGTCAACGTCAAAGTCCGCGCTCCGACCGATTGGTACAAAGTTTCCATTGCCCAGATCCCAATGGGGCAGGGAATCAATGTTACGCGACTGCAAATGGCGATGGCCGTTTCTGCCATCGCGAACAGGGGATGTCTGATGCATCCAATGATTGTGGATCGGCTCGAAGACCAGGACGGAAACGTCGTTGCAAAGTACGCTCCTGAGCCGGTTCGACAAGTCATAAGCGAAGAAGCTGCCGCTCAAATGATCGAGGCTCTTAAGATGGTGGTGTCACCGGATGGCACTGCGCCGAAGGCTCATCTCGACCATTACACAGTTGCCGGCAAGACCGGAACCGCGGAGAAAGCCGGTGTCGGCGGTTATTTGCCCGGCAAATTTTTTTCATCCTTCATAGGCTTTTTCCCTGCGGATAATCCGGAGATTTGCATAGCCGTTGTGCTGGACGAACCGGATATGCGCGCTGGCCATTTCGGAGGAATCGTTGCTGCCCCGGCGTTCAAAAACGTGGCGGAACGGGCGGCAAGTTATCTGAACATCCGGCCGGATGTATCCGACACTACGACGCAAACGATCGCGGGTGTTCAATCGGAACGAAGCCGGACAGTTTCAGAAAGGCAGCGGGATTGAGATGAACCGCTCGCGACCACAACTATTCGGCATGCTCGCAGGCTTGTTCCTGGCGGCGGGGCTGGTTCTTTCTTCAATGCTCGGGACAAAAGCGTGGATTAAAATCAGGAACTCGCAATCGATCGTCGTCAAAGGATCTGCCCGCAAAAACATTCAGTCCGATTTCGCCATTTGGACGGCGAGTTTCACGGTGCAAGCGCCGACGTTGCTCGAAGCGCAAAAGAAGCTGAAGGACAACCGGGAAAGTGTGGACGCGTTCCTGAATCGAGAGGGCATGACGAATCACTTTTTCAAATCCATCGCAATCACCGAACTCCGGGCAACGTTTGAAAGCCAAACCACGAACGGAGACCGCGGCTGGCGAACCGTCAGTTCCGAACAGAAAACCACCGGCTATAGCCTCAACCAGTTCGTGGAGGCGCGTTCTGCCGACGTGGATCGCGTCGAGCGCCTCGATAGCGATTCGAGCGCGTTGGTGGAAGAGGGTGTGTTGTTGACGACCGGTGCACCGAAGTTTGTTTATACGCAGGCTGCGGAGGCAAAGATTGAAATGCTCGCGGAAGCCACGAAAGACGCCCGTGTCCGCGCCGAACAAATCGCCACACAAGGCGGGCGTGCCCTTGCCGGATTGCAGTTCGCCGACATGGGCATTTTCCAAATTACGCCGCTGCACAGCAGCGAGACCAGCGGCGAAGGGATGAACGATACAAGTTCACTCGACAAGACGATCACTGCCGTGGTGACCGCCACGTTCGCGCTGAAATAATGGAAGCACGTCCTATGAGTTACATTGCCAATGCCTGCGCCGGAGAACAACTGAATGGGCCGCCGGACACGGTGGTCGCCGGCATCTCAACCGATTCACGCAAGATTCAGCCCGAAGAAGTTTTCTTCGCGCTTTCGGGTGATTATTTCGATGGTCATAAATTTTTGCAGGACGTCGTTCGCAAGGGCGCGAGTGCGGTGGTCGTTGACCGGGATGAAGCGCCGGAGGAATCCCTCGGTTGCATTGTCATCGCTGTGGACAGCCCGCGGAAGGCATTGGGCCGGCTCGCTGCAAAATACCGGGGGGATTTCACATTGCCGATCATCGCCGTCGCTGGCTCGAATGGAAAGACCACTACGAAGGAACTGATCGCATCGGTGCTGCGGCAAAAGCTCAACACGCTTTCCAGTGAATCAAGTTTCAACAATGACATCGGTGTGCCCTTGACTTTGTTGCGGTTGGAAGAAGGTCATCAAGCTGCGGTGCTGGAAGCCGGCACGAATCACCCGGGCGAACTTGCGCCGCTGGTGAAAATGATTCAACCGCAGTTCGGCGATTATCACGAACATCGGGCGCGAGCATCTGGAATTTTTCGGCGATCTTGCAGGCGTTGCAGACGAAGAAGGCTGGCTCGCTGAACTGCTGCCTGCCGAAGGCAAGCTCTTTATCAATGGTGACAGCGAATGGACGGAGCGGATCAGTTCAACGCACCGCTGCTACGGTGATTCGCGTTGGGCTCGCTGAAGACAACGACTGGCGCGCAAGCGACGTTTCACTTGAGAGGCAAGGTGCGCGTTTCTACGTGGAAGCGCCCAAGCCGCAGAATTTACGGGCGGCTACAGAATCAATCTTCTTGGCCGGCATCAGATCGTGAACGCGCTCTTTGCGATAGCGATCGGTGCGGAACTCGGATTGGGCCGCGACGAAATTCAGCACGGCCTGCTGGAGTGCGCACGCGCCCAAAATGCGCCTCCAGCTTTGGGAAATCAACGGCGTGCGTGTGCTCGACGACGCGTACAACGCCAACGCGGATTCCATGCTCGCGGCGCTCCAGACATTGCAGGAACTGCCGTGCAAAGGCCGACGCGTCGCCGTCCTCGGCGACATGGCGGAATTGGGCGTCGCACAGCGAAGCGGCGCACGAAGAAGTGGGCCGGCGCGCCGCCGAGTTCGGCGTCGATCAGTTGTTCGCGGTTGGAAAAATGGCGCCGGTGATGGCGCGGGCGGCGCGCGACGGCCGGCTTGAATCGCGTGCTCGAATTTTCTGATGTCGGACGGCGCCGCCGCCGCGGTGAAGAGTTTTCTGAAACCCGGAGACCTGGTGCTGTTGAAGGCGTCGCGCGCATCGCGGATTGGAAGCGGGTCAGCGCGAATGCGCTGCGCGAGGCGGAGATGAGTCCGAGCCAAAGAAGAGCTGAATGTTTTATTACCTGAGCCAGCAGCTGCTGGACTGGTCGGCTGGAACGCGTGGGCGGACCGGCTTTCAGCCGCTGCGGCTGTTTCGCTACATCACGGTCCGCAGCGCGGGCGCGGCGATCACCGCGCTGCTGCTGAGCTGGTGGCTCGGACCGAAAGTGATCCGATGGTTGAAACAATTGAAATTCGGACAGGAATACAGCCGACAAGGCCGAAGAGGCCGGCGGACTCGGCGCGCGCGTCTTGAGCAAGAAGGGAACGCCCACGATGGGCGGCATTCTGATCATCGCGGTGCTCAGCACCACGACACTGCTGTGGACGCGCGTGGAATCCGCTGATCGAATTGACGTTGCTTTCGGTGATCGTGCTGACCGGCCTCGGCTTTTACGACGATTACGCAAAGATCACCGAGCAGAGCGGCGGCGGGACCAAACCGCAGGTGAAGCTCTGGGTGCAGATCGCGCTCGCGGTCTTCGTGGCGATTTATTTGTGGCAAATGCCGGCTTTGAGCGAACTCCGCATTCCCGAAAGCAAAACGGTCATCAAAAGCAATCTGGTGACAACGCTCATGGTGCCGTTTTACAAATATCCAATTCACCTCGGCGCTATGATTGGAATTCCGGTAATTGGAATTCTGCTGACGGTGCTTACGATCGTCGGCAGCTCCAACGCCGTGAACCTGACGGATGGGCTGGACGGTCTGGCGATCGGTTGCACGCTGATCGTGTCCTTTGTGTTTCTGGTGCTGACCTATCTGGCGGGCAATCTGCAGGATCGCGGCCTATCTCCAGATTCCGTACGTGGCCGGCGCGGGGGAGTTGACGGTATTTTGCGCGGCGATGATTGGGCGCGGGCCTGGGCTTTCTGTGGTTCAATTGTCATCCGGCGCAAATGTTCATGGGCGACACCGGCTCGCTCGCGCTGGGCGGCGCGCTGGGGATCATCGCGGTGTTGATTCATCAGCCGTCTGCTGCTGGTGATTGCGGGCGGCGTGTTCGTGATGGAAGCGGTCTCGGTGATTTTGCAGCGCGGCTGGTTTCGCTACACAAAGAAACGCTACGGCGCCGGCCGGCGGATTTTTCTCATGGCGCCGCTTCATCATCACTTCGAGAAGAAGGGCTGGTACGAATCGCAGGTCGTGATGCGCTTTTACATTTTGTGCGTGCTCTTTGCGGTCGTCGCGTTGAGCACGTTGAAGATTCGGATGATGCGTGAACGTGAATCGTGCAGTGATCAGTGAAGACGTGATGTGTGAGTGGCCACGAGGCGGCTTTACGACATAACACGATTCAAGTTGATGCCCGAAATGTTTGAATTGAAAAATAAACAGATACTGGTGATCGGCCTCGGCGGCCGCGGCCGCGCTGCCTGCGGATTGCTGCGGCGCTCCGGCGCCAACGTGGTCGCCGTCGACAGCGCCGAACACGCCCGAGCTGCGCGAGGCGGCGGACAGTTGCGCTCGGAAGGCGTCCAGATCGAGCTCGGCGCGTCGACGCTGCCGAAGCGGGAATTCAATTTCGCGGTGGTCAGTCCGGCGGTGCCGCCCGCGCGCCGCTGGTTCAGAAAGCCAGCGAGCTGCGACATTCCGGTCATCGGCGAACTGGAACTGGGCTTTCAGCAGTCGCAGTGCCTGAGCATCGCCATCGCCGGCACCAACGGCAAAGGCACCACCGCGGAACTGGTCGAACGCATGCTCGTGAACCATCACCGCAAAGTCGTCCTCACCGGCCACGGCGCGCGCCCGATCTGTTCGGTTGCCGACCAGACGCGGGAACTCGATTTTCTGGTGCTGCAGGTGAACTCATTTCAATTGGAGACGACCCAGTTCTTCCGGCCGGCGGTGGCCGTGCTGCTGAACCTCGCGCCCGATTTCCTGGATCGTTATGCCAGCACGACGGATTACGTTCTGGCCAACGCGCGGCTGTTCCACAATCAGCAGGCGTTTGATCTGGGCGATCGTGCAGACCGAAGCGCTGGCGCAATTGCAGGCCTCCGGCGTTCCGCCGCCGTCCAAAGGTCATCACCTTCAGCGCCACCGATCCCAGACGCGGATCATTTATCTCGACCGCGGTCTGATCATCAGCCGCGTTGCCGAACTGGGCCGGGCCGCTGCTGGATACGGACCAGTGCCGGCTCCGCGGACCGCACAACGCGGAGAACCTGATGGCCGCGCTCGCGGTCGGTCGCGCGTTGCGCCTGCCGCTCGAAACCATGGTGGATTCGCTGAAGACCCAGGCGCCCGGCGCGCATCGCTTCGAACTCGTCGCGGAAGTCAGCGGCGTGCAGTTCATCAACGATTCCAAAGCCACAAACGTGGATGCGCTGCGAAGCGCGCTGCTGGCCGCGTCGTCCGGCGCGCAAGGCACGGCCGAACGTCTGGCTCATCGCTGGCGGAAGGACAAAGGCCTGGATTTTCACGAAGTCGGCCCGCTGATTTCGAAGCGCGTCAAGGGCGCCTTTTTGATCGGCGAAGCGCGCGAAAAAATTCGTGCCGCCTGGAGCCTTTTTACTCCTTGCACCCTTGCGGATTCGTTGTTAGAAGCAGTAACTGAAGCGGCAAAAAATGCGGCGTCCGGCGACGTGGTTTTGCTTTCACCCGCTTGTTCGAGCTTTGACCAGTTTCAAAACTATCAGCAACGCGGTGCAAAAATTTAGCCAGATAGTGAAATCAATTAGTTGGGGTGCCGGCAACGCGGCGACCCCAACATAAACGGATGAAATTTGACGGCATTGAAGTTGAACCGACAGACAGATCAGGAAACGACGAAATTTCGCTTCGGGGTTTTTTGAGGGAAAACCCCGGAGCGAACGAACTCCAAAACCGACCTCACAGAAAGGACGCTGTCCAGCGCCAAATCAAATGAATAATCCAAGCCAGTCAAAGTCCGCTCGTCCCCCAGGGCTCCTTCCTGGAGCAAAAAAACAAGAGTCGCGCCCGAGTGCGCATGGCAGTGTTCTTCGTCTTGTCCATTCACGTCATCGGCCTAATGGCTTTGCTCATGCAGGGCTGCCGGCGTGAGGAAGCGCCGTCGTCAGAGCAACCCAGGTCGATACGAACAACGCCCCCGCGCCGCCCGTATTCGAAGAAACCAACCCCATTATCGCGCCAACCAATCCGGTCACGGGCGCCGACGATCGCTCCTGCCGACACGCCCGCGCTGCCGGCCGCACCCACAACCCAGGAATACACAATCGCAGAGGCGACACACTAACGACATCGCCAAGAAATTCCCGGGCGTCACCTGGAAACAAATACAGGACGCCAATCCGGGGATCGATCCCAACCGATTGCAGCCTGGCAAGAAACTTGTCATTCCTGCGCCCGTTTCCGCTCCAACCGCTGGAACTTCGACGACGACACCCGGAACGGTTGAAAGCACCGGTGGCGGCGAACAGATCTACACCGTCAAATCCGGCGACACCCTGACGAAAATCGCCAGACAAATTTAGGACAAGCGTTCGCGCACTGCGTTCCGCGAACAACCTGACGACCGATCAGCATCAAGGTCGGACAGAAGTTAAAATGCCGGCGCAAAAGGCTCCTCCCGCGCCCAGTCACGACTGCAGCTCACACGGGTCGTAACGAACCCCGCTGATTGACTTCCGAGTGCCGGCTGACCTCTGCCTGGCGTTTCGGCTGCAGCTGCGGTGTCGCCGCCGCTCTTTAAATGTGGGTACGGCGCCGTAGAGTGCCGTTACGGATAACTTAAATGAAAGTCGCCGTCACAGTTCTGAGTTTTTGCGTCGCGGCCCTGCTGTCGCTTGGCATGGTGATGCTCTACAGCTCCAGCATGACGCAGGTCGGCGCGCATTATCTCGTCATGCAGTTGATTTGGTGCGCAGCGGGCATCGTATTGTGTGTCATCGCTGCTTCACTGGATTATCGCCTGCTCAAAAACATGGCTTGGCCGCTGTTCGGTATCGCGATTCTCCTCCTCACGCTTATGGTCGTCATGAAGGATCACCGTATTGCGGGGCTCTCCACGCCGCGAATCAACGGCGCTCGCCGCTGGTTTGTGTTTCACGGGGCAAGCGTCCAGCCTTCCGAAATCGCAAAGCTCGGCTCTGATTATCGCGGTCGCCTGGTATGGCGACCGTTTTCAACGTCAGATGCCCACGTTTAAACGTGGCATTCTCTTTCCAGGAATCTTTGTTGGCGCGCTGATCAGTTTAATCTTCATCGAGCCTGACCGGGGGACGACGATCCTGCTGGCGTCGGTGAGCGCCGCGATGCTGTTGATCGCCGGTGTGCGGTGGAAATTCTTTGTCCCGCCGATTCTGCTGGGTGTTGCCGGTCTTGGTATCTCGATCTGGCACGATCCGATGCGCATGAAGCGCATCTTTAGTTGGCTTGATCTGGAGCAACATAAGAATGGCGCCGGTTACCAGGCGTACCAAGCCATGCTCGCGCTCGGTTCGGGCGGTTGGACAGGAGTTGGTTTGGGCAACAGCCGGCAAAAACTCGGGTTCGTTCCGTTTCAGCAGAGCGATTTCATCCTATGCATCATTGGCGAGGAACTCGGACTGATTGCGACATTGCTCATCGTCCTCGGATTTGTGGCCATTCTTATCTGCGGAATGTGCATCGCGATGAAGGCGCGGGACACCTTCGGCCTGCTGCTTGCGTCCGGGTTGACGTTGCTAATTGGACTTCAGGCCGCCATCAACATCGGCGTTGTCACCAGCTCGTTGCCGAACAAAGGAATGCCGCTGCCATTTATCAGCTACGGCGGTTCGAATTTGGTGGCGATGCTCACATGCGTCGGTCTGCTGTTGAGCATCGCGCGGCGCGGACGGCTCTCGGAAGACCCGGCGAGCGAACCCATCGAAGTCGGAGAAGCGCAAACGGCATGAGGCCGCCCCGCACAACCCGCGTTGTCATTGCCTGTGGCGGTACCGGCGGCCATTTGTTCCCGGGCTTGGCAGTGGCGGAGCAACTTGTCCGTCGCGGTAGCGCTGTGACGCTGCTCATCTCGCCGAAAGACGTGGACCAACAAGCCGTGAGGCACGCTTCGGGAATGAACGTTCTGACGCTGCCGGCCATTGGCCTGCAAAACCGAAATTACTTTTCTTTCGCGCGCAGCTTCTGGAAATCATATCGCGCCGCGAAGAATCATTTCAGTACCAACCCGCCGCAAGCCGCGCTTGCGATGGGCGGATTCACCAGCGCGCCGCCAATTCTCGCGGCGAGGCGTTTTGGGGCGAAAACATTTCTTCACGAATCCAACACAATTCCCGGACGCGCCAACCGGTGGCTTTCGTGGGTTGTGGATCGGGCGTTCGTCGGGTTTCCGCAAGCACGCGAACGTCTGCACATTCGCGATGTGACTGTGACGGGCACACCCGTGCGCCCGCAGTTTAAGCTCCAGGATGCGGCGATGTGCCGAAAGGCCGTCGGTTTGGACTCCGAGCAACCCGCGCTGCTCGTCATGGGAGGCAGCCAGGGCGCGAGCGGAATCAATGAGCTCGTGATTCGCACTTTGCCGTTGTTGAAGAAGCAACTTCCGCAGCTTCAATTATTTCATCTCGCTGGACCAAACGATTCGGAGACGATTCGCCGCAAGTGCGCAGACATTGGAGTGAAAGCCCTGGTGCATTCCTTTTTTGCCGAAATGGAACTCGCGCTTGGCGCTGCCACGGTGTGCGTCAGTCGTGCGGGCGCGTCATCGCTCGCGGAACTCGCGGCCATGCGTGTTCCATGTGTGCTCATTCCATTTCCAGCAGCGACGGACAATCACCAGTTTTACAACGGATGCGCTTTTGCGCAAAGTGGCGCGGCCCGGTTGCTGGAGCAGGCTGAGGCACGACCGGAAATCCTGGCGGAGCAAATCGTGGAATTGATCGAAGACTCCTTTGTTCGCGACAAGATGCAGGCAGCGCTTGCGCAATGGGACTATCCCGAGGCTGCCCGGGAAATTGCCGAGGTCATTTTGAGCGTGAGTTCCCGGAACGTTGAAGCGGCAGGAAGCGTTCATGTGGGCGGGGCGCAGAATGAATCGCGCTCCAAGCCGGCCGAGCGGCAGAGTTTTTCCGCGGCATGAGCACCGCACTGGAAATACGGATGCAAAAGACATGTCACATCGCCGACGAATTCATCCGCCGGATTTCCGTGACATCTGTTGTCCGGCGCGATGAACTTTTGGCAAAGAGAACGACGCTGCGCGTTGGCGGCCCGGCTGATGTTTACATTGAACCGGCGACAGAGGCGGACCTGGCGAAAGTGGTGCAGTTTTGTCATGAACGCGAAAATTCGCTTCTTCGTCCTGGGTCGCGGGTCGAATTTGCTGGTGCGTGACGGCGGTTTTCGGGGCGTCGTGATTTGCCTGGCGCAGCCGCATTTCAGCCGCATTGAAGTTGCGGGGCAACAAATAGCGTTGCGGCGCCGGCGCGAAATTGAAGCAGGTTGCAGACGAAGCGCGTAGAAATGGAATCGGCGGGCCTGGAATTTCTGGAAGGCATTCCCGGCAGCGTCGGCGGCGCGTTGCGAATGAATGCCGGCGCGATGGGCGGCGCGATGTTCGATGTGGTGCGAGTCGGTTCGGTTGATGAAGTTCGACGGAGAGGCCAGAGACGTGACGCCACGGGAAATCGCGGTTGGGTACCGCAGTTGCTCGACTCTGAAGACGCACATCGCGATCAGCGCTTTGCTGCAGGGCAAACCGGACGCGAGGGAGGTCGTGGAGCAGCGCATGAACGCGTTCAGCCACAAGCGCTGGGCGTCGCAGCCTGCCGCGCCGAGCGCGGGATGCATGTTCAAGAACCCGCCGACCATACCCGCTGGCAAGTTGATTGAGGAACTGGGCTTGAAAGGCGCGCGAGTCAGGCGGCGCGATGGTTTCAATGGAGCACGGCAATTTCATTGTCAACGATGGCACGGCGACGGCGCGAGATGTGTTGAAGTTGATCGAGATGATCAAGCAGCGCGCCAGGGCGGAGCGCGGCATCGAATTGGAGACCGAAGTGGAAATCATCGGCGAAGATATGAGTGCGGAGTGGAATGAAAAGAAATTTGAAAATCACGGTCATGCTCGGCGGGCCGAGCGCCGAGCGGGAAGTGTCATTGCAGTGCGCGCGGGCGTGCGTACCCAAGCTCTTGCGCTCCGCTCGGCCACGAGGTCTCGAGCTGGACCCGAAGACGGTCCAGGACTGGAAAATTGCCGGGCGGCACAGACGTGGTGTTTCTCGCCGCTGCACGGGACCTACGGTGAGGACGGCACGGTGCAGCGGCAACTGGAGAAACTGGGCGTGCCCTACACCGGGTGTGATGCCGAGGCAAGCCGGGTCGCGTTCGACAAGGTGCTGACAAAGCGGCGATGCATCGAGGCGGGAATTCCCACGCGCAATTTTGGTGCTTGAATCGGACAGCGCACCGTGGCCGATGGGCTGGCAGCCGCCGGTGGTGGTCAAGCCGGTCCGCCAGGGTTCCAGCGTTGGCCTGCAATTTGTCGAACGTGTCTCGGATTGGAGCGAACGCGCTGCGCGAGGCATTGCGCTACGATTCCCAAGTGCTCGTGGAGGAGAAGATTGAAGGCCGCGAAACCACCGTCGGCATCCTGGATGACGAGCCGCTGCCCCTGGTCGAAGTCCGGCCGAAACCGGGCATTTACGACTATCCAACAAGTACACCGCCGGCCGCACGGAATATTTTTGCCCCGCGCCATTTGATGAGGCGACGACCCGGCGGATTCAGGCGGCGGCGCTCGGCGCGTTCCGCGCAATTGGGGGACGTGATTATGCGCGCGTGGACGTGATGGTGCGCCCCGATGGCGAACCGATGGTGCTCGAAGTGAACACGCTGCCGGGCATGACGGAGACCAGTTTGCTGCCAAAAGCGGCCGCCGCGGCTGGCATCGGCTACGCGGAACTTTGCCAGCGGATGGTGGAACTGGCTGTTGTGAGAAAGCCCGAAGCCAACAAACAGATTTCGAATATGGAGTTTCAAGATTCAAATTTTGCGCATGTGGTCTAAGCGAAAACAAAAAAATCGGCGCGCGGGGCGGACGCACAACGTGCTGGACGTGAAACTGCGTTCCAGCCAGGTCCGCGCGGCGGGACGTGCGCATGGTTGCCGTCGCCTCGGTGTCTCGTTCGCAACGATTTTCGGCCTGTACCTGCTCTGGCGGCACGGCGACTGGGCGCTTGAACCGGTTCGTCTATGAGAACAAGGCGTTCGCCATCCAGGATCGACGTGCAGACCGATGGCGTCATATCGCAGGACCAACTTGCGCCGCTGGGCGGAGTCAAGCCGGGGGAAAATCTGCTGGCGCTTCGATCTCGCGCGCGTGAAACGCGACTGGAGCTGGTGCCGCTGATTCAGTCTGGCTCGCTCGAGCGTGTGCTGCCGGCCACCTTGCGCATCCGCGTTACCGAGCGCGAGCCGGTGGCCAGATCAACGTGTCCGCGGCCCGCGACCGGCGGCCGGATTGAGGTTGATCGTTTATCAGCTGGACGCGGACGGCTATGTCATGCTGCCGCTGGACCCGCGCCAGCGAGCGATGCCGTTGGGCGACCAGGCGGACGATCCGTTGCCGGTGATTTCAATGGCATCAATTTCAGCGACCTGCAGCCCGGCCGCCGCATCGGATTCCCGCCGGTGCAGGCTGCGCTGCAATTGATTGTGGCCTTCGAGAAGTCGCCGATGGCCGGGCTGGTGGACCTGAAGCGCGTTGACGTTTCCGCTGCCCGGAAGTGCTGGTCGTCACGACGGACAGGGAAGCGAAGTGACCTTTGGTCTGGACGATTTCGACCAACAACTGCGGCGCTGGCGGCGAGATTCATGAGGAATGTCCGCAGACTGAACAAGGCGATCGCCACGCTCGATCTCGCGGTCACGAACAATATTCCGCTGCGCTTGCTCGGAAGCCAGCGCGCTTCCGCCCGCTGCTCCAAGAACCGCCAAACCCCCACGCATCAGGAAAAGAAATGTTTGATTCCTCCACCATCATCGTCGGACTGGAAATCGGCACGTCCAAGGTGTGCGCCGTGGTCGGCGAATTGAGCGCCGATGGCGCGCTCAACATCGTCGGCCTGGGCCAGTCGCAAGTCCCGCGGCGTGCGCAAAGGCGAAATCGGCGATGCGTCCGACCGCCGAGGAGGACGTGCGCAACGCCATCGTCGAGGCCGAGCAAATGGCCGACGTGGAAATCCGCAGCGTGTATCTCGGCGTGACCGGCGGCCACATGCGCGGCTTCAACAATCGCGGCGTGCATCCGGTGGTTTCGGCCGACCGCGAGATTTCCGAGGACGACGTGCAGGACGTGATCAAGAACGCCAAGACCATCAACCTGCCCGCGCAGAACCACGTCATCCACGCCATTCGCCAGCATTTTCTCGTGGACGGCCAGGACGGCATCACCAATCCCGTCGGCATGCTCGGCGCGCGCGTCGAGGTGGACGTGCACGTCGTGCATGGCAATTTGAACCGGCTGCAGAACGCGATTCGCACGGTGAAGGGACTGCAGCTGGAGGTGGACGACATCGTTTTCAACGGCCTCGCCTCTTCGCTCGCGCTGCTGACCAGCGAGCAGAAGGAACTCGGCGCGCTGGTCATCGACATCGGCGGCGGCACGACCGAATACGTCGTCTATGCCAACGGCATCATCAAGCATACCGGCGTGCTGGCGGTCGGCGGCGACCACGTTTCGAACGATCTGGCCTACGGCTTGAAGGTGCCGCTGGGCCGCGCCGAACAACTGAAGATCGAGCACGGCTCGGCGTTCGTGGACGACGGCCGCAGGCCAGACCCTCACGCATCTCCAACGAGCTCGGCCTGCCGCTCAAAGTCGATCAACCTCGAGACATCTGCGCCGCATCATGTCGCTGCGGCTGGAAGAAATTTTCCAGCTTATTGCGCCAGGACCTGGAGCAGGCCGGGCTGCTGGATTACTTGCGGGCGGGAGTGTTCCTTTGCGGCGGCGGCGCGCGCATCCCGCAGATCGCCAAGCTGGCCGAGCAGGTTCTGCGGAATGCCCGTCGTCTCGGCAAGACCAATTCGATCAGCGGGCTGAAGTCGGCGCTCGACCAGCCGGAGTTTGCCACCGCCATCGGGCTGGTGAAGTTCGGCTCGTTCCAACAGCGCAAACGCGCGGGCAAGGGGTCGCTGACGGAAGGAATGAAAACAACGCTTGGCCAGCTTTTCCGCCGGGCTTGAAAACCTATGGACGAAAACGTTAATCAACCAAACGAAGCTGCTGCGCCGCAGAAGAGCGTCTCAATAAAAATCTTTGGCGTCGGCAGCGCAGGACTGAAAATCCTTGAACACGTCGCGAAGGCTGGACTGTCCAGCGCCACGCTCGCTGCTGTTGACACGGATGAGGCTCTCTGTCTTCTGCCGCGTTGGCGAAAAAATTCATGTGCCTGCGCAGCGCCAGCGTAATCCGGCTGCAAATCGCGTTTTGGGTGAGGAGCATTCGACCAGTTTGAAAGCGGCGTGCGAAGGTGCCAATGTCGTTTTCATCGTCGCTGGACTAGGGGGCAATGCGGGCACCAGCATCAGCCCGCTTCTGGCTCAGGCCGCCAAAGAAACCGGCGCGCTGGTGCTGGCGCTGTTGTGCTGCCGTTTCAGTGCGAGGGAAACCGCCGGCAAAGCCAGGCCGAGCAGGGGTTGGAAGCATTGAAGGCCGCAGGCGACGGCGTGATTTCGCTGCCGAATCAGAAAATTCTGAAACTGGTGGACGAAAACACAAGCGTCGCGGACACTTTCAAACCGCAAATGAATTGCTCGCCGAAGGCTTAAGCGCCATCTGGCATCTGATGGCGAACAAGGGCTCATCGAAATTCATTTTGCCGATCTTTGTGGGTTGCTCCGGGATCGCCACGGCGAAAGCGCATTCGCCACCGCCGAAGCCATGGGCCCGACCCGCTCGCGCGAGGTGTTGGACAAGCTTCTCGCGCACCCGATGCTCGACGGTGGCAAGATCCTGTCGGAAGCCGACGCCGTGCTCGTGAGCGTGATCGGCGGTCCGGATCTGACCATGGGCGAAATCAATCGGGTTATGGAGCAGATCACCGGCAAATGTTCCGACGCGCAGGTCATCATGGGTGCGGCGGTCGGCGAAGAATTCCGCGAACGGCTCGCGGTAACGGTCATTGCCGCGCATCATCCGGAAACTTTGCTCACGAAAGCCGGAATCGAAGGACGCAGCGCACTCTGAGGCCGCGCGTTTCAATACCAACCTCGGCGAACAATTGCTCAATCGCGAAACCAACGTTCGTCCGACGTCCCGGTTCATTCCTCCACCTCCGTCATTGCCGCCGGAGAAGATGGACCAATTGATGGGCGCTAGTGGCATGCCACGCCGGCGCAGGGCGAATTCAAAGATGCGTCAAGGGCAGTTGCCGTTGGAAATCGTTTCCAAAGGTCGATTCGACAAAAGCGAGCCGACGATTCATAAGGGCGAAGACCTCGATGTGCCGACTTATATTCGGCGTGGGGTGTCGCTGAACTAGTTCTACCGGAAATGACCCGAATTACTCACCGAGCGCTTCAAGCGCGGCTTTTGTGTGCTCGCGTTTCGCCTGCCACTCGGCAAGACGGCGCTTGTGCTCGTCCTGCACGTGCGCGGGCGCTTTCGGCGAAGTTCGGATTCGCGAGCTTCTGCTCCGCTTTGGAAATCTCCGCTTCGATCTTTTCCAATTCCTTTTTCAGCCGCGCCTTTTCGGCCGCGACATCCACCAATCCTTCCAGCGGCAGACAAAGTTCGCCAAGTCGGTGTCGAACCGTCGGCGTGCCTTTCGCCGGCTGATAGCTCGAATTGACTTCGAGCGCTTCGGCGTTGAGCAACAGCTTGATGACTTCCAGATCTTCCGCAGCCATTTCAAGAGCGGGCTTGAAGACGAATTTCACTTTCTTGCTCGCGGGGATGTTGCCGGCGCGACGCAGATTGCGGCCTTGCGTGACGAGATCGTATTTCGCTTCGACCATGTCGAGGTAGCAATCGTCGAGGCCGTAGTGGTCCCTGAAATCGTCGTCGAACGGCTTGGGCCACGGCGCGAACATGATGGTCTTGCCGCCCTGATTCTCCGGCATGTCCGTCGAGTAACCCATCCCGTGCCACAGTTCCTCCGTGATGAACGGCAGGAACGGATGGAACAGCCGCAGCGTGTGGCGAGAGCACGAAATCAATCACCGCGAGCGTGTTGGCGCGGCGGGCGTCAGTCGTTGAATCGTTGAATCGTTGAAGCGTTGACTCGGCTCCCGGTTCAACGCTTCACGATCTAACGATTCAACGGTGCTGCGAGAGCACGGCCTTGCTCGCTTCGACATACCAATCGCAATACTCGCTCCAGAAGAAACGGTAGAGCGTCTGCAGTGGCTTCGTTGAATTTGTATTCGTCGAGCGCCGTCGGTGATTTCGCGGATCGCCTGGTCGAGCTTGAGCAGAATCCATTTGTCGTCGCTGGTGAGCAGCGTGCGGATCGATTTCGCCTTGAACTGGAATGCTCCGCCTCTCCTCCACCACTGCTCGCTACCTTGCATCTGGCGGAAGCGGCAGGCGTTCCAGAGTTTGTTGCAGAAGTTGCGGCCCAGCTCGACGTCCTTCTCGTCGAAGAGCACGTCCTGGCCGAGCGGCGCGCTGCGCATCGTGCCGAAGCGCAGGGCGTCGGCGCCGTACTTGGCGATGAGATCGAGCGGGTCGGGCGAGTTGCCGAGCGTCTTGCGACATCTTGCGGCCCTGCTTGTCGCGGATGATGCCGGTGAAATAGACGTTCCGGAACGGCAGCTCGCCCATGAACTCGTAGCCCGCCATGATCATGCGCGCGACCCAGAAGAAAATGATGTCCGGCCCGGTGACGAGGTCGGTGGTCGGATAAAACTTCTTCAACGTCTCGGTCTGCTCCGGCCAGCCCATCGTGGCAAACGGCCAGAGCCAGGAACTGAACCAGGTGTCGAGCACGTCGGGGTCTTGGGTGAAGCCGCATGCTTCCAAGCTTCGTCAGCCATCGAGTCGTCATGCCTGCGATCACAGACTCGACTCATCGCCATCAATCGGTCGAATCATCGTCTGTCTGGACGATATTCCGCAATCAGCTGCTCGGTGCTGATCCCATGACAATCTGACTCGGCAACATCATGGTGATCGACACTGAATCATTTCGTCGTCTGCAGAATGTCCGACAGTTCACTCGCTGAAGCTTCGGCTCAGCTCGCAATATCTGCTTTCGGATACGTGTGTCGTCCACACCGGAATCCGATGCCCCCACCAAAGCTGGCGGCTGATGCACCAGTCCTGAATGTTCGTCAGCCAGTGGTCGTAAACCTTCGCCCAGCGCTGCGGATGGAAACGCATCTTCTGGTAGCGGCGGGCTCGTCGGCGACTCGTCCCGGCTCGCGGACCCGCGCCGCTACTCTCCTCCTGCTCCACGCACGCCTTGGATTGCTCCACGCCGGATATTTCAAAAACCATTGCTCGCTCAAGCGCGGCTCGATCGGCACATCCGCGCGCTGGCTGAAGCCGACGTTGTTCTCGTAAGGCTCTTCCTTCACCAGCGCGCCGAGTTCCTTCAGCTGTTCCACCGCGACCTTGCGCGCTTCGAAACGATCCAGCCCGCGCAAGTCTTCGCCGGCGAGATCGTTCATCGTGCCGTTCGGGTTCATGATGTCCACGAGCGGCAGCTTGTGGCGCTGGCCGATCTCGAAGTCCGCCTTGTCGTGCGCGGGCGTCACCTTGAGCACGCCGGTGCCGAACTCGAAGTCCACGTGCTCGTCGCCGATGATCGGGATGAGCTTCTGCTCGCGCGGCAATTCGAGCGGCAGCGGACGCACGACGTGCTTGCCGATGAGATGCGCGTAGCGCGGGTCCTTCGGATTCACCGCGACGGCCGTGTCGCCGGGAATGGTTTCCGGCCGCGTCGTGGCGATGGTGAGCCAGATCGTCGGCTCGACGTCGCTTCTCCCGTCCGCATTTCACCTCTACCGAACCTGAGTCACGTTCAGCCACTTCGACTTTGAAGTAATACATGAAACCCTTCTGCGGTTTCATCTCCACTTCCTCGTCGGAGAGCGCGGTCAGCGTGGCGGGACACCAGTTCACCATGCGTTTGCCGCGATAGATCAGGCCCTTCTTGTAAAGCTCGACGAACACCTTCTGCACGCAGCGCGAATACTCCGGGTCCATCGTGAACCGTTCGCGCGTCCAATCGCACGAGCAGCCGAGCTTCTTGAGCTGCTGGATGATGATGCCGCCGTGCTTTTCCTTCCACTGCCCAGACGCGCTTGAGGAATTCCTCGCGGCCGAGGTCGCGCTTGGATCTTCTTTTCCTCCTTCTTCAACGTCTGTTTCGCACCATGCCCTCGCGTGGCGATGCCGGCGTGGTCGGTGCCGGGCAGCCAGAGGACTTCCTTGCCGTCCATGCGCGCCTTGCGGGCGAGGATGTCCTGGATGGTGTTGTTGAGCACGTGCCCCATGTGCAGCATGCCGGTGACGTTCGGCGGCGGGATGACGATGGAATACGCCGGCGCTTGGCTGACGCGCGCCGGGTCGGCGGTGAAGCAATTTTGCTTCAGCCAGAAGTCATACCATTTGTCCTCGACGGACTGCGGTTCGTAGGCTTTCGGAATTTCGGACATAGTAATTTACCACAGAGGCACAGAGAACACCGAGTAAAAATCGAAAGGAGTCTTCTCTGCGGCAAAAATCATTTCTTCATCAGCGCGTATTCCATGCTGTCCACCAGCGCCTGGAGAGCTGGCGTCGATGATGTTCTCGCTCACGCCGACCGTGCCCCACTCGCCCTTGCCGTCGCTGGACGCGATGAGCACGCGGGTCTTCGCGGCCGTGCCGGTCATGCTGTCGAGGATGCGCACCTTGTAATCGGTGAGCTTCAACCTTCTTGAGCTGCGGGAAAAATTCGACCAACGCCGGGCGCAACGCGGCGTCGAGCGCGTTCACCGGGCCGTCGCCTTCGGCCACGGTGTGGGCCACGCGTTCCTCCACCCGCACCTTGACGGTCGCTTCGCAGACGGATTGCGATCCGTCGCTGCGCATGGAGACGTGATAGCCATCCACGCTGAACGGCAGTTCGTGTTGCTCGAAGCTGTTGCTGAATCAGCAGCGCCAGCGAAGCTTCGGCCGCTTCGAATTCGAAGCCCTGGTTCTCCAGTTCCTTGACGCGGGCGAGAATGGTCTTCAACTCCGGCGTGTCGGTCGTGAGTTTGAAACCCAGCTCCTGCGCTTTCATCAGGATGTTGCTGCGGCCGGACATGTCGCTGACCAGCACGCGCCGCGAGTTGCCGACGGCGTCGGGATCGATGTGCTCGTAGCTGCGCGCCACGCGCTCGACGGCGTGGACGTGCATGCCGCCTTTGTGCGCGAACGCGGTCTGGCCCACCCACGGCTGGCGCGGGTCGTGGCGGAAGTTGGCGATCTCGTCCACGAACTGCGAAAGCTCCTTGCAGCTTCGGCAGCGATGTCATCGGGCACGCACGTCTTTCTCATCTTCAACGCAAGGGTCGGAATCACGCTGGTGAGATTGCAGTTGCCGGTGCGTTCGCCGTAGCCGTTGATGGTGCCTTGGACCTGCGTGGCGCCGGCTTCGATCGCCGCCAGCGCGTTGGCCACGCCAAGCCGCAGTCGTTGTGCGTATGAATGCCGATGCGCGGTCGACAGCTTGCTTTTTGCGACTGCGGTGATGCGGCTGATTTCCTTCGGCAGGCAGCCGCCGTTGGTGTCGCACAAGCACGATCGCATTCCGCGCCGGCTTTTTCCGCCGCCTGCCAGGTGGCCAGCGCGTAATCCGGTTCGTCTTTGTAACCGTCGAAGGCATGCTCGGCGTCGTAGATAACAGTTTTGCCGTGGTCTTTCAGGAAGCGGATGCGTGTCGGCGATCATCGCCAGGTTTTCGTCCGGCGTGGCGCGCAGGACTTCCGTGACGTGCAGCAGCCAGGTTTTGCCGACGATCGTGACCACGGGCGTTTCGGCTTCGAGCATCTGGCGCATCAGCTCGTCGTTCTCGACGGCGACGCCCTTTGCGGCGCGTCATGCTGAACGCGGCGAGCTGCGCGTTCTTGAATTTGCGGCGTTCGCGCCTGCTTGAAAAACTCCATGTCCTTGGGATTTGACCCGGGCCAGCCGCCTTCAATGTAATGAATCCCGAACGCGTCGAGTTTCTCGGCAATGCGCAGCTTGTCCATCACCGAGAAATTGATGCCTTCGCCCTGGCTGCCATCGCGCAGGGTCGTATCGTAGATTTCGACTTCGGGTTTCATAACGTCCGCAAAAAAGCGGGAGGAAAATATCCACGAAACGTGCTGCGTTGCAAAGGTCAAATGCGTGCTTGCCCAAATTCGGGCATGCCAACTCATGCTCGCGATCCCTCAGGGAGATACTTCTCCTAACGCATATCACTTCACCAAAGCTGAAAGGTTGACCTCCTTGGTTCCGGCGTTCTGATCTGCGAAGTATATCAGTTCTCTGCCCCGGTCGTTGTAGAGTTTGAGAGCGATTGCGCCACTCCTGCTGACACAAATATCAGAACCCCCAATCAACCGACTGTAACTGGTCTCAAAAATCTTGCGTGGGCTTGTCCAAACCCCATTTCGGAATTGGCAGGCACGAAATTCGGTGTTCGTGACGGTGTTGGACTCAGCGGCAAGGACTAAAGATTTCAACACCAACGTATCCCCGCTGGAGGACATCGAGAACTCGGCTAGCGAGTAGCTGACGCCTTGCACAAGTGACTCCGCCTGTCGCCAGGTACCATTTGCCCAACGCACGACATAGTAGTCGAAGAGCTTGCGGGCGCCCACAGCAGCCTGCGATTCTTTCTGCACCAGCACGCTTAATCCTCTATCCGAGGCGCCGCACACTCTGCCTTGAATGCCTTCCATCGGGATAAACGTTTTGGTCCAAGTGCCGTTTTCCAAGACGGCTTCAACCTGTTTGCCTTTCTCGCTGTAGACGTCTTCACCAAAGAATATGACTCGACCGTTTGGTTCCATGCACAACGCTCCAGCCAAGGATCCAGTATTGGTCGGAGTTAAACAACTACTTTGCCTCCACGCCCCATCTTCCAGCCATGCCGTCGCGACGGCTCGCCAACTCGGGCAGAGGTTGCTCGTACAAGGTCCGTCTATCAGCATGGCAAGCCGCGAGCCGTCGCTGCTGGCACAAAGACCGAATGATCCGGCAAGGACTTGAGGCAACCGTTCTGGGGCAGTGAATTTCCCGTTTACGATCTGCACGTGCATGACTTCACCTCCCCAGAAAACGTGCTGTCCGTTTCCACTCAAAACCGCCCCGAATGCCTTCCAGGGAAGCACATCAACCTTGATCGTGTCGGCAGGCTTTTCGAAAGGAGCGGTTGCAACGCAGAGCCGAGTGTCGTAGCGCGCCTGATGATACCAGATCACTGTCCTCCCATCATCAGAAATTGCTGGCGCTTCGTCGTTCACTCCACGTGTCGGCGCAGGAGTGCCGTAGCCCGCCCCCAAGCACGTTCTGCTAGGTGCAATCACCAGAATGGCGATTGCAGCAACCAAAGCAAGGCCGGCTAGTCTCTTCATGTAGACAGTGCGGGCCACACTGTTATACCAAACCCCGGTGCACAGAAACGTGCACGATTGCACTTTTCCAAGCGGCCTTATTGCCATGCCAATAGCTAAACAGACTCGCCCATTTCTATCAAGCCGTTTCACCGTTACCAGCAACCCCTAACGCCAAGAGCAGTGGGGAAGTTCGAGCGTTCCCGGTACCTGTCTGGCCGGCAGTTCTTCGACAAGTGTGCAGCGTTTGGACGTTGACCCCTAGTTCGGCGGCAATCTGCCGGCCGGACTTGCCGCTGAGCATCCACCTTCTCGGTCTCAACAACGTGAAAAACTACGACGGCAGTTGGACCGAGTACGGAAATGTGGTCGGAGTGCCGATAGAGAAGAGCTAGCGCGAATCCAAACCGAACCGAGCAACAGGGTCGTCGGACGAATTCTTTTCATACACTCCAGTCTTGGCATCGAAGGAAAAAGCGCCGGCTGATTAGCAGGGCGCGAAAGAGGGATAGAGAGACGTTTTACTTGGCCACAGCGATTTTCGACACGGTGAGAATCTTCTTGCCTTTTTGTTCCTTCACCGTGCCTGTTGCGGTGACTTTCTGAGATTCCTTGCACAAGTTTTCATGGAAGTTCTTGCTGACCTTGTTCTGGGCCAGATAATAAGTGATTGTTTTTCCATTTTCCTGCGTCTGAATCACATTCTGGCATTCATCCGTCTCGTGCAGTGCGCACTTGGCACACTTGCCTTCGCCAGTGATCGTGACTTTCTCCGCTGCGACAGCAGGAGTGGCCAGAGATGCGACCAACAATCCTGCAAGAGCAAATATCAATGAGGTTTTCTTCATAGCTTTGGTTGAATTACAGGGAACACGAGTAAGACTGCTCATAACCTGGTTTTGTTCAAATTATAATTTGAACGCCGGAAACGGGTGCAACCATCTTCCCGAACTAAAAGGCAAGGAGAGAGTAACAACGGTTTTGACCGCAAACTTAATTCAATTGGAAAGCGCGCCTTCCGCAGCCGCTTTCTGCGTGAAGACAAGATGATCCTTTTCAGCGGTGACATGGATCGGTTCGCCGTCGTGCAGATTTCCTTTGAGGATCTCCTCGGCCAATGGGTCTTCCAGAAAACGCTCCACGGCGCGGCGCATCGGACGGGCGCCGTATTGCGGATCGTAGCCCTTTTCGACCAGGAAGTCCTTCGCCTTCTCGTCAAATTGGAGCAGCGATATTTCGGGCCTTAAGCCGCTGCATGACTTTGCTGATTTCCAGGTCGAGAATCTGGATAAGGTCAGGTTTAGTCAGCGAACGGAAGACGATGATATCATCGAGTCGGTTCAGAAATTCCGGCCGGAACGTTTTCTTCGCTTCTTCCATGATCTTCTCGCGCATCTTCTCGTAGCTGTTCTCGTCGGTGATGGGCGAGAAGCCGAGCGTGCGACTGCTTCTTGATAGTGTCGGACCCGACGTTGGACGTCATCAGGATGATCGTGTTGCGGAAGTTCACCACGCGGCCGACGTTGTCGGTCAGTTTGCCTTCTTCGAGAATCTGCAGCAGCATGTTCCACACGTCCGGATGCGCTTTTTCGATTTCGTCGAACAGCACCACGGAATACGGCTTGCGGCGCACCTGTTCGGTAAGTTGGCCGCCTTCCTCGTAACCGACATAGCCGGGCGGAGAACCAATCAGGCGCGAGACGTTGAATTTCTCCATGTACTCGCTCATGTCGAGTTGGATGAGCGATTTGGAATCGCCGAACATCTGTTCCGCGAGCGTCTTGGCGAGCAGCGTTTTGCCGACTCCGGTCGGACCGAGCAATGCGAACGTGCCGATTGGCCGGCGCGGATCCTTGAGGTCGGCGCGCGAACGGCGCAGGGCTTTGCAGATGGCGGAGACGGCTTCTTTCTGGCCAATGACGACCTTGGTCATCTCCTCCTCGACCTGCAGCAGGCGCTGCATTTCGCCTTGCTTCCATGCGCTGGAGAGGAATGCCGGTCCATTTGGAAACGACGTGCAGAATGTCTTCTTCGTCGACTTTCACGCGCTTTTCCTCGCGGGTGGTCCGCCATTCCTTCAAGACAGCTTCAAGCTTTTCCTTGGCGTGCTTTTCCTTGTCGCGCATTGAGGCCGCGCCTTCGAAGTCCTGGTTCTTGATCGCGCGCTCTTTCTTGGTCTTGATTTCTTCGATTTCGGCTTCGAGTTCTTTCACCTCCGGCGGGCGGGTCATCGTGCCAATGCGGGCGCGCGAACCAGCTTCGTCCATCAGGTCGATGGCTTTGTCCGGCAGGTAGCGGTCGGTGATATAACGATCGGACAGTTTCACTGAGGCTTCGATGGCCTTGTCGGTGAACTCGGCTTTGTGATGGTCTTCGTATTTCGGCCGCAGACCTTTCAGAATCAGGATCGCTTCATCGATGGACGGCGCTTCCACTTTGACTGCCTGGAAGCGACGTTCAAGCGCGGCGTCTTTTTCAATGTATTTGCGATACTCATTCAGCGTCGTTGCGCCGATGCACTGCAGCTCGCCCCGGCTGAGCGCGGGCTTGATGATATTGGAGGCGTCCATCGTGCCTTCGGCTGAACCGGCGCCCACGATCGTGTGCAACTCGTCAATGAACAGGATGATGTTCTTCGAGCGGCGGATTTCGTCCATGACGGCTTTGATGCGCTCTTCGAACTGGCCGCGGTATTTCGTGCCGGCGACCATCAACGCCAGGTCGAGCGTGATGACCCGCTTGTCGCGCAGCAATTCAGGCACATTGCCCGCGGCGATTTCCTGGGCCAGACCTTCGACAATGGCGGTCTTGCCGACGCCCGCTTCGCCGAGCAGCACAGGATTGTTCTTGGTGCGGCGGCAGAGAATCTGGATGACGCGCTCGATTTCGTTTTTGCGGCCGATGACCGGGTCCATCTCGCCTTTGCGGGCGATTTCGGTCAGGTCACGGCCGAACGCCTTCAGCGCGGGCGTTTTGACTTCACCCTTCTTTTCTGCGGCCGGTTTTTCCGGCGCTTCGCCGGCAGCGCGATTCCTCCTGTGCGGCGAAATTGGGATCGAGTTCCTTCAAGATTTCCTGGCGGGTTTGCTCGATATCCACGTCGAGATTCTTGAGGACGCGCGCGGCGACGCCGTCGCCTTCGCGCAGCAGGCCGAGCAGAATGTGTTCGGTGCCGACGTAAGTATGATTGAGGGCCTTGGCTTCCTTTGCGGCGAGCGCGAGGACTTTCTTTACGCGCGGCGTGTAAGGAATATTGCCGATCATCTTCTGATCCGGGCCGGTGCCGACCTGCTTCTCGACTTCCATGCGGACGGTTTCGAGGTCGAGGCCCATTTTCTGAAGCACGTTGACGGCGACGCCCTGGCCCAAGCTTGATCAGGCCGAGCAGGAGGTGCTCGGTGCCGACAAAATTGTGGTTGAAGCGGTCGGCTTCCTTGCGCGCCAGCGCGAGCACCTGTTGGGCCCGCGGCGTAAAATTGTTCATGGCTTCGTCGCTCATAGTTTACTATCAAAATGCAATTACTTCTCCGGTTTGTCCAATCCGGCGCCTGGCGGCCGCCGGCGGCTTGGAAATCGGCCGGCTGACGTGCTTCAGCCGCTCGCGCACCATGTCTGCTCGGAGCAAATCGCGTTCCTCGGCGGAAAGCTTTTCCGAGTGCTGTTTCTGCAAATGGGCCGGCTGCGTCAAAATGAACAATTCATCCACCAATGAGCGGTCCACCCCCGGGAACAGCCCCACATCCACGCCCAGGCGCATCAACGACAGCAGATTCATCGTTTCCTTCGAGGAAATGCTGTGCGCGTTGGCCAGAATGCCGTACGCGCGGCCGATGTGGTTGTAGACCATTTTGGCCTTCTTCTCCAGCAGCGTTGCCGCGGGCGTTTTCCTCGTGCTCGATAATCTGCGCGAGCACTTTTTCCAGTCGCTCCACAATGGCGGTTTCGGATTCGCCCAGTGTCATCTGGTTGGAAACCTGAAAGACATTGCCCAGCGCTTCGGTGCCTTCGCCGTAAAGCCCGCGAACGGCCAAGTCCGAGTTTGTTCACGGACTGAATGATCGGATTGATCTGCTCGGCCAGCACCAGGCCGGGCAAGTGCAGCATCGCGCTGACGCGAATGCCGGTGCCGATGTTCGTCGGGCACGCGGTGAGATAACCCAGTTCCGGAGCTGAAGGCGTAGTCCAGCTTCTTCTCCAGAGCGGAATCCGCCTGATCAATCGCGGTCCAGGCCTGGCGCAATCTGCAGACCCGGGCCGCAGCGCCTGCATCCGCAGATGATCTTCTTCGTTGATCATCACGCAGAGCGTTTCGTCCCGGTTCAGCACCAGTCCGCTGCCCGCGCTCTTGGCGGCATGTTCGCGGCTGATGAGATGGCGCTCGACCAGGATCTGCTTGTCGAGCGTCGAGAGATTGTCCATCGACTCGGAAAAGGCATCCTTCATTTCCGGCAAGGCTTTCGACCGCCGGCCGAATCAGTTCCAGAACGCGGATGCGTTCCGGCTTCTTCGCCCAGCCAGGGAACGCAGCGTCCTTGATGTTGCGCGCCAGCCGGACGCGGCTGGACATCACGATGCGGTCGTGCGGCCCTTTGCGCCGCGCCGTTTCGGCCGGCGGGATCAAGAAACTCGTGGATGTCCATGGTCTCACGTGGCTGCGAGGTTGCTCAGTCTGGCGGTCGTCTGCTTGATTTCATCGCGCAGCAGTGCGCGGCCTGTTCGAAATCTTCGTCTTCAATCGCCTTCGCCAGCTTCTTCTGTAAGTGTCTTGAGCCGATCCGACAAGATCCCGGCTTTGCCGCAGCGATTCAGGGACTTTGCCCGACATGCCGCGTGCCTTTGTGCATGGATCTTCAGCAAGCCTTCCAGGCCTTCGGCAAAGGTCTTGTAACACTCCGGGCAGCCGAGCCGGCCGGCCTTCTTGAAATCCGCCTGGGTGAAGCCGCACCGCGGACATTTACATCTCCGCGCCGCCCGCCGCCTGCTCGATTTCCTGCGACGCGCCCAGGCCGAGCAGCAGATCCGCCAGCGAGAAACCAGTGGGGTCGTTCACCCCTTTGGTCTTGGCGCATTCCTCGCAAAGATCCACCTTTTGCATCTTGTCACCCGGCGATTTGGGTCAGATGCACAGTGGCTTCCTTTTCCTTGCAGATGCAGCACAACATAAATCTCTATTCGTATATCGGCTCGCCTGAGACTTTAGTCAAGGCATGGTATTGCTGCCACAAGCTTGCTGCGTGAACTGGCCCGGGTTTGCCCGTGCCGATCACGCGTCCGTCAATCTTCACCACCGGCACAATCTCCGCGCCGGTGCCGGTCAGAAAACACTCATCGGCATTGAACAAATCGTAGCGCGTCAGGTTCGGTTCGCTCACCGGCGATACCCGCCTGCTCGTGCAAGTTCCATCACCACCTGCCGCGTGATGCCGTAAAGCGCTCCGGCCGAAAGCGGCGGCGTGAACAGCTTGCCTTCTTTCACGATGAAAATATTGTCTCCGGTGCATTCGGCCACGAAACCTTCGGCGTTCAGCATGATGGCTTCCTCGCAACCGGCATTGTTCGCTTCGATCTTGGCCAGAATGTTGTTCAGGTAATTCAGCGACTTGATCGCCGGGTTCAGCGCGCTGTGCAGATTGCGCACCGTCGGCACGGTGACGATTTCCATGCCGCGCTGCGTAATACTCTCGCGGGTAAAGCTGGATCTTGCCGGCGATGATGATCACCGACGGCTTCTTGCAGCGGTTCGGATTCAATCCGAGCGTGCCGACGCCGCGGGTGACCACCAGCCGGATGTAACCGTCGCGAATCTTGTTCTGGCGGCAGGTCTCGACGACCGCCTTGATCATCTCGCGATGCGAGATCGGAATCGTCAGCAGAATCGCTTTGGCGGAGCAGAACAGCCGGTCGATGTGCTCCTTCAGCTTGAACACCCGGCCATTGTAAGCGCGAATGCCTTCGAAAATGCCATCGCCGTACAGCAGCCCGTGATCGAACACGGAAATCTTCGCGTCGCGCTCGTCGTAATACTTTCCGTCGATGTAGATTTTCATGTGCAGTGAATGAGCCTAGTGAAAAGGGAAATTCAACGCAAAACCAATCTGTTTGGCTTCAAATGAGCGACGCTCGCGGAAGGGCCAGTACGCGTCAGATTAAGTTGTAGCGAAGGCACCACCTTCGACCACGTCCTGCAACGAACCACACTGCGAACACGATCAACAGTGCGTTCTCAACCAGTTTTCGACAGATGAAAACTTCTCCGGTGCCGCAACCACAGTCGAATTTCACCGCGCAAAAAGGGATGGCCAGCGCCGAGTGCAGCGCCAGAGCGCGATGGAAGACTACCGCGGTGAACGGGACGAGCATTCCAATAATGACGAGCGCCGACCCGCGCACGGCAATTCCAAGCACGAGGAGAACTCCGCAAAAGATCTCGAACCAGGGTAGAGCGGCGGCAATGGAATTCAACAGCAGCGGGCTTTGAGTGAGCTCGTATTGCCGAACCAGCTTGAGGAATTCCACGGGATGCAGCGCCTTGGTCAAGCCCATGTAAATGAAAAGCCCGCCCAAGGCCCATCGTGCTGCAACTCCGAAGAGTTCTGCACCGCTACCCCGGGCGATTGCTCGCTTCTCATTCATTGAGCAGCATTTTGAGTTTTCCCGCTGTTACGTTCGCCCATTTCGATCGGCAAATGATTGCTCTGCCAATCCGTGAACCCGAGTCCGTAGATGCGGAGTCTCTGAATTGGAATTCCTGCATCGCGGAGAAGGATGGCGGCAAATTGGCTGTCTTCACAGTCGCCACCTGTGCAATAGACCACCACCTCTTCGGCAATCTGACAGGGCGGCAGCACCGCCGCGAGATACTTTTCAGGCCGGTAAGGATCCAAGTGATAAGCACCCGGAATGTGACCGTGTTGGTATTGTTCATCGTTCCGCGCGTCGATGAAGACAACCAATTGTTGCTGGTATCGCGGATCGTGAAAAAGCTGAACGGCCTGTTCGCGTTTCACCAATTGCAGCCCCTTCGCTTTGAGCCTTTCTGCAAGTGCGTCTTCATCAACGATCAGATTTGTGAGTGCGGAGAAATCTGGTTCGCCATGTGAAACGGCCGGCACAGACGGAGCAACCACGCGTTCGTTGGTCGCGCCTGGAAAATAATTTCTTCCAAGTTTAAGGCCATGAGACGAAACAGTGTTTGCCGCGAACGCCACCGCGGCGCCTAAGACCGCCACGAGGATTGCCTCTGCAAGAACCTCCCACAAACAGAACTGCCGTCTCACTTCGGCTGTCGCAATGGATTCGCTGTTCACGTGAAATCAGTCCATACTGCTCATTTGTCCTGCGAAGCTGCGGTCGATCGCAGTATGCGGCAATCAATGCGACAGACTCGGCACAGGCACAGGTGCGCTTGTGTTCACTGGAGTTGGTGGCAGTTGACGCACCGGAACTTTGATTTCCGGAAACTTTGGACTGGAAGTTTTCACCGTCAGATCCGCTTTGCCATTCTGCGGAATCTGAAATCCGGGCGGAAAATTCAAAGTGATGGTGAATTGTACCCCAGGCACGAGTTCCTTCATCTGAACGCCGACTCTCGGATCGCTGAACTTCGGTTCGGAAAGTGTCAGCGGGTGGTTCGCACTGTTGTTCCGAACAAAAACGGTGAAGGCGGGTGGTGCGTTGGACCCGTTAAACGTCAACGTAAGCTCAGGCGGCATTACCGTCAGCGGTGGCTGAACGACGGCCACAGCAGTCACGTTGATCGTCGGCACATTCGTCGACGTCGTTTTCATTGATACCACGCACGAACTGTTTCCTTGCGGTAGCGGTGGCAAGGCGCGAAGCGATAATTGAAACTCTTTGCCGGCTTGAATCGTCTTCAAATCCGCTGTGAAGGAGCGATTGCTCACCTGTGGTTCGGACAACGTGATCGGCTCTTCAAGATTGCTGACGATTCGGACGACAACGGGTGCATTCGAGGGCTCGTCGGTAATGATATTAAGAACAGCCGTTTGCGGGGTGATTTCGACGGGAGCCCAGATCGTTCCCTTGATCTGAAGAATAACTGACGGCTGAGTTTTGTCGTTGCAAGCGACCGTGACGGTTTTCATCACCGTCTGCCCGGGGAACCGTCCGCTGTCAAATTCGAGTGGAATCGTTCCCGTTTGACCTGGTTCGACGCGCCGTGTCCACGCTCCCGCCGTCGTGCAACCGCATCCCGGGTAAACGCCGGTCACTTCCAGAGTTTCGGAGCCAGTGTTCGTAAAAATGAAATCGTGCTTTACCAATTCTCCGGTCATGACACGTTTGAAGTCATAGATTAGCGAGTCGAACTGGATTCTGGGTCCAGCACCAGTTGCACCTGCGGCGGGAATAGTGGCCGACGGTCGATCGGCTGCGCAAGCCACGTAGCCAAGGACGAACAACAACGCTGTGAATGATCGAAATGGCAGAAATTTCATGTTTGCCGAAGATTACATTGGGTAATTAAAAACGTGAACCTATCGTAAACCAAGCGAATGATATGGCAACGCCAAACCACCACTGCCGCCGATTGGCTCTTCTCACCGGATTGAATATGACACCCGCCCCCGCGTGTTTTGCGTCGGGAATTTCCGTGACAGCGCGTGCTGTGCGATTATATTTTCTGCGCTCTTGGTGACCCTATGGTCTAGCGGTTAGGACACCACCCTTTCACGGTGGTAGCCCGGGTTCGATTCCCGGTAGGGTCGCCATTATCTACAGGTGTTTCATCAATAGGATTGACTTTCCTGACAGTTTTCCTGACAATCAGGACATGAGAATACCAGAGTTCCCGAAGGTCATAAAACAGGGGAGTATGACCGTCACGATCTACGAACGGGAATACGAAAAGACCGTCAAAAACGGGCCAAAACAGGGCCAGAAGCGCCGTTACGTTGAATACATGATGGTTTACTACCAAGAGGGACAACGGAAGCGGGAGACGAGTTCCGATTATACCGCGATGCTGAACCGTGCTGGTGAAGTTCTTGGTGACTTGGAGGCTGGCCGAACTGAAGCCTTTGCCCTGAGCGGCAGCGAGCGTGAGGCTTATGCGCGAGCGATGAAGACCCTTTCAGCCACAGATCAACCGCTGGACGTGGCTGCGAGCCACTACGCGCAAGCAGTGAAAATTCTTGGCGGCGATCTGGTGATCGAAGCGGCGAGGGAATACGCGAGGCGTCACGTCAACCAAATCCAACCGAAGCTCGTTCCTGAAGTCGTTACTGAGTTCCTCGCCACACGAGAGAGGCAGAACCGCAGCGAACGGCACTTGGAAACCCTCACGTCGCACTGCACGCGATTCGCCAGCCAGTTCTCTACCAACATCGGGCGGGTGGACGCCCGGCAGATCGATGCGTTCCTTGACGGGCTGAAGGTCGGTGCCCGCACCCGCGACAACGTCTTGGGATCGCTCAACAACCTTTTCGAGTTTGCCAAGTCCAAGAGGTATCTGCCGAAGGATCACGATGAGTTGGACAACGTCACGCGGCTCGACAACGACGAAGACGGCCCTATTGAGATTTACACTGCGGCTGAAATGAAGGCGCTGTTAAAGCACGCGGACCCGCAGCTTGTTCCGTTTTTGGCCATCGGCGGTTTTGCGGGCCTGCGGAGTTCCGAGATTGAACGGCTCGACTGGCAGGACGTGAGATGCGATAGCGACTGCATCATCGTTCAGAAGGGAAAGGTGAAGAAACGCGGCAAGTCCCGTCGCATGGCTCCGCTGCTACCCAATCTCAAAAGGATTCTGAAGCCGTTCGCCAAGCCAGAGGGGAAAGTCTGGCCGCACAGTCATCCCTATCTCTACGAACTGCTCCGGGAGACAGCCGCGAAAGCAAAAATCACTTTGAAGGATAACGGCCTCCGCCATTCATTCGTGAGTTACCGAGTCGCACAGATGAAGAACGTTCCACAAGTTGCACTGGAATCTGGCAACAGCCCTAACATCATTGATTCAAATTATCGTGAGCTTGTGACTGAGATTGATGCGCAACAATGGTTCGCAATCCATTTGCGAGACAAAAGACAGTAGGCGCATTCATCCGCAAACGAGTTTGCAGCCGTTCTCGGCATAATACCTCGCACGGCAGCTCGGTTTTTTGGTTTACCGAGGAGTTAGCTCTTACTTAACATCGCCACCGGAGTCTGCGATGGCGAAAGGAATCCAGTTACTCCCAGATGTCTTGAAACTGCCGCTCATGTAGCAGCACGGAACGGTGGGAGAAATTGCCAATGTGTGTGTGGACCGGACTAACTGCGCTCTGCCGTGAACAAATTCCAGAAACCGATCTATGCGGATTCAAGTGGCCTTCGCGGCTCAGACAAGCTCCGCAATGCCGTCAACCAACTCCAAGCAATCTTGCGTGCGGCTTCAGAAAAGAATCCACATATGTAGATAACATGCGTACGTGCTTTTTAATTGCTCCAATTGGTGCCGAGGAAAGCGATACACGGCGACGAACTAACAAATTCGAAAAACATATTCTCGTTCAAGCATTGGCGGGCCTTCAATTTCGGGTCGTGCGAGCGGATAAAATTGCCACTGCCGGAATGATTACAAATCAAATCATGGAGGAGATCCTGGCCGCTGATGTCGCCGTAGTTGACCTTACTGATCACAACCCGAATGTTTTTTATGAATATGGGGATACGGCACGTGACACGCCGCCCCATCGTTCACGTGAAACAAAAAGGAACTACCATTCCATTCGATAACGCAAACATGCGAACCTTGGATTACGATTTCGAAATTGATAATATCGAGCACACAATTGCTTCATTGCGAGCGACGATAGAAGCGTCCTTGGAAACGGAAGCAGACAATCCGTTTTCAACGGCGACTGATGCGTATCTGACTTTTCGAGTCAAAAGCCTCACCAAAGTGTTTCAGTCCTTGGATGTTTTGGATGGCATCGACGCTCTCAGCAGACATTTCTCACTATTATTGTCGCAAGCCCAACCGGGGACACATTACTGGGGACAAACGGTGGGCGGTGGAGCATTTCCGGAAGATGCAGAAAATATTTTGCGGTCTGCAGTTGCTAAAGGTGCTTTGATCAAGCTGATAGTGAACGAGAATCCCCCACACTCGGAGAGGATCCTGGCTGTCTTGGAAGCGCTTTCAGCACCAAACCAAGTCAAAGCGATCCGGTGCACAAACAGCACACTTCGCTTTTTTGGGATGGGTACAACACATTTGGTTATTTCAGTTCGCATCGATGGCAGATACAACGGCATTATTATTCGCGACTACGACTTTATCGCGTTTGTTAAGCAATGGTTTGAAACGCGCGTGCTGGAACTCGAAAAAGGCAGTCCTTCTTTAGATGGCGGCCGTTAATCCAATTAGCTTTAGTCGGTGTGCAATCTTCGGAGTCGTGCCTGCACGGAATGAACACCGCACGATTGCTCGTACCTGACCGGGTTCACTTTTCTGGGCCACCGGGAGAGTTAGTCCGAGGACCTGGTTCATGGTTAACTATTGTTCTGGGTTTTGTCCATCTCTGACGGAGGAAGGGCGTAGCCCGACCGGAGTCAGAGATGGACTGTGTTGCGCCGCGAACCGCTCCGGGCTCAGGTAGCCCAGCCGACTGTGCGGCCGCAGCCGGTTGTATCGGCACTGATAATCTGCGATCACCACTCGTGCTTCCGTCAACGTCCACAGTTGTTCCCGATTCAGACATTCGTCCCGAAACCTTCCGTGAAAGCTCTCCACAAACCCGTTCTGCCACGGACTGGCAGGCTCGATGTAGATCGTTTTGATGTGATGCTCGGCCAGCCACCGTTGCACAACCCGCGCGATGAACTCCGAGCCGTTGTCCGAACGCAGATACTGGGGTGCTCCGTGTTGTTCAATGGCCTTTTGCAACCAGCTCAACACGTCGGCCGCACGCAGCGCCCGATCCACTCGCAGCACGTGGCACTCACGGGTGTATTCGTCCAGGATCGTCAGAATCCTCAAGGCGCCCCCACGCACCGTCGCATCGGCGATGAAGTCCCAGGTCCAGACGTGATTGCGATGTGTGGCCCGGGTCGGCAAGCCCGTCGAAACCCCACGGCGGATGAGCTTTCGCTTCGTGGGCGGCACCCGCAATCCCTCCGCCCGGCGCAGGCGTTGAATGTGTCGCTTGCCCACGGCCCAGCCTTCCTGGCGCAGCAACGCCGCGATCCGTCGATACCCGTAGCGCGGATGCTCCGCCGACAGTTCCCGCAGTCGCTTCCTTAACTGTTGCTCGGCGCTGGTCGGGGGCCGCCCCCGATAACGGTAAGTGGAGCGGGCCAGCTTGAGAATCCGGCAGGCCGCCCGGCGCGAACACAACCCCGCGGCCACCACCGTCTGCGCTGCAACCCGGCGATGGGCCGGGCTCACAACTTTTTTTCGCATACCGCCTCCAACACCCGGTTCTTGAGCAGCGACTCGGCCAGCATCTTCTTCAACTCCGCGTTCTCCCGTTCCAGTTCCTTGAGCCGGCGCGCTTCCTTGACCTCCATCTGCCCAAACTGCTTCTTCCACCGGTGGAACGTCACGTCCGAGATGTTCTCCTCCCGGCATAGGTCCACGATGCTTCGCTCCCCGCGATCTGCCTCTCGCAATATCCGTATCTTCTCTTCCGTCGTATACCGTTTGCCTTTCATCGTCTGGGTCCTTTCTGTGGCCCCAGACTAACACCTCAGCCGGCCCGAAAAAGCGAAGTCACGTCATGTCGTGGTCTGGAGTTTCCGGACTACCCGACAGGCCATCCCCTCCTTCACGCGGGTCACCCACCAGACGCCGCGCCGGGTCAATTCCTCGAAATGTCCGTAGTCGGTATATGCCTTGTCAAACACGGCGATTTCGCCCTCACGCAGACCGGCACAAAGCTCGCGGGCACGGCGATTGTCGGCGTCGTGAGCCGAGCCAAGAATGGCGAAACGCGGCAAAAACGATTGCAGGTCTAGGCGCAGGTGACACTTGGCTGCCGCCTTACGCCGCCGATGCTTGGCCCAGTCCATACAGGAGACGACCAGTTGCAGCGTCGTGCTGTCCACCACCTGAATGGCGCGGCGAAACCGCCGCAGATAGCCCGGTTGTTTCCCGCCACAGGCAAACCCCGGCGTCAACGATTGCAGATGCGCCAACATCGCCCAGAACAGCCTCTCGGCCAGTGCGGCATCGCGATGTTTGTTGGCGTAGGAGAGATTGTTTCGGCTGGGCGGCGTCGCCCACGCAAAGCCGAGAGCGGCCCCCGATTCATTCGCAGCGCATCGCAGACATCATTCAGGCCGATGGCATGGGTCAGGTGCGCGAACATCAACGCGACGGTCTGACTCCAACTGCTGAAGGTGCGCTCGTGGTCGGCAACGCCGGTTTCCCGAGCCAGCTTCGCGACCAGATGCGGTGGAATCAGGTTGCTGAGTTGGCGGAGAATGGTGTAGTTGGAAACAATTGGAATGGGTTGGGTTTGCTTTTTCATCCCTGCCTTGTGGCAGGGCGCAACCACTCATTCCAATATTTTATTTTCTCTCCTTGTGGGATGCCACTGAATCGGATTCGAGGCCCACAGAAGATATGGTTACTGCCGCAACAAGGGCGCTCAACGATTACGGTGTAGAGACAGTTTGCAGGGCGCTGAAACTCTTATCCGAAGCAATCCCCGGAGAGTTCATAGGATTGCTGGCAGGCTGACGGCTGCTAATGTCGTTAAGCTGCACAATGCGCTTCACGCTCTCACTTTGGCTTCGTTTCAATCGAGGCAGATGCTTGAAGAACGGATCAAGGCACCCAAACGACGAAAATCCGTTCCTATTCCTGACAATTCCTGACAAAAAAATCTCGGAAAGTATCGGAATGGCCGCTTTAATGACAAAACGAAAGAACCAGTTAAACCCCTTTATTTACGGGGCCAAAACACACTTTTCCCGAAACTATCCGAAGTGATTCAACCGGATTCGATTCCCGGTAGGGTCGCCATACTTCAAGCAACGCGCTCTGCATGCTTTTGAATTGCGCTGATCTATTGAGTCGGAATGGCAGGGCCTCCCGCCTGCCCCGAGGAGACCCCTGGATTGAATTCAGGCTTTTCCCGGCTGTTATGCGCAGGGGAATTGGTCTTAGATATGGCTGAATATGATGACCAGACTGATGTGCTCCCACGACCGGAAGGAAGTCGAGGAGCTCAAGAGTAAGTTGTTCCGGGCCGGCATCCGTTCCGAAGTCCGCAGCAACCCCCTCACGAACGCCCTCGGTATCTTGCGTCTGGAGATCCATATTCACGAGTCAGACTTGATTGATGCTTCAAGGATCCATCAGGAATTCCTGGCGGCACAGAACAGCGACTCGGTGTCCAAAATCGCGGAGACAAGCGGCACTAACGGCTCAGCCAGCCGCAAGAAAGCTGAATTGCTGGTCGAACCCATGTCACCCGCCCCCACCTGCGCTCAGATCGGGGTACCGAATCAGTCCGACCTGCCCCTGCAGAGCCAACAGGACAGATCTGGCAATGACCTGGCAAATGCGGCCGTGTTGCTGGAGAAAGAAGTAGAAGAGGTGCTCGCGCGCGATCAGCGGTTGGCCCAGCAATGCGCGGCGCTGCAGGACCAGATTAAAGCGTTAGACGAGTCCTTGAAACAGGCTCAAGCCGAACTCTCCCGGCAATCCTCAGATCGTTCAGCGGCGGAGCAGAAGGTGGCGGAGGTGAGCGCGTCGCGAGGGGCGTTGGAAAAAGAATTGGAGAGCATAAACCAGCGCCTCAAGACCACCGAACAATCCCTGACAGCGGCGCATGGCCGGCTTGAATCCCAGACGCGCGAGCTGAAACTCCAGGAATCCAAGGTAGGTGACCTGAGCAAGGAAGTTGCTTCACGTGATAGCCAATTGAACAAGGTCGTTGAGTCGCTGGATCAAATGCGCGCCGCCTTGGAAAACGAAAAGGGACTGCGCCAGATTGCGGAACAAGAAGCAAGCGAACATGCCGCCGCCCGTCAGTCGCTGGAACAACAGGTCAACCACTTCGCGGAATTGCAGGCGCGAAATCAGCACGACCGGGAGCAAGTTCAAACCTATCTCGACACGGTGAATAAACTCCGTAGTCGCCTGAACCAGAAGCGAACTGCGCCTTGAGAAAAATCGATGAGTGCGCTACCGTCACGCGCTGCTCAAAGGTTGCCGAGGTGGCCGACACTCTTCGCGACAAAATTCCGTTGAAGCACCGCACGATTCAATATTAGGAGAGCAACTCAGGCGTTTATTCGTTGGCGTTTCGGGCGCTTTGTCGCGAAAATCTGACACGCTGATCAGGTTTCAGTCACGGTAGAGCCGCAATCGTTCCCCCATTACTGCGGTGACTTGACGGTCGCCTGAACGTCGTGCGGGATTTACCCATTTGAACGTGATTGCCGCGAGCGCTCCGGCCGCGAAGTTGGCCACGAGATAAATCCAAAGGTTCGAGACTTTTGCGATGTGCATCAGCGTAATCCCAATGGCAACTGCTGGATTGAATGCTCCGCCGGAAATATCGCCTAGCGCATAGGCCATCGTGGTGACAGTGAATCCGATGGCGAGACCGTAGTTCGAGTTTCCTGACGTCGCCTGCGCCGTGGCCGTATTCAACACCACATATGCGAGCGCGAAAGTGCCCACGAATTCCACGATAAGCGCGGGCGCGATTTCGATTTCACGCGGAGTTACTGTCGGGTCGCCCTTGAGATAGAGAGTCAGCAGCGCCGCGACCACGCCGCCAATCACCTGCGAAAGCATGTAACTGGGAACGTCGGCGCTTGGGCATTTTCCGCGGAGCCATACTGCAAGAGTGACGGCCGGGTTGTAATGTCCGCCCGAAACGTGACCGCCTGCGTAAACCATGATCATCAGCGCCGAACCGATGGCGAGAGGCGCCATTGCCCCCGCGCCAGGTGAAATGACGCACATGCCGACAGTGAGCACGAGGAAGAACGTGCCGATGAATTCAGTGAGGTATTTTTTCATGAGCTGATTTCCTGTTACATTGTTGATGCGGCGCAAACAGCTTTCTGACGCGAATGAGTCGAGAATTCCTTCTACCGATACAATACCAGCCCTTCACGTTTTACCGCGTCGCGATGATGCAACCAAGCCGAATCTGAATTAGAATTTAAACCGTGTAGCTGCCGCTGGCTGTCGTTCCACCGTGGCCCGTCCAGTTCGTGTGGAAGAACTCGCCGCGCGGTTTATCAACGCGCTCGTAAGTGTGTGCGCCGAAATAATCGCGCTGCGCCTGCAACAGGTTCGCCGGCAACACCGCGTTGCGATAGCCATCATAGAACGATAGCGCCGTGCTGAACGCCGGCACCGGAATGCCACGCTTGAAAGCTGCGCTCACCACGTTGCGCCAGCCCTTCTGGCAGCGCTTGATCTCGCCTCGGAAATAATCGTCGAGCATCAAGTTCGCAAGCTTAGCATTATTGTCGAATGCGTCCTTGATCTTTCCGAGAAAACGCGAACGGATAATGCAGCCGCCGCGCCACATCAGCGCGATGCCGCCGTAGTTGAGGTTCCATTTGTTCTCGTTCGCCGCCGCACGCATCAGCATATAACCCTGCGCGTAGCTGATGATCTTCGACGCATACAACGCGTCACGAATGTCGTTGATGAAATCTTTCTTCGCTTCCGGCTTCTTGGATTGCGGCAAAATTGGCTTCGGCCCCTTCAATTTTCGCGCCGCTTTAACGCGCTCGTCTTTCAGCGCAGAAACACAGCGCGCATACACGGCTTCGGAGATCAGCGTGATTGGAATGCCGAGATCGGCGCTGCTTTGCACAGTCCATTTGCCAGTGCCTTTCTGTCCGGCGGTGTCGAGAATTTTTTCCACGAGCGGCTGGCCATCGGTGTCTTTGAACGCGAGGATGTCGCGGGTGATTTCGATCAGGTAGCTTTCGAGCTCGCCCTCATTCCACTCCTTGAAAACCTGATGCATCTCGTCCGCAGACATTCCGAGGCCGTTCTTCAAAATGTTGTACGCCTCGCAAATCAACTGCATGTCGCCGTATTCGATGCCGTTGTGAACCATCTTCACGTAATGGCCCGCGCCGCCTTCACCGACCCAATCGCAGCACGGCGCGCCGTCCGAAACTTTCGCCGCGATGCTTTGGAAAATATTCTTCACGTGGGGCCATGCAGCCGGCGAACCGCCCGGCATGATGCTTGGGCCATGACGCGCGCCTTCCTCGCCGCCGCTGACGCCGGTGCCGATGTAAAGCAGCCCCTTGCTTTCCACGTATTTCACTCGACGCGCCGTGTCCTCGAATAGCGAGTTGCCGCCGTCAATGATGATGTCACCAGCCTCGATATGTGGCAACAAGTGCTCGATGAATTCATCCACCGGCTGGCCCGCCTTGACCATGAGCATCACGCGCCGCGGACGCTTGAGCAGCTTGACCATTTCTTCGATCGAGTGCGCGCCAATGATCTTCGTGCCCTTGGCTTCGTTGGCGAGGAACTGGTCCACCTTTTCCAGAGTGCGATTAAAAGCGACCACGGTGAAACCGTGATCGTTCATGTTCAAAATCAAATTCTGGCCCATGACAGCCAGACCAATGACGGCAATGTCAGGTTGAGATTCCATATTATGCCTTCGATGATTCCAGAGGAGGCAAGATACTCAAGCGGCACGAGGGCGCGAGAAGATTCTGAGTCTGGAAAGGAAGAGAAGGGCAGAGAAATCATCTCTGCCCCGCGAAGGTTATAGCGACGCGTTTTTGCGCGCCGGGCGATTATACTGCAACGGCTGAAAGGCGGGAAGCGTGGCCGTGGGCGTCGTTGGCGTCAGCGAGACGGTTAAGAATCTCGTGGACGTTGTAACGCTCCAGGGCGATGCGCGCCAATCTCACATTCAGTTCCGTCAGGTTCTCTTCTCCGAAAATGATTCGCGCGACTTCGTGCGAGATTTCGTCGAAGGCTTGGGAGTACTTGTTTTGCATAGCAGGTTGTAGGGATGATTTGCGGGACAAGGTATTTTGCTTTTGCGAAGTGTTGGCTGAGTGAGGCGTGGACGACGACGATGGTTGATGTTTTGGAGCAGAACAAGTCTCAGTGATGCCCGCAGTTGGTGCGGATTGCATGGTGCTTTGTGACGGTTCCAAATCGCGCGCAAAGACAGGTTCATCGAAACCGATCAAACCCTCCGAAATGTCGGTTGCATCATTTGTGACTACGACGGTTTGCGGAACCTCTACGGCATCATTGAGAGTGCTCGATGATTGGTATTCCGGAGTGACGGTTTTTGCGACGGGCGGTGTTCGTTTGAAGATGTCTCCGGAATTGTCCGATAAAACCGGCTCTGTTGCTGGCTCTCCTGCCGAAGAAGGGGTAATATTTGTGACGGTGTTTTTCGATTCGTTTGTGGAACTCTCCAGTCCGACACGAAGCGCTTCAGAAAGCAATATTTCATCCCGAACAATGTTCTTCTGTTCCCCACTTCCATTCACGGAATGCGCGTGAAGCAGATACATGGTGGTTTTCAAAACCAGCTCCAATGGCGAAGTCGGTTTTGTGATTAAATCATCGCCACCGCTAAGAACGCTTCGTGCACGATTTTGGAAATCTCCGTTTTCAGCGATGAAGATGACGGGCGTGGTCCGGTAATGGGGCAGGCGGCGTAACGCTTCGCACAACTCGAAGCCGTTCATCTGGGGCATGTTGATGTCGATGAGCACGATGTCAAAGCAACCGGATTCGAGAAGTTGCAGCGCAACCTTCGGATCTTCGGTGCTCACCGGATCTAAGTGCGCGCGTCTAAGAGCTGAAACAACGGTTCGGTTGCAGACAGCGTCGTCATCCACCACAAGAACCTTCGCATTGAGGTTCAATCCCGCGGTTTCGAGGTCACCCTGTTGGAACAGGCGGCCGAGTGCGTCGACTGCCTGAGCGATGGTTTGCATCACGGACGGCGTGGCATTGACAGGTCGGAAAACAATGTCGAAAAGCAGCGCCTCAAAAGCGCTCGCGAGCAAAGCGATTCTTGCGCAACCTGCCAGGCTGGCACGTCCACTCAAGAAGTGGACCCGCTGAAAGAGCGTACTGAGATGTTGTTTACCCGCAGGCGAATTGCAGTTCTTGATATATACGAGGCAATGTTCTCTAATCGCAGCGATTTCGTTCGCAGCTTGTTTCAGAAACTCCGCCCGTGCAGTTTTAAGGGAGATTTCATCCGCCTGGGCGACTGCCGCAGCGGCGAGATACGCCTGCGCCTGGCTTTTTCCTGAGTAAAATTTCGTCTGGCCAATGGCTGGCTCGGGAGCGGGAGCACCGCCGAGCATGTCATGGATCATGCCAACCAATTTTGCTGGATTGCATTCGCTCTTGAGAATGCCTTTGTTGGCACCCGCTTTCATCGCCTTGTTCGCGAGCTCCGTCAGGAACGCGTTGGAGAGAACCAGGACCGGGATTGATTTCAAATCGGCATGGCTGCGAATGAATTTCAGAACTTCGACGCCGTTTACTTCCGGCAACATCAAATCCAGCACAACTAAATCGGGCTTCACTTCAGGAAGCATGTTCAGCGCTTCCTGTCCGTCCTGGGCGACTTCAATCTGAAAGCCATTGCGCTGCAGCCGGTTCCGGTACAACGTCAACACGACAGGATCGTCGTCCACGAACAGGATTTTTCTCATGGCTGTGTTCATGTCATCCCCACGCGTCAATCTTGCGTCAGGTTGGAAATTGCGGAGCAGAAATCCGGCCAAGGGCTTCTCGCCCGGCAAGCGCGTCTTGCCTGTAATGCGGATGTTTTCTGGACAGTCCGCTCCAAGCCAGTGGCCTAAGTCAGGCCTGAGCGGTTCCGAACTGCAGGCGGGAATCGGAGTCGAGCATTGTCTTCAAATTGGCCCAGTTAGCCTCATTCATGTCATTAAACGCGTGTAGGTACACAGCAACCGTTTCGTGTGGATACTTTGTCAGCAGGCCTCCAACGGCTTTGTGGAGTTTCTCGTCGTCCATGCTGGGCGGGAGATCTTCTACTACGCCGTCTTCGTTCTTAATCTCAAGGGCGTTCAGGAAATCCACGAGCATGGATTTGTATTTCTTCACCAGCCAGGCGCGAATGAGGTTTCCTGCGGCGAGCTCAAGTGCGGGTTTGGAAAGAGAGGTGAGCATCGTGGCATGGCGCTGAATTCTTGGCTGACGCTCCAGAAACACCGGCCGAAGGTGACGCGCTTCAGCAACGGCATTCATCGTGGCGCGATATGTGGCTTTCTCCGATTCAAAGACGAATGCCAGGATCTCATTTGCAAGGCTTGGCGACATAAAGCCAAACAGTTCGTGTGATGTAAGCATGTCAGTCGCTGGCGGCGGTGTAGTTAATCAACTTGTGGTCGTTATAGAAATCTTATTTGCCTTGGCGAGCCGTTCGCAAGTTTCCTTTTCAAGTATCAACGTCTTTCCGGATTCCATCGCGAACACAGAAATTCTTGCGGTTGCACACGTTTCGAGCGTCTGCGGTCCAACGCACGGAATGTCGAACCGCATGTCATGGTGTGCTTTTGCAACCTTGACGGCTACAGCGCCGCTGCTTTTCCCCGCCAGTTCACCGCCACGCGCAAGGCACTTGTCTGTTCCTTCGAATCCTTCCACCGCCAAAACGGTGCCGCTCTTCACAACCACGGTTTGGCCAATTTCCATCCGCGAAATTTCCTTGGCTATGCGAAACCCAAACTCCACGTCTGCACGTTGCTCCGCCGAAAGCCTCGGGCCGATTTGGAATTCATTGCCGGCCATCAACGGTTTTAGCCAGGGCGTGGCTTCAATCAATTCCACGCCATCCTTTTTGAGTTCATCAGCAATGCCACCGAATATGGTATGGGCATTCTTCTCTTTCAGGCGGAATAACAGTGCCATTGCACGCAAATCGGGGCGGATGTCGTAGAGGCGTTTCGGGCTGATTTGGCCCACCATGACGCACCGGCGAATGCCGCGGTCGGCAAACGCGGAAATCATTTTCGAAAGCTGGCCAACCTTGATCCAGACAATCTCGTCAACCACTGACGCCAGAGCCGGGTCGGTTTCGTTCTCGAATGCGACTGCGACGAGATGCAACCCGCTCGCTCGCGCCTGCTTTGCGAAAAGAATCGGCAGCGAACGATTCCCTGCGACGATCCCCAAACTTGAATGTTGTTTGCTGGATTCGCCGGAATACGTCGTCGCGTTTTCAGACATAGGAGTCTTATTTAATGGCAAGCGACTGAACTTGTAAATTCGATTGAAATCGCGACGGCAGCCACGGGCGGTCGGAATGTGTTCTGCACGACACGTCGCTGGTCTGAGACGTGCTTTTTCAAAGTGCAGTGCCTGAATCTGCTGCGCTGTTCGCTGGCAGAGCAGCAGATTTCGTGATGCCGGGAAATCCCCGTAAATTCAATGAGTAACACAACAACATGGGACAAGAAAGTTTTTGGTGACGAGTTGAAGCAGAACCCTCCCTCGCTGCAAAACTCCATTGTCTTCGTTGTTGCGATGCTGATGGTGCTCGTGGCGGCGAATGCCTGGCTTTATCTGCGGAGTGCAGGCCTGTGGGTTGGCAGAGCATCAGCAGAGAATAAGCCGTACGCCACGGAGAGCCGGATGATTTCAACATCAGGCACGAATTGGGATTCGTTCGTTGTAACGGTAGCTGCTATCGCCGGAATTTGCGGTCTGATTCGCGTATTGGTCACGCGACAACACCTCGGAAAATGGCAGGCGACATTGTCAGAGCAACACTCCATCAAAGAAGATCGTTGGAAAGCCGCGATCCGCTCTTTGCAGGAGCAGCTTGCCGAAAGCAAAATCGCCGAAGGCCAGAGGGAGCAGCTCTATGTGAAGATGCAGGAACAAGTGACACATCTGACACAGAGGAACTCAGCGTTACAGGAGGAGTTGGATCGCCGAAAGCTTGCCCAATTGGAGCTCCGCCAGCATCGAGAAGAATTGGTCCGTTCAAAAGACGTGCTGGCAATGCACGTTCAGGCGCGCACCGAGCAGGTGGAGAAACTTCAGCAACGCCACGAACTGATCCTGAATTCCGCTGGGGAAGGCATTTGTGGACTCGACACATATAACAAGGTCGCCTTCGCGAACCCCGCGGCTGCGAGAATAACCGGCTGGCAGATAGACGAATTGATCGGCCAGTACGAAGACGAGATTTTTGGAAAAGACGCTGAAAGCGCCGAACGAATCGAAAGCCCACTGAAAGAGCGCATCCTGCGGCGACGGGACGGAACGGCGTACTCCGCCGAGTTGGTTAAAACGTCAATACAAGAGGACTACCGCGAAGTCGGCTCTGTGTTGATTTTCAAAGACATTACCGAACGCAAACGTGCAGACATGGCGCTGGCGAGGAAAGCTGAAGAATTGGCCCGATCCAATGCGGAGTTGGAGCAGTTCGCCTTCGTTGCTTCGCACGATTTACAGGAGCCGCTCAGGAAAATTCAGGCCTTCGGCGACCGGTTGAAGGCCAAATGTGAAGCGGTTCAGCTGCCGGAGCCGCACGATTACCTGGAACGGATGCAAAACGCGGCGGCGCGAATGCAGACGCTCATTAATGATCTGCTTTCCTTCTCACGCGTCATTCGCAGCTCGCAACCGTTTGTCATGGTGGATCTCGGCACCATCACCAGGGAAGTGTTGGGCGATCTCGAAGTGCGGATCGAAAAGACGAATGCGGTTGTTGAAATGGGCGACATGCCAAAGATTGCGGCGGATCCGATGCAGATGCGCCAGCTAATGCAAAACCTCATCAGCAACGCATTGAAATTTCAGCCGCCGGACAGTCGGCCGATAGTGAAAATCGAAGCGCGCATCACCGAACGCAAGTCAGCAGTTTCAATCGATCGGTTTTGCGAAATTTGCGTTCGGGACAACGGGATCGGTTTCGACGAAAAGTACATCGACCGGATTTTTGCAGTCTTTCAGCGGTTGCACGGCCGGAGCGAGTACCGAGGGCACCGGAATAGGTCTGGCAGTATGCCGCCGTATTGCTGAGCGCCACGGCGGTTCCATAAGCGCCAGAAGCAAACCCGGTGAAGGCGCGACGTTCACGGTTGAATTGCCGGTCCGCCAGTCAAACGCAGCAGATTCGTGATGAACGCCCCCACCAGCACCAAAGTGATCCTGATGGCGGAAGACGACGCCGACGATCGCCTGCTGGCCAGGGATGCAATCGCCGAATGCCACCTGGATAGTGATTTGCATTTCGTCGAGAATGGCGAAGAGTTGCTCGATTATCTGTTGCAGCGGGGAAAATACGCTGAGGCCGGAAAGGCTCCTCGTCCGGGATTGATCTTGCTCGACCTGAACATGCCGCGAAAGGATGGCCGCGAGGCACTTCGCGAGATTAAGGCGGACCCCGTTCTTTGCCGCTTTCCCGTAGTGGTATTGACGACCTCCCGCGCAGACACTGACGTTGAGAAGATTTATGAATTGGGAGCGAATTCTTTCATCACCAAACCAGTTCGCTATGACGCACTCGTGGACGTAATGCGGATCCTTGGCCTGTATTGGTTCCAAACCGTTGAACTGCCAACCCTGAACCACAAAGCGCATGGATGAGCCTCAGATAATCAAAGTATTGTTGGTCGAAGACGACGAAGATGATTTCGTTATCACGCGAGATTTGCTTTCTGAAATTCCGGGAAAAAAGTTCGCATTGGATTGGGCCAAGAACTTCGACGAGGGCTTGCAATTTATCTTGCGTAATCAACACGAGGTGTGCCTTCTGGACTACCGGCTCGGGGCTCATAATGGCGTGGAACTTCTGCGGATGGCAGCGGAGCGCGGCTGTCAGGCGTCCATCATTCTCCTAACGACGTTGGGTCAGCATAAGTTGGACGTCGAGGCGATGGAGGCCGGCGCGTCTGATTATTTGGTCAAGAGCCGTTTGGACGGAGACGGTCTGGAGCGCAGCATCCGCTATGCGATCCAACGCAAGCGCGCGAGAGCATTGGCGGCCTTCGAGCAGGCCCGTCTGGCGGCCTTTGGAGCCCAGGTAGGACTCGTTCTCGCGCGACGGGATTCGCTCGACGGAATTCTGGATCATTGCGCAAAAGCAATGGTTCAATATCTCAATGCGAGTCTGGCGCAGATATTCGTTTCCAAAGGAAACTCGTTCGTCGTTCGCGCCAATGCCGGGCCGGTTTACGAAAGAAATCCCGTTGTCCAGCAACTGCCGAGAATTGAACTGGACCCACGGGAAGCCGCTGGTGGAAAACCGATCATCATCCGCCAACTTCTGGGTGACGACCGCATGCCTAACCCTGAATGGATCAAGCGCGAAGGTCTGAGTTCCTATGCCGCCTATCCTCTCATTCTCGAAGACAAGCTCATTGGATTGATGTCCATCTTCACTTCGCAGCCGGTTTCCGAGCAAATTGGTCAGGAAATGGGTTCCGTTGCCAACGGCATTGCACTCTGCATCGAGCGGAAACGCTCCGAAGAAGCCCTTCGCGTCAGCGAAAATAAATACCGATCCGTCGTGGAAAGCATCAACGAAGTGATTTTCCAATTGGATGCCGATGCGCATTGGACTTTCCTCAATCCGGCTTGGACGGCAATCACGGGTTTCCCGATTCGGGAGTCGCTTGGAACTTCCTTCCTCGACCACGCCCACCAGGAGGATAAAGAAAGTAATCGCCAGTTTTTCACCCAATTAATGCAGGGTAAGCTGGAGTATTTCAGACATGAGACACGCTATCTCAGCAAGGACGGAAATGTGTGTTGGTTGAAATTCAACGCGCGGGTATTGCGAAATAAACAAGGCACTCCGACCGGAATGTCCGGAAGCATTATTGACATTACTGAGCGCAGACTCGCTGAACTGCAAATTGAAAAGCTCGCGGCGTTTCCCCGTGTCAATCCTAATCCAGTTCTAGAGTTCACCGCAGACGGCGCGCTCACGTATGCGAACGATGCCGCCAATCAAATGGCCGAAACACTCGGCCAGCAGGATTTGCTCGCCATTCTGCCGCAGGACGCGGTTGCTATCATAGGAAGATGTCTTTCGAGCGGCCAAAAATGCTTGCGCCAACAAGTGGTCCTGCGTAACCGGACGCTCAGTTGGTCGTTTTATCCGGTCATCTCCAGCCGGGTGGTCCATTGTTACGGCGGGGATATTACGGAGATGCTCAGTCTCGAAGCACAATTCCGCCAGTCACAAAAAATGGAGTGCGTCGGTCAACTCGCGGCGGGTGTGGCTCACGACATCAACAACATGCTGACGGTCGGTACATGGACGCGCCAACATGCTGATCAGGACTGCTTCACTCGGCTCCGATTTCGAGAAGTCCTTGAAGCAGATTTCGGCGGCTGCCGAACGCGCGGCGCGGTTCATCCGGCAGTTGCTAATGTTCAGCCGAAAACAAGTGATCCAGACGAGGGCTCTCGGACTCAACGCTGTGATTCACCATCTCGAAAGCATGCTACCGAGGATGCTTGGTGAAGACATTGTGCTCGAGACGGATTACGCGCCGGACCTTCCACGCATCGAAGCCGACATGGGAATGCTTGAACAAGTCATCATGAATCTTGCTGTCAACGCACGCGATGCGATGCCGAAAGGTGGAAAACTGGTCATCGCAACTGCTTTCGTGACGCTTGATGAAACCAGTGCCAAGCAGCACGCAGGTGCGCGTCCGGGCGCCTTTGTTTGCCTCACAGTAAAAGACAGCGGCTGTGGCATGGATCGGACAACTCTCGAACGCATTTTCGAGCCGTTCTTCACCACGAAAGACGTCGGCAAAGGTACCGGACTCGGCCTCGCGACCGTTTACGGGATCGTGAAGCAGCATCGCGGGTGGGTTGAAGTCGAGAGCGAGCGGGGCAAGGGCAGCGCATTCAAAATCTTCTTCCCTGCAGTTGTCGGGAGCGGCCAATCTCTTCCCGAACCGACGGATGCGCCTGGAGATATTCGGGGCGGAACAGAATCTATCCTTGTTGTTGAGGATGAAACCGGGCTGCGCGAACTCGTCCATGAAGTGCTGCGGCATTATAACTATGAAGTGGCTGTTGCCGGATCCGGCGCCGAGGCGCTGCGCGTTTGGGAGGAATACGACGGCAAATTTGATTTGTTGCTTACTGACATGATCATGCCCGGCGGAATGACCGGCCGCGATCTCGCCGAGGAGTTGAGAAGGCGGAAACCGGAGCTTAACGTGATTTATTCGAGCGGGTACAGCGCCGAGTTGATTGAAAGTGACCCTGCGTTTGATGAAATGTCATTCCTGGCAAAGCCCTATTTACCTATTCACCTTGCTCAGGCTGTCCGCAAATGCCTTGATCGCCCGAAACGTGGTCAAATACGTCCCCTTGAGGAACTGAACTGTGTTTCCAGTGGCGCAAGGTGAATGTCAGCGGAATGGAAGATGCTTACTCGAAGCAACAAATCGAAAATACAATGAAAATGCTCAAGTCTTTAGAAATAATTGGCCTCAGCGCTATCGCAGTTCTCTGCGGATTACAAGCCCATGCAGCCCAAACGAATCTCGTGCAGAACATCACGCTCACGATCAACGCCGTATCTCAGGGGTCCTCCACGACCAACGGAACGATTGTTACAAAGACCGTCGTGCGCCAGCGTTTAAGCACGTTGGATGTCATCGCAGCGCTCGGTTCTTCCACTGGAAACAGCTTTTCAAGCACTGCAAAGTTGCTGCAGGTTACGCCATTGCCAGACGGCGATGCCATGATCGTTGTCAAAGATGGAACGAACGTCGTAGATGTCACCGGGTTCTTCTCCAATCAGCGGCGAAGCCAAACGATGGAAAGCTCCGTCGTCGATCAGGCGACTGGTAAAGGTACGGCCACCGATCTCGATATTCAAAGATTTCAACTCCAGGACAACGAGCCGCTTCCCAACCTTTCCCTTCACTTCGATGCGCGGGGACTCACCACAACCAAATCGAAGTCGTTGCTCGATTCCCAAGGCACGGTAATCGGAGAAGCGCACCAGGTTCTTGCCAGTCTCTCGGGAGATGGTGATCACAATGGAACCAATGCAGTAATGCAGGTACTACTGAAAATCACCGGCACCACAGTCCAGATTCAATAAACGACCTGACTGATTTGGAGGCGATTTGTTGGGCGAGTCAGGTGGCTTTAACCAGTTCAATCTGTCCGGCCAGCTCTTCGGCCGGGTAAGTCCAGATTTCTGCGAGCGTGGGATGATAGTGCGGCATTGCCGCGAGTTCGTGAACCGTCATGCGCTTCGCCATCGCTGCGATGATTTCATGTATGAGTTCTCCACCGAAAGGCCCAACGCACGTTCCGCCAATCACCTCGCCATGCGTCGGGTCGGCGAGAAGTTTCACGAACCCGTCCCTTGCTTCCATGATTAGCGATTTTCCATGGTCGCTGAACGGATATTTCGCGCAGAGATAAGGAATGTTCCGAACGTTGGCGCGCTTTTCCGTCAATCCAACTGACGCAATCTGCGGTTCTGTAAAGATAACTTCGGCCAAAAGCCGGTAATCCATTTCCTCCGTGCGATTCGGGTGGGCAATATTGTTCACTGCGATCTCAGCTTGTTGGACGGCAATGTGGACAATCTCATGCAGTCCGGTGCAATCGCCCGCTGCGCAAATGTGCGGCACAGACGTCTGCATCCTCGCGTTCGTGGTGATGCGCCCATATTCGAGCGCGACACCGATCCGGTCGAGGCCGAGTGAGGCGACGTTCGGCACGCGGCCGAGCGCGAAAAAGATTTCTTCGGCAAGCACGCGCTTCTTTTCTCCCGCATGCTCAAAGAGGACTTCCTTTGATCCGCCAAGTCGGCGTGCGCCCAAGAGTTTCGTGCCAGTGTAAACGGTTATGCCTTCCCCGCGGAATACGCCTTCGATTACGGCTGCGGCGTCCGCATCCATTTCATGAAGCACATGCGGGCCTCGTTGAATAAGAGTGACCTTCACGCCAAACCTGGAAAAGAATTGGGCGAATTCCAGTGCAACCGCTCCGCCACCGAGCACTATCAACGATCGGGGAAGGGCCGTGAGTTTGAGTGCCGAGTCGCTATCGAGATAGCCGACTTCCGCCAGATCGGGCATCGGAGACGGAGCGACAGTGGAGCCGGTTGCGATAACGAAATGTCGTGCGGTCAAAGTTTTCGGAGCTTCGTCAGCTTGTTCGCCAATAGGGGACAACTTCAGCGTGTGCGAGTCCGCGAACTCTGCCCTCGCACGGAGGAACCGGAATTTGCCGCCAGATAATTGTTGGGTTCGGTAATCTGCAAATCCACGAATAAGAGTGTTCTTCCGCGCCATCACCTTGGCGAAATCGAAGTCGACCCGTTCCGCACGAATGCCGAAAGGCTCAGTGTGACTTGCGAGATGCATCACCTCTGCGGCGTATAACAACGCCTTTGTCGGCATGCATCCGCGCAGAATGCAGAGCCCGCCAACTTCGTCCCCGCCTTCGATGATGGCTGTCCTTAGACGAAGACTCGAAGCGGATCTCGCCGCGGAAAATCCGGCACTCCCGGCGCCAATGACAACCAAATCGTAATCAAAGTTCTCGCTCGACCGCATGGCGCAAACATAACGGAGCGGGCGGGCGAGTTACAATGAGATCAATGAGACTTTCCTGCGGGCGATGATTATTGCTGTTCCCGATCTCTGCGCTCCGGATCGCCGTCTGGCTTTTGCGGCGTTGGACCTTCCGGTCGGACTGGAGTTCTTCCCACTTCTCCTCTTGCCCGTGGAGCAACCTGAGTCGGAGGCGGTGTGATTTCTCTGCCTCTACTTGTGGGAGGAAGTTTTCTTTCCGGAGGAGTTGCTGGGGCGGGAATCCCCGGTGTGCTAGGTCGCGTCGGACGTTCTGGAACCGCTGGAGGCCGTGGAGTCTGTTCAGGAGGATTCTGCGGAAATACCCTCTGCTGTTCGCGTCCCGTTGGCGGAGGCGGAGACTCGTGGCGCAATTCACGGCGCTCGGTGCCGGTCGGCGACAATCTCTGTCTGAACTGGCTCGGCATCGGCGTCTGTCGGATAACATCACGCACCGGAGTTGGTTTCAGAGTGGCACCGGTTGCTCTCTGAATCGGCGCCACGCCTGGACCTTCATTGACATACACCGTGCGCTGAACACCATCGATGCCGCGACGTTCGCGGTGAAAGCGGTTTACCACTTTGGTTTTGTTGATGATCGTGGTGTTGTTGACAATGAAATCGCTCCGGTGATGAAAGTGATCGCGGAAGTGATGCACGTCTGTGAATACGAAGAATGGCGCTGCGACCACTCCCGCCGGGGCGTAAGGCGCCCAGCCGATGTAATCAGAACTTTCCCGCCATACCACCCATGCGGGCGCCCATTCTGTTCCGGGAATCCAAACCCAGCCGTAGGTCGGATTGTCCACCCACGAGCCGTAGTGATAACAAGCCCATGACCATGGTTCATCGCTCACCCAATACCAGCCGACGTCGGTCCATTCCCAATGTCCATTGCAATAAGGCCGCCAGTCCGCTTCCACGTGCGCTGGATGCCAGCAACGCCCGTACGGTTGCACGTTTACCCACGCTCCTTCCGCTGCGAGCGGGTCGTAGAAATCCGAGACGGAACGGATTTCCACGCCCGCTGAAATATCGATTTGCCCCATCGAGACGAAGGCGCCAAGCGCGAAGGTCGTCGTGAGTGCCAACAAAGTGATTGCGAAATGCTTTTTCATAGTAGGCCTTTCGTTCTCCTGCTCAAATCTCCGCCCCCTCGTCTGGAAATGGCAGGTAGTAAAAGTGCCCAGTGGGTTCCGCTCGATTTAGCTATTTATCGACATCGGCGCCGAAAGGAGTAAATCACACTCATGGCGAGGTGCTCATCGGCCAAAAAGGTCAATACCAGCCGAACCCTGAGATTCATAACGACCGTCCTCCTGCTCGTTGTACCTGGCGATTTGGTTCGCGTGGCCAGGTCGCGCGCATTTTGACCACCACGATTCGGTTTTGAACAATCTGCGCCGACTTGAAGCTGCAAAGGAGAATTGGAAGCTGGAACAAAACCCTTCCGCGGAGTCCTGGCCTTCGAAGGGTGACATCGTGCGATATTTAGGTCGGCATGGGACAGAATCGTTCGAGGATTGTGTGCGACCACTGCACGGAGAAATCTATGTTATCAATCGCGCCGATAGAATCGGTTGCTGTTTACCTGACTAAGGACGCGTTTGGTTTCAAAGAGGGGCAACTGCTCACTATTAATGACATCGAAGGACGATAAGACACCTATTATCCGAACAGCACGTCATTAGTCGAGAAAGGTTAGTGTGCCCCGTGCAGCGACTTTCTAAATTGATGCGATTATCGCAGCCGCGCATCTTTTTCAAATGCCGCGTGCATGTCCAGAAACAGCCGATTGCGGCCTTTGGCGTGCGCTGCCCGCCCGTGCAGTTCCGGCGGCAAGCTGGAAATCGTGCTGGGAAAATAGGGATCAACCACTAGTTCAACGTCGGATGCTCCGCCCGGTTTACCGACGGTTGGATTATTCGCCGCACGCAAATCCGAGACGCATTGCTCAGTGTTTTTCCTCCAAAACTCGTCGAGCGGTATCGGATCGTCAGGACGATCAAAGCGCCATAGCCAGAAAGTCGTAAAGGCATTCGGGTCGTCGGCGCGCCACTCTTGAACGCATTGAGTGATCCCGCGCATAGAACAGCTCAGAATTGCCGGGCAATTCCAAACACGCGTTCCGGGTGTCTCGTTTGTCAGCACGGCAGAGGCCCAACCGCCGCGCGGATCAGATGGAGGCCAGGTGGTCCATGGTTTATAGCCAAGCCCCGTTTTAAGATCTCGGCGGTCCGGAAAGCGATCGTTGTCATCGCTGATAAATAAAGAAAACCCGATGCCCACCTGCCGCATATTCGACAGGCAAACGATCCGTTGCGACTTGCCTTTCGCGGTGGCCAGCGCTGGAAGAAGCAGCGAGGCGAGAATCGCGATGATCGCGATCACGACGAGAAGTTCAATCAGCGTAAACGCATTCCCTTTGGGCGCGCGCGGGCGATTCCCCCGCCGCTTCACTGACCGATGATAATCAAGCCGCATCTCGCGTGGAGTCTAGCCCTGAGGAGAAACCTTCAAATAGGGTGGAGAACCTAGCGAAAAGAAATGGCGCAAGTTCGACGAACTTGCGCGCAGGGTGGGGCGATTTACCGGGCCCCGAATTTAACCGACTGCTACTTCGATCTGTTTCGCTTTCGATTTCTCGCTCTTGGGAAGGGTAATGGTCAAAATGCCCTCCCGATACCAAGCATCGATTTTGTCCGCATCGACCGCGAACGGCAGCGGAACGGAACGCTGAAACCGCCCATAGAATCGTTCCGAACGGTGGAATTGTCCTCCCTTGTGTTCTTCCTCGTGTTTGCGTTCACCCGCGAGAATCAGACTATTTTCGTGAAGCGAAACGTCGATGTCCTCCCGTTTGAACCCAGGCAACTCCGCTTTTACCGTGAGTTTGTCCTTGTCTTCAAAGATATCCACTGCTGGATTCCATCCGGTAAACAGGTCGCTCACCGCGAAATCGGGTTCATCGAACATGCGGTCAAGCTGGTCGCGCAGCCGTGTGAGCGGCGACCAGTCATTCATTCGTTGTCTTCTCATTAAGCGCATAAAAAGACTCCTTTCTATTCTTACGCTGGTACGTTCGGATCAGTTGCCGCGGGATTCAAGGTCCACCCAAAGAATTTTTCATTTCACCCATAGGAGCAACCGGCTGTTCGTCCTGTGAAGAGCAGTGATTCCACAAATCGAAGCTGCCGGATTCCTGGCAACAGGAGCCGCGGGCTTCGTAACACGGGATTATATACTTCACAGAGGCATAGGCCAGCGGATGTCCGTGCTAGTGGGATAGGAGTCACCGAAACATCACTGACGGCCAGCGGATGCAACGATTTGTCTCTATAATCGCTAATAAACGGATCACCTACCGCTCCACAAGCCAAAGTCACAAAAACCCCGCTCTGCCATTGCTGCCTTACCACTTTCTGCCTCTGTGAAGTATATAATCCCGTCGTAACATTCGGCGCAAAGGTGTTCACCTCCAAAATCAAACGTCCCAAATCGGCCGCAAGCGTCGCACGCAGTATTCTCGTCAAAGGAGAGGTTTTGGTTCACACAAGTAATATACGTTCTGTCCGTTGCCAGTTCAGCATCTCGCCGCTAATCATCGCAAACGGGTTCAGTTGCCAGGAACAAATCGCCGAACGCATCAACCGCGTGCCGATGCATCTGGCGCAAGTCATCCAATTGGCAATGCGTACTGGGGCCCGGGACGGAAGGAACCACTGTCCGGAAGCGCCGATTGTCCGCAGCCGCCAACTGGAGCAACGGGTTGCGTATGCGAATGCTTGTCTTGGCGCGCTTGGGCTGGCGGCAATCGGATTCCTCGCGTGGAACTGGAAAAAGAAACAGCGCTCCAAACGATGAGGCACCGATCTTCGCCCGTGTTCCGTCGACAAATCGATGGACTACTTAGCGGCGCTGATCTTCACCAGCACGACGCCGTGTTTGGGAACTCTGGTTTGGAATTGATCTTCGAAAGAGCCGACGTCTTTTTGCCGCCAGAGATCGCGCACCGTTTGTCTTCCTGTCACGCCGATGTCGGACCATTTGGCGGTCACGGTCGCCGTTTCCTCGCCTCGATTAAACAGGCCGACGGCCTTCGAACCATCTTCCATGGGCTTGGCCCAGATCTCGATCTGCTTTTCCGTGTCCTGAACGACTCGTGACGCCTGGCGACCGAGCGGGTCCTGGTTCACTTCCAGCACTTCGTCGTTGCAGAGCAGGTTGAGTGTGAAGTCGTCCAATTGGGTCATGTCGCATCCGATCAACAGCGGCGAAGTGAGCAGGCACCACAGGCTGATGTGGGTGTATTGCTCGTCCGGCGTGAGACGTGTGGGGTGAAGATTGCGTCCGCTGCCGACACTGAGGACGCCGACGATGAGCATGTCCGGATCGTCGAAATGACCTGGGCCGACATATTTTTCGTGTCCACCCAACCGGAAACCATTGCCGGAAAGGCTGCGCCAGTTGTCCGTGATGTCGCCCGTTGTGCGCCAACTGTTCCCATTGACCTCCGCGCCCCATTCCCAGACGTTGGCATTGCCGTACTGGCACAGGCTGTAGATGATGTCGCGCGGGGCCTTGACTAGTATTTCGCCCATCTGCCGGTACGGCTTGATGTGTTCTTCACGGATTAGCGGCGGGCCGCCGCGACCACGGCCACGACGCGCTCCAGGGTTGGCGTTGGTTTCGGTGGCACTCACAACGTTGGTGATGGCAGGCGCGGTGTTCGTGGCGGCGAAACGCGCGGCGGCTTCCTGGTTGGCGATGGTCTCCGTAGCTGCACCAGTCGTACTTCAAATAATCAAACCCCCAATCGCAATAGGATTGCACGTCCTGCGCTTCATGCTGATAACTCGCGAGACAGCCACCGCAGGTGGTCGGGCCCGGACCCGAGTAAATGCCCGCCTTCAGTCCCAGCGCGTGAATGTGGTCCACCAGCCCCTTCATGTCAGCAAATCTAGGGTTGGGCAGATGCGGCCCTGCGGCATCGCGTCCCGGTCCGCCGAGCTAGGGTCGTTGGTCATGCGGCGGGGATTCTGCTCCCAGTAGTCGTCAATATTGATGTAGGTCCAGCCGTGATTGATGAGGCCCTTTTCGACCATGGCATTGGCCGCCGCGAGCACGTGTTCCTTCGTCACGGCAGGTCCGAAACAATTCCAACTGTTCCAGCCCATTGCCGGCGTGAGACCGATGGTTGAACCGACAATGATTTTAAATCGCGTCTGGCTTCGCCCAGGGAATTCTTCGCGTGCAACATGACTTTGTATTCGCCCGGAGTCTTCAAGATGCCGGTGATCCTGCCGAAGCCGGATCCAGCTTTAGCCCTGAGGGCAAGTTGTCCGCGGCGAAAGTCATGGGCCGGTTTCCGGTCGCGGCGATGGTGAAAAGAAATGGATTGCCGGGGCGCACGCCAAAGACTTTCGCGCCGTTGATGCGTGGCGCGGGCGACGGTTTGGGAGTAAGAATCACAGGTGCCGCTTCCGTCGCGGGCGCCTCCGCTGCGGAGAGGACACCAGGCAAAAATGCAAGATAAGTGGCCGCCGTAGCGATCAGGGTTCTTCGGAGTGCTTTCATAATCAGTTCTCTCAATACATTCGAAGCGCGGCTCGCTCTGTGTCGGTGCGGACATTGGGGCGGCCCACAGAGCGACTTTGCGAAGACTCTGCCGTGGGGTCAATTCAAAACGCGCATACACGAGGCGCTTTCAGTGTGATCGTCACCGGTGCGCCTGAATTACATGGGCTGGGAAATCAGCGAGATCTCGTCACGCTTGAGCCAGCCAACCTGACGATTACCGGCGCTGACCTGCAGCCATGCATCCTTCTGGTCGAGCACGTTCAGTTCGGCTCCATCATGGAGAATGAACGCGCGAGGCGATTCGTCGAGGGGACCACTGTGCACGACAGCTTCATGAGAAATAACGACAGCTCTGGATTGCGAAGCCTCGAAAACCGCGAGTCCCAGACACGCGCCGCACAGCGTCGTGGCGACACCTCCGAGCCAAAGAAGACTCCGCAAGGGTTGTTTCAGGGCGGGGCGAAATTGTGCAATCGCCGCGAGCAGCAGCCAAATCCAAAGCACTGCGGCTGTGATGACCGTCCATTCGTTCAGGGTGAGCCTGCCGAGCCAGCGCTGCCAACGGCTCTGGGACAATGACGGATTTTGAACCTGGTTCCGGACGAATCGAAGATTGGCCCGCAATTCGGGATCTCGCGGCGTGATTCGTGCCGCGTGAGAGTAGGCTCCAACCGCGCGTCCAATTTCTCCCGTCTTGTAGAAGGCATTGCCGAGATTGAAATAAAGCGCCGGAGAAACTGCGCCCGATTGCAGCATGTTCCGGTATGCGGAAACGGCTTCAGAAAACTTGCCCTGCTCGTAAAGCTTGTTTGCCGCGTCGAAGCTCGCGGAAACGTCTTCTGCCGCCTGCGTCGGGGCGCTTTGAAGGAGAACCGCGCTCGCGCAAATCACGGCATGACAGAAACGCAGATTCATAATTTCAGCGCCTGCAATTCGCGCAGCACCCCCTCAGTCTTGGGAATGAATGCGGCGAGTTCCTGGCTGGTTTTGATGGGAGCATAACGCGCCAGATTGCAGGTCTGGAACAGCTCGTGTAATGCATCGAGCGTTGTCTCCGGCGCGCCGTTTGGGCGCAGATGCTCCTCGAGCACAGCTTCGGTGATCGAAGATGCGGGAACGTCCAGGCGTTCGCCGAGTTGTTCTTGCAGGATCCGAAACAGCGTTGCGAAGAAATCGTCCGAGCGATTTTCCGCGGCGAATTTCCTCAAATCATTTAATCCCTGGCGAACGATTCGAGCGACCTGCCGTTGTCGCCGCAGTCGTGGATTGTTCGCGAGCGATTCGCGGCGCTTCCGCCAGCCGAGCGCGAGAACAAACGCCAATGCGGGCACTCCTTGCAGCCCCAGAAACCACGGCTGCTGAATGAGGGGCGGAGAAATCTGAGCCAACGTGCCAAGCCGCTGCTTGATCGGGACGATGTCCTGTGAAGCCGGCGCGTTCTCCTGTTTTCGTCCGGCATTGCCGGCAAGGGAGGGCAACGGCGTTGATTCCACCGGCCGCACGGTCAAAGGAATGGCTGGTTGGGTCAGAGTGCGGTATTTCTTCTCACTCGGATCGAAGAAGCTGAAGGCAAACGGTGGCAACGCACTGGTATCAGGGCTTTGGGGCGTGACGATTTCCTCAAACGTTTTCGTGCCTTGAATTCCAAGCGCGTCGGAAGATTCGACCTTTGAAGTGGGCGGATACGCCTTGAAGTTGTCCCAGCGTGTCGCCTTCGGCAACCCGAGTGTATCCAGCGCGCCCCGGCCGGAAATCTGGACACGCACGGTGATGGGGTCTCCGACTGCGAGGTTTGTTGGCCCAGCGGTGACGGCCATTGAATAATCTCCGACCACGCCATTGAAATTCGCCGGCTGATTTTGCGTGGGCAGCGCCAGCACTTGCACGGTTTCGGAATCAGTCGCGAGCGTGAGTTGCCTTTGTTCATGCCGTTGAAACATGCCAAATGGATCATAAGGGTCGGTGTCTCGGCGATTTGACGGCAATTCGACGATAATGCTCGCGGTGATTGGTCCCAGCGAGAAGGTTCCAGTGCTTGAGGCGGTCAGCGCGACCGAAAGCGGGACGACGCGATAAATCGAATTCCCGAGCTGCGTCTGGCGTTGCTGTCCCTGAACCCATTTTCCAGACGTGAAGCCGACGGTTGGAAGCGATGTGAATTGGAATTGTCCAGCACTTGCCACGTCGCTGCGCAAGTAAAGGTCCACCTGGACGACCGCCGTTTCGCCGACGAAGAATTCCTTTTTTGGCGCGAGGAGCTTCATAAACGCCGGTTGGGCACCTGATGCGATGGCTTCGGGTGGCGGCGCGCCGGGCTTGAGCACGGTCAATTTCAAGGGCTGGCTGGCAAACGTTTGTCCGGCGATTTGGACTTTGACCGAGGGAATTGTGTAGTTGCCCGGTTGCTTCGCGGTAACGGCAATCGTTTCTGAAATGGTCGCCGACATCTGGCCGTTGACGAAGGTGATGTTCTGTGACGAACCGCGGTCAATGAACTCGAGACCTGGTACATCCGGCTGAGAAATAAAACTGGGTTGACCGCCCACAAAGGTCAGCGTCAGCGTCGCACTTTCGCCGAGAGTGATCGTATCGCGATCCAGCGTGGCCTTGAAACTCGCGGCGAAGGCTTGCGTTGCGAACGCGGCAAGAAAGAGTAGCGCGAGGCAGCTCGTCCGCAGCCTCGCTCTACCCAGTTCAAATTGCCGCAAAGTCTTCCGCATGAATCTGTCCGCACAATCTTGCCACTGCTCTGAAGCCCGGCAAGCCGAACGTTTTATGGACAATTTCTGTGCGGATACGTTCGAGAAAGGCCGTGCGAACGCGCGTCTGGAACTGACGTGTCCGCACCGGACTCGTAGATGCTGAGGGAAATCCAGGCGTCGAAACCGAAAGCGTACTTGATTATCTCGCTGATCGTGGAGCTTACTTGCGTCCCACGTTGCTTCTGGCAGAGAGCAGTGCGGCGACAAGTCCTTCGGTCGTGTGCTCTTTGGCTTCCAATGCAGGTTCAAGCTTCAACGCCCGGATTGCCTTGCTGGTTTCCGGGCCGATGGATGCCAGCTTCATCTGCGGAAATTGTTTCTGCAGCGTCGGCAGATCGAATCGCGCGTGAAAATGTTCCACCGTCGAAGCGCTCGTAAACGTGATCCAGTCCGCGCCTGTCTCCCGAAACCTGCCGGCGTCACGTGCTTCTTCCGTCTCTGCCACGGTTTTATAGACGGCGATGTCGTCCACAATGGCGCCGGCTTCTTCCAAAGCCTTCGGCAGATCAGGATTGGCCACTTCGGCGCGCGAGCAGGCAGATTCTTAGGTTTTCGATGCTCTCAATTCTTTCAAACGCGCGGACGATCTTTGAGCCGAGCGCCTCCTCCGGCATGAGGTCCACCTGCAGGTGCAGTTCTCTCAGTTTCGCGGCGGTGCCTGGCCCGATGGCAGCGATGCGAACGCCGCCGATATCGCGGACGTCCTGGAACCGTTTGAAAAACAAATCGAAGAACGCGGTCACGCCATTTGGGCTGGTGAACACGAGCCAGTCGTAAGAGTTCAATTCCAGCAGCGCGTCAATGATTTCCTGCCTGCGTTCCGCGCTTGGCGGTCCAATTTTGATCACGGGAATTTCCAGCACGTCGGCTCCAAGCACACCAAACTCATCGGCGAGCTTTGCCGCTTGTTCGCGAGCGCGGGTGACGACAATTCGTTGACCGAACAGCGGCCGTTGCTCGAACCAGTTCAACTTTGGCCGGAGTTTGACAACATTGCCGATGACGGTAATCGCTGGCGCGGAAATGTGCGCTGCTTCCGCGACGTCGGCGATGCTTGCAAGCGTTCCTTCTACAGACTGTTGCTGTCCGGTCGTGCCCCAGCGCACGATTCCCACGGGCGTTTCTGCCGGCATGCCGCGCGCGACGAGCGTTTCGGTCAGTTCCCGCAGCCGTTTCAAGCCCATGAGAATGACTTTCGTGCCGGGTATCCGCGCGATCTGCTCGAAGTCCAAATCGGAATCCCCCTTGTCGGGGTTTTCATGGCCGGTCAACACGGTGAACGTCGAGCAATGCTCGCGATGCGTCAGTGGAATGCCGGCGTAATTCGGCGCCGCGACAATGGAAGAAACGCCCGGCACGACCTCGAAAGGAATCTTCGCCGCCGCGAGTTCTTCCGCTTCCTCTCCGCCGCGGCCAAAAATGTAAGGGTCACCCCCTTTGAGACGCACGACGCATTTGCCTTCGCGCGCCTTGGAAATCATGAGCGCAGTCAATTGGTCCTGGGACAGCGCCTGCTGCGTGCCGCGACTGCCGCGCGAAATCAGTTCAGCGTCGGGCGGCGCGAAACGAAGCAGGTCCGTATTCACGAGCATGTCGTAAATGACCACCTCCGCGCGACGCAGCAGTTCCGCCCCGCGCAACGTGAGCAGTCGCGCGTCACCCGGCCCCGCGCCGACAAGGTAAACCGTGCCCTTCGATTTCATTCGGGAGCAGGTTATTCGCGAACGCAGGCGGAAGCAACGGCAAGAGCGGTGGGCACGCATGATCACAACCGTGTTTCACTTGTGGCTGGACTTTTCCTTTGAGCGAATCACGATATCTGGAGTCCGCAACAAACCGGAAATTTTATGAGGAAGGGTCTGATTCTCTCCTGTGTGGTGTCGTTTGCGATGCTCGGCGGCGGTTACTGGCTCGGCAAACGCAGCGCCAACACGTCAAACACCAGTTCAACGACGCGCGGAAAGGGTGCATCCAAATTGAATGCGCCAGCGATTCCGCCGCTGCCCGCGTTGAAAAGATCGTCTGCTGAAAATTCCAACGCAGTCGCCACCGGCGGGAAGATGTCGCTGGCGGAAATCGAGGAGAAGATTCGCGGGATGGGTTTCAACCTGGGCCGCTATGGCGATCGTTCCTTCATGAAGATGCTCGATTCGGTGGATGCCGCGGACATTCCGCAATTGCTGGCGTTCATGGACAAAAACACATCGAGAAACGTTCGCCAGGGATTGCGGTACACTTTGATTTCGCGTTGGGCGGAATCGGACCTATCCGGCGCACTGTCGTATGTGCAGGCCATACCTAACAGGCAGGAGCGCGAAGCGGCCATCAACGCATTCGTCAATGGTTGGGCCGGCAAAGATGCGCAGGCGGCGGCGGATTGGGTGAAGCAATTTCCGCAGGGTCAGTTGCGCAATCAATTGCTCAGCCAGGTCAGTTCCATGATGGCCGCGACGAATCCTCAAGCGGCGCTGGATTTGGCGGTCGCGGCGGGCGGTAACAGCCGCGGTTTGGGCGCGTACTATGGAAGCGCGTACTATGGAATATTCAGCCAATGGGCGATCAAGAATCCGAGCGAAGCCGCTGCGAAAGCCGCCGAGCTGCCGGCGGGCCAGCAACGTTCCCAGGCGTTTCAAGCGATTGCCTCGTCGTGGGCGCAAAACGATCCGCAGGCCGCGCTCGCGTGGGCCAACGGTTTGCCGGCCGGGCAGGAAAAACGCAACGCCATCAACTCGGCTGTTTCGGCCTGGATGCAGCAGGATTCCACGAACGCGCTCGCGTACGTCCAGAGTTTGCCGGCCGGTGGGGAACGCAACACCATGCTGCAAAGCGCCATCACCGCGCTCGCCTATCAAGACCCCAAAGGTGCCCTCGGATGGGCTCAACAATTGCCAGAAGGTCAGGCCAGGCAGCAGGCGATGAGCAGCATCGGGATGGCCATGGCCCAGAATGATCCGAAGGCGGCATTGGCATTCGCCGAGACACTCCCGGCTGGCAACATCAAAAACAACCTGCTCGGCAATGTCGTCAATCAATGGATGCAGCAGGATTCCACCAACGCGCTGGCGTACGTTCAGAGTCTGCCTGCGGGCGGAGAGCGCAACAAAATATTACAGAGCGCAATTGGTTCGCTGGCGTATCAAGACCCCAAGACTGCCGCGCAACTCGCGGCATTGCTTCCTCCGGGCAATGCGCAAATGAACGTCTATAGCCAGATCGCCAATGGCTTTGCCAATAACGGCGACACGAAGGCCGCGCTGGATTGGATCGCAACATTGCCTGAAGGCCGCAATAAACAGAATGCGCTGCAAGGCATTTCCTGGCAGCTCGCGCAGAATGATCCGAAGGCCGCAGCGGAATTTGCCGTCACATTGCCCGCCGGCAGTTCGCGGAATAATTTCATCAGCCAGGTTGCCAGCCAGTGGGCGCAGTCAGATGTGACGGCGGCGGTCGCGTGGGTGAACGGGTTGCCGGAAGGACAGGCCAAACGCAATGCTGTTGGCTCGATTGTTTCCTCGTGGGCGCAGAACGATATGAACGCCGCGCTCGCGTGGGTCCAACAATTGCCCGAAGGCGCGACGAGGCAACAGGCCATGAGCAGCGTCGGTATCGCCATGGCACAGAGCGATCCGAAAGCGGCACTCGCATTTGCGCAGGCGCTTCCCGCTGGCAATACAAAAAACAACCTGCTCGGCAATGTCGTCAACCAATGGATGCAGCAGGACTCGGATGCGGCATTGCAGTATGTCCAAACCTTGCCGGCCGGCGCGGAGCGAAATAAAATTCTGCAGAGCACCATCAATTCGCTGGCTTATCAGGATCCCAAGACTGCGTCACAACTGGCCGCGCTGCTTCCCGCCGGCAGTGCGCAAATGAATGTTCTCAGCCAGATTGCCAGCGGCTTCGCAAACAGCGGTGACACGAAATCCGCGCTGGATTGGATTGCGACGTTGCCCGAAGGCCAGGCAAAACAAAACGCGCTGCAAAACATTTCCTGGCAACTCGCGCAAAATGATCCGAAGACTGCGGCGGCATTTGCTGCCACAATGCCGGCGGGCGAAGGACGCGACAATTTCATCCGCAACATCGCCAGCCAATGGGCGCAGAACGACGTGACCGGCGCGGCGGCCTGGATTCAGACACTGCCCGAAGGCCAATCCAAACAAAATGCCTTGAGTAGTTTGAGTGCGTCGTGGGCGCAAAACGATCCGCAGGCCGCGCTGGATTTCGGCCTCAAGAACCTGCAAGCCGGCGCGTCGCAGAACAGTTTCCTCAGCAGCGTCGCCAGTTCGTGGGCATCCAACGACCCGAAGGGCGCGCAGGATTATCTGCGGCAATTGCAGGACGGCGAAGCGCGCAATTCCTTCCTCGGCGGCATCGTTTCCGGCCTCGCGCAGAATTCGCCGCAGGAGGCCGCGACTTTTGTTTCCACCTTGCCGGCGGGCGAAACCCAGAATCGCGCCGCGCAACAGGTCGCTTCGCAATGGGCGAATGCCGACCCGCAGGCGGCGGCTGCCTGGGTCGCGAAATTCCCGGCGGGCGCCACGCGCGACGGCGCCGTTAACAGTGTCATCCAAAGTTGGGGGCGCAACGATCCGAGCGGCGCGGGTCAGTGGCTCGCCACGTTGCCGGACGACGCGGGCAAACAAAACGCGGTTCAGAGTTACGTGAGTTCCATCTCCTATCAATTTCCCGAAATGGCCGCGCCATGGGCGGAGGCCATGACCGATGAGAGGGTGCGCAATCGCAACATCGAAAATGTCGCGCGGCAGTGGTTGCGAACGGATCCGACTTCAGCCAAGACGTGGATCAATGGAACTTCCTTGCCGGAGGACGCGAAACAACGTCTGCTAAATACGCCAATGCCGAGCGGAAGATGAAGGGACAATTTAAACACGAGCGGCATTGCGGCCGGGCGCAACCTGGCACCCGCACTAAATGCCCTCTCCTCTGCGGAGCGGAGGAGAGGGCCGGGGTGAGGAGGCGCTTTTAAACAGCGGCGGATTAATTGTTCAGAAGCCCCTCACCCTGTCCCTCTCCCCGCGCTGGCTGCGGGGAGAGGGGAGAATTATGGTACATGTGCGCAGTTGCGCCCATCGCGGCCTATCGTCGAATGCGATTTCAGGTGCCGCGTTCATTGGCGTGCCCTGCCGGACCGCGGAGGGAAGAACCACCAGGCCAGGACGACGAGAACTCCAAACAAAGTGTAGGCAAAAACGAAGACCCACGTTGGCGCTTCAAAGAAGAGCAGCCGGTGCACCCAGTGTTCCACAAAGCTCGTTTTGTAAACGGCGGAGCCACCCATCCTGCGCAACCATGATTCAAGAGTCGTGAGTGGACACGTGATGCCGAACCACGACTGGGCAACGACAATCAAAATGCAGGCAAGGTGCGCAACGCGAAATGCCACGCTGTTCGCCCAGGCCCAGGCGAATCTATTGCCAAGGACAATGAAAATGAGTCCGCCGATGACGAAAAAGACGATCGCGAAATGCGCAATCAATACAACGTCGGCGAGAAAGTTGTAGAACCACGACGCAGACATGTTCAATCCACCTGGATCTTATGACTGGCGGCGCATGCGAACCAGCTAAAGGCTTGCGTCGTCCAGTGTCTTGATTTCGGGAAAGAATCGAGTCATGAGCGGCCTGCAATGCTGTTCCACCTTCCGTTCCAGAAAGTCGCGGTCAATTTCGCGGAGAAGCGGCTGTTTTTTCCGATTGCGATTTTCATGCGTGCGGTGCAAGCGCAAGAACCGGCGCGGCAAACCCGCGAAGTCCGCGATCTCATGGGCGCGTTGCCGGATTTGGTCGGTTCGGACGACCAGCAACCGGTCCGCGGGAACCGTTGCCAACACAGCACTGTTCCGGGTCGCCCAACTCGAAAAATAGGTGTCGAGAGGGAATGGCCCTCTGTTCTTCAACCTCTCTTCTTCCGGCGCATAGCGAAATGGGCCGACGCCGTAAACAAATCTCAGCCATTTGGAGAACGGCCTCGAATCGAGAGGGTTCAAATCTTGATTCATCCGGGAATTCGTCCAGGAATAGCAGTCGCGGATCGAGAGCACAAAACGGGCATCGGGAAACTCCTGCAGCAGGAGACCCGCAATCTGCAAATTGATCCCCGATGAATCCACCTCCAACGCGAGTTTACGGTCCCGCGCGCGAAGCCAATCCCGCATCTCCTGTTCATTGATGCGGCCGTTGCGCCAATCAATCACTTTGTCGATGAGTTGCCTCGCTTGAGGTTCGTGCCGCGCGCGCACCCGGTTTGAAAACATTCTCGCAATGGAGTGCGTGCCGCTCTTGCCGATACCCACTCCGTAAAGCCGGACGCGGCGGACTCGATAAGGCCCCAGAGTCAATCGTCTGATGGCAAAAGCCGCATCCGCGCAAACATTCTTGATGGTTTCCAATGGCATAACATCCGAGCGCGCCCGAACCGGCTAAAGCGTTGCGTCGTCCAGTGTCTTGATTTCGGGAAAGAATTGAGTCATGAGCGACATGCAATGCTGTTCCATCTTCCGTTTCAGAAAGTCACGGTCAATTTTCCGGAGAAGCTGAACCGGAAACTTGCGGCAGCCGCAGGCAAGCCGGGGCACTCCGCCACGCGAAAGCCCTCTTCACCGGGATAAACCATCACTTGTCGCATAATTAAAGCCTACCGGCCGCCCTTTGCAGGTCAAGCGCGCTCGGTCACACTGAGTGCCAAAATCACCGACCGACGACCGCAACAGCGGTTGACCCGCTCGTGGTCGTCAGCCTGGACTCCAGTATGCACTACTTTCAACTTTGAAGTTTCGGCGGCTTAATGGCACCTTGGGGCCGTGACGAATGTGAAGTTCGAAAATCTGCGGGCGCTGCTGCGGTCTTACGGCTCCTGCCTGGTGGCTTACTCGGGCGGGGTGGATTCGGTGTTTCTGGCGCGCGTGGCGCATGAGGTGCTCGGAGAAAAGGCGCTGGCGGTGATTGCCGATTCACCAAGCTTGCCTCGGCGCGAACTGGCGGAAGCAGTGGATATCGCAAAGAAGTTTCAATTTCCCGTCCGCGTGGTGCGCACGCAGGAATTCGAGAATCCAAGCTACACGGCCAATCCATCGAACCGTTGTTATTTCTGCAAACAGGAGTTGTTCACCGAGCTGGAGCCGATTGCGCAGGCGGAGGGTTTCGCGGTGATTGCGTACGGCGAGAACGCGAGTGACGTGGGCGATTATCGTCCGGGCGCGCAGGCGGCGAAGGAGTTTCAAGTGCGCGCGCCGCTGAAGGAAGCGGGTTTGACGAAGGCGGAAATCCGGGAGCTGTCGGCGCAACTGGGTTTGCCGACGGCGGACAAACCGCAGATGGCGTGCTTGAGTTCGCGCGTGCCGCACGGCGAGTCCGTGACGCCGGAGAAATTGCGGATGATTGAAGCGGCGGAGAATGTGTTGCGCGATCTGGGATTTTACGACGTGCGGGTGAGGCATCATGAACTTCCTTCAAGCGTTACCGGGTTAAATCGTTACACCGTTAAAGCGGAAAACGATTCAACGGTTCAACGAGTCAACGGTTCAGCGAGTCTCGCTCGAATTGAAGTTGGCCCGGCGGAATTAAAGCGGCTGCTGGAAAATGGATTGAGCGAGCGCGTGGCGGTGGCGCTGAAACAAATCGGCTATGCGCATGTGACGGTGGATTTGCAGGGCTACCGGAGGGGAAGTTTGAACGAAGTCAGCGTTCAGAGGGCAGGTTGATATTTGCAGCCCCGGATGGTGGAACTCGTCGCGCTGCGACGAGTCGCCGTGTTCAGCGACGAGAATGAATCAGTCCCGCAGCTCCATTTCAGATCCGCACTGATACTCCAAACACAAGCGCCAATAGGCTCGTCGCGGAACGTTCTACCGGGCTTGTTCAACCAATGGCGTGTTTGCTGGCTCCGCTGCGCTCCCAGCAACACACCCTTCATTGTTGGATTGGCCGTTGATTTTGGCGCGACGCCTCAACCCGCCGGCGTTCCGTCCAAAACGCCATTGTGTGCCGGCTGCGGAAAACCGATGCGGCTGGTGCTGCGATCACCGCACCCTGCAAGGAGTGGGCGGCCATCGGCCGATGTCTCAACTCCACTGCTGCGGACAACTGCCTCACTGGCCGCATGAACAAACGCCCCAATCCATTTGAGAGAACCGGACGCATGGCGGCGGTTTTGTCGCATCCCGGTTTTCCCGCGCGCCAGGCGCTCATCCCGGGGCAAAATCATCCCCCCTTGAGAACCGGCAATCCGATTCAAGCCATGGCTTCACACAGAATGAGTTCAATGATCGGCTTGCTCGATGGAAAACCTGCTGAACATTTCCTCCTCCTGTGCTTCCGTCATCCGCTCCCCCAAACACAAGCGCCAATAGGCTCGTCGCCGAACGTTCTACCGGGCTTGTTCAACCAATGGCGTGTTTGCTGGCTCCGCTTCGCTCCGCAGCAACACACCCTTCATTGTTAGTCCAATCCATGCTCCCATACCTCGCATCGAACTCGAACCATAAACCCAAGCTGCCAAGCACAATGGGACGAGCAGACTCAAGGCGCAGTGGCAATCATGGTAAACCGCGATCCGGCGGCGCGCTATGAACATGACCAGTATGGCGCAGAGTGCCGGAGAGAACGGAGAACCAGCATCCACGGCAAGGAATGCAGACCAGCCAGCCTCGGACGCTCGCGCATACCGCGCGGCATGCCGACAAACAAATGAACAGGCACAGAGCGGTAAAAGTCCCGCAATCAATCGTGGGCGATAGCTCGAATGTTGTGAGACGGCGATGGCCTAACGCCCAATATAGGTCATCCGAAGTTATTCATGGGCGGCGAGGCGAGCGTATGGAAGCATTCGCCGCAGCAGACCGTGAATAACTTCGCCGCCGCGCAGCGCCACAGCGGATTCGGATGGTGTCGGGATTCATTTTCGTTATCCGCTTCTCGGTTTTCCCGCCCCGGCGGGCCAGGTCTGCTAACGACCAGTCGCATCAACGACTTTGAGCTTATCGACCGGCCCGTCGGGCGGGCTTGGCCCTCTAACGACTACTCAAGAGGGCGTCTCATAATGCAGGACGACTCTTCTATATTGCCGTCGCCAGGTCAAGCCTGCGGGAAGGCCACATCAACCCAAACCAACCAAACATCATCATGAACTCAACTCATCCCTTTGACCTGGTCATCGGCCTGGATCGCTCCGATCGCAAGGCCGACCTCCACTCATCGACACCCGCACCGGCCAGACCCGCAAGCTGACCCTCGACACCTCCCCCGAAGCGTTCCACGATGGCTCTGCAACTGCGCCAGCAGCATCCCAAGGCCCGCGTGGCCATCTGCCTGGAGCAACCAGCCGGCCACCTCATCCTGCTTCCTGGAAACCTATGACTGGATCACCCTCTATCCGATCAATCCGATCACGCTCCAGAAATATCGCGAGACCTTCGTCACCAGCCGCGCCAAGGACGACGGCAAGGATGCGCAGTATCTGGCCGAATTGCTCCTGACCCATCACGACAAACTCAAAGCCTGGCAGCCCGACGACAGCCAGACCCGCCTGCTGCAGCAACTGGTCGGTCATCGCCGCGCCGTGGTGGATGAACGCACCGGCCTGACCAACCGCTTCAGGCCCTGTTAAAACAATATTTCCCCAGGCCTTGGAGCTGTGCGGCGAAGATCTCTGGCGCCCCCTGGCCACGGCTTTCCTGCTCAAATGGCCCACGCTGCAAGCGCTGCAGAAGAGCGCGTCCGGCCGCCCTCAAAGCAGTTCTATTACCTCCACGGTTCACGCAGCCAGAAGCTCATCGAGCAACGCCTGGAACTGATTGAGAAAGCCGTGGCCGTGACCGATGAACCCGCTTTGCTCCAAAGCTTCGCCCTGCGCGTGCAGTTGGTCTGCAGAGAACTCCAACTGCTGCGCCAAACCATCGAGGAGTTTGACCGGCAGATCGCCGCAGCTGTTCGGCAAGCATCCGGACCGGGAGATCTTTGCCAGCGCTGCCGGGCGCCGGTCCGGTGCTGGCTCCGCGGCTTCTGGCCAGCATGGGCGCGGAGCGTGAGCGTTTCGGCCGCGCGGCCAGCTTGCAATGTTACAGCGGCATCGCGCCGGTGACCAAACAAAGCGGCGACAAGCGCCACGTCCATCGGCGCTATCTCTGCCCGAAGTTCAGCAAGCAGAGCTTTCATGAGTATGCCAAGGAAGCGATCCTGTGCAGCCGCTGGGCGGCGGCGTATTATGGACAGCAACGCTCCAAGGGCAGCCGCCACCACACCGCCGTGCGGGCGCTGGCCTTCAAGTGGCAACGGATCATCTGGCGCTGCTGGCAAAGCCGCACGATTTACAAAGAAGAAGTGTACGAAGCGGCGCTGCGGCGAAGCGGCAGTCCACTGGTGGCGCTGCTTGACCATATCGAACTGGGCAAAATTCCCCGTCAAAAACCCGATGAAGAAAATCTAAAAAACCTCTTGCCGGATTACCTCAGAGGTGAGCTCGTAGACCGACCGCCCGCCGGAAACGCCCGGTCGGCTGCAAGAGCGGCGAACAAATCACCTGCCGCTGACTGCCCAGCGGGGCGGCGGTTGGCTAGCGCTCTGGTTCAGGCCCAATCTCCTACCATATCTCAACAAAATTCGTGCCCTTGAACTCGTTGATAACCGAAGTCGGGATTGTCTGTCCGCTCACTCACAAACGGCCAAGACTCGCCGTCATCGTCCTCACGCTGAGCCAGACCTGCGGGTCTTAACGAACCTCGAAAATCGGGTCGTGGTCGTTGTATGCAATCATCGCCTCCTCCACTCGCTGGAGAATCGCAGGCAGCGCTGGCGTGCAAGCCGCCCCAACGCAGCCTGACGCTCTGAAAAGGTGGCCGGACCTTCGGCTCGTCAGGCAAAGCCCTCGTGTCAATCTGGACTCGAACCTCCTTCCCAAAAATCGGCACGCCACGCCGGGAAACGCTCCACTCCAACCGAATCAGTCGGCGCAAGCATGAAGTCAGGAAGTCGCAAACTGTATGGCGGAATGAACGCTTCATGCGCGAAACCAATAGCAAGCCCGACTCGCTCAACCATGCTTGCTGAAATGATACGTAGCTTTGTCATGGCGCGGCATTGAGGTAACGAGTATTTATTGGCCGAGACCCACGGGCCAAGGGTGAGCAGGAGTTTTGCTCTCATCGGAACTGTTTTTACTCCTGTGTTTGTTGGTTTTCAAGCCTGTTTTTCCAGTTCTTTCAGTGATTAGCGGCTTGCATTCGTTGGATGCAAAGACAAACTGGGTTTGTCTTTCTAACATGAATTCAAAGCTTTCAGTGTCGGGCCGTGCAGGGGGTGTTTGGCAGATTGGCAGCGGGTTTTATCGTCGGAGGCTGTTGCCGGCGGGCTTGCGCGAGCATTACCGGCGCACCTTGAGTGCCTTGTGGATTGGTGCCGGAAAAAGGGATTGGCGCCGTCGGTGGCTGCGGCGCGGGAGTTTGTGGAGTTAAGGCGACTGGAGCAAGCGCCCAGCGCGGGCCGGTTGCAGGACTGGAAGGATGCGTTGAACTGGTATTTCCGGCAACGGCGGGAGGCGCGGACGCCTCGATTAAAAGGGGTGCCGCCGTTGGCGAGGTCGGACCTGGGCGGCGCGGCGTGGGAGCAGGCGTTGATTGCCTATTTACGGCAGCGGCGGCGTTCGTGGCGCACGGAACAGTCGTACCGGGGCTGGATGTGGCGGTTTGTGCGATTCCTGGGGAAGCGCCCGCTGGACGATGTGACGGGGGCGGAGGTGCGGGCGTTTTTGACGAAGCTGGCGGTGGAGACGGGTGGGTGTGGCCACGCAAAAGCAGGCGCTCAATTCATTGGTGTTTTATCTCCGGGATGTGGAGGGGCAGGAGCTGGGAGATTTCAGTGATTTTGCGCGTGGCGAAAACGGGTGCGCGTCCGGTAGTGTTGAGCCGGCGCGAATGCGAGCGGTTGTTCGCGGCGCTGGAAGGCACGCCGCGGTTGATGGCGGAGTTGATGTATGGAGCGGCATTGCGGTTGATGGAGTTGTTGCGGCTGCGGGTAAAGGACGTGGATTTGGAGCGCAGGCAATTGATCGTGCGCGCCGGCAAAGGGGATGAGGACCGGGTGACGGTGCTGCCGGACGTTGGCGGAGAGATTGCGGGCGCATCGGGAGCGGTTGCGGCGGTTACACGTGGAGGATCGGGAGAAGGGCTTGCCGGGTGTGTGGCTGCCGGAGGGACTGGAACGGAAATATCCGCAAGCCGGAGAAGCAATGGGAATGGCAATGGTTCTGGCCCTCGCGCGAGACGATGAAGGATCCGCGCACAGGATTGCGGCGGCGGCATCACGTGCTGGATGCGACCTTCCAGCATTTCGTCCGGCAGGCGGCACGGCAAGGCCAGGTTGAACAAGAAGGTGACGCCGCATGTGCTGCGCCATACCTTTGCGACGCATTGCTGGAACGGGGCACGGACATCCGCACGTTGCAGGAGTTGCTCGGCCACAAGGACGTGGCGACGACACAAATCTACACCCATGTGATGCGGAAACCGGACTGGGTCAGGAGCCCGCTGGATGCTAGTGAGGTTGACGACGCAAATGTTGATTCGCCGCCGCCCGGCGGCTCGGCCCTCGCGGGCCTTCTGCTTGCGCAGAATTCCTATTTCGTTTTCCCAAACCGAAATAGTCACGCACGTCTATGCGCAGACCTGGACTGGGT
>CAVXEG010000010.1:0-218797 GCA_963760675.1 uncultured Verrucomicrobiae bacterium
CCAGCTTTTCAAGAATTCGATCAGCTCTTGAACTCGGGGGCTCACGGCGGTTCTCACGTAATATCCGCTCGTTGTGACGCCGATCAATAAGCACTCCGTCGTGCCGAATCCAAGCATTTTACCCAGGCAGAATCCCGCGTTGAAATGATCGCCCGCTCCGGTAGTGATAATGGGTTTTAAGGTAAGGGCCCTTCGACAACACGCTACCCCCGCGGTCCGCTTGCCAACGCATAGCTGTACGGATGCACTACAAAGAGTGGATGGAAATGCGGACATGAATTTCGCTGCACAGCGCCGTCAAATCTTCAGGCGATGTCGCCTTTTACTTTAATCCCGATGTTTTGCGCAATCTCAACGGCCTCTCTTTCGTTCAATCCGAGAATGACGTCAAAATGCTTCTCGAAAGCCGACACCAATTCCAGCGGAACGCGCTGAATGTCATCAGCATGAGTCCGTTTCTCGGGATCGGCCAGGTCGAAGAACAGCGTTGCGGCGCGGGCCGGTAAGTGCCGGGCAGATTTCCTTGAGCAGCGGCGGCCCAGATCTCGTTCATGTGCGTCAGCATGGTCCAGTTGACGAAGCCGACCAAGATCGCGACTGCCGAATTCTTGCGGTGAATTTGTCCTGGCCAAACCTCGCCTTGATGTTCGCCCAGTTCATTTCCCGTAGCGACTGATGCTTGCCGAGCATGATCTTGCCGTCCTCGAACTCCAGGGCGTCCGTGTAGCCCGGCTCGGCGATGGAGTGGACCTCGGCGCGCTTCGCGAAGTCGGCGAAAACGGGATGCAAGTTCGGATAGCCGAAGATTGCCGAGGTAGGTGACCTGGAGGCCGAAGCTGGCGAGCGCGTTGGCCATGATCGGGCCATTGCCGCCAAGCTTGATCAGCTGGCTGACGAATTCGATGTTGGTGCTCTGTGCCGGCGGCGGCGCGGAGGCGGTCGGCCAATCTGGGCCATGGTCGGCAGGCGCTGGTATTTCTCCGCGCTTTCGCGCTTGTCCACGACATGGAAAATTTCGTCCACGAAACCGTCCAAGGCCAAGGAAGGCATTGAGCTGGCTGGCGCGGGAGCCGGCAGATTCGCGGCGTGCGGCGCACGTCATGGCGTAATTCGGGAGTGTTCATGTCTCGTGGTGCACAATTAAGCGGACAACCGCAGCTCTATTCAGAGTCACGCCGAGGATTTGCAAAATGCGTTCCAGCTCGGGGTCGCTGAAAAAAGAAATCTCCAATGCGCCTTTGCCCGTTGGCGTAGCGGAGATGCACCTTCGTGCCCAGTCGTTCGCGCAAGCGGTTCTCGAGATCGGCGACGATGCGCATCCGCGTGCAGCGGCGCAGTCTCGACTGGCCGCGTGCCGGCCATTTGTCCGGGCTTGCAATTTCGCGACCAACCCTTCGGTTTGGCGGACGTTGAGCCCTTCCTTGATGACGCGCTCGGCGGCGAGCTTCTGGTGCGGCTTATCGGTCGTCAGGCCAAGAATGACCTTCGCGTGGCCGACCGAAAGCCGCCCGTCGCGAATGTAGCTCTGGATGGCCGGCGGAAGTTTGAGCAGGCGCAGGGCATTCGCGACGACGACGCGGCTCTTCCCGACTTTCGTCGCGACTTCCTCCTGCGTGAGTTGGAATTGCTCGACGAGCTGCGAGTATCCTTGCGCTTCTTCGATGGGGTTGAGGTTTTCGCGCTGGAGGTTCTCGATGAGCGCCAGCTCCAGCACCGCACGGTCGTCAGCTTCGCGCACGATGACGGGCACTTCGGCCAGACCGATCAGTTGCGCCGCGCGCCAGCGGCGTTCGCCGGCGATCAGTTCAAGCTCATTGCCGCTCCCGCACGATCAGCGGCTGGACGATGCCTTGTTCCTTGATCGAATCGGCCAGTTCGCGCAGGGCTTCCGGAGAAAATCTCTTGCGCGGCTGGAACGGGCAAGGGCGGATGCGATCGAGCGCAACGCGCTGAACGCGGTCGCGAGCGTCGGGAACCGGGCTCGGCGGAGGAATGACCAAAGTCGCCGGCGGGGAGATCGGTTGCAGCGGAGCGCCAACGACCGGCGTGCCGCCCAAAAGAGCGCCCAGGCCACGTCCCAAAGCTGGTTTTGCCATGTGGCCAGAGTGTCGCAGAGTGTGAAAGATGTCAACGGGGAGCATCAAAAGCCGCTGACGGATTTACAGGTTTACTTCCGCGATTAGAGCATTGATTCTAAACCAACTTTCGTGAGCAAAAAGAGCATCGCCATCGCAACGCTGATAAAAGACCTTCGCGGCCGCGAACTCGACGCGCATTATCTGGGTTATTTCGAGTGCTTTAATTGCGGGCTGTTCTTCGAGGCGCATGATGTGCTCGAGGAATTGTGGCTCTCCCAGCGTTCGAGCCCGAATTACAGCTTTTACAAAGGACTGATTCAACTCGCGGGTGCCTTCGTTCATTTGCAGAAAGGTCGTCTTCGTCCCGCCGCAGCGCTGTTCAAGCTGGCAGACGCCAATTTGAGCGGCTATCCCGCAATGCATGAGCGGCTCAACGTGCAAGATGTGCGCCGGCTGATTGCAGACTGGCTGCAACGCCTTGAAGCCGGAGATTTCCAAATGAATCCACTTGGGTCGGAAAGCTATCCCCGATTGGCGCTGCTCGAATGATGTGCACGGTACGGGCGCCTGACGTGTTTCCATCTCTGTTGCCAAAACTCTCCTTGACAGGAGCACCGTGTTTGGTAGTTTCTGCATTGACAGAAATATACGAAATGAAGAAGCTTTCTCCAGTCGAACAGAAGTTTATCCTGCATTGGGGCGAAATGGGCACGCGCTGGGGAATCAACCGCACGGTCGCACAGATCCACGCATTGCTTTATCTTTCGGCCAAACCGCTCAACGCCGAGGAGATTGCGACCACGCTCGGTGTCGCCCGCTCCAACGTCAGCACCAGTCTCAAGGAACTGCAGGGCTGGCGGATCGTGAAACGCGTTCACGTGCTGGGGGATTCCCGCGACCATTTCGAATCCATGAAAGATCCGTGGGAGATGTTTCGCGTTGTGCTGGATGAACGAAAACGGCGGGAAATCGATCCGACTCTCGAAGTCTTGAGCGAATGCATCGCCGCTGCCGAAAAGGACAAGGAGACGGACGAATATACCGAACAACGGCTTCGCGACCTGGCGGAGTTCTTCGAGACGACAACCAGTTGGTATAACCAAATCCGTTCGTGGCCGACGACTGCGCTCACGAAGTTCGTCGGACTTGGGGACAAAGTGCGCAAGTTGATCGGTATCGGATAAATTTTTTTGAAGAGCTAATTCCGTGAATACAGAAATTACAAAACTAAACGATGCGATCGCGTGGGTTCGCTCGACGAATTTCTTCTGGAACGCTACACGGCGTTCACGTGCTGCAAATCGAAGCGGCGGTTCTTCCGCATCTGGCATGAACCATGGGAGCAACGCGAAATCAAAATTTCGATTTCAAACAACAGCCTGCTCGCAGAAACATTTCCGTGGTTCGCGCGCGCGGAGTTTGTCGGTGCCAACTATTCGCCTGGCGCGAAGGGTGTCTGGATGGGTTGGCCGCATGCAGTCACGCGAGTGCGGCGAGCGGAACGATCGGGTGTGGTGAGGGTGCTCTTTGAGATGCCGGGAGATCCCTTCAGCTCTCGATGACGTTGATCTCAACCGGTTCGACTTTGACGCCGAGCTTCTCCAACCAATTGATCGCGGCCTTCACGTCGTCGCGCTTGCCGTCCACTTCAAGGCAGACAATGCCAATCTCATCCGTCACGCTGGCCTGGCGGATGTTGGTAATGACTTTGAACCTCTGGCCAAGGTCCCAGATGAGCGGCTTCTGGATCAGCTTCGGCGGATACATGAGCCAGAGACGCCGTTGGGTTGGCGAACTCGATTTTGTTGGGGGGAGGTTTTTCTTTGGGGACATAAAATGAATTTTCAGTTCGTAGGCGGGCGTTCTTACAAGCATTGAGACCGTCGTGGCGCAGCTCGTCAGTAGCCTCGCCTCACCAGTCAATCAATTAGCCCCCCGCAATTGCCGGGATGATGCTGATTTCATCGCCGTCTTTGAGCGGCGTCTGCTGGTTCTTGAGGAAGCGGATGTCTTCCTCGTTCACATAAACGTTGACGAACCGCCGGACTTCGCCGCTGTCATCCACGAGGCGTTCCTTGATTCCGGGATAACGCGACTGGAGTTCGGTAAAGGCCTCGCCAATCGTGGCGGCCTTGACCTCGACGACTTCTTCGTTGTTCGTCAGTTTGCGAAGTGGAGTTGGGATGCGGACTTTTTTTGGCATAAACTCAATTGCTAACAGACTTGATGTGCCTCTCCGAACGAAGCCAAGCGAGAGTGCGCAAAAGGAATCCGCCTATCATGCCAAGTGGCGTCACATATTTTTTAACTGCATCGCGCAGGCGTTGCATTTCTGAGTGATGCGCTTTCAAATCCTTGGTAATAACCCATAGCCCGGCCTCCCAAGAATCAACCTCGATGTTGAAAATGTTCCCTTCGAGTTGGAACTCCGCTCGGATGTTCTCGCCTGACCAAAAGAATCTGGGCTTCTTCAAAAAGACAACACCAGGCACCCGTGATACCGCGCGGCAGAGGTGCGCGTAACTCGCGTAAGGCACGAGGAAGCTTACGCCCTTGTTGTACTCTTTTCGTTTTCATTGCACGTCGATGCGCGTCTATTCTTTTACGCGCTCACCTTTTCATTCGCCACCAGCGCCTCGAACTCGCGCAAGCTCGGCTTGATTTCGCGCGGCTTGCTCAAGTGTCCATCCACCGCGTCGAGCGTTTTCAAGCCGTTGCCGGTGATACAGAGCACCGCGGAATCATCACGCGGAATTTTGCCGGACGCAATGAGCTTCTTCGCCACACCGACGGTAACGCCGCCAGCCGTTTCGGCGAAAATCCCTTCCGTTTCAGCCAGGAGTCGAATCGATTCGCGGATCTCGTCATCGGTCACGTCGTCCGCCGCGCCGCCGGTTTCTTTCATGACCTTCAGCGAATAAAAGCCATCCGCCGGAGTGCCGATGGCGAGCGATTTCGCAATTGTGTTCGGTTTGACGGGCTTGAAGAAATCGAGGCCGGCTTTTTGTGCGACGGAAATGGGCGAACAACCGGTGGCCTGCGCGCCGTGAATGTGAACCTCGGATTCTTTTGCGAGACCGAGCTTTATCAATTCCTGGTAGCCTTTGTGAATCTTCGTCAGCAACGAGCCGGAAGCCATCGGGACGACGGTGTGTTGCGGCACGCGCCAGCCGAGTTGCTCGACGATTTCATACGCCATGCTTTTTGAGCCTTCGGCGTAGTAGGGGCGCATGTTCACGTTAACGAATGCCCAGCCGAACTTCCCGGCGATTTCCGCGCAGAGGCGATTCACTTCATCGTAATGGCCTTTGATGCCGATGACGTGCGCCCCGTAAATGAGCGAATTGAGAATTTTCCCTTGCTCGAGGTCGGACGGAATGAAGACGTAAGCCTTCAATCCCGCCGAAGCGGCATTTGCGGCGACAGAATTCGCGAGGTTGCCGGTCGAAGCGCAGGCGACGGTATCGAAACCGAGTTCGCGTGCGCGGCTGAGCGCGACGCTGACGACGCGGTCTTTGAACGAGAGCGAAGGATAATTGACCGTGTCGTTCTTAATCCAAAGCTCGCGGATACCGAGCCGTTTCGCGAGACGGTCCGCTTTGATGAGCGGTGTGAAACCGACTTCTAGGCCGACAGTGGGGCCATCCGCCACCGGCAGCAGTTCGCGGTAACGCCACATGCTTTTCGGGTCGCGACTGAATCGCGTCGCGCGTCAGTGATTTCCTGATGCGGTCGTAGTCGTAAACGACTTCGAGCGGACCGAAATCAAATTCGCACACGTGTGTGGCGGTGAGCGGGTATTCGCGGCCACACTCGCGGCACTTCAGCGCCTTCATGAAATTCTCGTTTTTTTCCATATTGTTTAGCTCTAGCGGTCGTCTGCGATCGCCGACCTCTGTCTTCTCGTTTGCGCGGCGGTCGCAGACTGCCGCTACAAATTCGGGGCAACAAAAAACCCCTTCTCATGGCGAGAAGAGGTGAAACTCGGCGATGCGCTCTTCTCATTTTTCCCCGACGCAAGATCGGAGCTGGAATTGGCACCTGGACGTTGCAGTCGCGCCGCAACCGGTTGCCGTGGCTTCATTGGGCCAGTCCCTCAGCCACTCTTCATGAGTCCGTTGTATCAACGGATGCGGTACATTGATGATTCGAATGCAAACTGTCAACTGGAATTTGCAGAGGATGCCGCGGTCGATGCGACTGGCGCACGCAGCCCCAAGGTCGCGTTCCACTCATTGAACCCGATTTCAAGCTTGCGTTTTGGAGGTGCCGTCTGAAGATTGCTCCCCCTGTATGGACTCTGACGTCACGCAAACGGAAATATTTTACAAGCTTTGGACGTGGTTTGACCTGCACAAGAAGCATGTCATGTGGGCGGCGATAATCATCGTGGTGGTGGGAATTGCAGCCGGTTTTTTCCTGTGGCAGCAGAGTGCGCGATCCGCGCGTGCGAACGAAGCTTTGTCCAGCGCAGTTTCGGCTGAACTAACGCCTGGCCAGCAAGCCCAATCCGCCGAGGCCATTTTGAAAGTCTCAACGGAGTATCAGGGAACCGATGCGGCTGAACGCGCGGTGTTGCTGGCAGCAACGGACCTTTTTCTGCAGGGCAAGTATGTCGAAGCGCGAGCGCAGTTTGAAAAATATCTTCGGGAGCATCGCGATGGTCGGTTCAGCATCCAGGCGCGCTTTGGAGTGGCCGCATGTTCGGAAGCGCAAGGAGAAATTGACAAAGCGATAGCGGCGTATAAGGACATTGCTGATCACCATGCTTCCGAGAATGTGGCGCCGCAGGCATTTGTCGCGCTCGGGCGCTTGTCGGAAGCCCAGGGCAAGTTGGAGCAGGCGCGCGATTACTACGGCCAGGCCGCGCGCGATGAGATCGGCACGATCACCTCGGAAGCGCGCATGCGGTTGCAGAACCTGATAGCCAGGCATCCGGAACTCATTCCCACACGACCGGCCGTCACGCCGATTTCTCCGCTCAATACGAACGAGTCCACAACGGTTTCTGTTCCTGCAACCAACACCAATATGCCCCCGTTGAATCTGACGAACCAATAAGTTCGCCAGTCTGCATTCATGAAGCTCACGATTATTGGAACCGGGTATGTCGGTTTGGTGACCGGGACATGCTTCGCCGAGGTAGGGCACCAGGTCATCTGTGTGGATAATGATCCGGCAAAGGTGAAGACGCTGCAGTCCGGCGGCATTCCGATTTACGAACCCGGCCTTGAGGAAATGGTGAAAAGAAATGCGGCCGCGGGGCGGCTGCGGTTTACGACGAGCACGGCAGAGGGAGTGGAGCAATCCGCCGTGATCTTCATTGCTGTGCCAACGCCGCCATTGCCCGACGGCGCCGTGGACTTGAGTTTCATCGAAAAGGTAGCGCGGGAAATAGCGGGAGCGATGAACGCCTATAAAATCGTTGTGGACAAGAGCACCGTGCCGGTGAAGACGGGCGACAAGGTGGCCGAGACGATCAAGCGGTACTGCAAAGCGCGGGTGGATTTCGACGTGGTCAGCAATCCTGAGTTTCTGCGCGAGGGCTTTGCCGTTGAGGACCTGATGAAGCCAGACCGCGTCGTGATTGGTGTTCGCTCACAGCGACCCGTGCCGGCTATGAAGGAAATCTACACCCCATTTAATGCCCCCGTCATCATCACGGACATTAATTCAGCGGAATTGATAAAGCATGCCTCAAACTCTTTCCTTGCGTTGAAGATTTCCTATATCAATGCGATTTCGGTGCTGTGCGAAGCCGCTGGAGCGAACGTGATAGAAGTCGCCAATGGCATGGGAATGGATGAACGCATTGGTCGTAGATTTCTGAATGCTTCGCTCGGTTTTGGTGGAAGCTGTTTCCCGAAAGATTTGAGCGCGTTCGTCAAAATCGCGGAGCAGGTCGGTTATGATTTTGGATTGCTGAAGGAAGTACAAAAGATCAATGCGGAGCAAATGAACCGGTTCGTGAAAAAAATCGTCGATACGCTCTGGGTGCTTAAAGACAAAACAATCGGCGTAATGGGACTGGCTTTCAAACAAAACACGGACGACGTGCGCATGTCACCGGCAATCGAACTCTGTCACCGCTTGCAGAAAGAAGGCGCCATTCTTCGCGTTCACGATCCCAAGGCAATGGAGAAAGCTAGAGCTTTGCTGAAAGACGTGACTTATATTGATGATATGAATCAAGTCGCCGAGGGATGCGATGCGTTGGTGATTGCCACGGAATGGGAGGAGTTCAAGCGGCTGGATCTTGACCGCGCCCGGAAAGCGCTTTCTCATCCGATTATGTTCGATGGCCGCAATCTATTCGATGCGGCGGAAATGGAACGACTCGGGTTCATCTACAAAAGCATTGGCCGATGAGTTCGGCGCCTCGAATTCGGAGCACGAAATCTCCAGGTCAAAATGTCATTGAAGTCGCCGCCGGACTGGTTTTCCGCGATGGCAAGCTGCTCATTACGCAGCGCCTGGCGGACTCGCATCTTGGAGGCCTGTGGGAATTTCCTGGCGGAAAACGCCATCCAGGCGAGACATTCGAAGAATGCCTCGTTCGCGAATTGCATGAAGAACTCGGTATTGCGGTGGAGGTGAGGCAATTGCTCGCAGCCGTGACTCACGCATACCCGGAAAAGGAAGTTCATCTCCGATTCTTCAGGTGTCAGTGGCTGAAGCACGAACCCGAAGCGTTGGGTTGCGCCGCGTTTAAATGGATTACCGCCAACGAGATTGGTGATCATGAATTTCCCGCTGCAGACGCGCAGATTCTCCAGCAATTACGGGCTTCCCCGCATTCATGGCGCCCCGAAAGTGCTTTACAGTGACGCTTGATGAACCTAAAGTAACCCGCCTATATTTCTTTAGGAATCACAGTATGGAAGAAAAAGTAAAGACCATCGATCAATTCAAGTTGCATGAACGGGACACGGGTTCGGCGGATGTACAGATCGCGCTGCTTACACAACGAATCAATCATTTGACGGAGCACCTTCAGAAGAACAAGAAGGATCATAGCTCGCGCCGTGGATTGTTGATGATGGTCGGGCAACGCCGACGGCTTCTCGATTACCTGCACAATACAGACGTCAGCCGTTATCAGGCGATCACCAAGAAACTGAAACTCCGCCATTAATTTCAAGTGGTGTCCGACTGCAAGAGCGGGACGCCTCCAATTTGAGCTGAAATCGCGAACAGCTCATGAACGAAAACAACCAATTCGCGAGAAGAAATTCCGCTTCTCCCGGGAAATTTCATTCAGCTCCGAATAGCTCGGAGTTCACTGAAGTTCCTCGGAGGCGGAAACAATCAACATTATGCCAGAAAAAATCACCGCCCCTCTGGGGGACAAACAGATCATTATTGAAACCGGCAAACTCGCCAAACAGGCCGATGGCGCTGTCACCGTCCAACTTGGAGAAACCATAGTCATTGTCGCGGCTGTCGCCGCCAGCAAGGCCAAGGAGGGCCAGGACTTCTTTCCGCTGACCGTGGATTATCGCGAAAAGGCCGCCGCCGCAGGAAAATTTCCGGGAGGTTACTTCAAACGCGAAGGCCGTCCGACTGAAAAAGAAATTCTCACCTCGCGAATCATTGATCGTCCGATTCGCCCGTTGTTTCCGAAAGGCTGGTACAACGAAGTCCAGGTGCAAAGCATCCCGCTCAGCGCCGATGGCGAAAATGATCCTGATATGCTCGCCGTCCTCGGCGCGTCCGCCGCGCTGATGGTCAGCGACATTCCGTGGGCCGGCCCGCTCGGCGCCTGCCGCGTTGGTCGCGTGAACGGCCAGTTCATCGCGAACCCCATGCACACGCAAATAGCTGACAGCGACCTCGATCTCGTTTACGTCGGCAACGAAAACGACCTCGTCATGTATGAAGGTTCGGCCAGGGAAATTTCTGAGGCGGATTTCAACGCCGCGCTCAAGTTCGCGCACGAGTCGATTCAGCCGATGATTCAGGCGCAAAAAGACCTCGCCTCGAGAGTCGGCAAGAAGAAACGCGAAATCACTTTGAACATCGTTCCGGATGAAATCCTGAACGAAGCCAAGTCACTCGTCGGTGACCGCATCATCACTGCGCTGCTCACGCCCGGCAAACTCGACCGTGAAGCGAAAGTCAGCGCCATCAGAGACGAAGTCGGCAAAGATCTCGTCGCGAAATTCGGCGAAGAGAAAGTCACCGATTTCGTCATCGACGATGCTTTCTATTTCATCCAAAAGGAAGCCGTCCGTGGTTTAATCATGCGCGAAAACAAGCGTCTGGACGGCCGCGACCTTGAAACGGTTCGTCCGATTTACAGCGAGGTTGGCCTTCTGCCGCGCGCGCACGGCTCGGCGCTGTTCAGCCGCGGTGAAACGCAAGCCGTCGTGCTCGCAACGCTCGGGACGGGCGAAGACGCGCAGGAATTTGATTCTTATACCGGTGGTGAAACGGAGAAGAAATTCATCCTGCACTACAACTTCCCGAATTATTCCGTCGGCGAAACCGGCCGCATCAGCGGACCGGGCCGGCGCGAAATCGGCCACGGCGCGCTCGCGGAACGTTCGCTCGAACCGATGCTGCCGCTCGACACGTATCCTTACGCGGTGCGCGTCACCAGCGAAATCATGGAATCCAACGGATCCACTTCGATGGCCACTGTTTGCGGCGGTTCGCTCGCGCTGATGGACGCCGGCGTGCCGATGATTCGGCCCGTTGCGGGCATCAGCATCGGCCTGTGCACAACTTACGGCGAAGACAAGAAAATCGCGCAGTACAAACTCCTCACCGACATCATCGGCTGGGAAGACGCGTTTTGCGACATGGACTGCAAACTTGCCGGCACCGAAAAGGGCATCACCGGTTTTCAGCTCGATTTGAAGCTGCGCGGCATCCCGCATTCGCTCATGGCTGAAGCTGTGGAGAAGGCACGCGTTGCTCGGATGCACATCCTCGCTGAGATGGCCAGGACCATTTCCGCGCCGCGAAGCGAAATCAGCAAATACGCGCCGCGCATCGAGACCATCAAGATCAACCCCGAAAAGATCGGCGCGCTCATCGGCCCCGGCGGCAAGAACATCAAGAAGCTCGTCGAGGAATCCGGTTGCGAGATCAACATCGAAGACGACGGCACCGTGAACATCTTCTCCGTGTCACCAGAAGGAATGAAGATCGCGCGCGACGCCATCACCGGCATGACCGCTGAAGCCGAGGTCGGAAAGATTTATCGTGGCAAGGTTGTCACGATAAAAGATTTCGGAGCATTTGTGGAATTCCTCCCGGGCAAGGATGGCCTCGTTCACATCAGCGAACTCGCGAACTTCCGCGTCAAGCAGACCGAAGACATCGTCAAACTCGGCGATGAAATCTGGGTCAAGTGCCTCGGTGTTGATGAAAAGGGCCGTGTACGCCTCTCGCGTAAGGCGGCCATGGCCGAGCGTGACAAGGAAATGGGCGGTACCGGCGCCGGCGAACAGCCGCCTCCGGGCTACAATGAAGGCGATGGGGGCGAATCATCCGATCGCGGTGAAAACCACGGCGACCGCGAACGTCCGGAGTATCGTGAGCGTCGCGGTGGTGGCAATCGAGGTGGCGGGGGTGATCGTCGCCGCCACTGAGCGTACCAACTCCATCATTTTTCAGGAAAGCGATGGCAACGGCTCACTCTTGGTGTGCAGCGCCCACGTAAGAAGGCTCAAAGTCAGGTGAAATGAGCCTGCTTACGTCGGCTGCTATTCAATGCCGTCGCAAAATCAGGCGGTGATCGACTCGCTTCGTCTGGCGATAATCCAGCGGCGGCAATTCGCTGAGCGTGGGTGATTCAGTTTCGTTGAGCGTCGTTTTCGCCATTGCTTGTAATGCTCGCCATCGCGGCCAATCCAGTTCGGGAGCATGTGTGATTTGCCTGAGCAGACTGCGCCACTCAATGATGATGCGATCAATATCGCCTGCGCCGAGCAGATCAGTAATCCAGCCGTGCTTGTTCAACGGGTTTTTGTGAACCGACGCGACGACCTGTTCCGCGCCTGCACCGTAACGTGGCGGAACGCCATTTTCGAGATAGCCGGGAATTGATTGCAGGCCGTAGCGTTCGTGGCACGCGATGGCGAGCCGTCCACCCCAGCGGTTGTCCTCGCCACAAAAACGAAAACCGGCGTCAAGATTCGCCAGGTCGTAAATCAGTTCATCCAGCGGATATTTCTCATCTTCCAGCGCGGCGGCAACGGCCAGGCCGTCCCCTTGCGAAAAGAAGCTGACAACACGGCCACGCGCCGTCGGTGCCCCCTGTGGGTCTACAAGCCCGAGTCGGCGCCAGAGCAAGGCTGTGCCTGTCGCAGTGGGCAATCGCTTGCAGACAGGCACCAACGCGCATCGGGCGCAATCGTAAGGAAGCACTTCGCGTTCGATGGGCCGCCAGAGCGCGACACCGTGTCTGTCCACGGGAACACGCATGGTCATTTCGGCCAGGCTCACGTGCGCGACGATTTTGTGCGCCTGAGCCACAAACCGAACGACGGGCGTTTTCTGGTCGGCCAGCTTGCGCGAGACAAGCGGCGCAATCTTCTGTTCCCAAATTGACAGCGGTGCCTGGCGGCCATTCCAGTTCGTCAGTCTTCTAATCCACTTCGCGATTAGAATTCGGTCTCCCTTGAGTCGCTCGGCAACGGTAATTGCGCGGCCGTACGTTTTGACTCTGTTCTCGTCTTCGTTCAAAACCACGAGTGCGCCGTGGCCAACCTTTTCGAGTGCGGCGGGCTCCGAGAGAATCGAGCGTTGTGGAGCGCGGGCCTCTGGCACGCTCAATTCGGCGTCTTGCCGAATTGGTGGCCGTACCATCGAATCTTCGACGCTGGCTGAGCCGGGAGGAGTTTCCCGTGACGCCATGGTTTCCGGCGGGACGGCCGAAACAGCAGTCGAAACGCCTGCGCTTCCCACAAAGATTTCTCGCAATGCCTTATCGGTTGTCGGCGGGAGAGTCTCCCATTCGCCGCGGCTGTTGAGCATCTCGCGGACGAGTTTGCGTACGTGACGCGCGCGCTCCGCGTCCGTTTTCAATCCGCACGGCACGTCCGGATGCTTCAACGATTCTTCAACCCCGAGAAAAATTGGCTTGGTCGTGAACAGCCGTTCCTGAACGCGCACGGCTTCAAGGAACGGATCGTGTTCGCGCTCGGCCGCGGCGGCCATCAGATTCAGCAGCGCGCTCCAGTCCACCGCGCCGCTGCGGGAAAGGTGCGCGGGATAACCGTCCAGCAGGCGCAGCTCGTTGGCCGATATCAGGACGAAACCTGTTTCGTCCAAGCCGCGCCGGCCCGCACGACCGAACATCTGCAGAATTTCATCCGGTCGCAGCGGTTGCTGGATGGCATCGCGACGGTACGAATCTCCGGCAAGCGCAACGCTGCGAAGCGAGAAGTTGATTCCTGCGGCCAACCCCATTGTTGCGACCACGACCCGCAGTTGCCCCGCCTTGGCGAGCGGTTCGATTACGCCCGCGCGCGCGGCGTAGCTCAATCCGCTATGATGATACGCAATGCGGCTCTTAAGCATCTTGGCCAGATGCTCGCCAACGATGAGCTTTTGTTCAGGCGTCAGGAGCAGCGGGTTCGGCGTGGGCAACTGGCGCGCGAGGTCGGCTGCCATTGTTTCGGCGGCCTGGCGCCGTGGCGCGAAGATGAGGATCGGACCGAGATCATCCGCGAGCGACTTCGCGACTAGCCGCGGCCAGTAACTGCGAATATCGCTCGGCACGTGGTAATTCAAGTGGTTGGCGTGAACCTCTTCCAAAGGAACGGGCCGATGCTCGTGTCGAATCAAAAGCGATTTCCGGCCGAGGCGGTTGAGCCATTTGACGACATCCTGCGGGTTGGCGACGCTGCCGCTCAGGAGCAGCAACTGTGTTCTGGCCGGCGCAAGGGCGAGCGCGAGTTCGTAATTCAATCCGCGGTCCGGATCGCTTAACATCTGGTATTCGTCCACAACGAGCAGCGCGGGGCCATCTCCTCGGACCAAACGATTCTTCTGCGTCTCAAGCGTGGCGACCAGCACGGGCGCATTCAGGTTTTCAGCGAGATCGCCCGTGGCGATGCCCACATCCCAGCCCCGCGCGCGCCATTCTGCGAGTTTGTCATTCGCCAGCGCGCGAGTCGGCACGGTATAGATCGCCTGTCCTCTTGGTTTTCCGTGATTCGACCACAACTCAAAAATGAGTGTCTTGCCTGCGCCGGTTGGCGCCTGCACGACAACGTCCTTGCCCTCACGCAATGCGGTCACAGCCTGCTGCTGCCACAAATCTGGAACTGTGACCTGGTTGAGCGCGGGATGTTCTCCGAGTCGAGGAGCCAGTATTGACACGCAAGGAAGATAATCCAAACCGCGAAACCAGGAACAACAATTTCACGCCTGGTGCGGAATGCGCCCACGTACGCGAAGAGAACTCCGCCGTTCAAGAAAATTCCCATGGTCGGCGCCCGCCGACAAATCCTTCCTCCGTCTGCGCTTTTTCATCTGGTCCTTGATCCGACACGAAGTCTGGTTGAGCAGCAGGTATGGCTCGCAATCGTGGCGGATTTGCGATGGTTCCAGGACAAACTACCGCACACACCACCGATGACGAAGCGAGCATTTCGCTCAGAGAATTTCTTCGATTGTTTGAAAGATTTCCTGATTCAGCGCGTTGAAGCATCTGAACAACCTAACCACAACACATCAAATCTGCATCGTGAGATCGATCGCAGTGAAGAAAGGAAAGCAGACAATGAAACGTACCATGCTCCTAAATAGCGGTCTTGCGCTCGCCGCAGCCGTTTTTAGTTCGACGACTCGTGGCGACACAGTCACCGAATGGAACCATAACTTCGAATTGGCCGCCAAAGCCGCGGCGCAACTTCCACCGATCGAAGCGCGGGCCGCCGCCATCGTGCAGGTGGCCGTCTTCGACGCCGTCAACGGCATCGAGCGACAGTACGAGCCGTACTTTGTGAACGAACGCCCGCCACACGGCGCGCGAGCGGAAGCCGCCGCAGCGCAGGCGGCATACACCGCACTGAAAGCGCTCTACCCATCGCAAGCCGCAACATTCGACACGGAATTGTCGAACTCCATTGCCGGCCTGCCCGGCTCAAACGGCAAGAGTCAGTCCATCGCGCGCGGCCTCGCCTGGGGCGAGCGCGTGGCGAATTTGATTCTGGCCTTGCGCAGCACGGATGGGTTTTCCGCAGTCGTGCCGGGTTATTTTGGAGGCGGTGCTCCGGGAGTGTGGCGTTCATTGCCCACAGGAGCGAATGCAGACGGCACCTTGGCGGCCGTTCTGCCGCAGTTCCGCTTCGTCGTGCCGTTCACGATGACCAGCCCAAGTCAGTTTCGTCCCGGGTCGCCGCCGGCGCTGACCAGCCAGCAGTACGCTGATGACGTGAACGAGGTGGAAGCGATAGGCCGCACGAACAGCATGACCCGGACTGCGGAGCAAACGCAATTGGCGCTGTTGTGGCAGGCAGCCAGCCCTGCGGACCTTTTTCGCAGCGCCCGCGCGGTGCTCCCAAGAGATATGAATCTGGTGGACGAAGCAAGGTTGCTTGCACTGCTGGCGATGGCGAACTGTGACGCGCTCATTTCTGTTTTCGACGCCAAGTACACTTACAGCTTCTGGCGGCCATACCACGCGATCCATCTGGCCGACACGGACGGTAATCCGTTGACCGATCCGGACCTGACCTGGACCTCGCTCGTGTTCCCGCCACGGCACCAGGAGTATCCTTCGGCCCACGCGATCGCGACCGGCGCATTCATGCGCGTGCTTTCGCGCGAACTGGGAGACGAGCACACGTTCACGCTGAGTTCTCCCGGCTACCCATCGTTCACGTGGACGTTTGAACGGTTTTCGGATGCGGCAGCGCAAGTGAAGGAAGCGCGCATCTGGGCGGGCATCCACTTCCGCAATTCCTGCAATGTTGGTGGTGCGATGGGCGTCGCGCTCGGCGATTACGTTGCCGATAATGTGCTGCGTCCGGTCGAAAGTAATTAGGAGGCGAGTAAAGGTTGACACAGCCCCGTGGGTCCACCTGCGGGGCTGAATTGTTCCAAAAGAAACTTACTGGCCAGTCCTTCGATTGAGAGTTGGCGGCGTCGTGCTCCAGTTGCTTTTCGAGGCGCACGATTTCCTTTTTGAGTGCGCCCGAAATTCGATGTCGCGTCACATAAACATTGGCAACACTGACACCCAGCGATTTCGCGACATCCGCCGCCGGCCATTCCTTGAGCACCACCAGATCGAAAATCTGAAATTGCTTGAGGCTGAATTTCTCTTTGACATGCTCCAGTGCCAAGGCGAACAGATTCTTGCGCCACTGCGTTTCGAACAGCGCGTCCAAGTCTGCCGATGCCGGATCGGGCAAGCGATGAAGCGTGTCGGTGCGCGTCGAGTCCTCCGTGGGGAGCATAGCCACCGCGCCGGTCATGGCCGGCGCCGGACCGGAAAATCCTTCGCTCCGTCTGCGCTTCTTCAACTGGTCTTTGATGCGCCACGAAGTCTGGTTGAGAAGCCATGTCTTAAAGCGGCAGACCTTTGGATCGTAGCGAAACTCCGGCAAGTGCCGGGACAGCGCGATGGCGGTTTCTTGCACCACATCGTCCGCTTCTGTCTTGTTCAATCCGGCGTGGAGCGCGAAATCGCGGATGAGTTTTCCATAAACGCGGTAGAACTCACTCCAGCTTTCGGCATCGTCGCCCGACTTGAGCCGGTTCAGAAGACTCGGTCGCGTTTGAATGGAACTGGGTTCATCGGGCGCCATCGTGCTCATTCTAACAATTCAACGCCGGCAAACGAGAATTCTTACAATTCTTCTGTAAGGGATTTGTGGCCGCAGCGTTTAAGCGGACGAAATTATGACTGTTGATTTTCCCAAGAGCATGCATCATGTAAATGTTCCTGACTTGATGAGACCTGTTGCATGCCAGTCCGTGACCGGAGGCAACTCAGCGGTTGCTCAAGTGGGCCGCCGCCGTGCGTTCACGGTTATCGAACTGCTCGTGGTGATCGCCATCATCGCCATATTGGCGGCGTTGCTACTGCCAGTTTTGTCCCGCGCCAAGGTTGCTGGCGAACGGACTTCCTGCCTGAACAATCTTCGTCAAATCGATCTGTTCATGCAGCTCTACACCGATGACAACAACGACGTTTTTCCAGCCCACCGTAACCAAGGGCTTTCCACCGATGATTCAGCGGCCTCGTTGACGAACTGGTGGGGAACCACCATTACATTGGGTGCCGACAGAAACACCAAGCTCTTTCATGATCCAGCCTTGAAAGGGCCGCGAATTGATGGCGGTGTGGCGTGGGAATGGAAGTTTGATTGTCATGAGGTTGGCTATGGCTACAATGGCTATTTTCTCGGGCACCATCCATATTCCGAGGAAACTGTGGATGTCGCGGGCGTTTCATTTGCCATCTGGACTTCGTTCAAACGGTCCGCAATCGCGAACCCCGCAGAGAACCTTGTGATTGGCGACAAGGAGCCCTATGGCAATCCGCCGGTCTGGGGCAGCAGCCTTTGGTGGCCGACTGCTTGCATGAATCCGAGTGCGAGCACGTCGAGACAGTTCGAAGGAATAGAGACCAAGCGGCATTCGGGCCGGGGAATTGCCGCCTTCAACGACGGCCACGTTGAAGCTCGGCAGAGTTCTGCCATCAATCCACCGGTTGATCCAGGTAGCGGCAGCCCACAAGCGCTGGTGAATTCGCGGTTTTGGGATCCATTGCAGCGGGCGGGTCAACAGTGAGATTCGTTGACACGGCCACCATCGCTTTTTATGTCACAAGTCAAGATCTTCGGACTGAGAGACCAGCTTGACCCCATCAAGCGGCAACTTTCAGATGTCATTCACTCATGCGTCATGGACGCGCTTCAGTATCCAGCCGACAAACGGGCACATCGGTTCTTTCCACTGGACCGCTCTGATTTCTTTTACCCTGCTGGACGCACCGAGCGATATACCATCATTGAGTTCAGTATGTTTGAAGGGCGGAGCGTAGAGGCCAGGAAACGCCTTATTCGATTGTTGTTTGAGCGTGTGCAGAGAGAGTGCGGCATTGAGCCACAGGATTTGGAAATGACGATTTTCGAGACTCCGAAGCACAACTGGGGATTTCGAGGTTTGCCAGGAGACGAGCACAAGCTGAACTACAAGGTTGAGATATGACGGCGCGGCCTATACCGCGCTGGAGCCATGGCCATGACGATGAGTATGGAGAGTCAAGATTGTTGCCAGAAGCCAGCCGCGTCAGGGACTGACTCAGACTCACGATCCGGTCATTAACACACCGTTGAATCATGAGCGTGGACGAGAACCACAAGGCCGAATTTTGCCGGCTGTTAGAGGCCTATCGGGCGGCAAACGAACGTGGCGACATCACAGCCATTGAGACCATTGCCGTCCAGTTGTTATCCATAGCCGCGAGCGAACAGGCGAGAAATCCGAGCGAGGACGTTCGCCTGCGTCAAGAGGCGAGCGAACACGCGAATGCGGCCCGCTGGGAACAAGCCGAAGCTGCGTATCGGCAAGCCCTGGCTTTGGCCGAGATCGAGGGCCATCACGCAAACATATTCATGGCTTATCGCGACCTCAGCAGTTTGCACCAGATTCGCGGAATGCCGGATCGTGCGCTACAAGAAGCCAGGCAGGCTGTGGAATCGGCTCGAAAGTCCAATGTAGAAATCCTGCTTTCGACCGCGTTAGGGGAACTCTCGCGGTGTCACTTGGTGAAGAGCGACATCGCCTCGGCTGTCGCCACGGCGGAGGAAGCAGTCCAGTCCGTGCCGGCGGGCAAGATGAACAATGTCCAACGCGCCCGGGCACTGCTGATGCGGGCGCGGTGCCGGGTGGCGCAGCAGCACATACCCGAAGCCCAACGAGATTTGGATGACGCCTGGCAGCTTCTGGCGCCCCTGGCGGAATCTACGATGTTCTCGGGAGTCCAGGGCAGTCTCGCCAGTTGGTGGGAAGTCACTGCCCGAATCAAAACCGAATCCAAGGACTTGTCTCGTGCTGCTGAAGCTTTGGGCAAGGCTGTGGAATTTCGGCGCATCGTGTCGCAGTTGCCACAACTTGACGGTCCCCAGAAGTTCTTCTGGCTGGCGAACACCTTGCAGGAATACAGCACCGCACTCATGGTCTCCGGCAATCAGGACGCCGCCTTCAGGGCTTTCGACGAAAGCCGCACGATTTACCTCAAGATCGGGACCCGTGTGCCGGGAGCCAGCACGGCCAAACTGGAGTGAAGGGCGAAGACCTCGGATGAGTTTTCCATAAACGCGGTAAAACTCGCTCCAGCTTTCCGCGTCGTTGCCCGACTTGAGCCGGTTCAGCAAACTTGGGCGCGTTTGAATGGAACCGGGTTCATCGGAGGCCATCGCGTTCATCTTACCGTTGAAATACCCGTCCGTGAGAATTCTTAATGAATTTCTGTGAGGATTTCAGCCCCACTTGTTCCGCGCCTTTCAACAAGAATTCCTGCGATTTTCTCTGTAAGAATTCCGCCCACCCGTCGTTTAAGCGTCAGATATCAGAAATTTTGAGTCAATCGTTAGAGAGGAATACGACAAAATGAAAATCGAAAACCCCCTTTTGCTTTCGGCAATATGTCTTGGTGTTTTGTGCAGCGCGCGTGCCCAAACCACGTTCACCCAGGATCACAAATGGTGCGATCGTCAACGACACCGGCCAGTTCATGCGTGCTGTTTGGGGAGACTTCCACAATTCCGGTTTCCTGGACTTAATCGTCCACCGGTTATGCCGGGGAAACCAACGTTTACTATCGCAACAACGGCGACGGCACTTTTACGAAAATTTCCTTGGGGGAGCCAGTTCAGGACGGCAGATTATCATGTCGGCATCGGCGCAGGGGACTATGATAACGACGGGAATCTTGATCTCTTCGTCACTACGGGGGCTTACGCCCCTTCGGCATCGCACAATCTGCTCTACCACGGCATTGGTGACGGCACTTTTACAGTGGCGAGCGGCGGCTTGGTGACCAACCAACTCGGCCACTTTGGCCCCGGTGCGTGGGCGGACTACAACAACGACGGTTTCCTGGATTTTTTCATTCCCAGATCATGGGGCCACGAATGACTACGGTGGCAAGAACCTGTTATTTCACAACAACGCCGACGGCACGTTCAGCCAAGTCACCTCCGGTGCTATTGCCAACGATGTGGGAGTTGGCTTTTGCAGCGTCTGGCAGGATTACGACAACGACGGTTTTCCGGACTTGCTCGTTGTCAACAACGCAGCCAACGCGGTCAACTTCCTCTATCATAACAACAGGGACGGTACCTTCACCCGGATGACCAATGTCGTTGCAGCCACTGAAACCTGGGTTCAGGGCGCAGTTTGTGGGGTTTGGGGAGACTACGATAACGACGGTTTTTCAGATTTGTTTATCGCAGACGCAATAGGCTACCGCAATCGTCTCTATCACAACCACGGCGACGGTACTTTCACGGTAGTCCCTACAGGACCAGAGCTCGTTTCCTCGACGGGAGGTCCCTTCAGCGGCTGCGCCTGGGGAGACTACGACAACGATGGCTATCTGGACTTTTTTCGCGAGCGTGAGTGGTGGACACAATACACTATTCCATAACAATGGTGACGGTACCTTCACTCAAATCACCTCGGGCGCTCCCGTAAACGGCGGCGGTCCCGGCATCTCCTGCGGGGCGGTCAGTTGGGTGGACTATGATGACAACGGCTTCCTGGATCTGTTTGTCGGCATGTTTGAAAATGACAATGCTCCACAGACGCTCGGGAAGAACCTGCTTTATCATAACAATGGCAACAGCAACGCGTGGCTCGAAGTGAGGTTGATTGGCATGGTCGCGAATCGCTCTGCCATCGGGGCTAAAGTGCGCCTCCACGCGACCATTGGCGGAAAGAGTTTCTGGCAGCTGCGCGAAATCAACGGCGGCGGCGGATACAATAGCCAACCGCTCGTCGCGCACTTCGGCCTCGGCAATGCCACCAATGCGGAAACGGTGCGCATCGAGTGGCCTTCAGGAACCGTTCAGGAATACCACAACGTGGTGGCGAGACAAATCCTGACCATCGTCGAGCCGCCGCGCCTGCTTGCGAGCGCGACCAACGGCGTCCCCCAATTCTTTGTCAAAGGCGGACGTGGCATGCAGTACGACGTTCAAACCTCCACGGATCTGACGACATGGTTGCCGCTCGGCTCGGTGACCATCACGAATCTCAACGGGACAGCGGTAGTCAACGCCACCAATCCACCGGGTGCTGGCCAGATGTACTTCCGAGCCGTCTCGCACTGATTCGATGTTTGCAGAACATTGTCATGATTCCCGGAATGCCCGTTCCATTGCTTGAGTTATGTCGCAGAAAGAATTGACAGCGAGGCTCACCAGAATCTTTCGAGATAAGAACCAGAAACGGCGCGCGCGCGATCTGATGAGTCTCCGCGACCATAGGCCGCTGGAAACGCTGGACGCGATCATCTCGCTCTTCGGATTTCCTGAACTGGACATCCGCCGTCGGGCAGGGAAGTCCCTGCACTTTTTCCGCGGGCTTTTGCAGTTGCGCGGCATTGTCCTTGCCGAGCACCTCGTTCAGAATGAGGACTCTCACATTCGGCTCAGTTGCGCAGTCGCGTTGATGAACAATCCGGCTGCGCCGGTGACTCGGGCCTACCGTCGTGCCTTGGGGGACTCTTTTGACAAGGTTGCGGAGATCGCGTGTCAGGAGCTTGGCCGTCGAGGAGGAAGCGGGAGCACGGAGGCACTTATGCGAACGCTCGGCAGCAGGTCCTGGTGCCTGCGATTGGAGGCTTGCAAAGCTCTGATTACCCAAGGAACAGCCGACGGGCGAGTAGTGGGCGCGCTGGAGGTGATGGCACGGGAAACGGAGGCCCTCATTTATGATGCGGAGTGCGACCGGTTCGAAGCGATGGAACGGCAACTGGAGCGGGAAACCGATGAGCCGCTGCCATGGGGACATTCGTGGGGAAAACTGGAAACGATTCTGAGCCATGCGCGCTGCCTGGCAAATCTTGAATCCAGGACCAAACCAAGTGCCTCACGGAAAGGCGGCACGGCATCCGAACAACATTCCGTCAACACGGCCCAACGGTGCTTTCACCGGTATCGCATTAAAATTGACCTGTGCGAAGCACCAGATATGATGCTCACACACCCTTTGTAAAAGTGCGCTCCAGCAGTCATGCTTTGCGCGGGCGACATGCGTCATTCCTTCACGGGGAATCGCGCGAAGCTTTCACTCTGATCGAACTGCTCGTGGTCATCGCAATCATCGCAATTTTGGCGGCGATGCTGCTGCCAACGTTATCCAAGGCCAAAGGCAAGGCCCAAGACATTGCTTGCCGAAATAATCTCAAGCAGCTTCAGCTCGGCTGGAAGCTCTACGAAGGGGACAACAACGGTTACTTTCCCCTCGACATCTCGCGGGTCATAGGAATCCAGCCGCAGAGCGTCTCCAACTCCTGGGTCTTGGGCAACGCGCAACTCGACACCACCACTTCGAATATCATGGCCGGCAGCCTGTATCCTTTCATCAACCATACTGCGGTCTATCGGTGCCCGTCAGACCGAGCGACCGTTACAGGAAACAGCGGGATCTCTCGCGTGCGCAGCTACAGCGCCAATGCCTGGCTGGGCTCGGTGTTCAATTTTGGCCCCGGTTGGTGGGAGCCGGACCCGGTACGATGCCTCCGGGCTACACATTCAAGACCCGGGATTCAACCATCACTCAGCCCGGCCCCTCGGATGTGTTTGTGTTTATTGACGACAACGAGTGGACGATTGACGACGGCATTTTTGTCATTGGAAGAATCCATTGGTGGGATTGTCCGGCAGATCGTCACAATCACGGCGCCAACCTGTCGTTTCTCGACGGCCATCTGGAACATCACCGCTGGCGCGGCCCGAAGAACGCCACTCAACTGGACCCGACCAACCGATCCTGACACAGCGCACGACCAGCCGGATCACGATTGGCTGGTGTCACTTCTGCCGACGAAATGAAGAGCAGCGCAGCCCCGCCCCTATTCTGTAGCGCGTTCCTCACAACCACGGATCAAGGCCGACTTCTTTCACGATGTCCTGAAACCATTTCTCCCGGTGATACGAATCCCAGCACTCGTCGAACAACAGGTTTTCCATTCCGTCGTCATGTTGGTCTATCGCTGTCTTCAGCCACTTCAGGGCCTGCGCCTTGTCTCCGACGCGGACATAACGCGCGGCAAATGCATAAGGTGTGGAAGTGTTCGTTTCCTGTGGCTTCAGTTCTTCAATCAGCGCGGACCAGAAGGCGCGCCCCGGATCGTCCGGATTCTTCTCAACCACTTTTCGGTAACTGTCGTAGCGGGCGGCATTGGACGCCTCGTCATAACCCGAGAAGGACCTCGTTCTTGTGAAGCTGGCGAAACGCTTCGAAATAATTCGTCTCCCCCCATGTTAGCCCGCCCGGCCCAGTAATACGCACTGGGATAGTTTTTGTTCAGGTCTTCAGCCTTTTGATAATGGTCCAAGGCATCCTCGAAATGACGCTGCGCATAGTCGCAGTGCCCGAGGAGTTTCGCGATATCAGACGATGCAGGGTACACCGCGTTCGGCTCGTTCCAGATATTCGGCGTGCCTCGTTGGCCGCCGCGGCAATCGCGTGAGAAAATAGCCGTAATACGTCAGCGCCATGCGGCAATTCGGATCAATCCGCGAGCGCTTCTTTGAACTCCTTTTCTGCCTCCTTCCATCGCCAATCGTTCAGGAATCGCACGATGGCTATTGCGGCGTGGGTCTCGGCGTTGGTCGGAGCGATCTCCTGCAGTTTGGCGGACAGTGCGTTCAGCTTTTCGGTTTTTCCGGGAATGGCAGGCCCGCCGTGATCCTCGCTCATCAAGTAAGTCTCAAACAGCCGCGCGTACGCATTCACGAACGTTGGATCGATTTCAATTGCCGTGTTGAAATAATTCTGCGCCAGACCAACATCCATAGGCGTGCCGCGACGCAGCGCTGACAGGCCAAGCTTATAAGCCTGCGCCGCCTTGGCGTCATGGAGGCCCAGGGCATCGCCGGCCTCGTCAACCAGCATCACCGGTGCGCCGCGCTGCTTCGCCGTCTGCCATAGGAAAATTCCGCCCGCCGCCGCCAACACGATGGTCACTGCTGCGACCCCGACGCTTCTTGCCGTTTGAAGGCGGCGGCGCCAGATGCGGTGTCGCTTCACCGAGCGGCCTTGCGCCGACCGGGCAAGATCATCGAGCATCTCCTGGGCAGATTGATAACGTTGGCGCGCCTCGCAGTGCATGCTTTCAGAAAAATTTCGTTCAGTTCAAAAATCTGCTCTGCATCCGGCCACGAGCGGATGTCTTCCGGCAGTTTTGGAAATTCGCGGCGGTCCAGGCCGGTGGCCGCTTCGTAAAGCACCTTGCCCAGAGCGAAAATGTCCGCCTGCGGCGTGCCCGGGCCTTCCGGCGGCAGATAACCTTCCGTCCCCACAATCGAACATTGGTCGCTCGCATCCGTCACCAGGCCAATGTCCGCCAGCTTGGGCCGGCCATTGACGAAGATCACGTTCGACGGTTTCACGTCACGATGCACCAGACCGTGCTGATGCAGGTGCGCCAGCGCCTCTGTCAGCGCGAGGCCGATTTCGAGCACGCGCGCAGCGGGCAGGCGGCCTTGTCCCAGGTCGGCGCGCAGAGTGCGAGGGGTGTAGTCAGAGGTCAGAGGTCGGATGTCAGAAGCCGGAAACGGCGTGCCCGCGCCTTGGACTTTTCTGACCTCTGTACTCTGGCCTCCGACTTCTACGCTGTCGGCCAGCTCCATCACGTAATAAAAATATCCTTCCGCGTCGTTGCGACCGATGTGGAAGAGCGCGAGCTGGCTGGGATGTTCGCGGGAAATCTGCTCGAAGCGTTGAATGCCTTCGAACTCGCGGCGGAAAGGCCGTTCGTCTTCAAACCGGTGTCGCCAGACAATTTTGGCCGCCCGCAACGCGCCGGTGGCTTTGCTGCGCGCCAGCCAGACATCGCCATAAGCGCCGCTGGCCGATGCGCCGGAGCAATTCATAATCCGGAACAGCCGGTGTATTGGTCGAAGACGCGCCAGATTGAGGCGATGTAGATGGATGCTCCTGTGGCGTGACCGGTTGAACGGCATCGCTATGCCCTTGGGCCATGCCCGGCGGATTCATTTGGAATGCCGCAAGTGTGGCATCCACATCCAACGTCTGCAAGCCAAACCGATAAAGGTCTGGCTTGATTCGAACGAACTCCAGATCCGGCGAACGTTCCAGCGTGAAAGCTCGCATCAGTTCTTGCTGCCCGAGCCTGAATACGTTTGCGCCTTACTGCACTGTGATGCGGTAAAACCGATTGGTCGTGATAGGGTTTTGGTCCTGTACCGTGATTGGGTTGCCGGTCCCTGTGAGACCCGAAGCGTTCGTAACAGGAATCCATTCGCCGGTCGCAAGGTCATCCTTATAGCCCACGGAATAAATCAGGTTTGTCACACTAGAAAACCGTAGCGTCAACAAGTTCTGATCGCGTGTCATGGAAATCAACGTCGGTTTCACCAACACTCGAACGATCGCGGGTTCACTAATCACACCACCGAAAGCGTTTGTAATTGCGACGCGATACGATCCGCTTTGGAATGGAGTTACGTTCTTGAGCTTGAAGGTGGACGCCGTCGCGCCAAAGATCGGTGTGCCGCCACCTTGTTGCCATTGGTACGCGAGCGGCTCCTGACCGAGCGCAATGACTGACAGAAAGATCGTCTCGCCCTCGAGACAGGTGATGCTCTGCGGTTGCACGACAATGGTCGGAGTGTTGATGACGTGCAGAGTCGCTGGATCACTGATGGCCATGCCGAGGACATTGCTGACGAGCACAAAATACTGGCCCGCGGCATTCTCCTGAATGTTGCTAATCGTGAGCGTTGCTTCGGTCTCGTTGGCGAGGAAATTAGTGGCATTGAAGAACCACTGATACGAAGGAGGCGGGAATCCTTGGACTGAAACGCTGAATATCGCCGTGCCACGCACAGGCACGTCTTGATCCTGTGGCTGCAACAAGATCGTCGGACTGGCGAACACGGTTAACCTGGCCAGCGCGCTGGTGGAGGCGCCGTAAAGGTTGGTCACGATGACCGAGTAGCTGCCGCTGTGCACTGGCGTCACGTTGGTCAATGTGAGCAGGGTGTTGGTCTGGCCGTCCAGCGCGTTGGTTTCGTTGAAATACCATTGATAGCTCAACGGCCCGGTGCCCTCGGCGGTGATTTGCCATTGCACCGTGTCGCCGTTGGTCGCCACTTGATCGCTTAGATTGGTCAGGATGTTGGCCGGCAAGACCACGGTCAGATTGGCCGGCGCGCTGGTCAGGCTGCCATAAAGGTTGGTCACGATGACCGAGTAGCTGCCGCTGTGCGCTGGCGTCACGTTCGTCAATGTGAGCAGGGCGTTGGTCTGGCCGTCCAGCGCGTTGGTCTCATTAAAATACCATTGGTAGCTCAACGGCCAGCAACTGGCCGCCTGCACCTGGAAGCTCGCGTCGGCTGCGCTCACCACCAGCGCGTCCACCGGCCCGTTGGTGAGGATCGGTCCCTGTTGATCCAACACCTGCACCACCTGGCTGCATTGAACCACGTGACCACAACTGTCGCTCGCCTGCCATGTCCTTACCGCCGTGTAGCCGTTGCCGCAGTCCAGATTCGTCACCGTGCTCATGACCTGCAGGTCCACAATGCGATTCAACGCTTTGAGTTGTCCGCCAAAGCCCGCTTCGGCTCCGCTCTGCCATTGCCAGTCTGCATTGGTCTTGAGCCAATAGCCGCTGCCCACTTGTCCAACTACTGCCGGGCCAAACCACATCAGCCCCGCCGCATCGTTGCTGCCGAGTCCATCGAACTGCATGCTCCAGGTCAATTGCTCCGGCAGCGCATTGGTCAGGGGCAACGCCGCGCTCAATTGAAATTCGTTCAATGCCACGCTTCCGTTGGTCGTCGCTGCCACGGGCAACTCGCCGCTGTCATACAGCACCGTGCCCGGTTCAATCGTTCCGCTGTCGGCATTGGTCAAGCCGTCCTGAGCATACAGCCTTACCCGCACGCTTACGTTGCCTTGAAAGTTTGTTTGCTCGCTGTTGGTCCCCCAATATCCAAAACTCATCTGGCTGAGGTATCGGGCCGTTCCGCCCAGTGTGATTGACGCTCCCACTTCGGCCCCGTCCACTTCCACCGCCTGCGCCAGATCGTTGCTCCCGTTGTCATAGACCAGTTCCTCCACTGCTCCCGATTCGATGGCGCTCGGCGCATCGAATTGCCACGGCTCTCCATAAGCCACCACCTTGTTGGCCGGACAGTTCAACACCGGCGCGTTGGTGTCCACCACCTCCACGGTCTGGCTGCAACCAAGCGCATACCCGTTGGTGTCGCTCAACTGCCAGGTCCGCGTCGCGCTGAATCCCGCGCCGCACTGCGCATTGGTCACCGTGCTCACCACGCTCAAGGTCACGTTGCTGCCGCTATAAGCCGGCTGATCAAAATCCCATTCCGTCCCCAGGTCCACCACGCGATTGGTCACGCATTCAATCGTCGGCAGCACGATGACCGTCAGGCCGGCCGGCGCGCTGGTCACGCTGCCATACGCGTTGGTCACCAACACCACATAACTTCCCGCGTTTTGCGGCCCGGCATTGCTCAACACCAGCAACGCGTTGGTCTGCCCGTCCAGCGCATTGGTCCCGCTGAAATACCATTGATAACCCAACGGCTCCGTCCCTTGCGCACCCACCTCAAACCGCGCCTCGTCCCCGTTGGTCACCACCAGCGAGACTGGGTCGGTCACGATGTTGGGCGAAAGCACCACGATCAATTTAGCCAGCGCGCTGGTGGAGGCGCCGTAAAGGTTGGTCACGATGACCGAGTAGCTGCCGCTGTGCACTGGCGTCACGTTGGTCAATGTGAGCAGGGTGTTGGTCTGGCCGTCCAGCGCGTTGGTTTCATTGAAATACCATTGATAGCTCAACGGCCCGGTGCCCTCGGCGGTGATTTGCCATTGCACCGTGTCGCCGTTGGTCGCCACTTGATCGCTTAGATTGGTCAGGATGTTGGCCGGCAAGACCACGGTCAGATTGGCCGGCGCGCTGGTCAGGCTGCCATAAAGGTTGGTCACGATGACCGAGTAGCTGCCGCTGTGCGCTGGCGTCACGTTCGTCAATGTGAGCAGGGCGTTGGTCTGGCCGTCCAGCGCGTTGGTCTCATTAAAATACCATTGGTAGCTCAACGGCCAGCAACTGGCCGCCTGCACCTGGAAGCTCGCGTCGGCTGCGCTCACCACCAGCGCGTCCACCGGCCCGTTGGTGAGGATCGGTCCCTGTTGATCCAACACCTGCACCACCTGGCTGCATTGAACCGCGTGACCGCAACTGTCGCTCGCCTGCCATGTCCTTACCGCCGTGTAGCCGTTGCCGCAGTCCAGATTCGTCACCGTGCTCATGACCTGCAGGTCCACAACGCGATTCAACGCTTTGAGTTGTCCGCCAAAGCCCGCTTCGGCTCCGCTCTGCCATTGCCAGTCTGCATTGGTCTTGAGCCAATAGCCGCTGCCCACTTGTCCAACTACTGCCGGGCCAAACCACATCAGCCCCGCCGCATCGTTGCTGCCGAGTCCATCGAACTGCATGCTCCAGGTCAATTGCTCCGGCAGCGCATTGGTCAGGGGCAACGCCGCGCTCAATTGAAATTCGTTCAATGCCACGCTTCCGTTGGTCGTCGCTGCCACGGGCAACTCGCCGCTGTCATACAGCACCGTGCCCGGTTCAATCGTTCCGCTGTCGGCATTGGTCAAGCCGTCCTGAGCATACAGCCTTACCCGCACGCTTACGTTGCCTTGAAAGTTTGTTTGCTCGCTGTTGGTCCCCCAATATCCAAAACTCATCTGGCTGAGGTATCGGGCCGTTCCGCCCAGTGTGATTGACGCTCCCACTTCGGCCCCGTCCACTTCCACCGCCTGCGCCAGATCGTTGCTCCCGTTGTCATAGACCAGTTCCTCCACTGCTCCCGATTCGATGGCGCTCGGCGCATCGAATTGCCACGGCTCTCCATAAGCCACCACCTTGTTGGCCGGACAGTTCAACACCGGCGCGTTGGTGTCCACCACCTCCACGGTCTGGCTGCAACCAAGCGCATACCCGTTGGTGTCGCTCAACTGCCAGGTCCGCGTCGCGCTGAATCCCGCGCCGCACTGCGCATTGGTCACCGTGCTCACCACGCTCAAGGTCACGTTGCTGCCGCTATAAGCCGGCTGATCAAAATCCCATTCCGTCCCCAGGTCCACCACGCGATTGGTCACGCATTCAATCGTCGGCAGCACGATGACCGTCAGGCCGGCCGGCGCGCTGGTCACGCTGCCATACGCGTTGGTCACCAACACCACATAACTTCCCGCGTTTTGCGGCCCGGCATTGCTCAACACCAGCAACGCGTTGGTCTGCCCGTCCAGCGCATTGGTCCCGCTGAAATACCATTGATAACCCAACGGCTCCGTCCCTTGCGCACTCACCTCAAACCGCGCCTCGTCCCCGTTGGTCACCACCAGCGAGACTGGGTCGGTCACTATGTTGGGCGAAAGCAGACACGCGCCGCCGCCGTCGAAGCAAGCAATGGGCGACAATTCCAGCGACCAGCATTGGATCGTGCCGACGTCATCAGGACTGTCGTCCTGAACGCGCAGTCGCCAAGTGCCGTTCAACGAACCATCTACCTTGCCGTTGAAAAGCGACAAGGATTCTTCCGGAAGAAATTCACCTTCAAACGGTGCATTGGCGGAAGCAAGGCCGTTGGTCGCGTCATCGGAAAAGACCGTTGGATGCGCGCAATCACTGCCATAGTTCTGCCCGAACGAGCCGCGATTGGTGCTGAGCAGGACCTCCGATCCATCCGGTGCCACAAGCGATATGCGCAGGTCCTGATCGTATGTGTGCGTGATGAAAGTCGAAACCCGGACACGTGCGAGCGGCAGATTCATGCCCTCAACCTGCACGGCCGATTCAATGGTGCCCGCATCCGGAATGTCGAGTGGAACATTGGTGGATGCGAACGTGACTGGCGCGCTTATGTGGGCGACGGCCGTGTTGAGCTGAAATTGAAATTTCTTGCCGAAGCTGAGGTTGTTTTCGTTGGTCGCGTTGATCTCCAAAAGAAACGTGGGCGCTGTCCCGCATCTGAATAGCGGCGAAGTGCTGATCCGAAACGGAACGATGACGTCATTTGTTGCGTCCGGCGCAAGATCCGGAAACGGGTGCGGCGCGGGATCCACAAGCACATCGGGAGTGCTAGTCGCAAGAACGGCGGTGATTCCTCGCAAATAGTTTGTCATCGGGTTGTGCAAAGTGATGACAATGTCAGCGCACTCGTTTGCATCCACGCTGCCATTCCCATTCGCGTCGCGAAATTGCACGTTTTGCAATAGCGCCGGCGTCGCGGCCAGAGATTGTTGCGCCATGACAATTCCAGAACCCGCATTCCGGTCGAAACCTGGAATGGAGGCGTCCAGCGCCGTGTTGGTCAGAATGTTTCGCACCTCGGCAGGGGTGAGAAACGGGTTGTACGAGAGCAGTAACGCCGCAATGGCCGCCGCGTGGGGCGCCGCGGCAGAAGTTCCATAAAAGGTCTGAAAATTGGGCACCGTGGTCGAGACGCCGTCCGCCGCCGTGATGTCGGGTTTTTGAAGCACGCGTCCGCCGGTGAAAGAAAAATCTCCCGGCGTAATCGCGGTGCCATCCGGGTTGAAAAACATGCGTCGCGGCCCGTCAGAACTGAAGAACTCGATCGGATTATTGGTTCCTCCGACAAACGGAACCGCAGGTGAACCGACTCGGGTCGCGGCCACAGTGAAGGCATTGGCTGCGCCGGACGCATTGTGCCCGCGCGTGCTTCCTGCTGTGCCAACCTCCAATCTGCCCCCTAGTGTACTCAGGTGCAGATAACGGTCTTCGCCGGAGAACTTGACGATCACGATGCGATCCCCGGCGTTCACCAACGAAATCTGCTCATAAGGATCGCTGTGGCCGTTTTGCGTGGTAGTGGAGGCGCGCACCACATTGTTGGATGAATCCACGAGGTAAACGTCGTAATCGTTGCTCGACGCACCCATCGGATCCGTCCAAAACAGGTCCATCCTTTGAAAGCCCGAATGGGGCAAGACGGTGTCGTAGGTCACGCCTCCAAAATCGTGGAGTCGCCCGCCGTCGCCAATCGTAGCAGAACCGCCATCTTTGAAATCTCCCTCCCACGTTCCCGCCGTGTTGCGATCCAAACCACCGGAGTTTCCTGCAGAGGAAAAGTAAAGCACTCCCGCTTCCGACGCGTCATTTACTGCCTGCGCGATAGGGCCGTCCTGAAAGGGGGATTCGACAAAATAAATCACGTCGTCCACAATGATGTTGCAGCCCGCAGCCTGAAGATCCCGGATGTTTTGAGCGAAACTGGCGACGCCGTTGAATGCGGAAGCGAAGTAGAGCTGCGCCCCGGGGGCCAGCGAGTGGACGATTTCCAGCATCGCAGTTCCTTCGCCTGCACCGGATCCCGCCTCGCCGGGAAGAACGGTCACGCCGCCAAGCGCGCCCGCCAGTTGCGAGTCCGTGAGATAATCCACACTATCGGAAAGCACACCGACTTTCACTCCGATTCCGTCTGCGAGGAAATTGGCGCGAGCTTCGTTCGCGCGATGGGCTATATCCCCTTCAGGAGCGACAGAAGAGAAGGCCATCGCGCGGTCCGCCGGGCGTACCGAACGCACTTGATCTGCCGATGCAAGAACCTCAAGCGCTCCCACGGGGACGAGAGCCCGAATCGAGCGGTATCGGGAAGAACTTCTGACGACCATTCCGCCATTTTGCCTGATGAAATCCAGCAACGACGCGGTCACTTCCGCCGCGATGTCCACCAACACACGCCCGTCCGGTTGCGCAGTCAGCGCCGACTGAAACGCGCCGAGACCCATGGTGGCCATGGATTGACGCTTTGGCGGCAACACGTACAGGAGTTGAGAATCAAGTTTCTGCTGGGCTGGAGTGCGGGACAGTTTCTCCCTGTGGAGAATTTGTATCTGGTTACGCACGCGGTCGTCGAGGAACCTTCCGCCGGGAGCTGTTTGGGTGGCGGGCTGAGCTGCGAGGGGGAGCACGCAACTTGCGAGCAGAAGACCATATCCGAGGTAAAAGAGAGCGGGTTGAAAGTGGGTTTCCCTTCTGATTTTCATTTCACTAAGGCGGAGGTTTCGTTCTGAAGACGAAACACGCGGCGGGAGGGGAGACCACAACGCATTTCAAGAAGCGACGAGGGTGACAGTGCATAGTCCGGGTAGCGGGTTCCAATCCCAAAGGGGGTCCCGTCCAACACAAGTCCATTACTGACGCCACAGCAGAAGCAAACTACGAAGGCGAAAATCTGTCGAGATATTTCGGTGCAACGAAAGCAGTGCTGATTAAGTGGTTTGACTTGAATTCAACCGAACTTTAGATTTCCCTCGAATGTTAGCGGCTGAATCCAAAGCGGTGATACCCCCTGCACATTGCTCGACCAAAGCAAAGGCGTCGCCCTCTTGGAAACGGATTGTCGAACCGGTGGAACCTTTTCTTGACGCCGTTCACGCACGTTTGGCCAAACAGGTCAATGAATTTGACTCCGCGATTGGCCCGTATGCTGAATACGCCTTGAATGGGAATGGGAAACATCTGCGGCCGGCACTGGTAGCGTTGTCCGCAAATGCGCTTGGACGAGCGGAGGATTCGCATGTGACGGTCGCGGTAATCATCGAAATGGTGCATCTGGCGACGCTCGTTCATGACGATGTAATGGATGAAAGCGAGATTCGCCGTGGACAGCCGACGCTCGCTGCCAATTGGGGAAATGAAATCGCTGTGCTGTTCGGAGATTGCCTGTTCGCGCACGCGCTGAAACTTGCCGCCAGTTTTCCGACCCCGGAGGTTTGCCGCGCGGTGGCAATGGCAACGAACACGGTCTGCTCAGGCGAAATTCTGCAAACGCAGCAGCGCCGGAATTTCCGCTTCTCGCGAAGTGAATATTTCCGGGTGCTGGAAATGAAGACGGCCGAGCTGTTCGCGCTGTCCTGTGATTTGGCCGCGTATCTGAGCCACGCTTCTCACAACCAGCGTCTGGCATTGCGCCAGTTTGGACTGGAGTTTGGGACGGCGTATCAGGTGTACGATGATTGTGTTGATTTGTTCGGGTCGGAACTGGTCGCCGGCAAATCGCTCGGCACCGATCTCGCGAAGGGAAAATTGACGCTGCCGGTTCTATTGCTCTGGGAACGCGCCAGTGAAAACGATCGGTCGCGCGCGGAGAGTTTGATTCAGGATTGGCGAGCGGGGTCACTGAGCGAGGTAGTTGCTTTGTTGTGCAAGTATGATACGCTGACCGCTTCCTTGGAAGCGGTGCGCCAATACTTGAGGCGAGCCCGGCAGACGCTGCATGCGTTGCCGGAATCACCGGGTCTCGGAAGTCTGTTTGCGCTTGCAGAATATCTTGGGAGCCAGACCGACGAGATGGAATCTGTGTCTGAGAGCGGTCTATGACGGTTATGACCAAACCAGCCACGCGCAAGCCGGTGCCTGCCTCATCACCGAAGGAACCCTCCGGAAAAACTCCATCCGCGCCGCGGCCCACCGATGAAATGGAACTGGTGAAACGCGCGAAACGCGGAGACCTGGAAGCGTACGACGAATTGATTCATCGGTATCAGGAACGTATTTACGCAACCGTTTACCACATGACCTCGAATCACGAGGACGCAAACGACCTCGCCCAGGAAGCATTCATCAAGGCGTACCAAGCCCTCAAGTCATTCAAAGGTGGTTCGAGTTTCTACACGTGGGTTTACCGGATTGCGGTTAACAAGACGATCAATTTCCTGAAGCAGCGCAAGAATCGATCCCAAATGAGTTTGAATGATCTGGATTTCAATGCGGAGCATGATCCCGACATGGTAGCGCTGGTTTCGGACAAGACGCCGCGGCGTGACGCGAATCTTGCCGAGCTCCAGGAAAAATTGAACGAGGCCATGCAGAAGCTGTCTGAACCTCATAGATTGGTAGTGACGCTCCATGATATTCAGGGGATGTCACACGAAGAAATCGCGAAAATTATGGACTGCAATATCGGCACGGTGCGTTCCCGGCTTTTCTACGCGCGGCAACAGTTGCAGGGCTTTCTTTCCGATTACTTGAAATGAGTATGGATCCCGAGTTGGAAAATTTCGACCAGTTGCGCCGGTTGCTGGCGCTCAAACGGCACGAACAACCTCCACCTAGCTATTGGGAGAATTTCTCCTCGAAGGTCGTCGCTCGTATCGAAGCGGGTGAACGGGGAACGCCGGATTCGTTTGGGGAACGTCTGCTGAACCAGTTCTCGTTTCTACAACGTTTCTGGGCAGCCCTCGAAGCAAAGCCGGCTCTGGCGGGGGCTTTTGGCGCAGCCATGTGCGGATTGCTCATCGCCGGAGTTCTGCACTCTGAAGATGCCGGTCCTGCCTCGGTGATGCCTCTTGGTGTGAACCAGTCCGTTTCCTCGGGAATGAACCTTCACCAGGTGGCGGCGTTAAGCCCACAATCTCAGATTTCGAGCACCAATCCGGCCCCCGCCTTCGATCCTGGTGAACTGTTCAGGAATGCGCAACCCGTGTTGAGTCCGCAGGTCGAACGCGTGAGCACGCCATTCGATTTGGCTCCGCAGGGGAATTGACCGGTTCGCCATCAGTCCTGACGCACGAATGACCAAATGGTTCCGGCCCCGCTCGCAGCCAATCCTGCGCCACTCAATTCCAATCGTTCTCCGTTAATCTCGGCGGATAATTCATTCCCGTTGATTGACACCGTGTATTTTCCCCCGGAACTCTTCCACTGGCCCTGCCAGGTTTGTGATTCCATGCCGGGCGCGGCTCCCGGCGATGCCGGTCGAACCCGCGGCACATTCTTCAAAAAGGCGCTTTGCTGCGGCGTAGCGACAAAGGTCGTCTTAGTGAAACTTGCTTCCATGTAGTTCTTTAGCTGCAACATCTCACTCGAACGAATGTTTGGTTTGCTCCCCCGGAACAGTGCCATTGAACTGCGCACATCAAAATACCAGCGCCCCAGGATCGGTTCCGGATATTTGATTGAAACTCCGTTCGTCAGGAACTGATCGATATCTTGGAGGTTGGGTTCGATTGCGGCCCAGATTGTCTTTAGTAAATCGAAATTCTTGAGCATGGCGTCAATTTTGGGATACTTGATAACCTCGCCAATCGACTTCTGCTGCAACCGGAGTTTCGTAAACTCCGAATCGTTGCCAAGATCCTGAAACTCTGGTCGCTCGCCCAGATCCAGGAATCCCGGATAGCGTGACAGGCGCCCCTCAGCTAGCGGCGTATGGAACACCTTTCCAGCAAAATCTGCCGCCTTGTAATAGATCGACGGCATTTTATCGACCGCCCGCGCGACCTTTTCCATGCCGGTGCTGCCCAAATCGAGTCCCATGCGATTGAGAATTCGCACGCTCCAGGGATCTTTATCCGAAGTGGCCAACTGAACGGTCCAGTAGCTGAAGACGTAAATGACAAACGAAATCAAAATCATGTACGCGATTGCGTTGGCCAGCCCGAGACATAACCCGGCACGCTGATTCAGGCGTTCCCAAAGCGCCAATCGCAAATCACCTGCCTTGTATTTGTAGTGAACTTCCACCTTCTTATGCACCGCAAGGCCACCGATTTTGAAAAGCGTTAGAACGATGGCGAAAACGATCACCGGCGCGATAAACCAGGGAAGCAACGGGTTTTTGATACCCAGCGATACGAGTGCCGGTCTGAGCAAATGTCCAAGCGGCACCGCCAGCAGCGCACCGACGAGAATGCCAAGCAGAGAAAACGCCACACGTATTGCCCCTTGCCGGTATCCCAAACCTGCCAGTGAAGCCAGGAGCACAACAGCCAGTAACCAGATCGTCATAGTCGAGTCTTAACGCTTTCGTTGCACAGAATCATCAAGAAATCCGTTCGCCGCAATAAGTTTTCTTGCCGTTCCCTCTCGTTCCGGGAATAGCGATAGAACAATCTACTCCGTTCCTCTGATTGGAACTTCTCTCAACGCGAACGGGCTCGTTCGGCTTTCCATCGCCGGTGCATCCAAATCCACTGCTCGGGATGGCACAGCAACATGCGTTCAAGCGCTGCGTTGTAAGCCTGTGTGTTTCGTCGAATCGCTTCGCCAGCGTCCTCGCACTCGATGACCGGCAATGGTTCCTCGAATCGCAAGACGTGCGTTCCATCCAGCTCGCGCCAACTCGATGCCGGAACAACCGGTGTGCCGGTGCTCATTGCCAGGATTGCCAGGCTTTTGAACGTGCTCGCCGGCTGTCCGAGGAAATCCACCGTCACACCGTCCTTCCGTCCGGCGTGTTGATCGAAGACGAATACAATGATGGCGCCTTTGGAGAGCAGATCGAGAATCGAGTCAAGCGAGCCGCGCTTGGCAATCGAGCCAAATCCAGCGTTCTGAAAGCGGCGCGTCACGAATTCATTGAGCAACTCCGGCTTGAGCGGTCGTCGCACGAAATGGAACTGCCCCTTGTATTGCGTAAACTGGCTGATACCGGCGACGGTCGCGACTTCCCAGTTTCCGAAGTGGCCGGTCAGGATCAGCAGGCCCTTGTCGGGCCGGTGTGCGCGAATCGGCGACTCCATGTTCTCGACACGAATGAATCTCATTCGTCGCTCCGCCGACATGAACGGCAATCGGACAAACTCGACGAGAAAGCGAATGAAATGCGCGTAGTAAGCCTGCGCGAGCCGGCGAATCTGAGCTTCGGAGAAAACGTCGCCAAACACGCGTCGCAAGTTTTCCATGACCACTCCACGACGCAACGGCAGCACGTGGTAAACGAACTTGCCGAACCACGGAACGTCGAGTTGCTCAACCGTTCGAACGAGTTGATCGGAACCCATTTGCCTGGTCGTGAAAGCGGCTTCGGCCTTCATTCGCGACGTTTTAACCTGCCCGGACGAGCAGGGCAACGTTCATACCGCCGAACCCGCGACAGAGAACGAGCGCAACATCGCTCCGCAACTGCTGCGGTTTACTCGAAACCGGAAGTGGCGCGAGGCCGGGGTCCAAAGATTCCAATGTCGCGATTCCAGGCACGACGCGGGTCTGAAGTGCTTTCAACGTAAGCACAAGATCTAACGTGCCGGATGCCGCGATCAGATGCCCGAACGCCCACTTGAATCCGGTCACCGGCGGAATGTCACTCCCGAACACGGACCGAATTCCGAGAGCCTCCGACGCATCCGATGCCGGTGTGCCGTTACCGTGCGCGACGATAATCCCAACTTGCGCCCGCGAAATTCCTGCATCCGCCAGTGCCAGCTCAGCGGCTCGCGCGACTCCTTCGCCGTCGGGTCGAATATCCACGATTCCCGTCGCCTCACTGACGCAGCCGGAGCCGAGGAATTCTCCGAGCACTCGCGCGTTTCGCGCTTGAGCATCCGCCGCCTTCTCCAGCACGACCGCCGCCGCGCCTTCGCCGAAAATCGTTCCGCTGCGCTTCGCGTCGAAGGGTCGCAACGTGTTCTTTGCCATGAGACCGAGGTCGTGATAATGAAATGCGGATTCTGGCTCGAGCGGCGCGTCGTGTCCGATTGCAACCGCGCGATCTGCTTCGCCTGCGCGAATCGCTGCCGCCGATTCCGCCACCGCCAGCACGCCGCCAGCGCACTGGTTCGTGATGCAGGCGTTCGTGCCCTTGAAATTGTGCCGGATGCCGACGTGGCAAAGCACGTTGTTCGGCAAATTCTTCAGCAGCCACATTGGGTTGACTGTGTTCCCCAGTTCTTCGCCGAACCTCTTCAACTCGCCGTTGGCTGTGGTGAAGAGCGGAAAATAATCGTAATTGCTCCGGTACGCGCCGCCGCCTGAACCGGCGAACACTCCAGAGCGATCGTTAAACTGCGCCGCGCTTTGCTCGTCGAGCGCGTCGCGATGCGCTGCAAGCCCAGACTGCTGGACCGCGAGGTCGGCGGCGTAAAGTCCGAACAGGTCCGTGCGCGAAATCATCTTGTGCAGCTTGCGATCCGAAACCAGAGTCTTGTTGTCCGCCTCAACCTCGCACGCGTTGCGCACCGGCCAGCGGCTCACATCCCATCCGCCGATTTGTCGGATGGCGGATTTCCCGTTCACCACCGCGTCCCAAATCGCGTCCACGCTCAAGCCCGCGCCGCAGACTGCGCCCATGCCGGTAATCACGATTCGAGATTGGTCGCTCATCGAACCTCCTCCGGATTCCGAAATGCCAGGCAACTGTTCGATCCGCCAAATCCAAGCGAATTCGAGAGCACGGCGCGAATTCGCGTTGGCCGAGATTGGCCAAGCACGAGATTCACGTCGCAGTCTGGATCCGGTTGCACGTAATTTGCATTCACCGGTGCGATGCCGTCGCGAATTGCCAGCGCGCAAACACCAGCCTCGACTGCGCCTGCAGCGGCAATCAGATGCCCCATGCAACTTTTCGTCGAGCTGACGGCGACGTTCGGCAGATGCGCGCCCATCACGACCTTCAACGCCGCGCATTCGCTCTTGTCGTTCATCAAAGTCGAAGTGCCATGCGCGTTTACATAATCCACTGAATCCGGCAAGAGGCCCGCGTCGGCCAGTGCCTGTTGCATCGCCTGAATCGGCCCGTCGCCAGACGGATGCGAATCGGTGATGCGATAACTGCTCAAGGAATTTCCGTCGCCGGCAAGCTCCGCATAAATTTTCGCGCCGCGCTTATTTGCTGATTCCCATTCTTCAAGCACGAGAAAGCCCGCGCCTTCGCCGAGGACAAAACCGTTGCGCGTTGCGTCAAACGGTCGGCTGGCGCGCGCTGGCATGTCATTGTCCGTGGAGAGTGCTCCGAGCAGACAGAAACCAGAAAGGCCAACCGGGTTCAGCATCGAGTCGTATCCGCCGGCGAGCATGAAATCCGTGAGGCCGCGCCGCATGACTTTCAGCGCGGTTCCGATGGCCTGTCCGCCGGAGGCGCATGCCGTGTGGACCGAAGTCGCGTAACCGCGAATGCCGAAGTGCCGCGTCAGCAAACCGAGACCTGCATTGCTCTGACTCCGGCAGAAACCAACGGGATTAGCCGGGAAATCCGGGTTCAGTAGTCCGTCCGGATTGAATTCACCTTCCAAGGCGCAAAACTTGTGGAGTATTTCGAGATCTTCGAACGGCATGCCCATCATGCCCGCGCCGACGCTGAAGCCCCAGCGTTCTGTCGTGGTTGCGCTCGGCCGGATGCCCGCATCGCGCAACGCTTCCTCGGCTGCAACTAAGGCGAAGCGATGAGACTTGGCTGTAAACTTCAGCAGCTTGCGATCACGAATGAGGTTCGCCGCCTCAAAATTTTTCACCTCGGCGCCAATGCGCGTGGAAAAGCCGCTCGCGTCGAAGCTTCGAATCGGCGCGGTGCCGCTGCGACCGGCGCGGAGATTCGCCCACGTCGTCGGGGCGTCATTCCCAACCGGCGTGACCATGCCGATGCCGGTGATTGCAATTCGGCGGCGCTGGCTCATGACTGCACTCCAGGTGAGAGCAATACTTTCGCACCGCCGACAGTCTTTTTGCCTTTCTTCGTTTCAACCGTGAGTCGGGCACTTCGCTCGTTGCGCTCGTCCAATCGAACCTCGCATTCGAGCACTTCACCTGGCGGCGTGAAACTGCGGAGCTTTACATCCGAGACTGCGGTTAGCATCCAGGTGCCGCCGCTGACAGGTGGTGTAATCTCGGCGGCGAGCATGGCGGCGAGCTGCAGATTCGAATTCATCAGGAGCGTTCCGGGGAAAACGTGACGCCGTGGAAAATGGTCGGCGAAGAACGGAGCGTGTTCAGGAACATGAAGCCGTGCGCGTTTCCATTGGCCAGTTTCACCGGCGATAGATTCAAGCGAGACGCGCGGGATGCCTTTGAAACGACCGGTCACTGCGTCGTGCTCGCACAAGAATGCAAACCGCTCGCGCAAAGCCTGCGGGTCGTCGAAATCCTCCTGCGGCAGCATCGGTCCAACACAATGTTCAAGACGGATGACTGGTTTGCCGCCGACTTGAGCCGTGCCGCTATAGCCGACCGCGTCGGTCTCGACGGTTTCCAAATCGGCTGCGAGTTCGAGCGTCTGACCGGGATGAACCGGGGTGAGGAGTTCTATTCGCGCGGCAAGACCGGCAACGGGTCGGTATTGAAAATTGAGTTTGGCCATTGCGGACCATGCGGCAAGCTGGCCGACTGCTTCGGCCACAAGCGACGGAGAAAATTCATCAATCTGTTGCGGAATGGTGTAGCGACCGCGGATTCGGATGCCCGGCTCAACCTCAGTGATGCGGTCCACAAAGGAAAAAGCGCGAAAGTGTTCGTCCATGCCGCTCACTGCTCAAGCGGATGGCCCAGACGCGGCCTTCTGGTGCCGCAGCACCATTTTGCAGAACGTCTCGACGGTGAAGAGCCTCGGGATGTCCGCCGTTTTCAACGGGGTCTTGATGCGCTCGGCTGGGACTTCGTTTAGAAACGTCTTCAGCCGCTGCACGCCGGCATCGGTGACCACGCCGCCGCTTTCGAATTGCGCCTCTGAAAGATCGCCGCGCGCTTCCTCGACAATCTTGCCGCGAGGAATCTTTACTTTGAACGCGCGTTCGAGCCGGAAGACGATGTCGAGGAAGTCAATGGACTCCGCGCCAAGGTCGTCAATCAGCGACGAGTCGAGTTTCACGTCGGCGACGTCGCAGCCGAGCGCATCGGCCATCGTTTCCGCGACCTTTGGGAAAATGGCCGCGACTTCTTCTTTGGTGATTTGTTGATTGCTCATCTAATTTCGAATGGATGAATTGTTGGATAAATGGGTTCGTGGAGCAAGCCGAAGCACTTGTTAGTCCCTTTGCGTCACAGAAGCTGATTTCACATCAATTTGCTCTTCCTGTCTGCACATGAACTCGGCAGTATTTGCCAGCTGGCTACAGCCTCTTCCGGCGACAAATGATAACTGGAATACGTCCTGAAGTTCTTTGAAAGCGGCGCGGCCAAATCTTCTCGGCATATCTCGTTCGCTTCCGAAATTGGCCGTCCGAGCGTGCGAGTGCACGGTACAAACGCGACAAGCCACCGCTCCTCGACGCACATCATCAGTTCGCGACTGCCAACACCGCCGTGAGCATAATCCTCGTCGCTAGAAATCGGTGAATCAAATCTTCGGTCTGCTTTCCTGGTAAGCATTCATGCACATCCGCCGTGCAGTTCGAATCCACAAAGCCATCGGATTCTGCGAGCGTTACCACGTATCGTTCATGATAGCACAGCGGCACTAACCGGTACATATATACTGCGAAAGCGCTTCTCGTCTCCACGCGCTCATAACTCTAAGTCACTCCATCTTAAACCCGCCGTCCACGTGCAGGATTTCGCCCGTGATGTAATCGGCGTACTGTCGAACTCAAAAACCAAACGGCATGCGCGATGTCCGCCGGGCTTCCCGAAGCGGCGCAGCAAAATGCGCGACTTGACCTGATCGCCCGCAAGGTCGCGCACAGCCTGCGACATTTCGGTTTCAACGACACCCGGCGCAACGGCGTTGACGGTGATGTTGCGGGGCGCGAGTTCGACGGCCAGCGCTTTGGTGAATGCGTTGATCGCGCCTTTGCTGGCGGCGTAATTGGTCTGGCCGCGCCCACCTTTCTCGCCGGAAACGGAACTGATGTTCACGATCTTTGCCTCGGCGTTTGGAAACCATGTAAGGCACGACGGCGCGAGCCATGTTGAACACGCCGGTCACGTTTGTTTCCAGCACGGTGCGGACGTCGTCGTCTTCGAGCGCGGCGAGTGGATTATCGCGAATCACTCCGGCGTTGTTGACGAGCAGATCGATTTTTCCGGCACGGTCGAAGATTTTCTCAACGAATGCGGCGCAAGCGGCTGAATCCCGCACGTCCACCTTTTCTGCCGCGATCTTTTTGCCAGGATTCTTTTCGACGACATCGTTCGCGGCGTTTGCATTGTCGCGATACGTGAATGTCACGTCCATTCCGGCAGCAGCAAGAAGTTCCGCGATAGCGCGGCCAATGCCCCGGCTTCCGCCGGTGACGATGGCGACCCCGTCTTTCAATCCGTCATCGAGAGAATTGTTCATGCACTGTGACGCGCTCTATGACCGCCGTACCAGCGGTCACCGACCGCCGCTACAAAAATGGTTCATCCTGAAATGCAGTAGCCGCCATCAACAACCAAAGTATGGCCGGTGATCTTGGCGGCTTCAGGCTGGCAGAGCAAGTACACTGCGTCCGCGACTTCCTCCGGTGTGAGCGTCGGGCCAAGCGGCGTGCGGCGAGCAAATTCGGCGAGGAGTTTCTCGCGATTCGGAAAATATTTCAACGCGTCGGTATCGACGACTCCGGCGCTGACGACGTTCACGGAAATGCCGTATTGGTGGCCAAGTTCTTGAGCGAGGCTGCGCGCGAGCGATTCCAGCGCGGCCTTGGACGCGCCGATGAACGCGTAGTGCGGAATGGCGCGGACGGAGCCAAGGCTGGAGAGCGCGATGATCCGCCCGCCGCGCGGCATCATGGGCACGACGTTCTGCGCGAGTGAATTGAGCGCCAGCGTGTTGGTTTCCATGCAGCGGCGAAAATGTTTCAGCGTGAGTTCCATCGCCGGCTTGAGCACGCCGATGGCGGCGTTGCTGACCGCGATGTCCACGCGGTCGAACTGTTTCCGAAATTCCTGAAACGCCTCGGCGAGGCTGGCGGGATCGCTAACGTCTGCCTGCAGGGCAAGAGCGCGCCGTCCGAGATTCCGGACAGTCGCGCAAACGGCTTCGGCTTCTTCGTGGCTGTTGTGGTAAGCGAGCGCGATATCGCAACCGGCGTGGGCGAGCTTGACTACGATAGCCCGGCCGATGCCTCGGGAACCTCCCGTGACAAATGCAATTTTTCCTGCAAGCGATTCGGTCATGTATGTTGAGTTCAGTCCAGCTTTCTGGTTTGGAAAGCTGGCCGCAATCGAGACTGGAAACTGTTGCAGCGGGACATTGCGCAGGAAGCCGTCGCTCGCGTATGTGAAGTTCGTCCGAGCTTTCTGGTTTGGAAAGCTCGCCGCAATCGAGACTGGAAACTGTTGCAGCGGCACATTGCGCAGTCAAGCCGTCAGCGCGCGACTATGTGGAATGCCGTTTTCCAGTTATTTTTGGGAACAGTCTTCCCGTATTTGAAAGATAATCACGGTAAGTGTCCCCGTGAACTGATAGAAGGTAAGCCTCTTCGTCCGACGCTTTAATCAGGACGCAGATTATGTGAAAGACCGGAATTGCGAGCGAGAGAATTGTCGGCAGCACCAGCGCCGCGCCGGCGAGCATGACGATTTGAAAAAGGTAAATGGGATGGCGCACGGTGCTGATACGGGCCTTCGGCCACGAGGAGTTGTCTTCTTCCTTCCGGCTGATGCCGATTCGCCAGGTATTGCCCATCGCGACGTAACACCAGAGCGTGCCTGTGTAACCTGCAACGATGAGTGCCACGCCAAACGATGCAAATCCAGAACTGGAGAGGGCAGGGGCGAACCGGAGCAATGCGTGACAATGAATTGTTCTGAATCAGAAATGGCTGGCCAGCCCACGCGAGGATGACGAGCAGCCATCCCATCCAGAGCCATTTTTCCTTCGCGCCGCGAGGGCGGACGTTTGGCGAACGGCCAATTTGCCGACGGACGCGACGGGCCTGGATGAAAACACCGGTCCAGTAAACGACCGCCGAACTGAAGACAATCGTCTTCCGCCAGACTAAATCATCTGCGGACATTTGGTTGACCGCGTTTTGCGCGGATGAGCCGCTGGAGTTCGAGCACCCAATGTTTCTTGACGCTGGACCACACATCCGCGGCCCAGAGGATGTGCTCGCTGTCAGAGTAGAATTTTACATCGAGTTGCGGCGTGTTCGTGGGCGTGTAATTGTTGATCCAGTCAATCATCGCCTGGCTTTTCAGAAGGTGCTTCGTGTTCGGAATGGTCGCGTGATTGTAGCCGCTCGGCAAGCGCACGTTCCTGACCACAGCAGTGCCCATTGAGTGATACTGGTTTGCCTTCGCGTAACCCCACCAGTCTCCGCCGAACGGATCGTTGCCCTTCGAGAACCCGGTGAATTCCTCAACTGAATCGGGAATCTTCCGCAACTTCGTGGTCATATCCCATTGATTGGGGAGAATGCGCGTGAGGCCGCCGGCACTGACGGCAGTCGCGTAAGAGGCTTTTACGTTGACGACGGGAACTTTCTGGCCGGTCAAAGGATCAACGATGTCATAACCGTGTTCCGCTTTCTCGGTGAGCGGGTTCCACGGGTGCAATCTTTGCGAAAAAGTCAGCGTGTGAAGCACCTTGACAGCCTGGATGCCGCCCTGGCTATGGCCAATGATCATTGGGCGCAAACCTTCGTGCTCGTAAAACCACCCGACCATGCCGGCAAATCTGCCGGCGCTCTCATAGCAACTGTAGGAGAAACTGCCGTTTCCGGGATCGCGTATGCTGGCCTCCGGGTAACCCATGCCTTCGAGGAACTCCGAGAACGAGGCCATCACAAGATAGACCGGATAAATGCCGCCGCGAATATTTATGATGCGAGGCGCTGGCGCTTGAGAGAGTATTTCTTTGATATCCTTTTCAGTGACGTGTTCGGGATTGAGAGCAAGGATTCGATCCTCGACCTCGGGCGAAAGCTTTAATTCGAATTTCTTCCCCTCCTGACAGTGCCAGGTTGGATCGGTCGTCCGTTGAGTGGCACAGCCGGCAACGAGGATCGAAATGGAGATTGAAAGAAGCGGAATCAACTGTGGTCTCATGCCGAGACCCCCAGTTCGTTGATTGTTTCAAGGAAGCCGAGTTTGAGCTGTTCGACGTCCGCTTTGGAAAACACGTTTGCGCGCGAAGTGAGGCTAACGTTCATCTTGTCCTTCACTGTTGTGATGGACAGCACGAGCGGGGTGACGGGTCCGGTGGACACTGCCCGAAAATAGTCAATTGGCTTGTCACTGTCCTGCTGCTGCCAGAGAGAATTCAGGTTCATGTTCGTTATGCCGCCCCAAAGGGGATAGTGTTTTTGATATAATTTCTTTCTTCGTTCCGTCGAGAAGAAAGAAAACAAAGCGCGCGCGAAAATCATCTCGATTTTGCTGAGATAAAGTCGATGTTTCTTAACGGCGGCGGTCTGGAGGCGGATTTCCCGAGCGAGGCGCAAGGGACTGGTGCCGTCCGGGACTTCATGCGTTACGATAAATGAACCAAGGTAAAGCCCGAACGTCCGCGGGCTGTCCAATTCCAAATCGCCGCGGAGATTCACGATGCAACCTACCGAAAGCCGCCGACGTTTCGGCGAACGCCAGCGGCGGGACGCGAACGGCGATACGATCTTCAACAGAGCGGCGAGGAACAAATCGTTCAACGTCACGTCGTGCGACTTCGCGGCGTGAGTGAGCCTGGATAATGAATCGGTCGGCAGCGAGAAGAATTCGCTGTGATTGTAGGTATTGTGCGGGTCGCGGGACGGAGGCCGGAATGAGCTCCGGAGATTTCGCGTGGTTGCGTACATCGCTTCCAATTTTCGAAACAGCAAAAGCGGATGTCGAAAGAGCAGATCATCACCACCACGCGGATGAAGCTCAATCGCTCTGGAGGTGCACGCGGTTTCAGCGTTCTGGTAGCGTTCGGCAATTGCCTTCATCAGATAGACGATTGAAACCGCATCCGCCGCCGGATGGAAATACGCGCAGCCGAGCGAAAACGAGTTGAGTTCCGGCACAACGAAGAATCTGAACGGGCTGAATGAGCCTTGCGCGGGAAATGGAGTGTTCAGTTGCCGTTCGATTTCCACGCGCAAGGTTTCGTGCGGATCGTTTGCCTGGGAGAGCACGGTCGGGTACTCCAAAGTCAGGCGCGGCATCGTAGTGGAATATTCCTTTGCTTCGATTCAGCGCGAGTGTTCCCAGTCCGTAAACGTGCAGAACGCCTTCGATCGCGGTTTGGAGCGCCGGCATATTGAATTCACCCGGAATTCGCGCCACATGCACGGCGTTGTAGGGATGCAGGTCATTCCATTGAAGCATTGTTCTTTGGAAGCTGTTTAACCTGCCCTCCATGGACGCTCAATTTCGCGGAGGCAGCCGCAGTGTTTCGTCCACGGGTTGCACCTCCGCCAATTCCTTGTCGAGCCCGACGCCGCCAAGCTCTATCAGCTTCTCACCTGCCGGCTGTACACGCGATTGATAACTCGCTGTCGCCTTGTTGAATGCTTCGTTCGCCTTCGCCAAGCCTTCACCGATGCGAGCAAAATGTTCCGTGAAGACACAAACGCGCGAAAAAAGTTCCTGTGCTGCCCTCGCAATGGCAGCGGCATTTTCAGTCTGCGCGTGCTGTTGCCAACTCACAGCCACCGAGCGCAACAGTGCGATCAGCGATGCTGGCGTTGCCAGCAAAATCCGTTTGTCCGCGGCCCAGACAATCAGATCCCGGTCGCCTTCGAGCGCCGCGCTGAATAGCGATTCCGCGGGAACGAACAACACGACGTAATCCAGCGCGTTCGGAAATTGGCCAGGATAATCCCGATCCGCCAGCGACTTGATCGTCGTTTTCAGTTTCGACGCATGCGCGGCGAGTGATTCAGCGCGTTTCAACGGATCTGCCGTCTCGAGCGCGTTGAGAAAATCAAAATCCGGCACCTTGGCATCCACGATGATGATGCGCTCACCGGGCAGGCGCACAATAAGGTCGGGTTTGGAATCGCCTTCTTTCGCCTGCTCACTGAAATCACAATGACTGCTCATGCCGGCGGCTTCCACAACTCGCCGCAATGTCTCTTCGCCCCATCGGCCTCGCGCTTGATTTGATTTAAGAACCATGCGGAATTGCTGCGTTTCGCTTGCGAGCGACTGGCTTTGCTGCGAAAGCAGTTCGAGTTGCTTTTTGACCTCGCCGAGTGTTGACGACTGGGTTGCTTCGCTCTGCTGCAAGCGTTTTTGGTATGACTCCAATTGTTCCTTCAGCGGCTCGACCAGCCCTTTGATTGCTTCCTGTCGCTGTGCGAGATCGCCCTTGGCTGATTCCTGGAGCTTCGCGAATGTCTCGTTGGCGAGCCGCAGGAATTCCGGCTGGGTTTGTTTCAGCGCGTCGGCACTGAGCGCCTTAAAGGTGTCGCGCAAATCAGCCAGCGCTTTCGCCTGGAGTTCCTTTGCTTCCTGAAGCGCCTTTTCATGCAGCGCCCGTTGTTCGGCGAGGAGTTTCTCCGCTGCTGCCTGTCGCGCTTCGGCGGCGGCGCGGGCGTTGGCGGTTTCGACGAGCTGGTCGCGGACCTGTTTGAGATCGGCATCGCGCCGGGTGCTTTGCTGGCGAAGTTCATTTTCGAGACGGTTGTCGCCCGGCCCCCGCCGCAGAGACGCAAGCCACCATCCGACGAGGAAGCCCGCAATCGCTCCAATCAGCGCATAAGCAGTGGAATTCAGCGAAGTCATGTGACCATCGGTCGGGGCAGGTTCCGGAATTGAAGTTCGCTGAAATTCATTCTTGCCTGGCAGCGAGCAATCGCGCTCGAAGCTATGGCAGGAACAGATTGAGCAGCGTTGATTGAAAACGCAAAACGAAAACTTGTTGTGTTAAGGATGCGATGGAAACCGGAACCGATCAGAAGTGAGCAATCACTTCAATTTCAACACTGGCGCCCTTGGGCAGGGCCGCAACCTGGATTGTCGAGCGGGCAGGAAAATCTGTGGTCAGGTACTTCGCATAAACCTCGTTCATTGCCGCGAAGTCAGCCAGGTTTGTCATGAACACCGTGCTTTTAACCACGTTTGTGAAGGTGAGCTTCTGGTCGTCGAGAATGGCTTTGATGTTCTGCAGCACGCGCTCAGCCTGCGCCTTTATATCACCAGAGACAAGGTCGCCCGTCTCGGGATCAATAGGGATTTGACCGGCGCAGAATAGCAGGTCGCCAACGCGGACGGCGTGATTGTAAGGGCCGGCTGCGGTGGGAGACTTTGCCGGCTTTATGATTTTCTTTGTGGTCATGTTCCAAATAGAGCGGCAGGTTAGTGGCTTTGGCGGAGCAGCGTCAAGAGGCAGGGATGAAGGACCCGACCAGCGTTCATCAGGTATTTACCCTATTGTTGGTAAATTCGGTTCTCATCACAGTCTGTCAGTCAAAACATTGGAGCAGGAACTGTTGTGTGACAAGCGCATGGCTTCGGATGCGTTGCGATTGCGAAGAAACGGCAGGACGGTTCCGCTAGAATTGCAGATAAAAGGATTACTATGGCGAGAGACTTGAACAAACAAAGCGCGAAGCCAGCACATGAAGAAATTGCCGCGAGGGCTTACGCCATTTTCGAAGAACGAGGCCGCCCGGAAGGGAGAGACCTTGAGCATTGGCTTGAAGCCGAGGCGCAGTTGCTGGGATCCCGGGGTTCGGACACGCAGAACAATTCCGCGACGAGAACTTTTAGAGCTTCTACGCGTCAGCCGGCAGGCCGACACGTCTAAAGTCGCTGCTCACTGCGTCGGCGTTGGGCGCGATGGGTGAGGGGTGGGTGAGGGCAATATTGTCGAGCTGCGCTTTACGGTTCCTCAGCAGCGCGGCGGTGGTTGTTCTGCCGTGAATGGGTTGTGGGAATCAGCGTAAGGGAGGGTTGCGAATAATGCTGATGGGGTGTTTATTGCGGGTAATACCGTTAGATGTCAGCTAGAATTACCATCCTCCATGTTGAAGATGACGCGAATGACGCGTTGCTGTTCCGACACGCATGGCAAGAAGCCGGTTCCGCATTTGATTTGCAGGCTGTGGAGGATGGCGATGAAGCAATCGCCTATTTGAAGGGAGCTGACAAGTTCGCTGACCGCACAAGGTATCCGATGCCACAGCTTGTCTTGCTGGACTTAAAGATGCCGCGAGTCAATGGCTTTGATGTCCTGGCATGGGCACGAAAGGAACCCCCGTTCTCAAAGCTGCCGATTGTTGTACTGACCTCCTCGAATCATGAACTCGACATCAAACGCGCTTACGATTTAGGAGCCAATTCATATCTGGTAAAACCGGTCGGGTTCGAACCGCTCGTGGACATGGTGAAAACCATTCACGGCTATTGGCTTCATTTCAATGAGAAGCCGGCCGCCAGTTAATTATCATGGAATTGTATTTCAAAGATCTCATTTCAAAGGACGCATCACTCGAGCAGTTGGTGGATGATTTGACCCGGGTGGTTCATGGCGCGGAAGATCTCGCCAGCACGCTTGACGCAACGTTTCCTCCTGAATCCCGAGGCGAAATCGACAGCCGGCTCGTTCGCTTGAAAGATAATTGTCAGCGTATCAGGGCTGCGATCATCACGCGCGTCAAGGACACTGACCGTGCTCTTCGGGCCTCGCCTTATCGCTCGGCTGGAATCGCCGCGTTCGCTGGGTTGGCCCTCGGCCTGATGCTCGGCAAGAAAAAGTGACGGCGAGCTTTGAGCGAACCGCAGCCACGAGTTCGCCTCAGTTCTTCTGCGGGAGTGGCAGCGAACAGGTAACCACAGTCCCCTCTGGACGCGCGGGCTTGATTTCCAGCGAGGCGCCAATCAGGTTCGCGCGGTAATTCATAATTCGAAGTCCCATTCCCGCCGCGCGGCTCACCACGGAAGGAAACGGCACACCCTTGTTCTTCACTGTCAGCACGAGCTTCCCTTCACCGTTGGAGAGAGTAATTCCAACCTGTTTGGTCTTGCCGTGTTTTATGGCGTTGGTCAGCGCTTCTTGTGCAATCTTGTAAAGTTGGCGGAGCACGTTCGGTTCAAGCGTCGGGATATCTTCCTGCGACTTGAACCGGCAGGAAATCTCGAACGAATCGGTCGCCCTCGCCGCGAGATCACGAAGGGCTGAAGGCAAATCCTTCGTTCCAAAATCCAGCGTGGCCAGATCATGTGCGACATCGCTCGCATGATGCATGGCTTGTTGGATGAGCTTGTGAATTTTTGCCGCGTCCCTGGCGCCGGATGAGTTTTCTTTCGCGAGCTTTAATTCGAGTCCTTTGGCCATCAGCGCGACGCCCGAGAGCTTCTGTCCCAGATCGTCGTGCAAATCCAATCCGATGCGCCGCCGTTCCCTCTCGGTAATGTCGAGGAGTTCATGCTCCAATCGTCGTCGTGCGGCGAGCGCGGCTTGAAGTTGGGAGTTCGCCGTGGACAAATCTGCGGTGCGTGCCCGCACGCGGTTCTCAAGTTCTTCGTGCGATCGGCGCAAGTCCGCTTCGGCCTGCTTCAGGCGGGTGATGTCCGTGATGGAACTGAGCCATCCGCTGACGTTCCCAAACGTGTCGCGAAGCGGCATGACGAGCGTGAGCACGTCGAAACGTTCACCCGTTCGACGACAAAAACGGAGCTCAATACCGTCGGCCGGTGATTGGTTCTGGATCACTTTGGTTAATTGCGTGGTGATGGCCTCAATATCCTCGGGCGGCCAGTAAATGAATGGAGGTTTTGCGCCAACCAGATCCGTTTCACTCCAGCCGACCATCTCGCAGAATGCGGGGTTCACGTAGGTCTGTTTGCCTTCAAGGTTCACCACGGAAATTCCCGAAGGAATGGAATTCTCGATGGCCTGGCGGAAGGCGTGTTCTTCCCAGAGCTTCTTCTCCATCTGTTTTCGCGCGCGCCGCACCTCGGCATCGCGCAACTCGCGTTCAACGGCCGGACCGAGCCGCGCGAGATTATCCTTCATCACGTAATCATGTGCGCCGGCCTTCATCGCTGCGACCGCTGTGTCGTCAGTGATGTGTCCGGAAACGATGATGAAAGGAAGATCCAGCCCCTTCTCTTTGACGAATCGCAGAGCGCTCAAGCCGTCAAAGCGGGGCATCACGTAATCGGCAATCACGACATCCCACTCCTGCCCGTCCAGCTCCGTGTTCAGCGCGTCGGCGGTTTCCACGCGCTCGCATTGAACGTTGAATCCGGCGCGTTGAAGCGCTATTTCAAGCAGCATCGCATCGTTCTCCGAATCCTCCACAAGCAACGCGCGCAATGGCCGATCAGAAATGCTCATGCAGGATGCGGCGCAGGCTCATTCAGCATGAGCCAATATAGGCCAAGCTGCCCCACGGCATCGACAAAGGATGTGAAGTCCACAGGCTTCTGCACGTAACTGTTCGTTCCAAGCTTATAGCCGTTGATGACATCCTTCTCTTCATTGGAGGAAGTGAGAATGACCACTGGAAGCAGCTTCGTGTTCTCGTTCGCGCGGACGCGCCGCAACACCTCCAATCCATCCACCTTGGGCAGTTTCAAATCCAGCAGCACCACGACAGGTAAATCGGCGACGTTTCTTCCCGCGTGGACGCCGATCCCCAAAAGATAGTCCAGCGCCTCCGCACCGTCGCGCGCCACCACGACTTCGTTCACCACGTTATATTTTTTGAGCGCCCGCAAAGTGAGGAATTCGTCGTTCGCATTGTCCTCCACCAGCAGGATCGTTTTCTTGTTCATGCTTCTTTCCACAACTCCGCCTCCATCTTCCTGCGCCCGATTTTGGCTCTGCCAAGAGGTCTGCGGGAACTTCAAAATTCTCTATGAACTGTCATTTTGCTGGCAAGGCAAAATAAAAGGTCGCACCCGACCCTGCCTTGCCAAGCGCCCAGGTGCGGCCGCCATGTCTATTGATGATTCTCTGGACGATGGCCAGGCCGACTCCCGAACCGGGAAAATCGGCCGCCGAGTGCAACCGCTGAAAAACCCCGAACAGCTTTCCGGCGTATGCCATGTCAAAACCTGCCCCATTATCCCGCACATAAAATGCGGAGTTTTCCCCATCGCTTCGACCAAGTTCGATTTCCGCGCTTTCTCGTTTGCCGGTGAACTTCCATGCGTTTCGTAGGAGGTTGTCGAGCACAATTCGTAACAGCCTGCGATCCCCGAAAACCGTCAAATCCGGCGAGATGGTGATGGTCACCTGCCGTTCGGGTTCCGCCCTCCTTAATTCCGCCACGATTTCTTGAGCCAACGCGCTCAAACTGACTTTCTCCGTCTGCAACTCGCCTCGCACCACGCGTGACAACTTGAGAAGATCGTCTATCAGCTTGTCCATCTGCTGGCTCGCTTCGCATGTGCGTTGCAGAAATTCCTGACCGCGCCCATCGAGCTTCGGAGCGTATTGCTCCAGCAGGACGTCCGTGAATCCGCGAATCGCCCGAAGCGGCGCCCGCAAATCGTGCGAAACTGAATAGCAGAATGCTTCCAACTCGCGGTTTGTTGCCTCCAATTGCAACGTTCGTTCGAATACGCGGCGCTCGAGATCGCCGTTTAGCCGTCGAATTTCTTCCTCGGCCCGACGATGTTCTGTTACGTCGGACATTAAGATGTAAAGGCCGTCGACCAGATTCGCCGCATTGAATTGGGGGATGTAATCGATATGCATCACCCGTTCCCCGTGGGTTCGGTGCGGAATCACGCTTTCAAACGTTTGCTTCTTTCCTCCCAGCGCCGCTTGAATATGCTCTCGGAGACGTGCGTAGACTTCTTCACCCAGTAGCTCGCGGATCGTCGAGCCAGTGAGTCTTTCCTGAGGCAGACCGAACCAGGCTTCGTAAGCGCGATTATTGAAGCAGTAGCGCTCTTGCGCGTCCACCCGGGCAATCAGGGCCGGCAGAGCGTCCGTAATCAACTGCAAGGCCTCATGCCGTTCCAGGACGGGATCTTCCGTTTCGGCTAAGTCTGGAGTTGGCTGGTGCGCGATAGTTCCCATCACTCAAGATAGAGTTTGCGCCCTTTTAGACAGTAGTCGAACACTTTTGCTCCTGGAGCGAAGGACATGCAGCCTTCGATCCTGAGCGAGCACTGTCTGCGCCTCCAACCAGAACGAATATGGGGTGGATACCCCATGCGTCCCTTGAAAGAAGCAACCGGGATTTTCGGCTGGTTGCCAATGATAGGGGGCGTTGCTACGCTGCAGAGGATTGGCGGATTACGCATGAACACACGATTGGCCGTTCGGAAAACATACAAACTTTACATCGGTGGAAATTTCGTCCGCAGTGAAAGTGGGCGCTATCTTCCCGCCACGTCGGCACGCGACGAACGCCTTGATAATTTTTGCCACGCTTCACGTAAGGATTTTCGTGACGCCGTCGTCGCCGCGCGCGCGGCGTTTGATGGCTGGGAAAGAAAGACGGCGTACTGCGCGGCCAGATTCTTTATCGCGCCGCTGAGATGCTGCAAAACCGCGCGCCGGAACTCGTCAACGAACTCGTCCGTTCCACAAACGCCGTTTCGGCCAGAGCAAGAAATGAAGTCACCTCCGCAATTGACCGGCTGGTTTATTTCGCCGGCTGGACGGACAAGTATCAGCAAGTTTTCGGCAGCGTAAACCCGGTCGCAACTCCGCATTTCAATTTCACTACACCGGAGCCGACGGGCGTTGTCGTCGTGCTCGCTCCTGATGAACCAGCATTGCTGCCGCTCGTTTCGCTCGTTGCGCCGGTGGTTTTGAGCGGAAATGCCGCGGTGGTCGTCGCCTCGGAAAAATTTCCGCTGCCCGCGGCGACATTTGCTGAAATCCTCGCCACCAGCGATTTGCCCGGAGGCGTCGTCAACCTTTTGACAGGCAAGCGCAGTGAACTCGTTCCTCACATCGCGAGCCACATGGATGTGAACGCGGTTGTGGACGCCGCTGGCATTCCCGAATTGAGCGCGAAACTCCAGGCCGGCACCGCCATTAATCTTAAGCGTTACGCGAATCACTCACTCGCGCCAAACGAGTGGTTCGCAACCAAAGCTGAAGACCCGTATCGGATTCTCGACGCGATTGAATTCAAAACCGCGTGGCACCCGATTGGGTTATGAGAGAATTCTCGATTGAAAGACCTATGAACACGGAACAATTCTTGCGGTGATTCTGGGTCATCGATCTTCAGCGAAAGGGAAGGAATGATATTCGGCACGATCAACAATGATCCAGAAACTGTGCATACGGTTAAATTTGGTCAACGTATAGAAGTCCCTTCAGAAGATAATTTCGGACTGGCTGTATATGGTGGACGGCGAAATGCATGGAGCTTTCACGCTGCGAGTCCTGATGAAACACATGCCAAAAGAAAGAGCAGACGCCTTTCGGGAAAAGCTTGCGAATTTCTAGCTTCAAGGCGCCGCCCGTCGTGGAACGTGCCGCCAACCGAAATTCTTTGTCTCCTTTCCCGCGCCGCGCACATATTACAGTTGAATGACCGATGCGCTTGACGCCGAGCTGCTGGAACAATTCGCCCGAAACGATTCCGAAGCGGCATTTGACGAACTCGTGAGGCGGCACCTGGCTCTGGTGTATTCCGTCGCGCTGCGTCACACCGCCGATACCCAGCACGCGCAGGACATCACCCAGGCCGTGTTCATCATTCTGGCGAGAAAAGCCACGTCCCTTGGGCGAAGGACGGTGTTGTCCGGCTGGCTGTATCACACCGCCCGATTGACGGCGGCAAATTTCCGGCGAAGCGATGCGCGGCGAATCCGCCGGGAACAGGAGACCTTCATGCAATCCATGCTCGACGAAACTCCTTCAGACGAGGTCTGGTCCGAAATCGCGCCGTTGCTCGACGAAGCGATGTCGCGCCTGGGCCGGACCGACCGCGACGCCATCGTGCTGCGGTATTTCGAGAACAAGAATTTGCGGGAGGTGGGCGCGGCGCTGGGATTGCGCGAACGCGCGGCGCAAAAGCGCGTGGCGCGAAGCCTGGAAAAACTCCGCGCCTTCTTCGCCCGGCGCGGCGTGGTCTCGACGACGGCAATCATGGCCGGGGCGATTTCCGCAAATTCAATTCAAGCTGCGCCCGTCGTACTTGGAAAATTTGTTACTGCCATTGCGCTCGCCAAAGGCGCAACCGCGGCTGGTTCCACTTTGGCACTGGTGAAAGGAGTGTCGAATATGATGATGTGGAGCAAAATCAAACTGGCAGCATTGGTTGGTGCGGCAGTTCTGGCGACTGGCGCTGCGGGTTTGGCTGCGCGGGAGCAAATGCAAGGCGGCAATGCGAAGATTCCCTACACGATGTTGGATGACGCAGTTCAGTTCATTGCGACTGTGAACCAGTCCAATCTCGAGTTGCGAATGACGTTTGGATCGAAGCAAGTGTCACCCACAAACATTCATCTCACGATCGAGAGTAAGATTCGCGGGCCAATTCCCGTCCAGCTTTCCAGCGATGGTCGGCTTGTCAATTTGCCGCATGACGAGGCGTTGCGCCGCGAAAATCCCTTTGTGGTTTCTGATCTTCCGAAAGGCACGTTCAATATGACCATGTTCATTCGTCTTCCAAGACCGAAAGGACAAACTTTGCCTTACAGCCGTCTGGGTGATGGCGTGGAGGAAATTAATAAAGCGGTGCTCCGAGCCAATCAGTTAATCAAACGAAGTTATGCAAAGGAATTCCTGCCGTTCAAAAAACAAGTTCAAGGAGTGATTTTCATGTTTCCAACAGCGCTCGCCGGCAAAGGAAAAGTAGAAATCGCTTCGACAACAGGTCGGCGCGAATACACCGCCAACGCGCGCGGGCAAATCAAACTCAAGATCGAAAAGGCCTTCCTTGACGAAAATCCCGAAGTCCGAGTGTCTCATAATTCTTACTTCATCGTTCCTGACATGGAATGAGCAGCGCCCGGTTGCAGACGAGAGAAACGAACAAACGATCAAGGCATTTGCACTGTTTGAACCGGTGCCCGTCATGCTTTTTGAATCCTCGCAACGAATCAACAAAGGCGTGTCTTAATGGACAAGGGTCGTTGAAATGGTTAGAAATTGAGCACGGCCTTTCTGGAGCATCGTTGTGAAAACAAAGATCAAATCGAAAAGCGCATTCACTCTGATTGAGTTGCTCGTGGTGATCGCCATCATCGCGATTCTCGCGGCGCTGTTGCTGCCGGTTTTGGGCAGGGCCAAAGAGCGCGCCCACATGGCCACGGACTTGAACAACACCCGACAAACATTGCTCGCTGGCCATATGTATGCCGGAGACCAAAATGATTTTCTGCCGCGTCCGGGCTGGCAGATTCCTTTTTCGTGCTGGGCATACGGCTATCCGTTTCCGTACAGCAGCGGCACGGAAGCGAGTTATAAGGTGGTTTATCCGGGGCAACAGGATTCCGTCACGAAAGGCCAGCTCTATACCTATTTGAAAACAGCCAAAGTTTTAATGTGCCCCGGCGATAGGCCGGATTCACTTTTTTATCAGCGTGAAATGTACATCACGAGTTACATCTGGAACGGCGCGCTCAGCAGCTTTGACACGAAAAGCGAAAAAACTTACAAACTCGCCCAGTTCAAGCCGGGATGCATCCTCCAATGGGAAAGCGACGAGATGATTCCCATTACTTTCAATGACGGCGGAAATGTGCCGTATGAAGGTTTCACGCGACGGCATGGTGGCAGCCGGAGCGGGGATTCGACAAAAGATTCCCACAGCAGGGTCACGATTGGACTGTTCGACGGCAGTTCAAAGCGGATGCCGGCCAAGGAGCTCTACGCGCTGGCCGGAGGATTGGCGTTTTATCCCTCCGGACCACCAACACAACCGGCGGTGATGCCTAACGAACTTTGGTGCAATCCAGGCAGCACGAACGGAACGGAAACTCCTTTCTGAATTCGATTGTGAACCTAACGTGATGCTCGCGGTACGGAAAGTGAAGCAGGCAATTCGAGTTTGAGCGCGGCAGAAAACCCGCGCGCCTTCGCCAGCGTCTCTTCGTATTCCGCTTCAGGATTTGAATCCGCCACGATGCCCGCGCCGACGTTGAAATGCGCCAAACCGTCTTTGCAGATGGCGGTGCGGATGACGATGCTCAACTGGCTTTCACGATTGAATCCCAGATAGCCCAGCGCGCCGCAGTACGGCCCGCGCGAAAAGAGTTCGAGTTCGTCAATGATTTCCATCGCGCGGATTTTCGGCGCGCCGGTCACGCTGCCGCCAGGAAAACACGACGCCAGCGCCGCGAAGTGTGTCACGTCGTTGCGCAACCGGCCTTCGACGGTTGAAACCAAATGCTGGACTTGCGCGAAGCGTTCGAGCCGCGCGAGTTCCGGCACGTGCACCGAGCCGAATTCGCAGACTTTGCCCAAATCATTTCGAAGCAGGTCAGTGATCATTACAAGTTCGGCCATTTCCTTGCCACTGGTTTGCAGTTCGTAAGCCAGTTGAGCATCCCGCGTCGGATCTGGATCGCGAGGGCGAGTGCCTTTGATGGGCCGCGTTTGAATATGCGAACCGCTCAAGCGAAGGAATTGTTCGGGCGAGGACGACGCAATCTGGAAGTCACCGCAGTCCAGAAACGCGGAAAAAGGGGCGGGCGAAACTGCGGCCAAGTTCCGAAACAATTCCCAGCTGGAAGAAGCGCATAACGCGGTGAGCCGGTGAGAAAGGTTCACCTGGTAAATGTCACCGGCGCGGATGTATTGCTGCGCGCGTTGAACTTTGGCAATGAATTCGGCGCGTGAAAGATTGGATTCGACTTCTGCCACTGAGGCACTGAGGCGCAGAGAACAATTCTTAACGGTGCTTTCCTCTGTGTCTCCAAGCCTCCGTGGCAGATCTTGTTCCAGGAGGAATTTCCAAAATTCCAATCGCTCCCGCGCTTTGGTTTCGTTGCGCGAGCCATCAGCGTTGAGGCCCGTCGAAACAATCCACGTTTTGCCGAGCGCATGGTCGAACACGGCGAGGCTGTCGTAGAAACCAACATGGCAATCAGGCACCTCCAGATCGTTCAGCGCGCGGCGTGGGAGTTTTGGCTCGACGAAATTCTTCAGGTCATAGCCCCAGTAGCCGAAGCAGCCTCCAAGCGGAAATGGCAGATCCAGTTCGTCCAGCAATTCGTAACGTGACATGAGCGAATCGAGCAGATGCCAAGGATTGCCGAAGTGAAGTTGCGTGTTTCGTGTTCCAGTCTCCGTCTGACTCCCGTGCGGCAAGTCATGTTCCGTAATTTCGCAGCGCGACCCGAAGGAGCGGAATGCGAGAAACGGATGCGCGGTGACGAATGAGTAGCGCGCCTGTCGCGCATCGAACAAGGCGCTCCGCAGAAGCACAACGCCCGTTTCGTCGCGTAAACGCTCGAAGAGAGATTCCGGCGTGTGCGCGGATGCGATTTCCTGGATGAGCGGGTGCACGGGTTTCTTTTAGGCTAAAGCAGCCAGCGCGCGAGGTTAAAATAGACGAGTGACAGTAAAGACATCCGCCAAGGCCAGCGCCACAGGACCGGCGGCGATCTTTGGGTCCAGCCTGAAACGATGGAGCAGCGACGGAACGATCAATCCCGTGACACAGGCCACGCTAACAGCCACCACAAGGCTGGCGCCAATCGCGATTGCGGCCAGTCCGTTACCGCGCCAGAGCCAGGCGACAAGGCCGACGATTAGGCCTGAAGCTCCACCGAGCAGCGCGGCAGTGGCCAGTTCCTTGCGGATCGCACGAATGAACCAGCGGAACGTCAGCGGTTCCGCGTGCAGCGCCTGAATCGTGACGGTCAGGGATTGCACGCTCACGCTTTCGCCCAAACCGAGCACCAGTGTCAGAAAGAACGCGAGGATGAGGCTTCGCGCCAGGGTTGTTTCATAGGCTCCGGCGAGAAAGGCGCAGGCGATGCCGCCGGCCATTGTCGCGAGCAGCCATGGAAAACGGTGCCCGAAGGATTTCAACGGAGACGCCCGTTGCACTTGCGCGACGCGAAAACCGATGGTTTGAAATACGTCGTCCATCCGCTCTTTTTCCGATAGGTCGAGGACTTCGCCGGTGAAGAGGTTTACATCCACGATTCCGACGATGCGCCGCTGATCGTCCACAACAGGAAAGGCGAGGAATTTGTGCATCAGGAAGAGCTCGCAAGCGTCTAACACAGTCGCCGATTCAGGAATGGCGACCACGCGTGAAACCATCAGTTCGGCGACGCGATGGTTAAGTTGAGCAGTGAGCAGGCGGCGTGTAGGCAACACACCGACAAGTTGCTGCTCCTGGTTGACGACGTAAAAATAAAGAATGCTCTCCCGGGCGCCCTTGTGCCGAATCCATTCCAGCGCTGCTGCGACATCGAAATCGCTCGGCAGACTTGTGAAGTCTTTCCGCACGAATCGGACGATTGGCTCGTCAAAGTGATCGACACGTTGTTCCATGGACAAACACGTAAGGCAGGTTTGGATTTCCGGCAACAGAACAAATGCCTCAATCTTTCCTCCGAAACTCCGCGCCAGCCTGGAATTCTCTTCAGGCGATGCGCGCTCGCTTGCTCCACACCAGCGAACCTGTCGTGTTCACCAGAAAGAGCGCAATAGCAGTGGCGCTGATGGTGCCGCCCCAGATGCGACCTGGAAACCACAACGAGACATCGCCAACGACTCGCAATGCAATACCGGCGTGCAATAACAGCAAGTGCAAATAGAACCACCTCGAGAACGCAATTGGACGGTTCAGCACCGACGGAAAAATGACCGGAGCGTGCCCAAAGATCATCGAGAAGACGAAACCCAGGAAGAACGCGTGCAACGGCGCATCGTAATAGGCGCCGCTCGATAGTTGCGGAAGCACACAGAACAATGCACCCGCAATGCCAAGCCAGACGAACCCGATCAGGAGGCACAGCGCCATGAATCGAGGCAGGCCCGGTTGCTTTACGCTCCGGCGCGCAATGTCAAATCGTCCAAGCCAGAGCGCGAGTGCGGCAAGGCCAATTCCGGTGAGCCAGCCGCCGGCTTTCTGCCAGATAGCGCCAGCAATTACGCCTGAAACAAAAATCGCAAGCGCCACGACAAACAACGGCCGCGCGATTGGAACCTGACGCTGAAAGCGGCTCAGGTCCAGCCGCTCGCCAATAATGGTGAGCCCAAGAAACGCGATCCACCATGGGACCACCCGGTCGAGCGGCCAATCATATAGCCACAGGACATTCCCTGCGAGCCACGCCGCCACCGCGAGGCTCATCAGCACCGTGAACAATGCCCGTTGAAGCTGAACCACGCGGAGCGTCACGAGGAAAAAAATCGCACTGCCGGCGGTCATTAGAATGATGCCGCGATGTCCGGCCACTCCGAAGACGAACACCAATCCGCCGATGCCAGTTAGCAGTGGTGCGACGTAAGTCCACCAGCGTTGGAGCCCAACAGCTCGTTCGAGGGCGATGACAGTCCCGAGAAAACCACAGACCATGAGCGGTCCATGATACGTGACCCAATTCGCATGATGCACCGGCATCGGCACTTTGAGCGGCAGACGAAAGAGTCCGCCCCAGACGCCACAGACAAGCGCAATCAATCCCAAAGCAACCAGCGGCAGACGTGACACTCGAGTTCGAGTTGGGCGATTTATCATCATGAACTTTGCATAATGATACCTCCAATCACAAAAGCAGTCTTGACGCGCATCAAATCGGCGAGCGATTGCGCGATGAGACTCCAACGCCAGAGTCGGACAGAAGGCAGGTGCCCAATATTGCCGTGAATTCTTCAGCTTGCAGGAACTGGTTCTTCCTTTGGTTGAATGAACGGCGGCATGGGGCAATCGAGCGTATCTGCTATCGCGCGCAAGAGTTCAGCTTCCATTTCCTGAATCACGCCGTCGGCTGCGACGGTTTGCGCGCAAGCGTTGAGCACGTTCTTTTTGATTTGCGGCACGGCTTCGCTGAGGCGATTCAAAGCCGAATCCACTTGGGGCAGGTCACTCTGGTCGCTCTGGACGTAGGCCATGGATGTTTGCGCGTAATAACTCAGGTTTTGCGCACCTTTCTGGAATGCCTGCTCGCACACAGCCGCGTCGTCCGAACTGAGATGCGCGAGGGCTGAGATCAGCACAGAACAATCGCCAGCGAGCGGCTTCAGCGCGTAGTATTGAATGACCGGCCTGCGCGCGCCTTTGAATTGCGGTTCCAAGTGGCGCAACACTATCTTTTGCAGCACGTACTCGAACAAATCGATTTCGCCGTCCACATCAATCAGTTGCTTGATCGCCTGGCTGAATTGCTCGTATTGAATGCGCGAGAAATGGCGCAATGCAGGCAGTGCCAGATCAACCAGCGGCAATTTCGCTCGCACGGCAATGCTCGAAATTTCGGGCAGCAACCGTTCGGTTTCCTGCTTTGCGCTGTCGGAAATTCCGCCGAGCAACTGCAGTTGCTTCTGACGCATTTCCGGCTCGGAACTCAGCAGCAGCGCGTAAATCAGCGCAGATGCGCCGAGGGAATCGCGCGCGGCACTCTGCAGGGCGGCCGGAAACGCATCGCGCAATTCAACCGCGTATCGGAGGTGCGCGTTCGTCGGCGCGCCAAGATTCGGCAGAACGGCCTGGGCCATGATAACGGGCGGAACAAGGGCCGAGCCGGACTGCGGCTGAGGAAAGCCGGGCAACGGGAATGGAAACGGTGCTGTTTGACGTGCGTGCTCTTTTGGAATCGAAGGAGCTGATTCGTCCAGCTCCGCGATCGCGACGCGCGGGAATTTACCATCGAAGCTCGGATCAATGGCACGAATTCGATCTTCCAGCGGCGGATGCGTGGCGAGCCATCCGAAGAACGGCTCGCTGACGCCATTTCCGAAGAACATGTGCGACGCTTCGTCCGCGTGCGCCGACTCGAGTTTTGAGCCGTAGGCAAGTCCACCGATCTTTTGCAGCGCGCCGGAAAGTCCGGCGGGATTGCGCGTGAACTGCACGGACGAAGCATCCGCCAGGAATTCGCGCTGGCGGCTTACCGCGGCTTGAATGAGACGGCCAAAGAACACGCCGATCCAGCCGAGAAGGATGAGGATAAGGCCAAGCAGTGGCATCGGATTCTTGCGTCCGCGCGTCCGCAGGAGAATGCGCCCGATGATCGCCAGGCAGAGGATTCCGAAGACGATTCCAATGAGCCGCATGTTGAGCCGCATGTCGCCGTTGAGAATGTGGCTGAACTCGTGGCCGATGACGCCCTGCAGTTCATCGCGCTTGAGCAGCTTCATGCAGCCCGCGCGTCACGCACACCGCGGCATCGCTCGTTGAATGGCCGGCGGCAAACGCGTTGATGCCCTTTTCTTCGTCCATCACATAGACCTGCGGCACGGGCACGCCGGAGGCGAGCGCCATTTCCTCGACCACGTTGAGCAGCTTGCGCTCGTCGGGCTCGGCGGTGTTCGAGTTGATGAGCCGTCCGCCCATCATCGTCGCGACGGCACTTCCGCCTTGTGAAAGCTCCATGGTCTTGGACACACTGCCGATGAGAATGACCGCGAGCGCTCCAACGGTTACGGCAAGGAAAAGTTGCGGGTTCCAAAGCGAAATGTGCGGCTGTGCTTCCTGATAGAAGCGATGGTGATGAGAGCTTGCTCCAACAAACGCCACAAAAACGGCCAGGTAAATCGCGGCGATCAGCAGCGCGACTCCTACGACGAAATAAACGACCAGCAGTTTGGTGTTGCGATGCGCTTTTTCCTGTCGCTCGAAGAAGTCCATCTTAATCGAAACTCTCGCTCAATTGTGAACACCTTGAAGGCTGCCAAGACGATCAAATCTTTCTTCCAGTCCAGTCCCGAGGAAACTCTCTGTCCTCCAGTACCCCTTTCCGTTATCTACAAAACGGATTTGGATCTTTCGTCCTTTTTCCAATCCTTCATCGGGAGAAATCGCAACAAAGTCTTTGCCTCGATTAACCACGTGATAACGGATTGAGGAATCTTGAGCCGGAATTTGTGTTTTGTTTGTTTTCGAAAGCGTCAACGTATACGGAGGCATCTGCATCCTCACAACATTGTTTGAGTAGGTCAGTGTCAGACGACCAAAAAGATTTCTAAAATTTTCGATGTGCTCAGGCGATGCATTGGTCCATCGAGGATCCTTTTGGAAAGCGGCTGCAATTGTCGCTTCACGATTTGATATCCAACTACCCTGTAGTCGCGGGTCATCTCTGGTCGAGCATCCAGCCAGTATAATCATCGCCGGAACCAGAACCCCCCCGGCTCGAAACACGACTAGCCTCGGTTCCATTGAGGATTCCTCAAGAAAATGAAACCTTCGGCGCTTCCTTTTGCTCCGGTTTCTCAACGACGAACAATTCCGCAGGGCCAAAGTTGAACGATCCCGCGATGATGTTCGACGGGAACACTTCGCGTTGCGTGTTGTAGGTCATGACTGAATCGTTGTAGGCCTGGCGCGCGAAGGAAATTTTATTTTCCGTCGAGGTCAGTTCCTCCGTGAGTTGCATCATGTTCTGGTTCGCTTTCAGGTCAGGATAGGCTTCTGAAACCATCATCAAACGGCTCAATGTGCCGGCCAATCCGGTTTCAGCGGAGACCAGGTTCTTCATCGCGTTCGCGTCACCCGGGTTTGCCGCGGCGGTTTGTGATGCGGCGTAGGCGATGTTGCGCGCCTTGGTGACTTCCTCCAGCGTCTCGCGCTCGTGCTTGATGTAGCCTTTCGCCGTCTCGACAAGATTCGGGATGAGGTCGTAACGACGCTTGAGCTGCACGTCAATTTGTGAATACGCGTTCTTATAGCGGTTCCTCAGCGCAACCAGTCGGTTGTAGGTGCCGACGGCGAACACCAGGACAAAGAAACCGACGATCAGAACAACCAGCAGAATGATGAGACCAATTCCGAGTCCGAACATAATTGTCCTTTCTTTTTAGTTGGCTAACAGCTAGGCCAAAGCGCCGGGGCAGGCAATTACAATTTTGGCGGTGAATTCAAGCCGCTTGTTTTCTGTAACTTGGTTCTTCCTCTTACAGATATGGTATCAGCAGCCGGGCGACTCCGTCGCGCAACCGCACGGGAAGAGCCCGGCTGTCCACTTCCTCCAACGTGACTTCTCGCGCGTTTTGCAGTTTTGACTGCACCAACTGCTCAAGGCGGTCTGCGAATTCGCCATCATAACATTCCAGGTTGAATTCAAAATTGAGCCGCAGGCTGCGCGCGTCCCAATTGCCTGAACCGACCAGCGCCCATTCACCATCCACCAACATCAGCTTGGAATGATCGAATGGCGGAGGTGTCACCCGGATCCGGCAGCCGTGCTTCAACACCTGCCACCATTGCGCCCGCGACGCCCAGTGGCAGTACACGAGATTGTTTTTGCCTGGCAGAATGATGTCCACGCGCACGCCACGCAATGCGGCCGAATTGAGCGCCGAGATGATCGCCGTATCCGGCAAAAAGTACGGCGTCATGATCCGAACGGAATTCCGCGCGCAGGCAAGCGCGGAAAGGATTGTCCAGCGCAGCTTTTCAAAATCTTCATCCGGTCCGTCGGGAATTGCCCGCGAAGTCACACTGCCTTTCGCTTCCAAAGGAGGAAACCAGTCCTCGCCATCCAGAGATTCTTTTGTCGTGAACGCCCAGTCAGCCGCGAACGCTTCCTGCAATTGCGCCACGACCGGTCCTTGGACGCGGAAGTGCAGGTCTTGAATCGGATGGCGCGGCTTGTTTTCCAGCAGGTTCCCCTCGCGGATGTTGATGCCTCCGGTAAAGCCGATCCGCCCGTCCGCGACAAGAATTTTTCGATGATTGCGCAGGTTCATTTTCATCATCTGCCACGGAAGCAAAGTCGGAAGGAACCGTGCCGCGGACACGCGCGCGTGATGCAGCGTGTGCACAATCGAAGGCACTGAATAGTGAGAGCCCGCGGCGTCTATGAGCACGCGCACCTGCACGCCACGTTTGACCGCACTGCTCAACGCCTCGACGAACAGTGAGCCGCTGCGGTCATGATCGAAAATGTAGGTGGAAAGCGAAACCGTCCGCGTCGCGGCGTTGATGGCTGAAAGCATCGCCGGATATGCGGCATCACCGTTCACCAGCAATTCGATCTTGTTCCCGGGAGCCAGCGGACGGCTCACAATGCGACCGACAGCTTCTGCCAGTGGCTTCAAATGCGCAGCTCTGGGCTGAAGCGCAACAATGTCGGCAGTTGGCGGACCCGAAGCCACACTTGTGGCTGATGAGGATCGATCAGTCGTGCCACGAAGCATCGCGGCTTTCCGGCGAACGCGATTGACGCCGAGAAATGCGTAGAGAATGGGACCCAGCAGGGGCACGAGCCAAATCACGCCAATCCACAGCACCGCCGCCCGCGGATCGCGTTTGTAGAGGACCGCATGGGCGGAGGTCACCAGCGCGATGACCACCGTCAACACTCCGATGATATGCGGCCAGTAATGAACAAGCCGGGCCGACAATTCCATGCATCGGCAGCATATCAGGAAAAACCTCTGCTGCGAGCTTTCCTCAGGAGAAACTGCGTGCAATGCCGCGCGCCGATAACAGGTTGCAAAATGATTTTTCCTCGGCCACGTTGGAGCCGAAGTGATTATGAAAACCGCCTTCGTCCGGCTATGGTTCTGTTTCCTCCTCGGTATTGGTTCATTTGGGCGCGGTGCAGAACTCACATGGCTGACCGATTTTCCAAAAGCGCAGGCGCAGGCCAGAGTTGAAAAGAAATCGATCCTGCTGTTCTTTCATGGATCAGACTGGTGCCCGTCTTGCACTGAAATGCAGCGCCAGGTTCTGGATTCGCCGGAATTCATCGCCTTCGCGCGCCAGAGCCTGGTGCTCGTGGACGTGGACTTTCCGGAAAAGACCAAACAGGACGAGGCACTGAAGCGGACGAATCTCGCGCTCAAGGCGAAGTTCAACGTCGGCGACAATTATCCAACGCTCGTCCTATTGAACGACGCGGGCGATACGCAGTTTCAAGAAGCGGGCTACGCCGGCGGTGGACCTGCGGAAGTGCTGCCGAATCTCCAACGCCATGCGAAACCTGCGCCCGCCACCCAAGCGGATGGATTCAAGGACCTCAGTGTCGCCGAATTCGCCACTATGGCCCGGAACAGACAGAATGTGATTCTGGACGTGCGCACGACAACGGAATTCGCGGCTGGCCACATTGCCGGAGCGATGAATCTTGACGTGCTCGCGCCGGACTTTCAGGTCAGAGCCGCCGGGATGGACAAGAGCAAAACGTATTTGGTGCATTGCGCCACCGGCGTGCGTAGTGTCCGCGCCTGCAAGCGGCTTGCCGCGCTCAATTTCCCCAACCTTTACAATCTTTCTGGCGGGTTCAAAGCCTGGCAGCAGGCAGGCGAAGCAGTGGAGAAATAGTTTTCTCCACGGAGTCGTTTCGATAGATTGCGTGCCGTGATTGGTATTAAAGCCTGAGCGCTCGCTAAATTTCCAATGGCCACCAAAGACTCTTTATTCATACGCCCGATTGTCCGAGCATTGCACGCGTATGTGCCCGGCGAGCAGCCGAAGATCAAGGGGCTAATCAAGCTCAATACGAACGAAAACCCGTATTCGCCGTCACCTCGTGTCCTTCAAGCCGTGCGTGCTGCCGTGGACGAACGCTTGCGGCTTTATCCGAATCCAACGGGGGATCACCTGCGCGAAAAGCTCGCGAAGTTGCATCGCTGCAAACCGGAAAACATCATCGTCGGCAACGGCTCGGATGAATTGCTGGCGATGGCGGTGAGATGTTTTGTGGAACCACTCGTAGGACAGGCTTCCAGCCTGTCTCATTCCGACAAGCAAACATTAGAGACAGGCAAGATGCCTGTCCCACATTGTTCAGTTGTCCAATATTTCACGCCGAGTTACTCGCTGTATCCGGTGCTCGCGGACATTCATGGCGCGGCAAAGAATGCGGTTCCGCTGAAACCCGATTTCAGTTTGCCCGCCGTTTCCGAATTGAAAAGTCGCAATCAGTGGAAATTTGACGTGGCGCTCACATTTGTCACGACACCGAATGCTCCAAGCGGTCGCGGCTATTCGACAAAAGAATTGGACGCTGTTTGCAAAGCGCAACGCGGAATTGTCGTTCTCGACGAAGCGTACGTGGATTTCGCAGATGAGAACGCGCTGCCGCTCGCGTTGATGCACCCTCACGTGCTGGTGGCGCGGACGTTTTCGAAGGCGTATTCACTCTGTTTCCAGCGCGTCGGCTATTTCGTCGGCCCCTCGGAATTGATCGCGGCATTGCAGAAAATTCGGGACAGCTACAACGTGAACGGCCTTGGCCAAATCGCCGCCGAGGCGACGTTGGACGATCTGCCTTATTATCGGGCGAACTTCCGCAAGATCATCGACACCCGCGAGCATCTGAGCCGAGAACTGACGAAGCAGGGCTTTCGGGTTTTTCCGAGCCAGACGAATTTCATTTTCGCTCGCCCGCCGTTGTTTCCGGCGAAGGTCTGGCTGGAAAAGCTGGGCGGCTTGAAGATTCTCGTGCGTTGGTTCGATCTGCCGGAAATCAGCAACTACCTGCGGATTACGGTAGGCACGCCTGCCGAGGCAGAAGCCCTGGTAGCAGCCGTCCGGCAGATTCAGCGGAATCGCGTTCCCAACCTTGGGCATTAGGATTCAGTTTCGGGACACATTCGGCTCTGCGAGGCATTTTCGGCGTTTCGATTCGCGGGGCACCTTTTCTGCTGAAAACGAGGCGTGTATCTCGATTACTATGGCTTGACCGAACCGCCATTCGACATCACGCCGAATCCGCGGTTCCTTTTCTACAGCGCGAAGCATCGCGAGGCTTACAATCATCTGCTCTACGGAATTCACGAGCGAAAGGGCTTCGTGCAACTGACCGGCGAAGTCGGCGCGGGCAAGACAACGCTCTGCCGTGCCATGCTAGAACAGCTCAACGGAAATTTCTCCACCGCGCTCATCCTCAATCCCGTTCTGAGCGCGGATGAATTGATGAAAGCCATCGCCACGGAATTTGGCCTCGACGTCCGCGGGATGGACAGGCTCGAAACAGTGGCGACGATTAATAATTTTCTACTCTGGAATGTTGAGCAGGGCAAAGATTCGGTGTTGATCGTTGATGAAGCGCAGAATCTGACCGAGGACCTGCTCGAACAGGTGCGGCTTCTTTCAAATCTGGAAACAGATAATCGCAAGCTGCTCCAGATTGTTTTGATGGGACAACCTGAGTTGCGCGAACGGCTCAACAGCCCGAATCTCCGCCAGCTTCGTCAGCGCATCACGGTGCGTTATCATCTTTCACCGCTCAGCCAAAACGAAATCAGCCAGTACATCCAACATCGCCTTCACGTGTCCGGCGCGAAAGGAGTTCCGCATTTCACGCGGCCTGCGCTCTGGCGCATTCACCATTACAGCGGCGGCATCCCGCGCGTGGTGAACGCCGTTTGCGACAAAGCGTTGCTGGCCGGATTTGTGAATCAAACGGAGCAGCTAGATTATCGCGTGGTTGGCGCGGCAATTCGTGAACTGGAAGGAGACATTGGCACATGAGCCTCATCAACGATGCGCTCAGGCGAGCGAAAGAAGTTCAGACGAACCATCCGCCGCCAAAGCCAGAAAACCTCCCCCTTCGTCCCGCTGAACCGGCCACGCAGCCAAAGAAAGGCATCGGCCTTGTAATACCGGCGACAGCAATGACCGTGCTGCTTGCGGCTTTGTTCTCATTTTGGCAATTTCGGGGGGGAAACCGCGCGCCCGTTTCGTCACCGACCGAGGTCACTGTGCATGCCACGGCTCGCCACCCTGTTTCTTCTGCGCCGCAAGCCGAACGCGTTGAACCTTCAACTCCGATAAATTCGAGTATCGCATCAGTAGCATCGAATTCGCCGCCTGTTCCCGTTGCCACACAGGGAGTGATGCCAACCAATGCACCGCCTGTGGCGCAGGTCGAACCTCCCAAATCTGTGCCACCACAGTTGCGAGCGATCATTTTCAATCCTACCCGTCCGTCGGCGCTCATCGATGGCAAAACGGTTTTCGTCGGCGACAAGATCCGTGAATTTCGTGTCATCGCCATCACTCCGGTCAGCGCCACGCTGGCGAGCGTTACCCAAACGAACGTCCTGACGCTCGAATAGGGAAATTTTCCTTGGCCTTCAGCACGGCTCGGAGATGATCTGCGCAGATGCCGCTGCTGAAAGAACCATTCCAACGCTCACCTGCGATTCCGCGAATCGCGCCTTTCGCCGCTTTCCTCTTGCTCACCTTCGCGCAGGGCTGGTTCGGCGAGAGTTCTCATTATTGGTTTTACCTCGCGAAGACGCTGGTCGGCGCGTGGCTGGTTTGGGAAATGCGGCCGTTCGTTGCGGAAATGCAGTGGGCAATAAGCTGGGAAGGTATCGTCGTGGGCGTGTGCGTGTGCGTAATGTGGATTGGCATTGACGAATTTTATCCGCATACCAATGAAATTGTTCAGAACTATATTTATCCGTTTTTAAGAAAAATTGGCCTGAGTTTTTTATGTTCAGAATCAAAGCTCGAACAACTTTGGAATCCAAACGAACAGTTTGACCGCGGATCTGCGCTCGTGCCACTGTTCATCGCCGTTCGAATTCTTGGATCGACTTTTGTCGTTCCGCCGCTTGAAGAAGTCTTTTATCGCTCGTTCCTCTATCGCCACATCGTTCGCGTTCGCTTTCTCGAAGTGCCGCTCAACCGATTTCATCCGCTGGCGTTTGTAATGACCTCGGCGATTTTCGGTTTCGAACATTCCCAGTGGCTTGCGGGAATTCTTTGCGGCTTCGCATTCCAGGGGCTTGTCATTCGCAAGAACCGGCTCGGTGATGCCATCACAGCGCACGCGATCACGAATTTTCTGCTCGGCGTTTGGGTGATTTGGAAAAACGCGTGGCAGTTCTGGTAATTCCGCTGAACCGTTACTCCGTTACAACGATTTGACAACTGGAAGAGTAGGCAACGATCAATGGTTCCCTGCATCATTTTTGAAGACGAGCACCTGCTGGTCGTGAATAAGCCGGCCGGTCTGAATACTCACGCGCCGAATCCGTTCGCTGGCGAGGGCATCTATGACTGGCTGCGGCATCGCGAGCCGCGCTGGGCAGATCTCGCAATCATTCATCGGCTCGACAAGGAAACTTCCGGTCTCATCGTCTTCGGGAAGACCACTCTCGCCAACCGTTCGCTCACGGAACAATTCACGCAGCGCATAGTTCAAAAAAAATATCTCCTCCTCACCGATCGCCCGCCCAGGAGAAACGCGTTTGTTGCTAAAACCAAGATCATCCGTGCGGGAACTCGCTATGCAAGCGCCGCGAATGGTGAACCAGCGAAAACCCGCTTTCGTGTGCTCAACCAGCAATCGCCAATCACGAAGCATCACTGCATTGAAGCGGAACCGCTCACTGGCCGCACGCACCAAATCCGCGTTCACGCTGCGGAGAATGGATTTCCCATCCTGGGCGACGCGCTGTATGGCGGCTCATCATTTCAGCGGGTGTGTCTTCATGCCGCCGAACTCACTTTCAAGCACCCGGACAATGGTCAGGCAATCAGTTTTCGCTCGGAGCCGGATTTCGAATCGGATATTCATCTGGCATTGCGAGCTGCCCTCATTGATCCGGCGGAGACAAATGCCTTTCGTGTCCTTCATGGTGCGAGCGATCAACGACCCGGCTGCTATGTGGACCGCCTGGGTGATTTTCTCCTGTTGCAGAGCAAATGGGAATCGAGCAAAAGACATCGAACTGAACTGGCGCATTTCGCTCAATCCTCTTCTTCTCGCGGAATCTATCAGAAGACACTTCGTCGAGACGTGCGCAGCCTGGGTTTTGTTGAAAGCTCGCCGCAACGAATCTTCGGCGAAGCCGCTCCGGAACGATTCACCATCCGCGAAAACGGGCTGCACTTCGAACTCAGCTTTAACGAAGGTTATTCTGTCGGATTATTCCTCGACCAACGCGACAATCGGCGACGACTCCAGACTGCCCACATCGCGGCAGGGTTTCTCCTCTTCGACACGTCCAAGATTCAGAATCCCAAACCCGAAATTCTGAACTGTTTCGCTTATACCTGCGCTTTTTCCGTTTGCGCGGCCAAAGCTGGCGCGCGGACGACGAGTCTCGATCTTTCGCGAAAATATCTCGAATGGGGCGCGCGCAATTTCGAACTGAATGGCCTCGACCCTGCTGCGCACGATTTCATTTACGGTGACGTGTTCGATTGGTTGGCTCGTCTGGCAAAGAAGAAGCGGTCATTCCACGCCGTCCTTCTTGACCCGCCTACTTTTTCACGATCCAAAAGAAATGGGGTCTTCCGCGCTGAACGGAATTACGGCGAACTGATTGACGCGGCGCTCCCGGTGCTCAAGCCAGGCGGAGTTTTGTTCGCCTCAACCAACGCCGTGAATTTTGCGCCGGAAACATTTCTCGCGACCATCGCGGACACCGTTACCGCAGCGGGTAGAACAATTCTCCAGAAGCATTACGTCCCGCAGCCGCCCGATTTCCCGATTTCGAAATCCGAGCCGGCATATCTAAAAACTGTTTGGCTGCACGTGGGATAAAGCCCGGCGAGTGAACACCAGACTTATTTCCGTTCGCGGTCCAGGGAGCGCGTGATCAGGCTGGCATGCGAGGAACTGCGTGAGTGACGCGCCAGAAAAAGAACCAGCGCAAATCCCAACGCAAGCAACACCGCGCCGGCAATCCAAGCGGTGCGGCTCGCCAGAAAGTTCCCAGTCGGAGCAGCAACGGCCGTTTGCGCCTCTGGATCAGGTTTCGACGATGGTTCACTGTCCGCCGGTACAGACGCCATAGGTTTTGATCCGACCGGTGGGACAATTGCCTTCGTCGAAGAAACGGCGGACGTGGACTTCGTCGATTCTGCCTTTGCGGGTGCCGTTGGAGTCTGACCCGTAGCCGCCGAGCTCGCGGGTTTTTCGACCGCAGCAATCGTCTGTCGCGGTTCGCTGGTGTTTGTTATGACCGAACTTGGTGGCGATAAACTTTGTGTCCCCTTCGTGACGACAAGAGCCTCTGGTATGGCCGGCGCAGGATTTCCAGACGGAGCTTCAGCAGGTTGTGTAGCAGTAGTTGGCGATGCCGAGGGAGAAATCGCCGATTGGACTGCGCTATCATTCGTCGCTGTCGTCGTGCTGTCACTCTGCGTCTCACGTTCCGGCTTGTGCCCGGAAATGATTAAAGGAGCGGCATACACGGGTGCTGCAGGTTTTGGCGGCTCGGCAGATTTTGGTGGCGTGCGCGCCGCGACCAATTCAGGTGAGACCGCCGGCATTTCGAGCGGCCAGGGTGGCGTGTTTACTGCGTAGCTTTTGAATTGTCCACGCACCGCTCGCAGCACAGTAACGAAAGGTATGGCGGCTTTTTGCTGCTGGTTTTGCCACGTCGTGTAATACGAATTGATTCGCTCGTCGTAAGGCGTTCCCTGAATCTTCTGATTACCTGTGGAAATCAAAATCACCGTGATGAATTCCGAATTCGAGACAACTCTCTGGATGGTGGGAAGCACTTTCTCGAGGTGCCCTTCGTTTCCGTATTTCTGATTGCTCAAAAACTGATAAGCCCGACTGGCCACTTGGCGGCTGGCGCTCTGCGTCCATACTTGCAGCGGAAATTGCCCGGCGTAGAGGTCGCGGTTGTAAGTCCAGACTCCGAGCGTGTCGCCGGGTTGCATCTGCCCGTTCATGCCGGAAGCGAGCAGAGTGGCTGCAATGCGATGCACGGTATCGGAGCGAGATTGCATGGCGGTAGAAGTCTCCACAACCAGCAACCAGCGATTCGAAACCGGCGACTTTACGTTGTTGGTTCCCGAGGGGGTCGTTTGCGCGAAGAAGCTCAGAGCTAAAAAGTAAATGCTCAGTCCAAACATCAACTTGCGCGCTCCTGAAATTGCTTTGCCCGGACATTTTCTCCAAAGAATCTGTTTCATAAGTGGTTTATCAGAACCGGCGATTGAATCTATTTCGTTCACGCCGGTTGTGATGTTTTATTTCGTCCTCAAGCCCCGCCAATGCGCCTTCCATTGTTTGAATGAAATTCCAGCAACTCGACGCCAATCCGCCCAGAGCAATCACCATGTCCCGCTCCGCCGCGTCGTCAGTGACGGCCAGCACTTCACCGTAGGGTTGAATCCGGTGCGCCGTCCGCTCGATCAAATCGTCCGCAGTCTTGCCACTGTGCGAAAACAGAACTTCAACTTCGCTGCCTGAATGTTTTTCGGGCAACATGCCGCCTTTCGGCCCCGATCCATCGAAGAAAACCGTAACGGGCGTTCCGACAGCATCGCTGTAATGTGTGAGTATTCGAACCAATTCATCCCGCGCCGCTACGGAATGACGTGGCTTCCCACGAGCAAGCTCTGGCCAGCTATGCAGCAGGCTGTAACCATCAACAAGAATCCGGACCAACGCCATGGGGCGAAGATAACTCCGCGCAGTGGATTGGAAAGATTCAAAGTGTGCGACCGACCTGGCCGAACGTTTCAATTTCATTACCTGACTGCCAGCAAATCGCCTGCCCAGAGGATTAGAGATTGCACCTTCGGCTGATTTTGTTAGTCTTGCGCTTGGAGAGGACGTTATGAAAAGTTTCGCGCCAGTTTTGGTTGTCGGAATGATGCTCCACGCTGCGTCGGCTCCCGCTGCGCCTCCTTCCGAGGTCGGAAAGATCGAAATTAACGGTGCAATTGGTCCCGCAACGGCCAGCTACATTTCTCGCGCCATCAAGGTTGCCTCCGGCAAGAACGATGCGTGTCTCATAATTCAACTCGATACGCCCGGCGGTTTGCTCGAGTCCACCAAGGAAATTGTCCAGGCATTTTATGCCTCACCGGTTCCGATTGTCGTTTACGTTGCGCCGTCGGGCGCGAATGCCGGAAGCGCGGGCACGTTCATCACGATGGCGGCTGATATCGCAGCCATGGCGCCGAACACCAGCATCGGCGCGGCCCACCCGGTTGAACTTGGAGTCGGCGGCAGCGAAAAGCTCGATGACACGATGAAACAGAAGCTGGAAAATTTTGGCAGCAGCTACATCGAAGCGATTGCGCAGAAACGGGGGCGCAACGCGGATTGGGCGAAGTCTGCCGTCAGCGAAAGCGCTTCGATCACTTCCGAAAAGGCCCTCGAACTGAAAGTCATTGACCTGATCGCGAAGGACGTTCCCGATTTGCTCAAGCAGATCGACGGGCGAAAGGTGAACGAAAAGGAATTGAAAACCGCCGGAGCGAACGTTGTGGAGATTCGCATGTCCGCGGGCGAAAATCTTTTCCAACTGTTGTGGCGGCCGGAAGTCATGTTCCTGCTGATGCTCGTGGCCATTTATGGAATTATCGGAGAAATCAATCATCCGGGCGCGATTCTCCCCGGCGTTGTCGGTGCGATTGCGCTCCTGCTGTTCCTTTACATGGCGACGATCCTGCCCGTGAACATCGCGGGGGTCGCGCTGATCATGCTCGCCGTGATTTTGTTTGCGATGGATGTTTATGCTCCCACGCATGGTGTGCTGACCGTTGGCGGCGTTGTCTCGTTTTTCCTGGGCGCACTTATGCTTTTTAATGGTTCCGGGCCCGCATTTCATCTTTCCCTCGCCTACATCGTCCCGGCCACAATCATCACCGCTCTGTTTTTCCTGTTTGTGATTGGCGCCGGGTTGCGCGCGCAAAAACTCCCCATCAGGGCCGGCAGGGAAACGCTCCTCGGTCAAACCGTCGCAGCCGTGGATCGGATTGACTCGCTCAATGGAAAGGTCTTTGTCGAAGGAGAATATTGGAATGCCGTAAGTGAAAAGACAGTTGAACCCGGTCAACTGGCCGAAATCGTAAGCGTTGACGGCTTGACGCTGAAAGTGAAACCAAAATCAACATAACCACCCAAGAACTATGGAAGACATCGTGCGTAAGTTGTTCAGCGTGATCGCGTGGATCGTGCCGGTCATCATCATCCTGGCAATCGTCCTTCCGCAAATGATTCGCATTCTGCGCGAATACGAGCGGGGGGTCATCTTCAGGCTCGGCAAGCTGCTCGGCGCGAAAGGGCCGGGCCTGATTTTCCTGATTCCCATCGTGGATCGCATGGTCAAAATGGATTTGCGCGTCGTGACAATTGACGTTGCCAAGCAGGAAATCATGACCAGGGACAACGTGCCGGCGACGGTGGATGCGGTGGTTTATTTCCGAGTCGTTGATCCCATGGCGGCGGTGGTGAAGGTGGAAAATTTTTGGAAGGCGACCTCGCTCATTGCGCAAACGACTCTGAGAAGCGTGTTGGGCCAGGCGCCATTGGACGATCTGCTTTCGCAGCGCGATACTATCAATCAGAAGCTGCAGGAGATCATTGACCGGCAGACCGAGCCGTGGGGCATCAAGGTCACGGCCGTCGAGGTGAAAGACGTGGCCTTGCCCGACAGCATGAAACGCGCGATGGCCAAGCAGGCTGAGGCTGAACGGGAACGCCGCGCGAAGATCGTGAACGCCGAAGGTGAATTCCAGGCTGCCGAAAAAATGGTGCAGGCCGCCGCATTGATCAGCAAGGAACCGATTGCGCTGCAACTGCGTTATCTCCAGACCATGCGGGAAATCTCCAGCGAACATAATACAACGACGTTCCTGCCAATACCGATGGATTTGTTCAGCTCGTTCTTGAAGAAAGCTGCCGATGGGAAATAGTGAGCACGTAATCAACCGGAGGTAACCATTAATCACCCGGCATCGAAGGGGCGGACAGCAGTCATTCGGGATCAAGCCGCGCAAGTCGAACCAATCACGTCCATCGAAAAGCCGGGTGCTGTGAAGCCAATCGGCTGGCGCGGGGCGCTGTTTGCAATTTCATTGTCGATAGTGAGCTTCAATCTCGCCTATCTTCAGGTCGAGACGGCCGTAACGAGGTTCTTCATTCTCATCTATCTTATCGGACTTTTTGAACTGGCACGCCTGACGACAAATCGCAAAGCCTTCTACTCCGGTTTACTCACGGGATTCCTTTGTGGCGCAATCCAACTCTCGTGCTTCTGGAGTATTTTCGGCGCGGGCGCGATTGCGCTGTGGATGATCCTTGCTTTCTGGATAGGACTTTTCGTTTTGCTCGCGCATGTCGCGCTAAACCGTCTGGGCACAAGACGGGCGGCGTTGTTGCTGCCGTTCCTCTGGACGGGGTTGGAATATTTTCGCAGTGAACTCTATTACCTGAGATTTTCGTGGCTTAACATCGGTTACGCGTTTTCAGATCTCCGGGTCGTTCCATTCCATTGGATTGGCAACTACGGTGTGGGATTTCTTGCTGCATGTGTCGCCACGTTGGGTATTGCATTTCGCAGGCACGTTCAGATTGCGTTCGCTGCTGTCCTTTTGATTTTCGGAGCACTGATCAACCTTGTTCAAAGCAGCATGCCTGGCGGGTCCACCGTTCATGTTGCCGGCATTCAGTTCGAGTTTTCGGACGAAAAGCCACTCGTTGCGGCTCTGGACAAGCTCGTCACGACCCACAGCAATGCCGACATCGTGGTTTTGAGCGAGTACACCTTCGCGGGTCCAGTGCCGGAGTCCTTGCGCGACTGGTGTCGAAGCCACAAGCAGTTTCTCGTCGTCGGAGCGGAAGACCCGGCACCGGGCGAAAATTATTTCGACACCGCCTTCGTGATCGGCCCGTCGGGAGCTACCGTTTTCCAGCAGGCCAAATGCGTGCCAATCCAATTCTTCAAGGACGGCCTTCCAGCGACGCGGCAAGCCTTATGGAACTCACCCTGGGGAAGAATTGGCTTTTGCGTCTGCTACGACTTGAGCTACTCGCGCGTCACTGACGAACTCATCCGGCAAGGCGCGCAGTTGCTGATTGTTCCGACGATGGACGTGACGGACTGGGGCGCGCACGAACACTGGCTCCATACGCGAGTGGCGCCTGTGAGAGCGGCCGAATACGACGTTCCGATTTTCCGGCTCGCCAGTTCCGGGATTTCCCAAGCCGTGGACCATCGCGGAGCGGTTCTAAGCACTGCTTCGTTCCCGGGCCAAGGCGAAATGCTCTTTGCTGATCTGCAATTGCCTGGAAAAGGCTCGCTGCCAATCGACCGTTTTCTCGCGCCTCTTTCGGTCTGCGTGACAGTTCTGTTCCTCCTCTGGATGATCGCAACCGTGAAGAGGAGACGAATCACTAGTCCAGTTTCAGGAACCTCGGCCTGATATTCTTTTCATCGCACTCGAGAATCGCAACGCTGCGTTCCATGCCGAAACGGCTTTTGCCAGCGTAACCAGGATTGAAAAAGAGAATCCCGCCGATGGTTTCGCAAAACGGCTTGTGAGTGTGGCCAAAGAAGACTGTGTCAGGCCGTTCACGTGCGATGCGGGTCTTCAACGGCTCCATGAGCGCGTGAGGGTTCACGATGTGGTGCACGAGAAATTTCTTGCCTGCAAGTTCGACAACTTCCGTTTCCTTGAGAGGCATCAAAGCATCAGTGTTGCCCAGTACCGCCGTGACTGGAGCAATTTGTTCAAGCTCAAACGTGATGAACGCACCGCCCACGTCGCCCGCGTGAAGGATGTACTCGACGCCGTCGAACAGCTTCGGAATTTTCGGATCAAGAAAGCCGTGCGTGTCCGAGATGACGCCGAGTTTCACGCCTTCGCCTCTTTGGGAGCGGTTTCTCCTTCAGGCGCGGTTTCGGCTTCGGGTTCGTTGGCTCGGACTCCGCCCTCTTTCTCTTGCGGCGATTCCGCTGGTGCGGTGAGTTTCATCGCTGCAACAAATAGCGCGGTGAAAAGCCCGCCGCTCAGGAACGTGTTTCGGAAAAACTGCCAGGTCTCCGGCCAGCCATGTGTTCCCGTGAACAGCGCCGTCAGAAAACCAAGAATCGTTTTTGAATACTCAGGATTGTGAAACGGGTTGAACAACCATGACGCGGTGTTCGTGATGAGGTAAAACAAGATCGCGCCTAAGAGTCCGCCGCCAAGCAGCGCGGAAAAAGACGAGCGCGGTTTAAATCTCCGTCCAAGCAGAATGATCACGGCATATGCGGCGTAATTGAAAAGCTGGTAGCGGAGTACGGATGGATCCCAAACATCGTATCCACGCGACCAATAAATGAAGTTCAATCCGAGATCTGTGACCAGCATCGTCCCGAGCGGCAACCACCACGCCATGCGGCCGGAAAAATAAACGCCCGCGCAGAACATCAGCGCGTAGGCCGCGCTGAAATTGGCGAAGCTGGACGAGAACGCGCCGGGAATCCGCGACAGCGCGAACACCAAGCAAAATGCCAGCGGCAACAGGATTCTGCTTTTCACAGTTTGGAGAATACTCCAATCAACAACGGTTTCAATTCGCCAATTTCGCTGAACCGAGCGAGGCAGCGCAGACGTCCCGCCTCCACATCCGACCACGCGGCTGAACCGCGCTACTTCGGCAACAACTCACTCACCATCGAGCGTTCTTCCTTCAATTCATTTACGCTTGCGTCGATCTTGCCACGGCTGAAGTCGTTGAGTGGGAGGCCCTGCACGATTTCCAGCGACTTGCCATTGCTGCGAATGGGGAACGAGCAAATCAACCCCTTCTCAATTCCGTAGCTGCCGTCCGAGCAAACACAAACGCTATGCCAATCACCGGTCGGCGTCGGTTCAATAATCGAGCGGACGCTGTCCACGACCGCATTGGCGGCGCTCGCCGCGCTGGATGCGCCACGAGCCTTGATGATCGCCGCGCCGCGCTGCTGGATCGTCGTAATGAATTCGCCTTCGAGCCAGCCCTGGTGCTTGATGACGTCGGTAAGGGGACGCGTCGCGATCCGGGCGTTTGGAAAATCCGGATACATCGTCGAGCTGTGATTGCCCCAAACGGCCAGGTTCGTCACCGCGGTCACATCCACGCTCGCCTTTCTCGCAAGCTGCGTTCGCGCGCGGTTTTCATCGAGGCGCGTCATCGCGTAAAATCGGTCACGCGGAACTTTTGGCGCGTTGTTCATGGCGATGAGGCAATTCGTGTTGCACGGGTTTCCAACAACGAACACGCGCACCTCGCTGGCAGCGTTTTTTTCAATCGCCTTGCCCTGGCCGATGAAGATTTTGCCATTGATGCCGAGCAGGTCTTTTCGCTCCATGCCCGCTTTGCGCGGCACGCTGCCGACAAGCAACGCCCAGTCCACGCCGCGAAATCCTTCGTCGAGGTTCGCGGTCGGCACGATGCCTTTGAGCAATGAAAACGCGCAATCCTCCAACTCCATCACCACGCCGCCGAGCGCCGGCAGCGCGGGCTCGATTTCAATCAAATGCAGAATGACCGGCTGGTTGGGGCCGAACATCGCACCGGAAGCGATGCGAAAGAGAAGCGCGTAACCGATTTGGCCGGCTGCGCCAGTGACCGCGATGCGGATGGGTGTGCCATTCATAAACAGATAAAAAACTGGCCGGCAGATTGAGCGCAGGCGCGATGTAAATCAAGCGCCGAAATCCCACGCGGAGTTAAGTCGTTCCACATTCGCGTGCGTTTCCGATTTATAATTTTAACTCGAAAGCCGAAATTGAACCGGGGAGCGTAGACACCTCGCGTGCAGTTTTCCGCGCCAGGCGGAAAATATCAGGCGCACAAAAAGGTTCCGAGATTTCTGCGGATGACGACGCGCGAAACTGCTGGATGCGAGGCGCGCATCCCAGCGACACCCGAGGGCCGGTGTGTTCCCCAGCTCCGGCTTTCGGGTTTATTTTAGCTTCGGCGTTTCGCACGTCACGAGCGCAAGGGAGCGGTGCCATCGAATTCTCTCTCGTGTTGGAGCGCAGCCGTGTTTCCCCCGGCGTCTTTCAGTAGTTATGCCCGCTCGGCCCACCGCCATCGGGTGTTCCCGGATAACACCAGAGGCGATTCTTGTTCGTGTCGGCGACGTCGGCATACCATTTGTCCAGCCTGATGTAACTGACCGAGCCGTCGAACGCCGCTTGAATCCCGCCCTGTTGATGCCGGCCGCTGACTCCTTCTCCCGGCCAATTGGCGCCGTCGTTGAAATAATCCGGATGCTTCTCGTCCGTCTCCCAGAATGCGCAATCCGTCGGCCGCATTGCTGCGAGCTTCACTGGCGGGTACTGATCGAACTCGTAACCGATCACCGCGCCATTCATCGCGTAGCTGGAAATCTGCTGCTGCCGTTCGCGGAACTTCCCGGAAGCGGGATTATCCATCGGACAGAAATAAAGCCTGGGATTTTGCAGCGTGGGCCAGAGCAATCCCGACTGAACCACGAATTCGGTTTTATCGGGCGGACTGGGTTTGTAAAGCCAGCCTGTGATTGTGCCGTGGCCGCCATCCCAATTGGGCGCCGGCAGCACATCCTGGTTGTCGGAACAGTAAAGCTGCACTGCTGTCATGACCTGCTTGAAATTGTTGAGGTCGGTTGCCTTGGCACCTTGATTCTTTGCCTTGCTCAAGACTGGCAAGAGCAACCCCGCCAGAATGCCGAGAATGGCGATGACAACCAGCAGTTCAATCAAAGTAAACGCGCGTCGGTTCTTCATATTTGATGAAATCCCGATGCCAGAATTCGTTGGCTGTGATTTGTCCATCAAAGCCGTTCAAAGGCATGGGCTATTGCGCCTTTTCCAGCACCAGCATTTCGATCGGCATGTTGGCGGGTATGAGCTCAAGACCAAGCCGGTCGAGCAGCACACGTTTCAAGGCTTCATTGTCCGGATGATTGACCTCTTCCCGCCAGCGGAGGTCAATGCTGTAATGTTCCTTCAATCCGGTTTCGTCAATGACCGGCATCTTAAACCGATATTCCAGATAGTGTGCCAAACCTTCGAACTTGGGAGCGCCGGTCTCAATCGCTTCATCTGGGGAATGGTAAACGCCCCATTTCGAGTACCTGATGATCATTCGTGTTGGGAATGGCTGGTTTCAGACCTGGAGCGTTGGCATATCGAACCCGGAGGAGCAAAACGTCCATCGTCTCCATTTCCCGGCGTCCCACGAGGGCAAACTTCGCCTTCAACTCACTCTGCAAGGCCTCCCGTGAGCCTTGCGGGAGAGTCGCAACAAAATCAAACAGGTTCGTTGGTTCTGCGGACGCAAAACGGATTCGTCCGCGAGGAAAGCTGTACGCATACGCGGCGATTTGCCCCGCCCGCGCTCGCGCGCCCACAAACTTGTCGCCGTTTGTGTTGGAGCTCAAATCAGTCCAGGGAGGACCAAATTTCGTGGGCAAAACTTTGACCATCGGCGGCAATTTGTCAATTTGCGCCGGTGGCAAAGGTTTGTTAATTCGCCACAACTTCTCAAGGTTTTGAGCTCTGACATATTCGACCGCAACTGTGCCTGCCCCCGCCGCGAGCAGCAGTGCTACACCAGCGACAATTGTGGTCTTCGTTTTTGTCCATGCCATAATTCTCAATGCTCCTTCGATGAGGGTTGCGGTTGACGCTGAAGCCGCTGCGCCTTTGATCGCCGCGAGGGCGGTCACCGATTTCGCCAAGCCCACTGGCGCAGCATGCACCGAATTGGCTGAAATCGCGCCCGCAATGACAGCCGTGGTAGAAGTCACGCCGTGTTTGCTAAAAAAATTCCGGAGCTTGTCCAGCGCGCGCTCAACGCGCTTGCGTGTCGCCGCTTCGGACAGTTGCAGCGCTGCTGCGACTTCCCGGGCGGTCTTGTTTTCAAAAAAGCTCAACACCACGGCGTTGCGGTCAGTTTCGCCGAGCCGGCCCATTGCGTCGTCCAGCAACGGGGCGATCTCGATCCAATTTGCTGGGTCCGGTTCGTTCGAAATGGATTGCATGCAAGCCTCCTGTTCGCGGCGCTGCCGGCGAAGTTCGCTTTTTATCACGTTGGCTGCGGTCAGTCGCGCGGTTTGATAGAGCCAGCCGGACAAAACCACGCCATGCCGCCAGCCATCGGCCTTGCGTGCCAGGATGACGAAAACCGCCTGCGTGATTTCCTCGGCGTGATTTGGGTTGCCGCTGAACCGCAGCGCTGTGGAATAGACCAGGTTCACGTGCCGCGCGACGAGCGTGGCGAAAGCCGTCTCAGAACGCGTTTCGGCGAAATCGCGGAGTAGTTGTTGGTCGTCCAAGTCTGGCATCCAATCAATGATGTCCACCAAACGTGAAACTGGACAAAGAATTTTCAGTCCGCGCCAGGATGACACCCAGTCTCTTTTGCGAATTTACGAACAGATCTCATGCAATGAGGGCGGGCGGCAAACGAGTTGCGAACATTCGTTCGCCCCTGCTCAATTCCCGCTCCATCTGTAATCGAAGCTCTCCGGAGGATCATACATGCATGCGGCTAAAGAGCCATTCCAATACATCTTGGAGTAGTTGACGTGGCCATCCACAAAGCCCAACGTGTTCATCGAATCGTGGAAGCGGTAATAACCCCTGCCGTCCACCGCCGGTTTATGCCACGAAAAAGGAAGTCTCGCGGCCGCTTCAAAAATTAGCAGCGTCCTCGCGGGATTTTTGATAGCGGTCAACTGGATACCTGCAATTCCCGGATTGGCCAGCGTCGGAAATTGTTTGGGATCGAGCCGATTGCCACCATTGAAGGCATAACTGCTGAAGCCGGTCCACGATGCTTCGCAAAGGCCTCCGGGTTCGCGGAATCCTTTCCATGAAGGTCCTCCCACCAGATCGCTTTCAAGGTAGGTAAACGAGTCGGCTGGACAGGAAAATATCTTTTCTGAGTGAGAGGCTTCTCCTTTCAAGCCGAGGTAGGATTTCACCGAGGCTTTGTAGGAATGCCAGTCGCCGTAGTAACCAAAGCCGGACGGCAGAACAACCGTATCCCTGCGGTCGTCGGCATACATCCGCGTCGCAAAATTTATCTGGCGAACATTGTTCAGGCACATCGTGCGCCATGCACTAAGCCTGGCGCGGCTTAAAGCTGTCAACAACAACGCGGCCAGGATTCCGATGATTGTGATGCTGACGAGCAGTTCGATCACCGTAAAACCCGGCCATCGCCGCCAGCCTTTACTTTCTGTATTCAACGTGTCCGTCAGCATATAAGACAATTCGCGCCTGGCCAGCCGGTTGATTAATCTGTTCGCAGAAAGTCAGTTGTTCAGGTGTTTTTGGTTTGGCCAATTTGTCGCCGGCGGTTATCCGCCAATGGCTGTCATCCATTTCGGGAAGTCCCGCAGGCAAATAAGAACGCAAGTCTTCCATGCTCTTCGGGAACTGACCCTTGTGTTCTTCTGAGAATTTCATCAACGCAGGCCAAACCCAGGTTTTCATGGCCTGCATTTGCTGCATGAGCGCCACTCTTCGCTGTTCGCCCGGGACATTGTTTTCAATTCGTCCCGGCAAACTTTTTATCGCTGTCCTCGCCTTTGGGATTGAAACCGTCACACCAACCAATAGTGCGGCAACAATGCCGACGACCACCATTGCCGTTTTTTTGTAGGCCATAAGTTTCAATGCTCCTTTGATGAGGGTTAAGGTTGATGCTGATGCCGCCACGCCTTTCGCCAAGGCAACAGCAGTCACCGACTTCGCGAGGACCGCAGGCGCAGCCTGAACCGAGTTTGCGGCAATAGCACCGGCAATAATTGCTGTCGTCGAAACCACCCCACGTTTTGCAAAGAATTTCCGCAGCTTTTCCAGCGCGTATGCAACGCGCTTCTTGGCCGCGTTCTCGCTCGCTCCGGATGCGGAGGCGACTTCCTGAAAACTTTTGCCCTCAAAAAACCGCAGCACGATGGCGTTGCGGTCCTTTTCGCTGAGCGTTCCCATCGCGTCTTCCAGCAGCGGCGCCACTTCGCGCCAGAACTCCTGTTCCGTCTCGTTGGAAAGTGATTGCATTAATGCCTCCTGTTCGCGGCGGGCGCGGCGGATTTCAGTTCGCAGAAAGCTGGACGCTGCCAGCCGCGCGGTCTAATACAACCAGCCAGAGAGAATCGTTCCCTTCCGCAGCCGCCCGGCTTTTCTTGCGAAAATGATGAAGACTGCCTGCGTGATTTCCTCGGCGGCGTGAGGATTACCCGTCTTCCGCAGCGCCGCCGAGTAAACGAGGTTCAGGTATCGCGCGACCAGTGTCGCAAATGCCTGTTCGGAATTCTCCCCGGCGTACTGCTGCAGCAATTCAATGTCTGCCGGTTCCTGCATTCACTTATAGATGTCCGCCACCGCGAAAAGGTGCCAACCTATTTTCAGCCGGAGGCTCGGACGCGGAGGCGGCGGCGGGCGCTATTCTCTTTATCTCCCATTGTCACTGCCGGGAAAACACCACAGCTCGTTTGGCTTGTCTTCTCCGGCCTTTTGGCTCCAGACATCGAGCGGCATCAACCGCGCGGCACCATCGAATGCCCCGTAAATCGCCACCTTTCCGTGCCGCGCGCTCGTGTTCTCATCGGGACTGCTCGCGCCGTCATTGAACAGCGTCTGGTTTTCCTGCGCGGTATTGTTCGCGCATTCCCAGAACGCGACTGCCAGTGGTCGCAACTGCCCCAGCTTTAATGCGGGATACAAACCGCGCGAGTAGCCACAGACCGCGCCGTTCATCACGTAGCTCGAAATCTTCTGTCCGCGCATCTGAAACAACGCGCTGTTCGTGTTGTCGCTCGGGCAAAAAAATAATTTTCGCGTTGTCAACACGGGCCAGAAGGAACCGGTCTCGACCTTGAATTGCGCGGAACCGCTGGCCGTCGGGTCCATGGCATAGAGCCAGCCCTGCTGATGCGTGTCAATTTCGCCGGAAAGCCAGTTTGGCCAGGGCATCGTGTCCTGGTTGTCGGAGGCGACAAGGTAAACGGCCATGCCGAGTTGCTTGATATTGTTCAAGTCCACCGTGCGCAAGGCGGATTGCTTTGCGCGACTCAAAGCGGGCAGGAGCAGCGCCGCGAGAATACCAATGATCGCAATGACAACCAGCAGCTCGATCAAGGTGAAGGCGTTTCTCCTGAATTCGATCACGTGTTCTTCATTCATGTCCAAACATCCTGAACCGACACCGTCAATTTAGAAGATGCAGGAACGTCCGGCGACATTGCTTTTAGAGCGCATCCGCGCTGCCGCCTCAGTCCTGAATCATTCAGACGCCAATCCGCGGCGAACATTCAAAGCTTTTCTTCTCCTCCTGTCATCGCCGGCACCGGGATTCGCAATGGCCGTCAATCCACTGGCGGTTTCCAGCCCACGACGCCCGAGATGAGCACGTTCACACCCATATCGAGAAGCCCAAGCAGGTAGATTAATACGGCTGTCTTGAATGCAAGCCGCCGCAGCTTTGCCTCTTCGAGCACCACGACAAGCCCGGTGATGCCGATGGATTGAATCAGCAGCGCAGTATCGAGCATGGACCATAGCTTGTAGTGAAATCCTCCCGTGAATACCGACAATGCCAGAAAGAATCCTTGAATTAGCAGGAAAAGCTTCACACGGGTCAGTTCGCTCGCGGTCGGAGAATCGGGCACAGAGGTGAACTGATGAGAGCCCATGACCGTAGCGCCGGGATTTTGTTCCGCATTCATAATTCCCGTATGCTCCCGCTTGAAGATTTTTACAACCCTTTTCTCACGTCATTCCATACCGACGTGACGCAAGCTAAAACTGCCAGTGCACCGGCGGGCAAATTTCGCCTGCATCTGTCCTTCGGCTCTCGACTCGCGGAGCATCTGCGGCTAAAAGAGCGGCATGCTCGTTTTCCTCAATGGCAGGCTTGTGCCCGAAGAACAGGCAGTCGTCTCCGTTTTCGACCGCAGCTTTCTTTATGGCGACGGCTTGTTTGAAACGATGCTGGTCGCGAACGGCAAGGTGTTTCGCTGGGCTCAACACTTTGAGCGCCTTCAACGCGGCGCAGCGTTCCTGAAGATCAAACTTCCCTATTCAGCGGATGAGCTGCATAGCTTCGCGTATGAACTCATCGAGAAAAACCAAATCCCCGATGCGCTCCTGCGGCTGACGCTGTCACGGGGCGTTGGTGTGCGCGGTTACTCACCTAAAGGCGCTGAAAATCCGACCGTGGTGATGTCGTTGCATGCGGCGCCACAGGCCGGACTTGGTGTGACGTCAAAAGTCGGCACGGATCTGAACGAGCGGATGTCGCCACGCTGGAAATTGGTTACGGCTTCAGTTCGGCTTCCGGCAAATGAAAGGCTCGCGCAGTTCAAGACATGCAACAAGCTCGCCCAGATTCTCGCCCGCGCGGAAGCCGATGCCGGCGGCGCTGACGAAGCCTTGCTGCTGAACACTGACGGTTTCATTGTCGAAGGCGCGAGCAGCAATTTATTTTGGATTGAGCGGGGCACAGTCTGCACTCCACCGCTGGCCAGCGGTATTTTGGCTGGCGTGACTCGCGCCGTCGTGCGGGAGATATGCCGCAAGCTGGGTTTGAAGTTCACCGAGGCCTGCATTGCCCCAGACAAACTGAAGACGAAAGAAGGCGTGTTCCTCTCGCTAAGCTCGTGGGGAATCGTTGAAGCCCGAGCTCTGGACGCGAAGCCGCTTAAGCGCTCTCCTGTCGTGCGGGATCTATGCCGTGCTTATCAGGACATCGTTCTTAATGAAACCGCCGGACGTCGGCTTACTGTGCTTTCACAGCGCGATAATTCCGCCGAGAAGAAGTCGGCGCGGTTGAATCGCTAATCGGGAGAACACCGCTAGCCGGCAGCGTGTTTGTTGCAACCGCATCCCAGCTCACCAAATCCGTGGAGGTTTGGATGACATACGTTCCCAAAGGCGCTCCAACCAAAGTGAAGGAGAACGCGCCGTCAGACCAAATTGGCGCGCTCAATTCAGGTGGTGTATCGGCGCTGACGAAAATTGAGTTCGTCGCGAACGCGCGGCGACCATCAGGCCATTGCACTTCGGCTTCGACCCATTGCGGCCCATCCTGCGAGACTGGAGAAGATGTGTATGCCGTGCCGCCAAACGTTGGCTCCTGCCCCAAAGCTTCCCACGTGATTCGGGCGCCGCTTAAATTCGTATCCGCCACTTGAAGCGTGACGGTCACCGGTTGAGCGGGAAGTTTGGTTGTGTTCGGAACGATGATGGTCGCATTCGTTGAACGCCACGGCTGGGATGCGAGAGACGTTTGCGTCGCGAGCCACGCGGCGATAGCGAAACTGCGCGCGATGTCCGTGGAGGATGCTTCGGTTGTCACGTTGAAGAAATCGCACCACCGGTCGTAAATCGGATATGGCGCCGTCTGTGCGCCGTCGGACGGAAAGCATAGCGGCGAGAGGTCCCATTGGTAGGTCCATGTCCAGACGAATCCTTCCGGGCGCATCTTGACACTGTTCTTAATTGAGCGGTTTCCAGAGCTGATCCCAGTGATGATTGCGGCGGGCTTCATCCAACGCGCACAGGTGTCGCAGTCCGCGCGGGGTCCAAAATTGTCCGGAACGTTTGAAACGACATTGTTTTTGACGACAGGCCGATTCCACCGCCCCAGACCCGATGGGCCAGCCGCGCCGTGCTATGGCCTGATAATTCATGCGGCCAGCATGGAAAGCGAAGTAATTGCGCTCCCGTTCGATCACTTCTCCAGCGACTCCGCGCCGTTTCTTGAGCCGTTGTATCCCGGCAAGCACTTTCTTTTCATCACCATGACGCAAGTGATGCAGGCGTGGTTCAACCCATTGAGATAATAGAGGTTGTTGTTCTTGCCCGCACAAAGACTCGCCCAATGTCCACAGGTGTTGAGCGCCATGGAAAAAATCCAGCAACTCAAGAGCGCTGGCCCAACGATCTTGTTTCAAGTTCCAAATCCAATGCGCTCCGTCTCCCAAAAATAACTGATGCCGCGCCCGGCCCAGTCCCCCTCGCAATGCCTCCCAGTGCAAGCGCCGGCCCAGTTCGCCCGGCTCACCCTGCCAACTGATTACGACCTTGTCTGCAAGCAGGCCTCGCCCGCTCTGGCTCTGCGCACACTGTTCACGCAGATAAAACACGCCGGTCTTGAGCTCATGCCACTCTACGCGGGCTTGCCTGGTCTTTTTTCTCCCCCAGCCCGGTCCCCTTTGACGCACTTGCCAGCCGTCCACCATGAGCACAGCCAGTTGACGGGCTTGCCGCTGTGGCTGGCTTTCCTGCGGCATCGTTTCCAACCGCTCCTGAGTCTGCTCTTGGGCGCGGGCGCCGACCCGTTGCACCAGGGCATGCAGGGTCGAGTCATCGATCCTCCCACCCCACTTACTGGCGACCTGCGCCGCTTCCTCGTAGCAACCCGTAGCCGTCACCGTGAAACAGAGCTTCTCAGTAAACCCGGGAGTGATCTTTTGGTGCGGATTGATTCCCCACTGTTGTTGTATCGGGCACAACCACTTTCTGCTCTGTGGATCCTGGCCGTAATCAACCACCAGCTTTACGTCTCCGAACTCGCTTCGCAGCGTCAGCTTTCGACGCTTTCGTTGCCGGAGGGGGAAAAACCTCGCTGTGTTGGCCTGCGAGTTGTTGCAATCGTTCTTGCAGCCTTTGCCGCCCCCACTCGCGGCTCTCGGCGGCTACTTCATGTTCCACATCGGCAAGACTGGGCAGCGGTTTTTTGTCTGGTTCCATTTGTTGACACTGGTTGCGTGGTTTGCTTTGTGCCGGTGAGGAACCCTTACGCCCTTACTATATGAACAGTGTCAAGATGCGCCCAATCCTTCCTGCATGTTGCTGATGGGAACTCCGTCTTTGGGCAGCGTGTGCCAGTCGTTTTCCGAGTATTGATCCACTACCTCTCGCTGACGTTTCCAGCCGAGGCCGGTGATGTAACTCACGTTGACGGGATTGCAACCGGCTTCGTAATTCAGATTGCGAAGAATGGCGTCCACGTAATCTGGATTCGGATTGAACTGCTGCGCGATCATCAGATCGAATGCCTGCACTGCGGAAAAGTACCAACCCGCACTGCGCGCCGCTTTCGTCGAATCAGGAAGGCTGCTGCCGTAGGCGCTCTGCTGCGACCATCGGAGATTGTCATCACCGCAGTTGGTAATCGCGGTGATGCATTTCGCGAGATAGTTTGGGTCGAGTTGATTGGTTTGCAGGCGACCGGTGCGTGCCGCCGTCGCGTAATCGCGAATGGCATTTCCGTAGCATTGATACATGCGCCACCATCCCCATTTCTCCGTTGCTGGGTCGGTGGGATCGGGAAACCAGGCGAAGAGTTTCTGCTGATACTGCGGGTCGCCGGTGGCGAGATACATTTCGCAGGCCGCCCATGTCAGTTCGTCCTTGTCCGTGAAGTCGTCGCCAAAATGCTGAATGTCCTGATAGGCGGCGTCGATTCCGTATTGCGCGATCGCGTTCGTCAGAAAATGCCAGCCAAGTTGGGCCTTCGCCCAGTAATTACTCGCTGCCTGCGGATAGGCCTGCTTGAACAGCCGCAACGACGCGCACTCGGCCAATGCAGCCACCGCTGCCGCGGTTGAACCGTATTTTTTGGCCAGACGACCTGTAGGTCGCCATTTTCGGGCAGCACGTCGTATTCGTATTCGCGGTCGCGCAGATAAACGGAATAGTAAAATCCGCCGTCGGTGTCCTGCATTTTTGCCAGGAAGTCTGCCTCCCACTTTGCCTCCTGCAACACATCGCTGATGCCATCGCCGCTCTCCGGAATGCCGAGGTTGTCCAAGGCGGCGACGCCCGGCAACGCGTCAGCGGCAAACATCAGGGTGTGGATGAGTTGGGCGGAGTTATAGGCCACGCGGTTGTAATCGCCTGCTTCAAAGTGACCGCCGGACGCATCGACCGGCCCGGGATTCACGAACGGATATAGTTGCGTCGGCGGATTGGTGAGCAGCGCGGCGATCTGCGGCGCGTTTTCAAGATTAACAGCGCTGGCATAGTTTGAAATCGTTGCCCACGTGAATGCGAAGGGAGCAGTCGTATTCGTCGGCACGGCTGCCGGCGCGAGGTGATCGGCTGCGTGCGTGAAGCGCGTGAACGGCATCGCGACATTGAAACCGCTTCGTTGCTCGAACATTCCGAGTGCGTAGATGCGCGCGAGACCCATCGCGACGCCTTCATCTATCCGGAACGGAAACGAACCGCCCATGCCGGGCACGACAACCCGATATTTGCCGGGAGTCGTAAGGCTGCTGAAGTCGGCCTCAAAAACATTTTGGTACGGCGTCGGCGTGTAGGTAAAGCCGACATCGCTGCGCAGCTTCAGCGTGCCTTCGAAGACGGTCACGCCCGTCTGCGCGTCCACGACGGAAAAGTGGTTCGTCGGAATGGGCATTTCGCTGAGATTTCCGAGGTAATATCCCACGATGGCTTTCTTCGGAAACACGGGCAGGTAACCCTCCTGATTCACATGGATTGCTGGACTGTAACGGAGCGGGTCGGCAACCGCGGCGAACTGAATGTTCGTTGGCCACAGCGTGCCGTCGTTAATCACCAGCACGGATTGGGTGTCATGAATAGGGCTCGCCAACTGGAGATACAGATAATTGCCGATGCGCAGGTCCCGTGTTGCTTGGGGTGCGTAGAGCGGACGGCGTTTGAAGCCGATGCCGATCACACTGTTCGTCTGGCCGTTGACGATTACTCTGATGCTAGGGGTGTTCGACAACACGAAATGTCCTGAGCCGTCCACCCAATCCCAACTGTCCACGGAGCTGGCGTAAGGTGTCTTGGTATTAATGCGCACGAGTTCAAGCAGAGTCGGGGAAAGGATGTGCAGCGAGGAATCGCCCGGTTTGGGAATTTGCAGGCCGGGTGAGGCGACGTCCAGCGCGGCGGCGCGGTGGAGGCAGAACGAGATCATCAAGAAGGAAGAAATCAGACGCAAGCTGTGCTGCGACCAGGAGGACACCTTCTGATTTTTCATTCCGTCCTTTGTGCTGCGATAAGGCGCGAAGGCCAATCAGCAGTCCGCCCCAAACCTGATGGAAAAGAACCTTAGTCCCGGGCCGCCGTTGTGCTCGGTGGATTTTAGTCCGCGAGACTTAGGATTTCGGCTTCAACTGCGGGAACAGAATCACGTCGCGGATGCTTTCCTGGCCGAGCAGCATCATGCAGAGACGGTCAATGCCCATGCCCATGCCGCCGGCGGGAGGCATGCCGTGTTCGAGCGCGACGAGGAAATCTTCGTCCAGCTTCTGCTGCTCGCCGCCGGCTTGATGTTCCAGACGCTCGCGCTGCTCGATCGGATCGTTCTGCTCGGTGTAGGCGGGCGCGATTTCCTGGCCGTTGATGCAGCACTCGAACACTTCCACCGTGTCTCGGATCTTCGGGCGAAAGCTTTGCGAGCGGAATCAATTCCTTCGGCGCATGCGTGACGAACGTCGGATGGATCAGCGTCGGCTCGATGAGCTTCTCGAACACGGCCTGCGTGACTTCGAAGTCCTCGTATTCCTTGCCGATTTCGGCACCGAGCTTGACCGCGCGTTCGCGGCGTTCTTCCGGCGAAATGCAGAAACCAATCGCCGCCCGCGTGTTCGCAGACGATGTCCTTGTATTTCACGCGGCGCCACGGAGGGGTGAGGTCAATCGTCTTCATCACTTTGCCTTCGGCGTCCTTGTGTTCGATGACCAGCGTATCCAAGACGTTTTCAGCCACGTGGCAGACGAGTCCTTGCACCAGTTCCATCATGCTCTCGTAATCGCCATAGGCCTGATACGCCTCCAGCATCGTGAACTCGGGATTGTGTTTGCGCGACAGGCCTTCGTTGCGGAAATTGCGGCCAATCTCGAACACGCGGTCGATCCCGCCGACGAGCAGCCGCTTCAGGTAAAGCTCCAGCGCGATGCGCAGGTAAAAATTGCAGCCCAGCGCGTTGTGATGCGTCATGAACGGTTGCGCCGCCGCGCCGCCGGGAATCGCCTGCATCATCGGCGTCTCGACTTCCACGAAGCCGCGCGCATGGAGAAACTTTCGGATCTCGCGAATGACTTCGCTGCGCATCAGGAAAATGTCCTTCACTTCCGGATTCGCCATGAGATCGAGGTAGCGCTGGCGATAGCGAATTTCCGTGTCTTCGAGCCCGTGGTATTTGGCCGGCGGCGGACGCAGCGCCTTGGCGAGAATTGCAAAAGCTGGAACGGGCAACTTGCCCGTCGCGGTTGGCGACTCGCCAGCCGCATCCTCCGGCAAGTTGCCGGACAAAACAGGCTGGTAGCCCGTTCCACCCAGCTTGATCGAGATTTCGCCCGTCTTCGTCGTGAACAGAGTTCCACGCACCCCGATGAAATCGCCCAAGTCAAGATGAGTGAAGATGTTCCACTGCTCATCGCCGAGGACGTTCTTCTGCGCATAGACCTGGATGCGCCCGCTTTGGTCCCGCACGTCAATGAACATGCTCTTGCCCATGTCGCGATGCGCGGTGACGCGGCCAGCGACGGACGACTTCGCGTCCTTCGACGTAATTGCCGCGAGCTTGGGCGCAGCTTTCGCCCGGCGTGAATTTGTTCTTGAACGGGTCAATGCCCTTGGCGCGGAGGGCGGCGAGTTTCGCGCGCCGTTGCGCGATAAGCGAATCGAGGGGTTGCTGTTGCTGATCCATAGAACTGGCCGAAGAAAGAAAACACGAATTGGTTGGAAAAGTCCAAGGATTTAACCACCCCACGAACCGTGACGATTCGCCAACTGCCGTGTCTGATCGGGGAAATGAAAACGATCGAAAGTTGGGTGCTGCGGATCAGCGACAGCGATTGGACGTGGAAGGGGTTCGGCTGGATGCGTCCGAGGAAACAAGAGCGCATCGGGCCGTGGTACATCCTGTTCGGCAGCGTGCTGCTCGGGCTGCCGGGCATCGTCGTCGGCATCGGCATGCTGTTCCTGGCATTCGGAAAGGTGGGACTGGAGACGTGCGGCGTGATCGCCGCGGGTGTGGTGCTCGTCGAAGTGCTGCTGCACTCTGTATTTGCCCATTACTGGAACCGAAGGGCGGCGGCGTTGATGAGCGCGCGCGCTGCTGAATGACTTGAGTTTGCGTCCTTGAAAACTGTTTTGCGGTCCGGTCTTTCCGCTTGTGTTGAACAGGTGCTCTGTTATTCAAGGCGCGATGAGCGATGCGTTCCGATTGGGCGTGCTCGGTTCGGGCGAAGGCTCGAACTTCGTAGCGATTGCCAATGCGTGCGGGGCGGGGAACATTCCCGCGCGAGTCGCGCTCGTCTTAAGTGATGTCGAGAACGCCGGAATTCTTGCGCACGCCCGTGAACGAGGAATCCCCGCGCAGTTCATTGCGCCCGGCAAATTCCGCACGAAGCTCGACGAAGATTCGGAGCGGGCATATGTCGAAGCGTTGCGCACGGCGCGAGTGGATTTGATCGTGCTGGCGGGCTTCATGCGCGTGTTGAAGGGGGATTTCCTCCGCGAATTCGAAGGAAGAATCGTGAACATCCATCCGTCGTTGCTGCCATCGTTTCCTGGACTGGAGGCGTGGAAGCAAGCGCTGGATCATGGAGTCAAATTCACCGGTTGCACGGTTCATTACGTGGATGCGGGAGTGGATTCCGGACCGATTATCGGCCAGCAAACCGTGCCGGTACTTTACGACGACACGCCGGAAACGTTGCACCAGCGCATTCATGCGGCGGAACACGAGCTTTATCCCAAATGCGTGGCAGCGATTGCGCGTGGGGAAATCTCGGTTGCGCGACGGCGTGTGATTTGGAAGAAGAGTTGAGCGTCGCCTTCATCCTTGCTCCGCTCGTCCGTAAATCGTAAATCGTAATGACACAAATGACGAAAAAGCTCCGTTTCGGTCTGCCAAAGGGCAGCCTGCAAGACGCTACCATCGAAAAGATGGCCAAGGCGGGCTTCAACATTTCCGTCAGCAGCCGCTCGTACCTGCCGTACGTGGACGACGACGAACTTGAGATTCGGCTCATTCGCGCGCAGGAGATCAGCCGTTACGTCGAGCACGGCTACCTGGACTGCGGCATCACCGGCTATGACTGGATTATCGAGAACGGCTCGAAGGTCCACGAGGTCGGCGAATTTGTGTTCAGCAAAGCGACGCGCAAGCCGACGCGGTGGGTCTTGTGCGTGCCGGAAGATTCATTGATCAAGTCAGTCAAAGATTTGCAGGGCAAACGCATCGCCACTGAAGTCGTCAACCTGACGAAGAAGTATCTGAGGAAGCACGGCGTGAAGGCCGAGGTGGAGTTTTCCTGGGGCGCAACCGAGGTCAAGGCGCACGAGCTGGTGGATGCGATCGTGGAAGTGACAGAGACAGGTTCATCGCTGCGCGCGAACAAACTTCGCATCGTGGATACGTTGCTCAGTTCCACGCCGCGGTTGATCGCGAATCATGGCGCCTGGAAAAATGCCTGGAAGCGGAAGAAGATCGAAACGCTGTCCATGCTGCTCAAGGGCGCGCTTGAGGCCGAGGCGAAGGTGGGACTTAAGATGAACATCGCCGAGAAGAATCTGGCGAAGCTGTTGAAGGAATTGCCAGCCTTGCGCAATCCGACCATTTCCCACTTGAGTCTGAAAGGCTGGGTGGCGGTGGAAACGATCATCGACGAGCACATCGTGCGCGAGTTGATTCCGCAATTGAAAGCCGCCGGCGCGGAAGGGATCATCGAATATCCGTTGAACAAAGTGGTTTACTGAACCGAATCAGAAGTGTAGTAAAAACCTATGGGTTCACTCAAAAAGCGCCGCAAGGCGAAAATCAACAAGCATAAACGGCGCAAGAAGCTGCGTCTGCATCGTCACAAGAAGCGCACCTGGCAGAAGTAATTCTGCCGTCCCGCGTTCCTACGCTGCCAATTGGCGCGACCTGTTTCGCGGGTTGCGTTGCATTGAGTCATTATACCACATGCTGTTTTGTATCCGTCGCTGCGTCTGGATGGTGGCCGCGATCAGTATGCTGGTCGCGGGTTGCCGTGCCCCGCACCGAAAGGCGGTTGCGGGGACGGAGGGTGCCGGACGCGGAGCGAAACAGGAGGAATCTTCAGATGCAGACATGGATGATCTTGCGGAGGCACATGCTCACTTCGGAACGGCGGTCATCCATGAGTTGAATGAGCAACCGGATGAAGCATTGAAAGAATATACCGAAGCGGCTTTCAAAGATCCCGGTAATGATGAGCTTGTGATCGATGTTTCGCGGCGGTTGGTGCGCGCCGGCCAACCGGAGAAAGCGCTGGAGTTGTTGAATCGAGCTACTGCGCGGCCGGACGCATCTGGCGAATTGTATGGCTGGCTTGGAATCGTCCATGCCAGGCTGGGACACTTGGATTCTGCCATCAAAGCCGACCGTGTCGCGATTAAAAGGCAGGCAGATTCACTCTCCGGGTATCAAAACCTTTTCGTCACTTACCTGCAAAATCAGAAGCAGCAGGAAGCGTTTAACGTGTTGGAAGAGGCGGGAAAAGTTCCGCATGCGGACCCGGAATTCCTGATCGGCCTGGGAGAGTTGTATCTTAGGGCGAGTTCACAGATTCCGTCCCAAAAAGAAACTGCACGCGCGAACGCGACGGAAATTTTTCAACGCGCCAGAAAATTGAGTCTGGACGATCCGCAGCTGCGTTTGCGTCTCGCGGATGGACTTGCCGAGGTCGGCGAGAGAGGCGCTGCAGCAGAGATCTACCAGAGCCTTCTTAAAGATTTGGACGACTCACCATTCATTCGCGAAGGCATACGGGCCAAGCTCATCGATATTTACGTTCGAGATAACAACAGCAAGGCGGCAGAGGAACAGCTTCAAGCCATTCTTCGCGATAATCCAACCGACCCACAGGTGTACGAGCTGCTCGGTGACATCGCGTATACGGCAAAGAGCTATGAAAAGGCCGCGGGGTATTTCTCGAAAGCGGTTTTGCTCAGCCCCGACACTCAGGAAAGCTACTTTGATTTGGCACGCGCTCAAATGGCTGCCAACAAAAATAGCGACGCACTTGAAACCTTGGACAAGGTCCGAACAAAGTTTCCGCAGAGCTTCGCGCTCGAATTTCTTTCCGGCCTCATTTACGGCCAGCAAAAGGACTATTCAAACTCTGTCGCTCATCTTACCACGGCCGAAGTTATCGCACGCTCGACCAATACGAACCTGCTGACGGACGTCTATTTTCAACTCGGCGCAGCGTCTGAGCGCCAGGGCAAATATGCAGACGCGGAAACCTATTTCGACAAATGCCTCAAGATTTCTCCTGATGATGCCGAGGCGCTGAATTATCTCGGATACATGTGGGCTGAACGCGGACAAAACCTGGAACGCGCACGCGCATTCATTGAGCGAGCACTTAAGAACGACCCGGACAACGCGGCTTATCTCGATAGCATGGCATGGGTGCTCTTTAAGTTGAATCAGCCGAGACCCGCGTTGGATTACATCCTCAAGGCGATCAAATCTTCCGAAGGAGAGGATGCGACGATCTACGACCACCTGGGTGATATTTATGCCCGACTCGGCCAAACCGATAAGGCGCGCGACGCGTGGAAGAAATCTGTTTCTCTCGAGGCGAACGTGGAGGTTCAGAAGAAACTTGAGTCTCCGGCTAAATGATTTGAGCGAAGGTCTCATGGGCAATCAGTTTACGAAACATTATACGCGTGATGAAGCGCGGGCGTTGCTGCCGCAAGTCAACGAATGGCTGCAACAATTGAAGCACCTCCAGGCGCAGTTGCAGAAAGCCGAGCAACGCCTCGACGCGTTAATGGAGCGCAAACAGGACGCAGGAGGCGAAGTCATCAATTCCTGGGTGCGCAGCGTCGCCGACGTCCAGGAAACGTTCCACGAATTCCGAAAACGCGAGATCCTGATAAAGGACGTTGAGCGCGGTCTGATTGATTTTCCCGCAATTGTTGGCGGCCGCGAGGTCTTTCTCTGCTGGGAGAAAGGCGAGGAAGATATAGAGTTCTGGCACGATCTAGACGCGGGCTACACTGGGCGGGAACGGCTCTGAACGCCGCATTCAGAACAGGAAGCTGCGGTAGATTTCGTAAACGTCCAAACGTCCGCCCGGCCAATAATTGCTCGCCGGAAAAACAAATCTCTCCTGTGCACGGTCAAAGGTCAGCTCTTTTGGCTTGTCCGGATCGTTTGGATCGTAAACGGAAAACCCAATCCGGTCTTCCTGTTCCTTTGCATCAAAAACAAGCACAGCGTGGTTAATCGTCAATTGCGGAAAGCGCACGAGATGCACGATTGGCGGCCGGCTTTCCTGTAAGTCAGCAAGCAATTCTTCCGCGGTCTGTTTCTGACTCTTTCGACTGAACGGAAAAATCATCCGCCAGTGGCCACGCTGGAAATAGCTGTGCCACGCGCCGCCGCACTCCGCTTTTAGCAGCGGTTCGCGCGCCTTGCTGAACTCGCGCAGGTTTGCATAGCCTGGAATCACGATCTTATCGCTTTCCGGCAGAGCGCGCTCCGGGTCAACCGAAATGATGCGATGAATCAAGCTCCGATACGTCACGTCATTTGTCATGGGCAGAGTGGGATCAAACCGGGCGTTCTCAAAAAACTGACGCGCGCTTCGAATCACCACAAAACAATGTTGAGCGTAATCCGGTGGCGGTTCGCGGCGATGGTGGACCCATTTGCCTTGCTCGTCGTAGTTGTAAACCCAAATGAGCTGGTTGGCGTACGCAAACGTGTCGGTCTGAAAATTGAATGGCCGCGAGCCAGCAAATTTCCGGTGCGTCGCGCACCCGCAGAGCAAAAATGCGATAGCCAGCGGAATTATTGTCGCGCTGAACAATCGCAGGCGTGTCTTTGGCGCGCGTGCGGGCATTTGGATGGACACAATCGTTTCACGGCTCATATCTGGCTTGCTCTAGAACCTATTCGTGGGCTAGGTAACTGGCAATGCTATACGAACGTTGGCGTCAAATCGCCCGTCAGTACCAGGAGGAAATCGCGTTGCGCGATTTGAACTCCGGACGTCAGTGGACTTTTCGCGAACTGGCAGTGGTCGCTGAACAACCGGGTGAACCAGGCGCGCTGACATTTCCCCACGGCGTATCAGCAGACTTCGTCATTTCTGTCCTTCGAGCGTGGCGCTCACGCCAGATCGTTTGTCCGCTCGATCCTGGCCAGGCGTTGCCGGACATTTCCGCTCCATTGCCGGAAGACGTTGTCCATCTGAAAACAACTTCAGCAACAACTGCGGCACCAAGGCTCGTCGCTTTCACCGCAGATCAGCTCATGGCTGATGCAGAGAACATCGTCATGACGATGGGACTTCGGCCCGATTGGCCGAACCTCGGAGTGATTTCACTCGCGCATTCGTACGGTTTTTCCAATCTCATTTTGCCGTTGTTGCTGCACGGAATTCCTTTGGTGCTCGTCGGAGCCGCGTTACCGGAAGCGGTGCGACAGGCTGCTGCAACCGAACGCAACGTTACGCTTGCAGGCGTGCCGGCGCTTTGGAGAACGTGGCGCGATGCCGACGCAATTCCGGCGAATGTGCGTCTCGCGATCTCGGCTGGAGCGTCGCTGCCGGTAGGTACTCGAGCAAAACATCTTCGCGATGCGCGGCATTAAGATTCACAATTTCTACGGCAGCAGCGAATGCGGAGGCATCGCTTACGACGCCAGCCCCGGGCCACGTTCAGACGGCGCGTGCGCCGGAGCGCCAATGCGCAATGTGCAATTGTCGATTGCTCACGATGGATGTCTGGAGGTTCGCAGCAAGTCAGTCGGCGAGACCTATTGGCCGGAGCCGTCGCCGAATCTGGGCGGGGGCGCTTTCCGAACCACCGACCTCGCGGAAATCTCGTACGGTTTGGTGTATCTGCGCGGGCGCGCGAGCGATCAAATCAACATTGCCGGACGGAAAGTTTCTCCCGAAGTCATCGAGAAAACTTTGCTTTCTCATCCGGCCGTCGGTGAGTGCCTGGTCTTTGGCGCGCCGATTTCCAACGGGCAGCGCAGTGAAGTAATCGTCGCGTGCGTCGTGTCGCGCGCGGCATTAACTGGCGATGCGCTCCGGCAATTTCTTCTCGACAAGCTTCCCGCGTGGCAGATTCCACGCGAGTGGTGGATGGTTGATTCGCTTGACGCAAACGAACGCGGGAAGCTCTCGCGCGCGGACTGGCGCCGACGTTTCCTGGAGCTCAATTCAGTTGGCGAGAACATGCCGTGAGCCGGTGTGCGGCATTTTCCAGACCGGGAACTTTGTTCAACGGAGATTCGGATTACTGGTAGGCGACGACGGTACCTTTGTATTTGTAGGTATATTTGAAGCTTCCAAAGCCAAAAGGCTGTGCCTCAAGACCGCTCTGCTCCGGCTTTTCAAAGATGATCGCGTCGCCTCTCAGCTTTTGCGCTTTCTTGATCATCTTCGCCTCTATGTCGGGCTGTTCTTCGATTTTGCCATCGTCATTAAGGACAGTGATTTCCTTGAAAGCACGTGTCGGGCGCGCTCCGTCTCTAAACACCTCAACGTCCTTTGACGGCGTGGAAGCGTTCTTATCCGTTGAACAACCCGCCAAAAGCGCAAATCCGGTGAGCAGCGCCAGGAAACTCGATGCGAATCGTTGCATGAGCGGATTGAACGTCCATTTTGAGAGTTTATCAAGCGAAATGCTGCTGAGCGGCCCCACCACTCAAAGTTAGTTCACCACTCATAATGCTCTGGCCTTTAACTGAGGCTGAGACTTGAGCCTGAATCAAGTTGCCCATGCGGCTCAGGATTCGCGCTTCGAGGCGGATCGTTTCGCCCGGTCTGGCCGTGCCGCGAATTTTAATTGCCCGCATCGCGGTGAGCTTTAGTCCCGGCAGTGGAGGAATGTTCGGATCGCTTTGCGCAACGGTTCCGGCGAGTTGCGCGGCGGCTTCGACGATGAGGACGCCGGGAAAAAGAGGTTCGTCCGGGAAATGTCCCTGAAGAAATGGCTCATTGCCTTTCACGGCATATTCGCCGGTGCCGTTCTTTCCGGGATCCAGACTCAGCAATCGGTCAACGAAGCGAAACTCCGGGCCGTGAGGCAGGCGTTTCAATGCGAGTTCAAGCGGGTCAGTCATGGTGCTTCAATCAAAGCAAGAGCGCAGCGACCGGGTTGGTTCGCCTGCTATTTCGCCGGCCAGATTGGAACGAAATGGAACCATTGGTCGAGATACTTGCACACGGCCGGCTCAAAGGCAGTGATGATCTTTTGTGTGAGTTGCTGCCGCGCATTTCGGTCCCGTAGCGCGGCGCGGTCGTAAACAATCGGCGGCAGGACATGCGCCTCGTAAACATCTCCTGCACGCGGAATATAGACCGGTAGCAACACGCAACCCGAGGCGCGCGCGAGTTCCGCCGCGGCAATGGACGCCGGAAATGGCTGGCCGAACAAATTCACAGTCACGGCCGTCGCGGGTAGAGGTCGATCAACGAGCAAGGCAACCATGGCACCAGCTTCAAGCCGCCGGATGATCTCGAGGAAAGCAAATGGGTCATCGCGAATGACGAGTGTTTCGATATTCCAGCGGGCGCGGGAAGCGCGGCGAAGTTCCGTGAATGTTTCTCCGGGTTCGGCCTGTGTGATGACCTGAAGTCGAACACCTTTTTGCGTGAGCCAGGGCCCGCCGAATTCCCAGTTGCCCAGGTGCGGGGTCAGCAAGAGAACGCCTCGGCCTTCCGCCTGGGCGTTTGCGAAATGTTCCCAGCCTGTGGAGTTACCGAAAAGGTTTTCAATCTGCAGACCCGCCTCGTAACGCCACAGATCAACCAATTTCAATCCAAATTGGTGAAAGAGCGCGCGCGCTTTTTTCGTTGCGGAAGACCGATCGTTGTTGAGCGCGGGCAATAGGTTCTGAATGACAAGCTCGCGGCGATGTAAGGCGAGCAGCCAGTAAACGTTTACAAAAATGCCGCTTAGTCCAATGCAGAGATTGCGCGGCAGGATCCGAACGATCCGGAGGCCAAGTCGCCAGATTTTTTCCTGGTAAAGCGAAGATGGAGCGGAAATCGGAGTGGCTTCGTTGATTCCGATTTTTCCACGAGCCAGTGTGCGCCACCAAACGGGCAGGAGAAAAATGGAGATCAACATGTTGCCAGCGATCCCGACGGCGCAGACCTGTCCGAGGCTCGACATTCCGGCGTTGCTGGACCAGGCGAGCGAGCCAAATCCTGCGATGGCTGTCGCACCACAGAGGAGCAGGGCTCGTCCGACGGAGCGGTAGGTCATGTGCAAATCTCCATCATAACGCCGCAGCGCCAGTTGCATGAAGATGCTGTAGTCCACGCCCGTGCCCAGGATGAGCGGAATGCCCATCAAGTTCAGGAGATTCCACGACCATCCAGTGAATCGCATGATCGCGAGAAGACAGAGACCGCTCATCGCGAGCGTGCTCAGGCTCAAAAAAATTTCAAGCGGACGGCGAAACGCAAGCCAAAGAGAAAGCAGGACGAGAAAAATCATGGGAGCGAGCAGTTTCCACATGTTCTTCTTCACAGTTGCAAACACTGCGTTTCCGAGGAGTTGCCAACCGGAGATCCAGACGTCTTGTGTGGACAGTCTGGATTCAAGATTGGAAATCTCATGGTTCAGCAGCACGGGATTGCTGGTTTGAGGATGAAGCAAACCCAACGCGACGCAGTTTGTTGGCGAGCGCGCCGCCAGCTTGCCAATGATCCATCCACTCACGTCGTTTGAAGGCCAGAAGACGGACGTCGTCGCTGCGGCTTTCAGCCATGTTTGGAGCATGCTGTCTGTCAAAACGAGAGAGCTTTCCGCGAAGCCGTTGGTTTGAGCGGCCATGTGAAGAGTCTCGCGTCGAGTTGCCAACTGCTCCGCAACAACCCGGTTGCGCGCTTGATATTCCGGTCTCGGCCACAGCACGGTCGGCAAAGTTGCGTCGCGAAAGACCTCGTTTGATTTCGCGCGGTCGAGTGCTGCTTGAAGCGCATCGAGGTCGCGAGCGACATCGGCTTCGTTTTGTCCGGAAACGAGAACCCACAACGGCTCGTCTTTTCCGCCAAGATGTTTCTGGACTTCTTCAAGCGCCGAATAGGAGGAGCTATTCCGTGGCCGGAGCGCGGTCGCCGTTGAGTCCATCCGCGGTGGGCCAAACGAAAGAACGAGTAAACAGCCAATGAGCACGACGCATGTGACAACCAAAGTAATGCAGGACCGAGCCGGACTGAGGGGGCGAGGGTTACCGTGAGGTGCAGAATGAACACCCGAAATTCCCGGCTTACGGCGATTTGGAAAAAGCGGTGGCAAGAAGCCGAAGATCATTACGCACGCGGACAGCGCGATGCCCATTCCGACAAGCGATCCCAATTGGCCGAGACCGGGCAGGCCGCCGAAATTCAGCACCAAAAACGCGGTGATGGTCGTAACCGCAGCCCAGAAAATGCTGGGGGCGATGGCGTGGCGGATTTCGGGCACAGAGAGGTCTGGATGCGCGAGGGCTTCCTGATAATGAACGACGGCGTAATCAACCGCGAGGCCCAGCAGAATGGCAGCGAAACCCATGCTCACGACATTGATCGTGCCTAGAAAAAGGCCGCCAAGGCCGAGCGTGCCGAGCAATACGAGCGCAAGAAGGGTGAGCAGCCAAAGCATGGGTTTGACACGGCGGTGTGCCAGCCAGAACAACAATGCGATGAGCACTGAAGTGCCGCCGACGGAAATCGTCATGTCATGCTGCATGCCGCTTGATGTTTCCGCGACGAACGCTGGCGCTCCTGTGAAGCCCAGTTTCACCGGGCCGCTCCTGGAATAGACAATGGGGTTGACGAGCTTCTGAATCGCATCCAACCAATCTGCACACTCACGGTAGTTGGCCAGCGTGCCTTTTGCCTGGACGAAGACGACACGAAACGTTCCGTCTTCTGAGGCGAACATTTCCTGACCTTGACCAAATCTTGGCGCAGCGGCGGCGGCGTTGCCCGGGAGCTGTGTCAGACCAAACGGGTCGTAACTGAGTCGCGCGATTTGGTCCGGCGAGAGGGAAGTGGCGAGTTGTTCGCGTGCCGTGGAGAGCGCAGCTGACGCATTCACGATGCTCAATCGGTTCGTGAGTTCGCTGAAAACCTCCGGTGGTTGATTGAGCCAGATATAAGCGAGCAGTTCGGCAGCTTGGTCTGGATGTTCAAGCCAGGGCGGCTGCCAGGTCGCCTGCGCCACAAGGTTCGTTTGCGCCCGCAGAGCCTCCGCAATTTCGCGGGCCACATTTTCAGATCGTTCGGGCGAGTCTGTCTGAACGGTGATGAGCAACTCCTGCGCGTTCGCGAAATATTTCTGATACAGCTTTAGACCTTGAACTGCCTGCACGTTTTCGGGCAGCAAATCCAGAACGTCCACGTCGAATCGAAGCCGCACCAGGCCCGCCGCTACGGGAACGATCAGCAGCAACCACAACCAATGGCGCGAGCGCAGGTTCATGGAAGCCAACCTGGCGCAGGACTGGTGTCTTGCCTTTTGTCTAGAACGCCATTCGCATCACCGGCTGATACTTCAACCTCCTTACCACCGCCGATTTTGTGGTCATTTAAAATTGTTTTGAACATGTTCCCCAAAAATTGTCCAAGATTTGCATACTGCTGGATGCGCGGCGCGAGTGTAAAATAGGCTGCGCTCAAATACAACCGCCAGCAAAAAACCGATTTACTTTTTCGTTTCGGCTGGTTATTTCGACAGGCTGTTCCTGGTCCGAACAAAACTGCAGCTATGATCAAAGTCCAAAATCTGGCGAAGCATTTCGGCGCAAAGCGCGCCGTTGATGACGTGACTTTTTCCGTCGAACGCGGCGAGGTGCTTGGCTTTCTTGGCCCGAACGGCGCGGGCAAGTCCACGACCATGCGGATGATTACCGGATTCATTTCACCGAGCGCCGGCAGCGTTTCTGTAGGTGGCCATGATGTCGTCGAAGATCCGATTCCGGCCAAGCAGATGATTGGTTATCTGCCGGAAAATGCGCCCGCGTACACGGATATGACGGTGCATGGATTTCTGAATTTCGCCGCGGAGATTCGCGGATTGCGAGGCGAAGCGAAGAAGAAGGCGGTCGCGCGCGTGGTTGAAATGTGTTTCCTCGAATCGGTGCTTCACCAGAGCGTGGAGACGCTTTCAAAGGGTTACCGCCACCGCACGTGCTTCGCGCAATCCATCATTCATGATCCCGACGTATTGGTTCTCGACGAGCCGACCGACGGACTGGATCCAAACCAGAAGCATGAAGTCCGCGGACTAATCCGGCGAATGGGCGAGAAGAAGGCGATCATTTTTTCAACTCATATTCTGGAGGAAGTGGACGCCGTGTGTTCGCGCGCCATCATCATTGATCGCGGAAAGATCGTTGCGAACGGCACGCCGGAGCAGCTTCGGCAGAAGTCGGAATGGGCGGGCGCCGTGACGCTGCGCGTTAGCGGGGTCAACGCCGCGGCGTTGAGCCAATGCCTGCTGCAACTTCCAACAGTAAAGCGAACCAGCGATTCTGAAAGAAGATGGCAGCACGATCACTGCGCGCGTGTTTCCGAAGGCAAACGCCAACGGCGCGCTGGCTCGCAGCATTTCAGAAGTGACCAAAGGCTGGCGAATCGAGGAATTGCACACGGAAGAAGGCCGGCTCGATGAGGTGTTCCGCAACATCACGATGCCTGACACCGGAAAGGCGGAGAGGCAAACGAAATGAATGCTCTGGCCAACATCAAGACCATCACCAAACGCGAACTGGGCGCGTATTTTTCATCGCCGCTGGCCTACATCTTCATCATCATTTTTCTATTGCTGTGCGGATTGTTCGCATTCGTCGTCAAGCCGACGCTGTTGGAGCGGGGACAAGCGTCGCTGGGTGCGAATTTCTTTTTCTGGCACCCGTGGTTCTATCTGTTCCTCGTGCCCGCGGTGGGAATGCGGCTGTGGGCGGAGGAACGGCGCGTGGGCACAATTGAGCTGTTGCTGACGATGCCGATTACCGCCTGGCAGGCAATCGTCGGAAAGTTTCTGGCTTCATGGATTTTTCTTGGCGTGGCATTGGCGCTGACGTTCCCCATCTGGATCACGGTGAATTATCTCGGAAGTCCGGACAACGGGGTCATTCTCGCCGGCTATATTGGAAGCTGGTTGATGGCCGGCGCGTACCTCGCCATGAGTTGCATTACGTCGGCCATGACGCGCAATCAGGTAGTCAGTTTCATTGTCTCGGTAGTGCTCTGTCTTTTCCTGATTCTCGCCGGATTCCCGCCGGTGATTGATTTCATGCACGATGTGTTCCTCGCGAGTCCGCGGCTTGTGGACGCCATCACGTCGTTCAGTGTGATCACGCATTTCGAAGGGTTCCAGAAAGGTGTGCTCGATTCCCGCGACCTGATTTTCTTCTTGTCGCTAATTATGTTTTCGCTGTTCACGACAAGCGTGATTTTGCGGGGACACCGGGCGGGCTGAACAGGAGGCGTCATGCAGAACAAATCATTTCAAACAATTCTTTTCTCGACCATTGGCGTCGTCGCGATGGGTGTGTTGCTCATCGCATTCAATTTCGTGACGGGCCAGCTCCGGGCACGCATTGATTTGACGAAAGAGAAGGCTTACACGCTCTCGCCTGGAACAAAGGCGATTTTGAAGAAGCTCGATACCCCGGTGAGAATCAGATTCTACTGTTCTCAGGCCGAAGCGGCGACACCGGAAACCGTGTATCTTCGCGATTATGCCAGTCGCGTGGAGGATTTGCTCGCGGAATACAGACAAGTCGCCGGAGACAAGCTCATCGTTGAGAAGCTCAATCCCGAGCCGGATTCAAATGCTGAAGATCGCGCGCGGCTGGACGGAGTAGAGGGCCAGGAGTTATCGAACGGAGAAAAGTTTTACCTTGGCCTCGCCGTCAGTCAGGTGGATGAAATGCACGCCATTCCATTTCTGGATCCAAACCGTGAGCGAATGCTGGAATACGATTTGTCCCGCGCCATTTCGCGAGTCGTCACGTCCGGACACGCCCGGTCGTCGGGGTTATGAGCGCGCTGCCGGTATTTGGCATGCCGGCCAATCCGATGATGATGCAGATGGGCCAGCGGCAGGGACAGGAACCCTGGACGATAGTCAGCGAATTGAAGAACGATTTCACGGTCAAGCAGCGTGGAGATGGACACGGACAAGATCGACGACGACATCAAAGTTCTGTTCGTGATCCATCCGCGCGACATTTCCGACAAAGCGCAATTCGCGATAGACCAGTTCATCATGCGCGGCGGAAAGCTGATCGCCTTTCTGGATCCGCTGGCTTTGGCTGACAGCCAGCAACAGCAGAACCCGATGCTTGGCAACATGCCGGGACAGCGGCTCATCGTTGGACAAGCTTTTGAAGGCATGGGGACTTCAGTTTGACACAACGAAGGTGGTCGCAGACATGAATTACAAGATGCAGCTTGGCGGCCGCACGGGCGAGCCACAGGACGCACCGGCGTTTCTCTCGGTCACGGCGGACGGCATCAACAAAGATGACATCGCCACGAGCCAAATCGAAGACATCTGGCTGCCGTTTGTTGGCGCATTTACCGGCACGCCCGTGACGGGCTTAAAGGAAACAGTGCTGCTCAAGAGCACGACGGATTCACAACTGGTCGAAGGTTTCATGGCCCAGATGTCCGGAGAGAACATCATGAAGAATTTCAAACCTTCGGGAACGAGATATGCCATGGCAGTGCGGTTGACGGGCAAATTCAAAACAGCCTTTCCCGACGGCGAGCCGAAAGACGAAAAGGAAACCAATCAGGTCACGACGGCCACATTGAAGGAAGGAAAGGGTGATAACACTGTGATTCTCGTGGGCGACGCCGACATGCTTTACGACCAGTTCACGTTGCGGCAGATGCAGACGCCATTTGGAAATCTCGCGATGCAGATGAACGGCAACTTGAATTTCGCTCAGAACGCGGTGGAGCAACTGACCGGTGACAACAATCTAATCGCAGTCCGCAGCCGGGCGACGCAGAATCGTCCTTTCACCCTCGTGAAGAAGATGCAGGCCGAGGCTAATGAGGCGTACCAAAGCAAGATTAAGGAATTTGAAGATAGTCTCGCGGAGACAAGACAGCGGTTGAGTGAATTGCAGCAGGCCAAGCAAGGAAGCCAACGCTTCATTCTATCGCCGGAACAGCAGGCACAAATTGAGAACCTCCGTAAGAAGGAAGCTGAAATCAACATGCAACTCAAGGACGTGCGCAAGAAGCTGCGTCAGGACATTGATTCCCTGGAGACCCGCCTCAAATGGATTAACATTCTCGTCATGCCAGCCATCGTATGCCTTTGCGGGCTGACCCTGGCGGTTTACAAACGGAAACGCACATCAGCAAAATGAATCGGAAACAACTTGGGATTTTAATCATTTTAGTTGCTGTTCTCGGCGTCGCCGGGATTCTCCTGCACAAGAAACAGAACTCCTCGTGGGATGGGCGCGACATTCTGGCCGGAACGAAGCTCATGGCCGATCTGCCAATCAACGACCTCACGCACCTGGTGATCAAGCATGGAACCAATGAGGTGAATCTTGTCAAGAAGGACGAGCTTTGGCGCGTGCGCGAACGAAATGATTATCCTGCGAACTTCAGTCAGATAAGCGATTTCCTCATCAAGGCGCGCGACTTGAAAGTCGTTCAGAGCGAGAAGGTCGGGCCATCTCAATTGGCGCGACTGGATTTGGCTCCGAATGCAACCACGAATGCTCCTACTGTCGTGGAGTTCCGGGGAGAGAATGATAAGCCGGTGGCGAGCGTGCTGTTGGGCAAGATGCACATGCAAAAGTCGAAACAGGCGTCGCCTTATGGTGGAGGCGATGAGGGCTGGCCGGACGGACGATACGTGAAAGTCGGGAATTCAGACACTGTCGCGACCATTTCCAATCCGTTGGAGAACATTGAACCGAAAGCCGACACATGGTTGAACAAAGATTTCTTCCGAATTGAGAAGCCAAAATCGATTGAAGTTGTTTTTCCAGTGGCAACGAATTCATGGAAGCTCGTGCGTGAAACTGAAACCAATGAATGGAAGCTCGCGGACGCAAAACCGGGCGAGCAGATTGATTCTGGAAAGATAGCCGGCGTTTCGAATCCTTTCAGTTCGCCGAGTTTTGTGGACGTCATGCAGGGCACGAATTTTGTGGAAACCGGGACAAACAGCCCAACCCATGTCAAAATCCAAACCTTTGATGGATTTGATTATGCGATCAGGATCGGTGAAAAGACAAATGACGATTATCATCTAGCGATGACCGTCAACGCTCAAATCCCAAAAGAGCGCGTTGTTGGCAAAGACGAGAAACCGGAAGACAAGGCCAGGCTGGACAAGGAATTCAAAGACAAGCAACAGAAGCTCGAAGAGAAGCTCAAACAGGAACAAGGTTACCAGAGCTGGACGTATCTCGTTCAGTCGTGGGAAGTCGAGCCACTCTTAAAACACCATTCAGAGCTGCTCGTCGAGAAAAAGGAAGACTCAAAGCCTGCCGGGGAAACAAATTCTACAACCAAAGCGGAACTCAAATCTGTGGAGACTCCCACGCCTGCGACTGAGGCGCAGTGACAGTCATTCTATTGGAATTTCGCAGTTAATTCGGACGACGAGCGACTCAGAGAATCTGAAACCGTTCTGGAACGTAAACAATATCCGATGGCTTCAGATAAAAGGCTTCGGTGCTTTTGCCTTTAATCACTGCGTTCAGGTCGATCTTATGATGCTCCATGCGGCCGTTTACGTTTCGAATGATCATGACGGCTTTCGTATTGGCGCGCGTCTGGTCAAACCCGCCTGCTTCCATTACTGCGTCTAAAGCCGTAATCGGACGGTCGGAATTGATTTTTCCCGGACGGATCACTGCGCCGGTCACAAAAACTGGAAAGCTCGACGTCAGGACAACGATATTTATTTCCTTTTCAAGAATCTTGTCGCTGTAGAGATCAACCAACTTCTTCTCCAGTTCCTTCGGTGTCAATCCGGCGGCAGTCACCTCGCCGACGAGCTGCATATCGATCTTTCCGTCCGGTCGGATCGTGCGGGTGGCATTGAGATTGGGGGCGCCAGGAAATGTAATCTGAATCGTGTCGCCTCCGTGCAGGACAATGCTATCCGTTTGCGCCGGCATATTCGTGACGCTCGATAAATCCACATTCTCTGAGGGGGTGGTCTTGCAGCCGGTAAGGCTCGCGATCGTCAATACTGCGGCCAGAAGGAGGCCGAAAGGAGCCGCGCAGCAGAACAAATTAATCCTCCGGAACAATGGTGCTTGTTTCATCATGATGTTTGGCATTATGAACTGTGATCGAAGAAAGAACCGCAAACCGAGCCGGAACTCAGTGGTAAGCCTTGGTAAGGCACCACCGAATTGCACCTTGCAGCAGTTCTGAACCGTCTTTGAGATTCAGCTTGTCTTTGATTCGGGCGCGATACGTTTCCACCGTGCTGATATCAATGTGGAGCGATTCAGCGATTTGATTGGTACTGCGCCCGAGGCCAATCAGCTCGAACACCTGCAATTCGCGTTCGGAAAGGTTTTCGATAGAACTGCCGGTGGAATTGGGCGACGCGATTTTGGATGCAATGTGCGCTGCGGCCTTTTCACTCCAGTAGATTTCACCTCCGAGGACCTTTCGGACGGCCTCCATAATCTTACCGGGCGCTTCCTGCTTCGAAACATACCCGCGAGCTCCAGCTCGAACCGCGCGCTCTGCGGACATCGATTCGTCCTGCATCGACAACACCAGACTGAGAACTTTGGGATGTTGATCACGAATATCGCGTATCAGATCCAGTCCATCGGATGTCCTGAGGCGTAGGTCTATGATTGCGAGGTCAGGAGCGGCTTGGGCGATTCCTTTCAATGCCTCATCCCGATCCTCCGCTTCGCCACATACTTCCATGTCCCGCTCATGCCGCATGGCATCCTTTAGCGCCTGGCGGACAAGCGGATGATCGTCCACCAGAAACACACGGATGCTCTTGGCTCCGTTTGATTTTTTCATATTCTCCCGATTGACGGAGATATTAAATGTGGATCCGGGGCAAATTGCAAGTCATAACTGTCCCCCCCGGCAATGACCGCTCAATCTTCAGCTCGGCTCCGATCATGGAGGCGCGATATTTCATCAGACCTAAACCCATCCCGGAGCTATTCTTAGGTGGATTATCAATCCCGACACCATCATCGCTGACCTTGAGGGTGATGACGTCTTCATGTGCTTTTACTTCAATATTTATAAGGTTCGGACGCGCATGCTTGGCGGCGTTGTACACTGCCTCGCGAGCAATACGGTAAAGATTCGTAACCACCCCTGCGTCTCCAATGCTTAAGGGTTCTGCAAAATCTACGTGACAGGGGATTCCGTACTCGCGTGTCGTCGAGAGCGCCAGTTCCCGCAATGCGGGAGGCAGATTGTCCTCGGCCAAATCTAAAGAGCAGATACCGCGCGCCAGACTTCGAGCCTGAGCGACAGCATCTTCCAGTTGTGAACAAATACGTTCGGCAATGCGCGCTTCTGGATTCGCAACACCTGCCAATCGCCGCTTCAGCAAACTGGCCGTCATGGCAATGCTTACAAGATGCTGACAAAGCCCATCGTGAAGGTCTTGGCCAAGCCTTTCCTGTTCTCGATCGCTAATATCCAAAACTTCACGCTCAAGCCGTTTCCGCTCGGTAACGTCTTCGGCGATACCTGCCATGCGATATATCTTTCCTCCTTTGTCGAATACCGGAAAGGCCCGGTCACGAATCCACCGAATCGATCCATCCGGTCGCACCACGCGGAATTCCTCATCATAAGTGCCGGCAATTTGCTTGGATTTCACCGCCCTTAAGACGCGCTCGCGGTCGTCAGCATGGACTCCTTCCAGCCAGTCCCATGGAATTGCGTACAAAGTTTGACTCGTTCGTCCCCAGACTTCTTCGTAGCTGGGACTGATGTAAATCATCTGGTTCTTCTCAACGTTGGTCATCCAGAAGACTTCACGAATGGACTCAGTCACTTGACGGAACCTTTCTTCGCTGGTCTGAAGCTCTTTCTGGTGCGTGTGAATTTCATCGAGCATTTTGTTCACGCCATCAATCAGAGCGCCAATTTCATCATTGCCTCGTTTCACAGCGCGCAATGAATAGTCGCTCTTTGTGCCCACTGCCGAAACCACACGGGCGAGATGTTGAATGGGATCGGAAACGGTCCTTTGCACTTTCAACGACACCAGCAGAGCTACAACGGTGGAGATAAGCAGAGCGGCCACAACAGTTCCCAGGCCGGCCTCGAGGTGCTGCTCGAGTTCGTTGGTGCGGGCGAGTAAAACGAGCGTCCCCACAGGCTGGGAATTCGAAAGCACCGGTTTCGTAACAAGAACGTGGTCTTGACGGATTGCGTAGCTCTCGTTCAGGGTGCGCTTTTGCATTAACGAGGCCGCCGCTGGCATCTTCTTCCCCGCGTCCGTTGGGTATTCCGCCAGTAGTGTGCCATTGGCCGTGAAAAGCTGTGCCGCCACGATCTGGTCTTGCGCTGCCAGAATTGCCAATCGGTTTTGCGCTTCACCAGGATTGTTTCGGGCTAGAGCCGAGACGCAGAATGTGCCCACCAACTCCGCCTGAATGGATGCTTCGCGGATTGCCGCGCGCCGGAACAGCGACACCTCGTAAATTGCACTGGCGACACCAACCAGCACCAACGCCAGAACGTTCGCCAAAACAATAACGACCGTGAGCTTCTTCCGAATCGGCAAATCTGAAAACGGGCGCATGTTCAGGAAACCGGTTTCCTTGCTGTCGAGTTTCTACACGGGTCGAGCCGTTCGAAGTTGGTCGATTCCCGTCCGGCAAACAAGATTCCCACGCGAGCCACACCAGAAGGGCTCTCCGCCAAATTCCGGTTGTTCGCGGCTCTGGTTTTAATCAGAGCGCTTGTACTGAAAACGGAATTACAAGTCGAGCACTTTAGCCGTAAAGCGGGGTGAAGAATTGAATTACAAACGGTGACGTCGAAGCAAATCAATGCGCGCCTGCATTTCCAGAGCGAGCGTGTTGCACTAATCAAGCCGGTTAACAGTTACGTCCACGAGACCAATTTCGGCCGGCGCAAGTTTTTCGAATGCTCCCCTCGACAGGTCGATTACACGGCCGTCCTGGACGAGACCTTTGGCAGGACCGCGATCGGTGATTGTCACAACAACACTTCGGCGCGGATTAGGGCTGGTCACGCGCACCCGGCTCCCCAGCGGATAAAACCAGGATGCGGCGGTCAATTTGTCCGGATTGAACTTATGGCCGTTAGCCATGAGTCTGCCACGATGTGCCTCGCCATACCAGGAGGCCAGTCCTTTCGTCGAGGCGGAGCCACCTGCGGCGGCACAATTCGCCGCCAGCAGCGTGCCTAGCAGAATGACAAGTTTCATACGCAATTGTTTGTTGCGGCCACCCGAGCCGCGGTTCGCGTTCCCTGTAATTGGCAAACCTGTCCACGTTTTCCATGACCTTTAGAATCTTTGCGCTGCAACTTTTCTCGGCGGGGCATCAGACCCGCAGAGTTCGAAATCATCGGGAAAAGATTATCAGGCGCCAGCGCTGCGGGTGAATGGGGTCTTTGCCTTAGGTTGCAGATTCCATCGCGCTGAACGGAAGGTCTTTCCGGTCGCGGCCTGCGGTATTTGCCTACTGAACCGGACTGCCCCGAAGATCCTACCATGGCGCCGTCATGAACACTGAATTGCCAGCCGCTCAAGGCTCTCGCGCTATTTGCGTTTCAATCGGCATTATTGCTTGGAACGAGGAGAAGGCGCTCGTGCCAATGCTGGAATCGCTGTTCACTCAATCGCTTTTCGCCGAACTTGGCCGGCGAAATCTCCGCTGCGAGATCGTCTGCGTCGCCAATGGTTGCACAGATCGAACGCGTGAGGTCGCGAGCGAATTCTTCTCGGAACAAAAACAGACGCATCCGTACTCCGATTGTTTCTCCTGCCGATCAGTGGAGATTGCTGAACGCGGGAAAATCAATGCCTGGAATTCATTCGTCCATTCACTCTCCGCTCGCGAGGCGCGGTTCCTGTTTCTTGCCGATGCCGACATCGTGATCCATCAGAGCGAAACGCTCTGGAACATGGTTCGGCTGCTGGAAAGAAATCGAGAAGCGCATGTCGTGGTGGATCGGGCCAGCAAAGACATCGAGTTCAAGTCGCGAAAATCTGTTCGGCAAAGCCTGTCTCTCGCGATGTCAGCGCTGACGCGCGGCGCTCCAGCGCAACTTTGTGGTCAGCTTTATGGCATCCGCGCTGAAGTTGCGCGGAACATTTATTTGCCGAGGGACCTCGCCGCGTGCGACGACGGGCTTATCAAGACTCTCGTATGCACCGACTTGCTTGCGCACCCCGTATGGCCTGTGCGAATTCAGACGGCGCGGAATGCCGGGCACACGTTCGAAGCTTATCTTTCGTTACGAGGCGTCCTGAAGAATCAGAAGCGTCAGGTGATCGGGCAGACCATGGTGCATCTGCTGGTGGACGATTATCTCCCCAAGCTCTCGTGCATTGAACGGCAGCGGCTTGCCGAAACGCTCCGCGAAAAGGAGCGCGCCGAGCCACGCTGGCTGAAGCGTCTGGTGACGGAACACGTCCAAAACGTGAAGTTCTTCTGGCGACTCTATCCAGGTCTTGTTGACGCACCAGTTTGCGCGTCTCGCACGGTTTGGTTTTCTGAAGCGTGTCCTTTATCTTCCGATCGCTTTTGCCGGATTCTTCGTTTCGCTGTGGGCGGCGTTCCTGGCGCATAAACTTTTAAAGGCCGGCAGCACCGATTATTGGCCGCGCGCGGAGCGGAGTGGCTTGAAGCATTTTGAATTCGCTGGAGGCACTTCGCCTCCTGCTGCTTGATCAGGAGGAGAAATATGCACGGAACTGTTCCCACAAAAATCGCGCGTGTGATCACAAACCTCGCGTTTCACCCGCAATACATTCCCAGGTGTGTAACCCATAACCTTATCAACGGCAAAACGCCGCTCGACCTCGAAATCCCGTGGTTCTCATACGCGGCAATCGATTTTCTGGAAGACTTTCTCGAGCGGAACATGAGTGTGTGTGAGTATGGTTCCGGAGGTTCGACCATTTTTTTCGCCAAGCGAACACGGTCAATCTTCTCCATTGAAAATGATCCCCGATGGTTCGAGCTGGTTTCCAAACGGCTGGAAGCCCAGGCACTCCGAAATGTGAAGATGGAATTACACCCATTCGACTTTACTGATGTAGCCGGCTTCGATCGCTCTGCGTATCTGCATGCGATTCCTGACGGGCGCTTCGATGTGATTGTGGTGGATGGCAGTGAGGAATGGGATCACGTCCGCCCAATTTGTTTTCAAAAAGCCGAAGCGCGTATCAAGCCGGGTGGAATCATCGTGGTGGACGACTCTTGGCGCTATCCGTTGCTTCGGAAGGAAAATCGGGCGCGTAGCGTGCGGATCTTCAAGAGCGTCGGCCCGTGTCGTCCTGGCGTTACCTCTACGGATATTTTTTTCTACTGAATGCCAAGCCTTCGTGGGGGCGCAGGCAATGAAGCCTTAATATGGCGGACAAAGACTCTACAGCGTTGTTTCTGCTGCTGATTGGCGCAACGGCCGGCATCACGCTGACGTGCGTCTCCCAACGGATGCGGGACGTCTTCTTCTTTGTGATGGTACCGCTCGCGGCAATCACAGAATCGGTGGACGTGAACTTCGTCAGCCGTGAATGGTATCGCGGCACCACGTGCGGTTTTGAGGTGTCGCTGGTGGACGTGCTGTCGTTGAGCCTGCTTGTGAGCGCGTTGATTGTGCCACGCCGTGGCGAGAAGCGCTGGTACTGGCCCTCAAGCCTCGGATGGATGATCGTGCTTCTTTTGTTCGCGGGCTTCTGTGTGACCATTGCGGAACCAAAGCTTTTCGGGCTTTTTGCGCTCTCCAAAATGGTTCGCGGCATCATCATGTTTCTTGCGGCCGCGTTTTATATTCGCAGCGAACGCGAGTTGCGGATTTTTCTTTTCGCCCTGGCGTTGATCGTCTGTTGGGAAGGGGCGCATGCCTTGGAACAACGTTACTTCAAGGGTGTTCATCGGGTTTTCGCCACATTGGACGACTCCAATAGCCTTTCGATGTACCTGTGCATGACCGCGCCAATATTCGTCGTCGTGCTCACGTCGCGGCTGCCGCTCCATTTGAAAGCGATTGGTGCAATGGCCATCGCGCTGTCCTGCATCGGAGTAATCCTCACCATCTCACGCGCGGGAGTTGTCGCCATGGGAGCGGTCCTTCTCGGCGCGGCTGCAACAACCATCCGGGTAAACATCACGCCAAGAAAGGTCATCATCGCCGGGTTCGTGATGCTTGGCGCAATCGGAGTGCTCGCAAAATCGTGGCGCACCTTGAGCGCGCGATTTCATGAATCAACACTCGCCAAGGAATACGAGGACAAGAACTCGCAAGGCCGCGGTTTCTACATCCGCATGGCGGAGGCGATCTTGGCGGACAAAACGTTTGGGGTGGGACCAAACAACTGGTCGTATTGGGTTACCGATTGGTACGGTCCGAGGTATGGCTGGCGCTATTCAAAATACCCGGGCACGGACAGGCCGCCGAAATTCGTCGATTCCAGAAGGCAGTCATGTTGATGATCCCCAGGCCGCGCCCGCGCACAGCCTGGCGGCGCTCACCGCAGGCGAGATGGGCATTCCCGGATTAGTGCTCTTCACGTTGCTTTGGCTGCGCTGGTTTCAAATGGGCGCCAGCTTTTTCTGGAAGCGCACTCCGGATCCTATGCGGCGCATGGGCATCGGCTTCTTCTTCGGCACGTGCGGTATCTTTCTTCAGAGCATGACGGAATGGGTTTATCATCAGACTCCGATATTCTTTACGTTTCATATCATACTCGGAGCGCTGGCGAGCCTTTACTATCTGAAGAAACAGGAGCGGCACGTCAAACGGCGAGAACGTTCGCTCGCGTTTGAAGCCGAGTGCGAACGAAATGTCGAGCCTGCCTGGAGCTGTTGAAATGCGCGTTGCCCATCTGCTCAGAAAATACAATCCGGATCAATGGGGTGGGACTGAAACGGCTGTTCAACGTCTCTTCGCCGGACTGCGCGAGCACGGCGTTGCACCTGTTGTCTTTTGTCCTCGACTCGAGCACGAGCCTGACAACGATCCACTCGCGGCGGCGGGTTGCAGAATACGGCGTTTCCGTGCCTTTGTCCCGATTTTCGGAATCTCTCCTCAACGAAAACGTCAGCTCGTTTCGGTTGGCGGCAATCTCATGTCCTTTGATTTGTATTCGATGCTTCGTCAGGAAAGCGGCCTTTCGCTTATTCATACCCACACGCTCGGAAGGATTGGCGGTATTGGGCTTTCGGCCGCAAAGCATCGGGACGTGCCGTTTGTCATCACGATTCACGGCGGGGTTTTCGATTTGCCGAGCGCAATCAAAAAGGATTTCAACAAACCCGTCGGCGGCTTGGAATGGGGAAAGCTCTTTGGGCTGATTTTTCAATCGCATCGGCTGTTTCCGGAAGCCGACGCGATCATCACGTGCAACGGCAATGAGGCGCGGCTCCTTCGGGAAAAATTTCCTGGCAAACAGATCGTGGTCCAGCCACATGGCGTCCCGCTGGAAATTTACCAGCGCGACTGCCGAACACACGCGCTGCATGAATTCCCGGAAATTCAGGACAGGCATATCCTCCTTTGCGTCGGTCGCATCGATCCGATCAAAAACCAACTATGGCTCATTGAACAGGCGCCGCGCATTTTCCAGAAGCATCCGCGTGCGATGCTCGTGCTGGCGGGGGCATGCACGGACGAAGCCTATGGCGAATTGCTCAAAAAGAGTATTGAGGCTCTTGGCTTGCAAGGCCGCGTGCTTTTGACCGGCAGTTTGCCACCAAACGACCCACGCCTGATTGGACTCTTGCAGGAAGCGGAAGTCCTGCTCGTGCCGTCGAAGTCCGAAACATTTGGACTTGTCATTCTCGAAGCATGGGCGACGGGCACGATGGTTCTTTCCAGCCGCACGTCGGGCGCGTGTACGCTCGTGCGCGACGGCCAGAATGGATGGCTTTTCGATCTCGACAGGCCGGAAACATTTCATGCACCTCTCAATCTTGCGTTGACCAGATCCGACGCCGCCAGAAGCGTTTTGCGGCGCGGAGGTGATGAGGTGAGTGCGGAATACAACCTGAACGTCTTGGCGGGACGGATGAAAAAAATCTACGAGCAACTCATCGAGGAGAAAAATGCGTTACGTCATCATTCGCGACGACGATACCAATGCGCTGACGCCCGTTGAATGTCTCGAACGGCTTTATCGGCCATTTCTCGACCGCGGTCTTCCGGTGAATCTTCCGTCATTCCCGACGTTGCTACAGACGCAACGCGCCCTGACGGGAGTTCCGAAGGTTTTCTTTTCGCGAAAAACGGCGCGAGCGGGAAGACCTTGCCGATTGGCGGCAATGTGCGGCTGGTTCAATACCTTCGTGATAATCCGCTTTTCCACGTCGTGCAGCACGGTTGCCATCATGACTACTTTGAATTTGACCGTCAGTCGCGCAGCGAGATCGCCCGTCGGCTTGACCGCGGAATGTGCTTGCTGATGGAGGCGGGCTTTCCAAGGCCCAAAACTTTTGTGGCGCCGCACGACAAGTTTTCGCGAACCAGTTTCGAGGAAGTTTCAAAACGTTTCTCTGTCATCTCTTCGGGCTGGTACGAACTACGGCGACTGCCCGTCTCTTGGTGGCCGAAATACACAATGAAGAAGATTCGGAACGTTCCCCATTGGCGCATGAATGGAACGTTGCTGCTTTCGCATCCAGGATGCTTGCTCTCGTGTCAGCGCCCGCGCGAAACGATGCTCGAAGAAATCAAGCGCGTCATCCAGCGTCAGGAACTGACAGTCCTGGTGACGCACTGGTGGGAATATTTTCCGAACGGCGAACCCGACGCATCGTTCATTTCCATCCTCCACGAAACGGCTGAATACCTCGCGCGGCAATCGGATCTCAAAGTCATTCGCTTTGCCGATTTGACCTAAGGCTGCGGAGTCGCCCAATGCATGATAAGGGTTCATATACAAGCGAAAGCCGGAGTTAAATTGTCCATCCGGCAATGGGGTCATGGAACGTATGTCACCAGCCAAGTTCCGAAGCTGAACAACTTTATTTCTCTCCAAAATGAATTGGCCATGTGCGAGGACGGGCATCACTTTCCAATCATTGGATCCGTGCCGACGATGCGCGGCCTTGTCAGGTACAGACGGTGCCCGAGGAAAAGGGTTCAGGAATGTGCATGTTCCGGGCGTTGGCTGCGATTTGATAAGTCGGGCTATGCCGAGCAATTGATGGATCAGGATTTCCCGGAGCATTGGGATCACGTAATGAATTGTCGGTGGTGAAACGGAGCCGATTTTTAGCGGTGATTTGAATTGCAAAGGCTAATCACACATTTGAACTGACTGACGGAAACCAATGCACCGAGCGTGCCAGGAAATTTTGCGCTGGCGCAACATCTCAGGCTACGAACACTACTGCGGAGCAATAGCTTGCTCTACATCAATCTGAACATCCAAACAGCCTTGCCTGCTCGTGGTGACCTCCGGTCAATCGGTGCTGGATTGCCGATATGGTCCAAATGTGCGACAATGCTGAAACAACTTGCTTTTAAGGTGCTTTGTTGGTCACGGCAAAGTGTTTTGCAGTGGCTGGTACTGGCGCAACAACCGACAGTAAATCCACCTCATAGTCTGGGGTGCGGTATCTAATGGCAGTTTGCAGCGGAGTTCCCCAAGAAAAGTATTGGGACTCACACAAGAGACTTTTACTGCAACTGGAGTTGGGAAACATGAGCAGCAAATTTTCTAGGGTGGGCATATTCCCAAATGTTATGAAGTCGAGCTATGGGGGCCGATGGCGAGAAAGTCCGGCGTTAAAGCCGTCATTGCAGAAGACTCAGTGGACAGGCATATGGCCGCTTTCAAAAATCCCATTAGCGGCACTGCTCTGGACTGGTTTTTCCTCAAAGACAAATTGACGTACGGACGAACGGTCAATTCACCTTGATTCCTCTGTGCGGGTTAGTGTTTTTCGCAGTTTTATCCGTGGGCAGACTCAAATCCAAGAAAAGCCGACATACTTTTTGTTACCTCCGGTTACCAATACGTTCAACATCTGCTCGATTTCGAATACCGTCTAACGTAAAGGGGTCGCCCATTAGGGCGTGAGTGCAACAAGTAAAGAATTGTTCGTTCCCGAGTGTCTGCTCTCGGTTCGTTCTTCGCTTCGAAGTGACTGACTCGTTCCTGTCTTTTCGTTTTTGATTTCGGAGCTACAACCGGGTCTTCATCGCGCTCGTCGGAGCGAGATTCGGTGAAATGAAATAAACCTTTCCTTCACGTCGTGCCGTTCACGACGTGTTCTTTTCCTTCGGGCGGATTCGGAATTATCGGGCGACTGCCGTGCCTTCGCAGGCGGGGCAGGCGGGCGGCGCGTGGCGAATCAAATGGTAGATGCTGTCCTTGAGTTTCGCGCGGCGCAGCTTGAGTTCTTCAATCTCCTGGTCGGTCGCGAAATCAATGTCCTCTTCGATGCGGTAGATGGAGTCGTCGAGGCGATGATATTCGTCGAACATTTTCCGGAAGTGCTCGTCAACGCCTTTGAGGCGGCGGATGACTTCGTAATGTTCCGGAAACTCTCGCAGGATGGGATGATGGAGGTCCATGGGCGTAGCTGCTCCTTTCTTATGGTTGGAGTCATGGTCCTGAACGCACGCGGAAAAACAGGAAGAACTGGCAACTCTTGGCGCAGTCGAATTGAATGATTTGATTGCGGAAGAACCGTTTTGCTGTCGCTGCCGGTTCGTGGGTGGCCGGGCACTTCGTGTTTCTTCACGTCCATTCGCGGAGGCCGCACTGTGCGGCTTGAACAACTCTAGCCCAAGGTTGAAAACAGTAAAGGGTTTCTTTTGGAAAAACTGCCGCCGTTCAGATTTTCGGATTAGAACAGGTTTCATAAGGTGGGGGAGGCTACTGACGAGCTGCAACCGGCCGCAATTGGAAGCGATCTAGGTTCGCGAGTACGCTCGCCCCACCACTCTGAGACTTGCGAAACCAGTTCTAGGCTGATCGAGCGGATTGCGAGCCGGTGAACTCCATCCCGACGAGACAGACGTCGTCGGAGAATTTGTGTTCCGCCGAGAACTGCTGAACTTGTTCCAGGAGTTCGTCGAAAATTTGCGAGGCGGGCAGTTGGCTGCGGCGCTGGATATCATTCACAAGCAGGCCCTGGCTGTACAATTCGTGATTGTCGCTGTGAACCTCGTACAGGCCGTCGGTAAAGAGCATCACGAGATCGTTCGGGTTGAGCTTTACGTCGGACGTTTGGTAGGTGGCCTGCTCGAATAAGCCAAGTGCCGGCTGGCTTTTGCCGCCGATATTGACGAGCGGTTCCACTGTTCCCTGCGCTGCGCCGGACGACCAATGGTTTGGGATGCCCGGCATTTGTATATCGCATCGAACCGTCTTTGCGATTGGCGACCAGGTAGAAAGCAGTGGTCAACAATGGTGTGCCGGCATGCCGCAGAATCGAGTGCAAATCACTGTTGAGCTTGGTCACGAATTGGCCGGGATCATTCGCCAGGGCTTTCAATTCCTCGAGCAACGCCCGAATCATCGCGGTCACCAGCGCCGAACGCACGCCATGGCCAGCGACATCGCAGATGAACACGCTGGCCTCGTCGTCCGAGAGCGCCGACACGGTGAAGAAGTCGCCGCCCGACTTCGCCGGTCGGCAGGTAGCGATGCGTGAATTGAAACGCGCTGTCGGCCGGCGATGCGCGTGCGGGGAAACGATGGAAATTGTTGCGGGAGCATCGTCAACTGAATCTCGCGCGCCATCTTGAGGTCGTCCTCCATCTGGACGTTTTTGGCGTGAAGTTCCCTTCGGCTGTGCGCCACCAAGGCGTTGGCGCGCCGGGTCCTTTCTTCGGCTTCGTGTTGAGCGGTGATGTCCCAGAAAATTCCCTGCAGGCCGATGATTTTTCCGTCCGGCCCGTAGAGCGGTGTTTTGACAACCTGGATATAGCTCTTTTCTTGTCCGAGGGGATGATGTTCCTCGATGATCTCGTACGTCTGACCGGTCTCCATCACGCGCCAGTCGTCGCGGCGATATTTCTCGGCAAGCTCCGGTGGGAAGAAGTCGAAATCAGTTTTCCCCAGGATGTCTTCAAGTTTGCAGTTATAGTGTTTGCAGTATTGCTGGTTGGCGAACGTGAACCGTCCTTGGAGGTCCTTGCGGAATACATTTTGAGGCATCGTTTCTACCAGCGAATGGTAAAGCGATTCCGAATTGCGCAAGTGTTCCTCTGTCTGCCGGCGTTGCGTGATGTCTTCAACCGTGCCTTCGTAATAGAGCAGGTTGCCTTGCGCGATCGCGCACCGCGCGGCAATTCTCCGAAATCCAGATGATGCTGCCGTCCTTCCGATAGATTTGCGATTCGAAACCGGTGATCGTCTCGCTGTTCCTGCATCAGTCGCACGAACTCATCGCGCCTTCCGGGCTGCACATAAAGCGCTTCGGCCGATGTCCGTCAGGTTGTCCATCAATTCTTCCGGCGATGGCGTAGCCGTAAATTCGCGCCAAAGCGCTGTTCGCCATCAGATAACGGCCTTCCGGCGTCGTTTGGAAAATACCTTCGACCAGATGATCGAAGATGCTGTGATACTTTTCTTCGGCGGCCAGCAAGTGCAATGTCGGCCCGATGCCGCTCGATCGCGTAACGGATCGAACGCTCCAGCCAGCCGGGCGTGAGCTGGCTTTTCACCAGATAATCCTGCGCGCCGGCTTGCACGGCTTCGACCGCAACCGTTTCGTTATCGGCATCGCCCGCCGCGATGATTGGCAGCTCGCGGCGCTTGCGCTTTGAGCAATGCGATGTTCGCCAGTCCCGCGCCGTCCGGCACCGAGACGTCCAGCATCGACCACATCAAAGGTGTTTCCGTGTAAGCACGGAAAACCCGGCGTGCAGGTCGGGCGCGGAGGAAAGTTGCAGCGGAAATGTCGCGGGCCTGTTCGAGCATTTCCCCACAGTTCGGGTAAAACCCGCGTCATGCTCGATGAGCAGAATTTTCAATCGCTCTTGTGCCATAACTCAGCGCTGCGCAGCTAAATCCAAGCCAACAACTACGCAAGCTGGTTTCGCTAGAGGCATGACAATATCATGCAGCGCTCGCAAGTGAGTTTGGAATTGCGGGAATCTTTATTCCACTTTCTAAAGCGCGTTGCTGGCGTAATTTCTTCGGCCTAGCGTCATGCCCAGCGTTTACATCAAAACTTACGGTTGCCAGATGAACGAGCGCGACAGCGAAGCCGTCGCCGCGCAGCTCGTCGCCAAGGGCTACACCCTCGCACCTGCGAGGCCGCCGCCGACGTCATTCTGCTCAACACGTGCAGCGTGCGCGATCTCGCCGAGCAAAAGGCGCTGCGCAAGATGGAAAACCTGGCGGCTCGAAACGCGCGCGCCGGCGGCAACGTGGTGCTCGGGTTTCATGGGCTGCATGGCGCAAAGCCGCGGACAGGAACTGATTGACCGGCTGCCGGACGTGGACCTCGTCGTCGGCACGCAGAAATTTCATCGCACGGCGGAATATCTGGACGACATCCTGGCCGGTCGGCGCGACAAGATTGTGGACGTGGCGGAAGAGCAGGGGAGCGAAGCGACGATTCGCGAGCATCTGCTCATAGCACGGAATCGCGCAACGGACAGAATCCGTCACCGCGTTCGTCAGCATCATGCAAGGCTGCAACCAGTATTGCACCTTCTGCATCGTGCCCTACACGCGCGGCGAGGAACGCAGCCGCAGCATCCCGGACATCGTGGCCGAATGCCGCGAGCTGGTGGCGCGCGGCGTGAAGGAAATCACGTTGCTCGGCCAAATCGTGACGAGTTACGGCAAGCGCGGGTTTAACAGCGTCGAACTCCTCGCCACGCGAGTTACGACGGGCGACGAGTGATCACGAATCCTCACGCAAGCCTTCCCTCGTCTGGCGAGGGAGGAGAAGACTCCTTCGTCCAACTCCTCGAAGCCGTTCACGAGATCGAAGGGCTGGAACGCATCCGCTTCACTTCGCCGCATCCGAAAGGTTACGGCGACGACCTGGTCGAGGCCTATGCGCCGGCTGCCGAAACTTTGCGAGAGCGCGCATCTTCCCGTGCAAAGCGGCAGCGACCGCGTGCTGAAACTCATGCATCGCGGCTACACGCGCGAACGATACCTCGGCATCATCGAGAAACTGCGCCGCGTGAAGCCCGGCGATCGGCATCAGCACGGACATCATCGTCGGCTTTCCCGGCGAGACCGAGGAGGATTTCGAGCAAACGCTGTCGCTCGTGCGCGAAGTCGAATTCGACCAGGCGTACATTTTCAAATACTCGCAACGCGCGCGACACGCCCGCCGCCGAAATGCCGGATCAAGTTCCCGCAGAAGTGAAAGAGGAACGCAACCAGCGCCTGCTCGAACTCGTGAACGAAATCGGCGGACGCCGCTACCGGGACCGGGTCGGCCGGCAGATGCAGATTCTCGTGGAAGGTCCGAGCAAGAAAAATCCCAGCGCGCATGACGGGCCGCACGCGCTGCAACCGGATCGTGGTGTTCGACGGCTCCGAACGCCATCGCGGCCAATTCATGGACGTGAAGATCACCCGCGCCGGTTCATTCACGCTCTACGGCGATCCGGCTGTGGTGGGCATGTAGAGGAGTGGCGGCCCTTGCCAATGGCGACCGTCGAAGTGGAAACGACAGATGAAGTTTTTGAGATCGGTTGGTTTTCATAGGCAGAGTGTAACCGGCGCGTCACCTGAGCAGCCGCTTTGTCCTGTCGTCTAATCTAGTTAGGCATCGTCTTTTCCATCTCTCGTGCGTTTACGCTTCCGAGCAACCAAACAAACTGGAATGATGCAACCAATAACAGGAGACAAGATGACCACTGTGTCCACGACCGACTGTCGATACGGTGAAAGGGACTCAATCTCCGCATTCAGCATCACGCGAACGAAAGCCGCCGATGCAAGAATCACCACTGGTGGAATCCAAATCCAGTGAAGGCTGATAATCGGCTTTGGCCTCGCTGTCTTCATACGCGTTCCTCCAGTGTTTTTATTCGGCGACTCACCACTCATACACCGAGATCATCGTTATCGCAACGACCTAGCCCAAGAGCTGCGATACAACAAGAAAAACCATATCGCCGTCCAACCACCGACTATCGTAAAAGACATGGCCAGCGTTGGAAGAGCCGGCCTGCCGTGTGCAAACCCCCAAGCGAAAGCGTAAGCTCCGTAGAATGCGCCCACGGCAAGAACCCAGAGGCCGAGCGTGCGTGCCCAATGGCGACGACAGAACAAGCCAACCCCGGAAGCCACGTAGAGGACGTCCAATGTGAGTGACCTCGCACTCGCGCCTAGCTTGTAAGCTGGTGGCTTGGCTTCAAACTCGGCGTATCGAGGGTCGGAGTGAAGCAGCGGCAGCAGCAAAGAAATTATGCCGACCAGGAGGAAATAGCTCGCGACAGCAATCAGTCCGAATGGTCGTCTGGAAGGTTGATCTTGTGGTGTGTTCATATCACGCCGAACATTATCATTAGGACAAAGTCAGTGCACGGACTCGTGCACAGCCCATTTTCGTAACCTCTTCCTTTGCCATGCCACTATGAAAACAGAGTCACGAATTTCTTCAAGGGTTATTGCCTGACGATCTTTTCAACGACTGAAGTTCCAGAGTGTTTCTTCAAGAAACTGGCGGCCTTCTGCCTGACAGCGTTCCTGCGGATTGTGAAGCTGTCGTTTGACGAAATCTACAACCGGCTTTGGGCGTTTGAGCTGCTCAAAAAATAAATCGAGCGATTCGACTGCGTGTCCCAATACCACGTTGCGGCATTCTTCAGTTTGATAAGTCGCTGACTCCGCCTGCATCAACGCAGCAGCAATCCTGTCCGCGAGATAGGGTTTGCTGCGCGCGATCTGCCCGGCGGCGCGGACGACATTGGCCGCCGTAATCATTACCTTTCCCCGAATGGGTTGGAGGAAACGGTCGAGCTTGCGATCGATTCTTCTTTTTGAATCCACGGCGGCGAGGTTCCCGATGCAGAGAATCGCTCCCCATTGAAGAATCTTGTTCTCGGCTTCAAGCAAATCAAACAGCCGGTCAAACTCCGGATACAGGACTTCCGGCTTGGTCTCGCTGATCAAGCGCAGAAGCTTCAGGCATCCGAATTTGACGCGCGCTTTGTCAGCAGCCAGTCCGTCAAAGACTTCCTGCAACAGTTCAGGGTTTTCGGCGACTGCCTGCGCCAGACGGTTCAGGTTTGCAGATTTTCCCGCGATTTCTGTTTGCAGTGTTCTTCTTGTACTACCGAACCGCTGCCTCTTGCTCCTTCAGCGTTGCGGCTTCAGTTGGAGATATGCTCATTGTGTAGCGTCGGAGTCAGAGCGGTAATGGATGACCTTCACCTTCTCCAGTGTGACGAGACCGCCGCCGATCATTTGGTCGAGCATGGGAAGGAACGCGTTTAGTTTTTCTTCGCTGTCCACGATTTCGATCACGAGCGGCAAATCCATGGAGAGCCGGAGGATCTTTGACGTGTGCAGCCGGCTCGCCTTGCCGAAACCCATCGGCCCGCGCAGCACCGTCGCGCCTGCGAGATGCATTTCCCGCGCCTTGAGCACGATGGCTTCATAGAGCGGCTTGTGTTGCCAGCGGTCACTTTCGCCGATGAAAATCCGCAGGAGCATCGCATCTTCGGGAATGTGCATAATTCAGTTTAGCCGCAGAGACGCAGAGTTTTGAAATGAATTCTCTGTGTCTCGGTATCTCTGTGGCAGATGTTTCATTTGGCGGAATTGAAAATGGAGCCAAGCATGTAGCCGAGCCAGACGGCAACCATGCAGAGGACAACGGAGAACAATATGTTGCTGCCGGCGTAGAGCCATTCGCGGTCGCGAATCAAATTCAACGTTTGAAGACTGAATGAGGAAAACGTCGTATAACCGCCGCAAACGCCCGTCATCAAAAGCTGCGTCGCGAACACGCGCGATTGCGGATCCATTTTGCCTTCGGGCGCAGCGACCGCGCCGAGAAGGCCGATGATGAACGAGCCGGTGACGTTCACGACGAGTGTGCCCCACGGAAAGGTCTGGCCGAATTTTTCGGCGACCACGCCGCCGATGCCGAATCGCGCCACGCTGCCGAGCGCGCCGCCGATTGCGACCCAAAAGTATGCGAGCATAGAATTCCTGCGAATGCTTTGTTCAATCGTAGGAGTTATCAGCGCTGAACCGTCAGGCGGTTTCCCCGCTGTTCGCGGATGCGGGGCGGCAAACTCCATTGCCGCGCCTATTTTCATCAGGAAAATGCGGATGGCAAATGAAAACAGAAGTTGAGCGACGTGAGCGCGATCTTCAGTGCAGCGCAAATAGAAATAAGCCGGCCAGCAAAAGGACGGCGATGATCCACCAGAACCAATGGATATCTGCGGGATGTCGGCGTTTCGGGTCGAACTCGCGCCTAGTGAATTCCTCGTAGTCGAAGCTTTCGTCCGGCAGGCCCAAGGCATCTTCGCACGCCTGTTCGGACCAGCCGGTTTGTTCATCCGAGCCGCATGCGGGACAGGCGCGGGCATTCGGAGGGACATCTGCGCCACAGTTGGGACACGTTTCCGGAGACACGAGAACTTCAGCCGCCGACTCCCGCGTATTCTTCGTCCACCTTCAGGCTCAACCCCATCAGGATGTAATCGTGCGAGATGGCCTGCATGTCTTTGACGTAATCCTCGAGCCGGAGAAGATTGCTGAAACCGAGCATCGCGAACATTTTAACGGCGGCTTCCTGTTCGCCAATGAATTCGGCTTCCAATCGCTCCAAGCCGAGATTGCGCCCGATTTGGGTGATCTCGCTCACAAGCGCACGAGCCAGTCCACGGCCTCGATAATCCGGCAGCACGAGCACGCTCACACGTCCGATGTGGCGCCGCCATCCGCCGAGTTGTTGATGCAGCGTGGCGTCGGCAATGATCTTTCCGTCGGCAACCGCAAGCAACGGAAAGTTTCGGCCGAGATCAATGTTCCGGCACCAGTCGTGGATGACTGCTGGATCGGTAACGCGATGTTTGATGAACGCGCGTTCGTGTTCAGGCACAGCCAGGAAGAACTCATGGAACTTCTTTTCGTCATCCTTTTTCAGCGGTCTTACCGCGCAAGAGAAACCGTCCTTCAGCGTGATTTTCCTGGGAAATTTTTGGACTTCGAGTTCGAGCGACATAGAAAGGCACCTTTATTAGGTTGCCCAAGTCTTCCCAAAGAAGATGCCGGCTGTCAATACAACCGAGGCGCTTCGCCAGCTATGCCGTAAACGTGTTGGGTCGCGTGGTGGTCGAAGGAGGCGGGATCCAGGCTCCAGCGGGCCGCGAGCGCGGGAACGTTTTCTGTATTCGAGCAAAGAGTGTCCGAAACGCGGGAGTTATTTTCCGGGGTTTCGAAGTAATGGAAACATTTCAAACCAAGTTCAATTTCCCCGCGCGTTTGTTTGCCTTGGTTCCACAACGTGCTGCCAGCCCACGCGTAGGCGCGAACGACACGTCCACCCTCAAGCCGCACCCAGGCATGGTGATTCAGCGCGCGGTTCGCCTCAAAAAATTGCACGTGCCCAACCTTGCGGCTCAAGTGCGTCAGGAAACGAAAGCTTGCGTCCACGTCATCACTTATGTTCGGCAGAAGGGAGCCGAAAATAAGAATCCAGCCATTCATTGGTGGTGCAAGGAACAGTTTTTGATCTCCAATGATACCTTCGAGCCAGGAGCAAGGCTTGGGGTTGTGCAACCGGAGCGCCTGTTGTGCCGCGTTCAGGTCGCGGCTTCGGATTGCGAGCCACGAGGACGGGCGGTTCAGGAAAGCATTGTGCGCGCTTGGGAAATCGGCAACTGAATAGGTAGTTTCATGTGTTGGTTGAATACCCTTCGCCTCCAGTCTTTTCCTCCGATACAGGATCGCAAGAACTATCGAGCCGCCGCAGAGCATTGAGATGCCGAACGGCACCAGCATCATGACTGGAATGAGATCCCAAACGTTCACGTTCCATTTCTCCGCTGAAATCTACACTATTAGATCCTCAATTCATATGGGGGCATGTGCTCCATCCTGCTCATGCCGACGTGCCGACGCAATTCGAGATGAGCCAATCAAGGTATCGGCGGTTGCCCGTACTCAATCTGAGAACAACGAACTCGGGGGTGTCGTACGGATGGTTGTCGAGGACAAGCTTCTCCAGCTTTGATAGACAGGTCGTGGTCGTTTTCAGAATCATCAAAACTTCCGCACTGCGTTCGATGCGGCCTTGCCACCAGTAATGCGATTCCAACCTCGGAACCAGGTTCGCGCAGGCGATGAGGCGTGCTTTCAGAGCCTCATTTGCCAATCGGCGGGCGATACGAATGTTCGGCGCAGTGACCAGGACCAAGTTGCATTTCGTTGCGGGTTTCACAGTTGGCAATACGAGGGGGATTGACGGATGCTATCAAGTCTTTTCGGAATGGCGCACGCCGTGCGCTGCGAAGAGTTTGCAGAAAAACTATTTGACGATAGTTGCGAGCGACGACGGATTCGTGCTGGAATGACTCTCCGGAATCTGCGAGGTAATGCGAATGGATTCTGAGCTTGTCATCATCCGGAGTTCTCCGATTCACGGTTTGGGCGGCTTCGCGCGAATTGATATTCCGGCTGGAACGACGGTGATGGAGTACATTGGCGAAGCAATTACGAAACAGCAATCGCTGCTCCGATGCATCGCGGGAAACCATTTCATCTTTGCGTTAGATGATGACCACGATCTGGACGGGAACGTAGATTCGAATCCAGCGCGATTTCTGAACCACAGTTGCGCGCCAAATTGCGACGCAGTGTTTCGAGAGGAACGCATTTGGATTGTTGCGACGCGACCGATCGGGGCAGGGGAGGAGTTCACGTTCAACTATGGATACGACCTGGAAAGTTACAAAGAGCATCCCTGCCGCTGCGCTTCGTCTGCCTGCGCAGGCTACATCGTGGCGGAAACTCTTGTTGAATATGTACGTGAGCAACAGAGGCTTGCGGTCCGGTTAAACGAACGGGAGGAAGGCTTCCGGGAAAGAGCGGATTCAATCTTTTGTTGACGGAAAGGCGGGGTTTGTTACAAATGAGCGGCATCAGTTCAAAGAACCAGCCGGTGTTGGTGTCAGAAGACAGATTGTCAGTGAACCTTAAACGACATTCAGTGATCCTGCCAGTGCAGTCCTCCCACGCGGTTTTTTGAGCAGACACAGTTATTATGAATCCGACCAGGCTCTTCGTGGGCAACCTCTCCTACCAAACCATGGAAAATGATCTTCAGGATTATTTTTCTCAGGCTGGAGTCGTCACTTCGGTCAATCTGATGTTGGACAAGATGACCGGCAAGTCCCGTGGTTTTGCCTTCGTGGAGTTCGCGAACCCGGACGAGGCCAACAAGGCCATCGAGCAATTCCATAACAAGGAATTCCAAGGCCGCGCGCTGACCGTGAACATCGCCCGTCCCCGCGAAGAACGCCCGCCGCAACAGCGGTGGGGCGGAAACAATCGCGGCGATTACGAGCGTCGCGAACGACGTTAAAAGAAGCCGCGGTAGCTTTGCCGGGCCGAGTCGAATTTTGATCTCGCCCGGTTTTCTTTTCCAATAAGAGTTTGACAGCCATGGAGCGCAACTTATCTTGAGTCCAGATTATGGCTGACAATATTCCGAATGTTCCGACCGGCGCCGTGCCGCCCAAAAAGGAAACCGGCAAGGTCCAGCCCAAGAAGGAAACCGTCCGCATCAATCTGCCGCCAAAACCCTCAGCCGCGCCGACAATCAAGCTGCCGACACTGCCGCCGGGTGGACCCAGCGGAGCTGCTCCGGCCATAGCACCAGCGGCTGCCGCCGCACCCGCCCACGTTGCACAAGCACCGGCAACGGCCGCGCCCCGCGCGACTGCCGCACCGGTAGCGCAACGCCCGGTTACGCAACAACGGCCCGTTGCTGCGCCCGTCGCTCCGGCGTTGAGTCCGGTCGATACTGTGCTTGCCATCGCGGCGGCTGTCATCGGCCTCATCGCTGTTGGTACGTCGGCCTACATCGCGTTCATGCTTTAACCGTCGGCATCGCAGCCGCCGTCGCCTCACCCAACGTTGCTTTATGGCATCTCCTAACATTGTTACTCTCACGCAACAGAACTTCGCCAGCGAAGTGCTTCAATCACCGATTCCGGTCCTGGTTGATTTCTGGGCCGAATGGTGTGGCCCATGCAAGATGATCGCGCCAATTCTCGACGAGCTGGCCGATGAATACGAAGGCAAGGTAAAAATCGCAAAGGTCAACATTGACGAACAGCAGACAGTGGCCGCTGAGTACGGCATTCGCGCCATTCCAACGCTCCTGCTTTTTGACAAAGGCCAGGTCGCCGATCAAATTGTTGGCTTGCGCAGCAAACGCGATCTCAAAGCCAGCTTCGATCGCGTTGCCGCTTGAGTTGATCAGATCGCAGATTATTCGAAGCTGGCGCCGTCAATCGAAGTTTCGGAAAAAGGATTTATTTTATCCCGGTTTTGTGTCTATGTGACGGCGTGATTGTTACACCGGGACAATTGGCGCGCCGCGCGGATTTTTATCACCAACTGAGCCAGCTTGCTGCTGCGGGGCTTGGGCTCGTGCAGGCATTGGAGCAACTGCGCCGGGCACCACCAGCAACTCCTACCGTCAGCCGCTCCAACGCGTTCTCGATAATCTCAGCCAGGGCTACACTCTTTCCGAATCACTCGTTCGCGCGGGAAACTGGGTTCCGGAGTTCGACGTTACGCTTATCGAGGCGGGTGAAAAGAGTGGCAGGCTCGTCCCATGTTTTCAGATGTTGGCCGAATTTTATACAGAACGCGCGCAGACGATTAAGCGGGTAATTGTTCACCTGGCCTATCCCGCTTTCCTCGTTCACCTCATGGTGGCGGTGATGATGATCGTTTTTTATTTTTGGCTTCCAGCAGCCGTCTTGTTTCCAGTTGCCGGGTTATTCACGCTATATGCGCTCACTTTTTTTCTGGTTTATGCAATGCAAAACAAACACGGCGAACGGTGGCGCGGATTTGTGGAAGCTGTATTGCACCACATCCCGGTAATCGGAACTGGGCGGCGTTCGCTGGCGCTGGGCCGTCTGGCGGCGGCGCTGGAAGCGCTGATCAGCGCGGGTGTTATGATCGGTGAAGCGTGGGAACTGGCGGCGCGCGCGAGCGGCTCACCGGCATTGCGCCGAATTGTGAATTCGTGGAAGCCGCTGCTGGAATCCGGCCAGACCCCCGCCGAAGCGCTCAGTGCTTCGGGACAGTTTCCGCCGTTGTTCGCGAACCAATATACGACAGGCGAGATCAGTGGCAAGCTCGATGAGACACTTCGGCGACTGCGAAATTATTATCAGGACGAAGGCACACGAAGATTCAGATCGTCGCCCAATGGGCACCGATTGGCATTTATCTCATGGTGCTTGACCGCCGGCGGCGCATTCGTCATTTGGTTCTGGATCAATTATTTCACAGCGGCCGGATGTTGAACCAGTTCTGAATTGCTCGCACTTGCGGTGTTGCGCGGAAACAATAGGCTTTCCGCATGACACTGGCCGAAATTCTGAGCAACGAAGAGCTGCGCCACCGGGAATTTCCGGTCACGCGCGACAAAATCTTCTCTCGCGCACGCAGGCGATTGCCCGCTGCCAAGTCGCGTGGCGCAGGCGATTGCGGATTATGCGCAAGAAGCCAGCATCGGCGACCAGGAGAAATTTGTTTATCCCGCCGTGCTGAACGAGGGCCGCAAACTCGCGGCGCGGTTGCTGAATTGTCAGCCGGAAGAAGTCGCGTTTGTCGGGCCGACTTCGCTCGCGCTGAGCTTCGTCGCGAGCGGACTGAAGTTCCGGCGAAGCGACAACATCCTGATCTATTTCGACGATTATCCGTCGAACGTTTATCCGTGGATGGCGCTGGCGGAGCAGGGCGTGGAGGTGCGCTTGATGAACACGCGCGGACTGGGCGTGATCCGGCCGATGGACGTGATGGGGCAGGTGGACGAGAACACGCGGCTGGTCGCGCTGGCTTCGTGCCATTTCATCAGCGGCTATCGCATCGGCATTGCGGTCCATCGGAAAGTCTTTGCGCGAGCGGGGTATTCTGTTCTGCGTGGACGGGATCCAGACGCTCGGCGCGTTTCCGACGACGGTCGAGCACGTGGACATGCTGGCCGCGGACGCGCACAAATGGCTGCTTGGGCCGTGCGGCGCCGGCGTGCTTTACGTGCGCCGCGAGGTGCAGGCGAAGCTGAATCCGCCGATTTATGGCTGGCACAATGTGCGTTGTCCGAACTTCGTGGCGCAGGAACAAATCGTCCTGCAAAGCGGCGCGAGGAAATTTGAAGCGGGCACACAAAATCTGCTTGGCGCTGGTTGGCTTGATGGCCGCGATGGAACTGATCCTGGAAATCGGCGTGGAGAACATTGCGCGCGAGCTGTTGCGCAAGCGAGCGTGGCTCGTGCCGCGAATTGCAGGCGAAAGGCTACACCGTGCTTGCACGCCGACGCGACCGCCGGAGAACGCCAGCGGCATAATTTCATTTTTCAGACCGGCGAAAGATCCGGCGGCATTGCACCGAAAGACTTGAGGAACAGAAAATCATTACGTCATTGCGCGTTGACCGTGCGGGCCAGCGTTACATCCGCGCTTTCGCCGCATTTTTACAACACCGACGCGGAACTGCAGCGCGTTCTGGAACTGGTTTGAGCTTTCGGATTGGACTCAGATTTTTTCTTTGGGCCATGGACATCGGGCGGTCCTGGTTCGGCCGCGCAGCTGCTCCACAATTGCCGTCTCCTTATGCCTTTTCGGCTCGCACCAGCAGGACGGGAATTGCGGTCTTGTGCCGCACCTCGATGAATCGTGCTGCCGTAAATCATATCGCCGATCAGCCGATGGCCGTGGCTGGTCATGGCGATGAGATCGCAGTGCTCGGTCTCGGCGGTTTTCAGGATTTCTCGGGGCGGATCGCCCAGCGCGAGATGCAGTCGAGACTTGCAAGCCCTTGGTCGCGCAATTTCGCAGCAGATTCTCAAGATACGCGCGGTCGGCTCTTCATTTCCTCGGACTCGGCGAGCTTGAGTTGGTCGAAATTGCGCGCGGCCCAGCCGTCGGCCACGTGGATCAGCAGCAGTTCCGAACCGAGGCGCCGGGCCAGTTCGGCCACGTGCGGAAGCAGGCTTTCATCCGCCGGCTGTTTTCCAGGGCGACGAGGATTTTGCGTACATGTTACGAGAACAGGCTCGCAAAGAACTTCGGTCAATGCCGAATCAAAGTCGAGCAGGTATTTCACGTTGAGCCAACGATAATCGAGGCGGTGATCCACGCGAGGATTTTCATCCAGACCGGATTTGCAGAACTCGCCCATTTTCCGTCTGTCGCTCGTGAAGAGCACCAGCGGGACGACGGCGAACGACAGTTGCAGGCTCAGGATCACCTGGCTGAACACGAGCAGTTTGGCCGTGCCGCTTTCTCCGTAAAGCGACCGTGACGATCACCGCGGGAATGATGGCGATGAGCCGCGTGATCAGCCGGCGCAGCCACGGGCGCAGGCGGATGTTCAGGAAGCCTTCCATCACAATCTGTCCGGCGAGCGTGCCGGTGAGCGTGGAGTTCTGGCCGGACGCCAGCAGCGCCAGGGCAAACACGCTGCTCGCGCCGTCACGCCGAGCGTGGGCGAGAGCAATTTGTAGGCGTCCTGGATTTCCGCGACGTTGTGTTGCCGCGTGCTGTGAAACGTCGCCGCGGAGACGATGAGAATGGCGGCGTTGATGAACAGCGCGAACATCAGCGCGACGGTCGAATCAAGCGTGGCGAACTTGATCGCCTCGCGTTTGCCTTCGGCGGTCTGTTCGTATTTGCGCGTCTGCACGATGGACGAGTGCAGGTAGAGATTGTGCGGCATCACGGTCGCGCCGAGGATGCCGATGGCGACGTAAAGCATGTTCGGGTTCTTGATGATTTCGAATTGCGGCACGAAACCCGCCAAGCACTCGCCACGGAATTGGTCTTGGAAAAAATGATTTCCACAAGAAAGCAGCCGCCGATGGTGAGGATCAGCGTGATGACCAGCGCTTCGATGTAGCGAAATCCTTTGTTCTGAAGATACATCACGGCCAGCACATCGAGCGCGGTGATGCACACGCCCCAGACGAGCGGGATTTTGAACAGCAGATTCAGCGCGATGGCCGAGCCGATGACTTCCGCGAGATCGCACGCGCAGATGGCGATTTCGCAAAGCAACCAGAGAAAGACGCGCCACCGGCCTGGAGTAATGATCGCGGCAGGCTTGCGCGAGGTCGCGCCCGGTGACGATGCCCAGCTTGGCGCAGAGCGATTGCAGCAGGATCGCCATCAGGTTGGAGATCAGGATGACGCTGAGCAGCGTGTAGCCAAATGCCGAACCGCCCGCGAGGTCGGTGGCCCAGTTGCCCGGGTCCATGTAGCCGACGGCGACGAGATAGCCGGGACCGGAGAACGCGAGCAGCTTGCGCCAGAAGCTCAACGTCTTCGGCACCTCAATGCTGCGATGCACCTCCCGTAGGCTCGGGTTTTCGTTTTGCAGCCGCCAGCCGGATTCCCTCGGGGAGTGCGGGTCCATGACTCAAACGACCGAACAAACAGAGCACAGCCCGGGATTAGTTTGTAGTAACCAACACATAACGTAGCGCAGGCTACATTTTCGAGGCTAGACTGTCAAACGAACAACCGGTTTACTTGTGGCGAAGACGGCATGAAAAAGGAATCGCTCAGAAGAAAACAATCTGTGCGGCCCAGTGCGCTGCAGGCCGAGAGTCTTCGACGCACGCGGCGCGAGAACGCCGCCGAAACGGCTGAGGACTATGTGGAGGCGATCGCAGATTTGTCGCTCGCTAAGGGCGAAGCTCGCGTCGTGGACCTGGCGCGGCGACTGGGTGTCACGCACGTTACCGTGAATCGAACTGTGGCGCGTTTGCAGCGTGACGGGTATGTAACGGCCAAACCGTATCGGGCGATTTTCCTGACAGAGGCCGGTCGGAAGCTGGCTGGCGAGAGCAGACACCGCCACGAAACAATCGTCACATTTCTTCGGTCACTGGGAGTTTCTGAAGACGTTGCCACAATGGATGCTGAGGGAATCGAACATCACGTCAGCCCCGAAACACTCGCGGCCCTTGAGCGGCGGCTGAAGAAGGGCGCATGAAACTTCTGGACATTCAGCAGATTGGAGCGGAGCTGGCGGTGAAGTGGGATGATGGAACCGAGAGTTTTATCCCGCTGGAAAAGTTACGCCGGATTTGCCCGTGCGCGGGATGCAAAGGAGAGATGGATGTGTTAGGCAACATCTACAAAGGCCCTGAGCGGCAATTGACGGCGGAGGCATTTCGGCTCGTGCGGCTGGTCGGCGTTGGCGGGTACGCCATTCAACCTGTTTGGGCCGATGGCCACGCAAGCGGAATTTATTCTTACGAGTATTTGAAGAGAGCAGGGGAGACTGACACCCCGCTATGAGACGAATGTTGCTTCAAGTTCGTCGCACAAAAATGCAAACGCCACCATTAATGGTGGCGTTTGCGGTCTAGACTAACTATGTGATTGCAAATCTATGGGTGGGGCCCGACCGTGGCGTCAAAGTGTATTGGGTCGGATTGCGTTTGAATGAATCCGATTGTTTGCGCGCCGATGATACCGTTTCTGACTTTGATTGTGCCAATCGTGGCGCGCCCGCGAGCACCTGCTGGATCGGTTGTTCCTAATGGAAATTCAGGATTGTAGAATGCAATCCTTCCTCTCGAGGAAACCAGACAGAAACTCCCGGAGAGAAGGGCAGTGTCTGCGCTGCTAAAGGTATAAGCGGGACCTTGTCCATCCATCAGGTAGAGATTTGGCTCTGCAGTGGCGGTCAAATGAAAGAATTCACCGTACACCGTTCCGTTCTGATTCTTTGTGCCCGACCATTGCGTTCCATCAAGATAGGTCGCGGGAAATGACTGGCTCAAGGGAACACCTCGGTAAGTCACTTTTCCAAATGTAGTGGAGGCGACCAAAGTGAGGCGTCGTCCGGGAGAGACTTTCCCTGTGAAGCTGATGCTGTTCGTCACTCCGCTGAGTGAAAAATCAAAGTTGTCGTTTGCAAAGGTTAGATTGGTGGAACCGCTGTTCGGGGTTCCGTCTGAACTGAGCGCTGTCCACGCCAAGTTCGTCGTAAACGTGGGCCCATTTGTGAAACAAACGTCAAAGGTCGCCACTATTGGTGAAGGAGAGCCGTCCGAATTCGTTAGGGCAAGCAGCACATTTGTGCTTGCGCACATTTCATGGAAATTCGTTTTAACCCCGGTTGGATTCACTACAGTGAAATAGGATCCGACGACATTCCCCCTGCTATCGAAGAACCAGTCTCCACTGAACGAGCCTCCACCAAAGAGATTAGTACCCGCTGATGACGAGCCTGAACCAACACGTCCAGTTCCGCCGCCAACATTTCTTCCGCTGGTGGTGGTGTTCTTTTGACCCGCATTGATATATGTTCCCGTAAACGTAGGAAACCCGTTTGCGTCCGTAACGGCGGGATCACTGAAACTGATGAAAGTGATTCCATCCTGACCGCCGCCACTCGTAATGCAGTCCCAAGTCCCCGTGGGAATATCAAAAGGGGCCGCGTGACAAATCCCTGTCGCGCTCCCAATCAGGACCGAGAGCGCACAGCCTAGCAGCCGGGACATCCAGCTGCTCGAAACTGCCGATGCTGCAAAGTTTTTTTTCATAATCCACAAAGCTTCTGGTTTTGCTCAGTTACTTCGCCGGCAGATCTGCATAGACCGGCTCGTCCTTGTAAGGATTTGTTGGCTTGCTCCAGTCAGCCGGTTTGGTGCTGTCCCAACTCGACCATTCATGGTTGTCTGGATGGGGCAGGGGAGTCTTGAGGAAATCGGTCTCCGTTGGTGTATAGTCGGCGTCCTGAACGATCGTGGGAGTAATAAAGATCATCAAGTTGCTCTTGATGCGTTTCTTCTCGTTGTGACGAAACGCAACCCCGATTCCTGGAATGTCGCCGAGGAGGGGAACCTTTGTATTGTCGAGATGCTGCTCGTCAGAAACCAGTCCACCCATAACCAGCGTGTTTCCACTGGGTATCATGACTGCCGTGTCAAGCGTGCGTGTGCCGAAGATCGGAACGTCAAAAGCCTGTCCGCCGGAAATGAATCTCTGCACACTATCAAGCCGCAGAACGTGAGGGCTAACCTTCAGGTTGATATAGTTGTTGGCCGAAATACGAGGAGTCACGTCAAGTTTGACGGTTAAGTTCGAGTAAGTGATCTGGGAACCGCCCGTGGTATTCGCGGTTCCAGCGGTCACGTTGATGATCGGATAATTCTGGCCGGCTTCGATATGAGCAGTTTCGTTGTCCAAAGTGACAGTGCGCGGCTCGGAAAGAACCTTGGTTTCGGAGTCTTCATTCATGAACGACAGCACTGCATTCACTCCGTCGGCATCGAGAAAGGCAGTGGCCGGGTTGAAACCACGTGCGGTGTCCAGCAGGAGTTTCGGAAAGCTCTGCGCAAGAGTGTTGTTGAGGGAGTCCTGAGGTGAATTCTCCTGCAAGTTGTTTCCGAAGGCGATCTTTTGCGCACTCAAAGTGCCGCTCCAGTTGATGCCTTTGATCGTATGCGGATTCATGGATGTTTCGAGCAGACGGGCTTCGATCAATACCTGCTTCGTGGGTGCATCCAGGCGTTCGACCATGGAGTTTACAGCATCCACTTCACGTTCGGTGGCAAGGAGCACGAGCTGGCTCGTCCGAACGTCCGGAACCACTTTGCTCCGCTTGTCGGTGAGCAAACTCTGTACTGCCGCGACTACGTTGCTGGGGCTGGCGTATTTCAGTTGGATGACCTCGGTCATCAGAGCAGGTGCGGCCGCCGGATCCCTTACTGTGACACGCGCAATCTTGGTGCGAGGATCTTCAACCATTTGAAGGTTGTAGTTATTGAGTAGCGCGCTCAGAGCCTGACTGGCGGTGATCTTTTCCCAACGGATGGAAACGGACGGTTGCGGAATGACCTTGTTATCAGGCCCGGGCTGACCGTAGTTAATCTTGGGATCGAGCATGTAGTTGATGTTTGCCTGTCGCGCCAGGTTCTTAATGGCGTCCGTCAGCGGGACGTCGTCCATCACTATCAACGGAATAATTGGTGCGTTCGTGTCCGGGGTAATAGACACGGGTGCTTCCGTCACGGGAGCAATTTCTACTGTGGCCGCGTTGGTGGCAACCTCAGCCACGGGTGCATTCGTTGTCGCATCGGCTGCGACGGCATTCGTTGAAATCTCCGCAGCGGTGGCCGCATTGGTCAAGGAGTCTATGGCGGGAGCATTTGTGTTATCTGCCGTCACCTGAGCGAGAGCGGCCAAACTACAAGCGACCAGCCCAAAAATAAGAGTCGCAATTTTCGTTTTCATTCTTTTCATTTTGTTCTGAAGTTGACAGGACACTGACGGAAGCTGTCTTTCATCGAACTACATTCAAGCAGTCGTGGTGCCAATGGGTGTTTCGGGCGGTTTTGCCATGCACCACAGCAAAATCGCGCTTAGCATGGAAAGCTTGTCCAGCATTAAGACAAATGGAGCCGGATAGAATTGGGGATTTCATTTGTGTTAACGCCGTTGCGCCCGAGAGATCAAAGTCCTTCCCGCAATCTCAATTCGCGGCGTTCTCCTCCGACTTCAACCACCACGCTGTCGTCCTTGATGCTAATGCAGCGTACTTGCTGGCGACCCGTTGATGTTGAGATTTCAGCCTCTTCTCCCTCAGCGACCGTTCTTCCATTGATGATCGCGAGCCGCTTTTCGATTGGGCCGGACAAACCATTCAACTTAAGGGTAATGGAGCTCTTGATAGGCTTGGCTTTTGGCGCGTCGGCAGAGTAAATGCGTGTCGAGTCAGGAAAAAATGGATCGCGCCCGTCCTTGGGATTCGTTGGAATCGAAAACGCGGAGCTAGGAATCTCAATTTCGGAGTTTGTACTGGAAGAAACAGTAGCAGTCTTGCTCGGTGTTTTCGTTACTGATTTGGAAGGCGCCGCGCCTGCGTCAGATCGCGCACAGAACAGTCCAGCGGCAATCAAGGCAACCTGGAAGATGGATTTATTTGTGAATGCTTTCATGAAAGTGACTAAGACGCGCTAGACTTTACAGGCGCCACGATGTCCATTTTGAACGAGAGCTTCTCCACATCTCCACCAGACACAAGTCCCGGGGCCGGCTGCACGTCTAGATTTTGCACCCGCATGTAGGGAAATTGATTTTCGAGGTCCGTTACGAAGCGGCCCAAGTCGTGATAATACCCAGTGCCGGTGATGCTGATGGTAACCTGTCGATACGGGAATTTTGTCAGCATGTTGTTTTCCGCCTCGACGGTCGTGCTGAATTGGGGAATCTCGATCTTGTACGGCAGCTTGAATTGTTTGAGAGTGCTGATCATCCACGAATAGAGATCGCCCGAAGCCATTCCATTTTCGATTGCATCAAGCTGGCCTGCCAAGTGTGACACTTGCGCATTGAGTTGGTCAGCTTTGTTGATCGCAGCTTCCATGTCTTTCAATTGCCGCTCATTCTTCTGCTTGGCAGTCAGAAGTGTTCTCAAATGACGCTGTTGCAAATTAATTAGCGTGAACCAGAGCGCCGCCACAATGCCTGCGGTGACCAGCGCAACCAGGATTAGTTGATCTCGTTTTTCTTTGGAGAGTTTCCTCATCGCGTTTTCTCCGGATAACGGCACTCCAGTGTGAACGGAATGAATGCTTTCCCGTCCAGACTGCTTGTCTGAGGAGTGCCGAGGTCTTTCAGTTGAATTTGATTTGTGTTGCCCGCAACGTCTTTGAAATACGCTGAATCAGAAAGCGCTTCCTTGTATTTCGCCCAAGCGTCTCCGGCAACGGGACTGAAATCCCGGCCTTCCAACGACAGCGTAATGTTTTCAGTTACGGTCGCCGGCTTGCCAGGGATCACACGACTCCCGTTTGTTTTCGCCTTTGTCCCTTCATTCAGTTTATAGAGTTCTTCGACTTTCAAATGGGTCAACTGTACATTCGGAACCATTGTTTGCTGGAGCGCATTAAGCATGGTTCCATTCAAATAGCGGTTCGCTGCCAGCAATCGCAGGGCGCCGAGCTTCTCTTGTGTGTCTGTCAATTTCTTCTGATTTGCCTCGACCGCTTGGAAATCATTCGTCAGCGAGGCTTTCCTTGCTTCAAGGCGGTTCAACTCTCCTTTGAGCATCATACCTTTCAACCAGAGCGAGCTGCTCCACGCCAGAATGATGAAGACGAGGAGTACTCCAACTCCGACGGCCCGCTTGAGCGGATCGCGGCGGCGCAATTCTTCCTGTGCCTGCGCTTCTGCGAGCAAATTGATGTGTAGGGACATACCTAGAAAGCGGCGACGGCGGTGCCAATCGCGACGGTTAACTGCGCTGCGACCTGTTCAATTTCGGTCGTCTGCTGTGGCGGCAAAGCCAATTGAAGGAAAGCTGTTGGATTCCACAGCTTGCATTCCACCAGCAATTCATTTTGCAGGGTCTGCACAATCAAGTCCGAGCGCGCCGAACCGCCGGAAATGAAAACTTTCGTGACGGTTTTATCCTGTTGATGTTCGAAAAAGTCTATGGACGCCCGCAATTCGCGGCCAAGCGGAAGAATGAGCCCTTCCAATTGGGATTGAACTTCCGTCGGCATTCCGATCTTGATGCCCTCCGCCTCCGCGTAGCTGATTCCAAGCGATTCCGCCAACCCGTTCGTTAATCTGTCCCCCCCTATATGAACGACTCGGCTAAGAATCAGTTCACCTTCCTGAAGCACGCAAATTGTCGAATTCTTGAAGCCGATGTCCACAAGCGCCACCACCTCCTTGGCGAAAATCTCCGGCATTGCCATCTCAAATGCGTTCACAGGTCCAAGCAGCCCCGGCACGATCTGGTCAGGTATCAAACCGGCCTGCTTGATCGCGGCTGTCGTATCATCGATGTACTGCTTTTTAGCCCCCGCCGCGATTACTTGCGCCTTCGGGACATTGCCGACGGATTCCCTGCCAGCAGGCTTCTGCGTTTGCCTGGGTGGAATGATGTGGCAATCAAAAACGTGCCCTGGAAGATCCTGCTGAAGATAGGCTTTCGCGTTGTTCTTTAGAATTTGCCGCATGTCCTCCAATGGCATCAGAGGAATTTCCGTGCGCCGGACGAGCGATTCGTTAACACCAACCGCGAGCGACACCTGCTTGGCTTTCACGTCTAACGCTTGGTTAATATTCTTCAAGTGCTCCGAGAGCAGTTCAACGGAAAGATTTTTTTCGTAAAGGGGCGCGTCTAGCAACGCGAATCGTGAAAGCACGAATCCAGTGCCGTTTCGCTGCAAATGAATGGCTTTCGTGGTGCGGCCGCCCAGGTCGATGACGACCAATTGGTCGCGTCCTTTCGAGGCAGTGTTAAGAAATGGCAGCGCCATATTTGTTGTCCAATATGTTTCCGTCTGTTACCAACATGTTCGCTCTGCTGGCGAGGCGTTTCGGGTCACTCTGTTACGCAAGTGATCCGCGAAGCATTCCTTGCCTCGCTGCATGGAAGGTTAAGCAACACGTGGGCCAGATGAAGTTTGGCCGCTTGGTTCCCGGGTGTTTATCAGCTAAATCCCCCCGTCCTAATCGATAAAAAAACACTTTACTGTCTTAACCCAAGGCAGAAGGTGCCTTGGAATTGCCGCGCAAATTTACATTAATCGCTTCGCGCGAATTTTCATTTCCTCCAGGAAGGCCTGCAACAATGGAGTCGTGCGGCCGCGCCACATCGCGCCGATAATCACCGGCGGGAAATCCTTCAGAGTCAGCAAGCGAATATTGGGTGACGGTAACTTCTTCGGTATCGCCACAGATACTCCAATGCCTAAACCATTCGCAACATAGGTTTCAACAAGATCAGCGGAGCTGGCTTCGATGCTTGGAAACCAGTCCACACCCAGATCGCTCAGCTTCTGCTGAAATTGTTTGCACAGCGTCTCGCCCCGTGGAAGGCAGATTAACGGCTCTTCGATCTTGTCGCGTTGCCATAATTGTTCCGCCGCAGTGATTTTGCTGTTCTTCTCGACCAACAACACCATTGGCAATTCAAGTAACGCGAGCGAATGAATGCCGGGCGCGGCCTTCTTTTCAATCAGCGTGACCGCTAGATCAATTTCATCTCCCAGCAGGAGTTCTTCGAGTTGCGCGGGAAAACCTTCGCGCAAGGAAACCTTCAACCCGGAAAACTCTTTTTTTACGCCCTGCAGCAGGTCCGGCACGTGGTCTCGCAAAATGATGGTCGAGGCACCGATGCGAATGTGCCGCATCTGACCGCCCTGCAATTCGGTGGCGACGCTGTCGAGGTTGGAAAAGAACGGCTGGATGAATTCGTAAAGCTTCTCGCCTTGCGGCGTCAAGGCGAATGGCCGTCGCTGAAAAAGTGTGACTCCGAGGTATTCCTCCAATTGCGCGACCTGTCCGCTCACGGCCGGCTGTTGAATGCCATAAGGAATGTTGCGCACCGCCTCCATGATCCCGCCGTGCCGCGCAACGTAATAGAACAGTTCCAAGTGGTGAATGTTCATACATCGAATGAACCGATGACGGCGGCATTTTTATCAATTAACGCAATCCCGGCAAGGAAAGATAGGTTTGGCTCGCATGAACATATCGGCGCTGCAAGCCAATCTGGTTTCTGCCTGGTGCGGGATTCTGCTCGGCTTCATTTCCGGCATGGCGCTGGGCCTCTTCTTCCATCGCGAGGACTGGCTCGGCGGATACACCAGCTTCAAGCGACGACTCTACCGTTTGGCGCATATTTCACTTTTTGGACTCGGCGCGGTGAATCTGTTGTTCTATCTCACCGCGCAACCTTTGCCGCCGAATCCGACGCTCTCGCTCGCTTCATCAGCGTTCGTTGTGGGCGCCATCACGATGCCGATCTGTTGCATCATCATGGCGCACTTTCCGAACGCGCAAATGCTCTTTGCCATTCCCGTGCTTAGTCTTGTGCTCGGCGGAGTTTTAACCCTGGTGGAGGTCTCAAGAATATGAACTTAAAAAAACGAATTGGTTTCATTGCCATGAGCGGTGTGCGGGCACACAATAAAGAACTCACCAAGCTTGGCCTCACGCTGCCCGGTTTCGTGGATCGCAATCGCATCATTGCTTCGCTGCCGAGCCTCGGTTTGCTCACGCTCGCAGGTATGACGCCGGAGAAATTCGCCATCGAATACCACGAGATCGCCGACTTGAAGAAGCTCCCGGAACTGCCAACGAACTTCGACCTCGTCGCCATCAGCACGTTTACCGCGCAAGTGAAGGAGGCATTTCAAGTCGCGGATTTTTATCGAAGCAACGGAGTTCCTGTGGTGATGGGTGGAATCACCGTCAGTTCTTTACCGGTAGAAGCCAAGGAACACTGCACCAGCGTCATCATCGGCGAAGGGGAACCGCTCTGGCCGGAGGTGCTGCGCGATTTCGAGAACGGCAACCTCAAGCCTTTCTACGCGCAGTCTCCTCCGGGCCAGTTCGACTTGCGCGATGCGCCGATGCCGCGCTTCGACTTGCTTGACCCGGACAAATACAATCGTCTCACAGTCCAGACCAGCCGCGGCTGTCCGCATCGCTGCGAATTTTGCGCGAGCTCGATTCTGCTCACGCCACGCTACAAGGTGAAGCCTGCCGAAAAGGTCATCGCCGAGATCCATGAAATCAAAAAGATCTGGCAACGCCCGTTCATTGAATTTGCCGACGACAACAGCTTCGTCCATCGCGAGCACTACAAAAACTTGCTCCGCGAACTGGCAAAGGAACATCTTCGCTGGTTCACCGAGGCCGACGTGCGCGTCGCGGAAGACGATGAACTGCTAGGCCTGATGCGCGATTCCGGCTGTCAGCAAGTTCTCATCGGTCTTGAAAGTCCCCGCAGCGACAACCTAAATGGCGTCGAACTGAAAAACAATTGGAAAGCCCGCCAGCGGGATTTCTACAAGACGGCCATTGCGAAAATTCAGTCCTACGGCATTACCGTGAACGGCTGTTTCATTCTCGGCCTTGATGCCGACACGCCGGAGATTTTCGACGACGTGTTCAACTTCGTCCGCGACTCCGGGCTCTATGAAGTCCAAGTCACGTTCATGACCGCGTTTCCCGGCACGCCGCTCTATCACCGGCTCCGACAGGAAGGCCGGATTATTCATGACGAGGCATGGAAACTCTGCACGCTTTTCGACATAAATTTCGTCCCGAAAAGCATGACGGTTGCTCAATTGCAAAGCGGATTTGTGAATCTGGTGAAGCGGCTATATTCCTCTGAAGAAACGGACGAGCGACGTCGCAAATTTAAGCAAAGGCTGAAATCATCGCCACACTTTGGTCGCAACGCGCGGCGGGAGACGCTGCTCGCGGCCTGAATCCAATCTCCATATGCGCAATCCACTCACATCGAGCCGAATCGTCATCCGCCTCGCGGACTCGCGCGACCGCGAGGAAATTTATCGACTGCGTCACGAAGTCTATGCGCGCGAACTTGGCCAGCACGAGTTGAACAAGGCCGGCGCGTTGAACGATCCTTTCGATGAGTTTAACATCTACATCGTCGCTGCCATCGATGACGCGCTCGCAGGTTTCGTCAGCATCACGCCGCCGGACTTCGGTCTGTATTCCGTGGATAAATATCTTTGCCGCGAAAATTTTCCCGAACTCGCTTCCGAGCGGCTCTACGAAGTCCGGCTACTCACGGTCACCAATCGTTTTCGCCGTCGCGAAGCCGCCGGTCTGCTGATGTACGCCGCGCTGCGCTGGATTGAATCGAAGAATGGCGAACGGATCGTCGCCATCGGCAGGCGCGAGGTGCTGGATTTGTATCTGCATATCGGCCTGGAAAGACTCGGACATCAGATTCGCTCCGGCGCGGTGATGTACGAATTGCTCACGGCGAACGTCGCGCAAATGGCAGAGCGCGTCAGCAGCTTCACGCCGCTGCTCAACCGATTCGAGCGCAGTGTGGATTGGCGGCTTGAGATTCCGTTCCGGAAGCCCGCCGTTTGCTTTCACGGCGGCACGTTCTTTGAGGCAGTGGGAGCAGAATTTGACCACCTTGAACGCCGGAACAAGATCATAAATGCCGACGTGCTTGACGCGTGGTTTTCCCCGTCATCACGCGTGATTGCCGCGTTGCAGCGGGATTTGCCGTGGCTCCTGCGCACGTCGCCGCCGACCGGTTGCGAAGGGATGGTCCGCGCCGTTGCGCGCGCGCGAGGACTTTCTCCAGAAAACGTTTTGCCCGGGGCAGGTTCCTCGGATTTGATCTTTCTCGCGCTGCGCCAATGGGTGAATCCGTCATCGCGCGCTCTGATTCTCGACCCGACGTACGGCGAATACGCGCACGTGCTCGAACACGTCGTGCGTTGCCGCGTGGATCGGTTCGCGCTTCAGCGGGAAAACGGCTACCGGATCAATCTCTCCGAATTTGAGCGTTTCGCCGCTCGCGGCTACGACTTGATTGTGCTGGTCAACCCCAATAGCCCGACCGGCCAGCATGTGGCGCGAGTTGAACTGGAAAGAATCCTGCAAGCCGTACCGGTGAACTCACGTGTTTGGATTGATGAAACCTACATCGAATTCGCCGGCGCTGATGAGTCGCTGGAGACGTTCGCCGCTGCCAGCGCGAATGTCGTCGTCTGCAAATCCATGTCGAAGGTGTATGCATTAAGCGGCGCGCGTGCGGCTTACCTGTGCGGGCCGCGAAACATCATTGATGACCTTCGCGCGGTGACGCCGCCATGGGCGGTGAGCTTACTCGCGCAGGTTGCGGTTATCGCCGCATTGCAAGACCCAGACTACTACGCCGCGCGTTACGCCGAGACGCACCAGATTCGCCGGCAGTTCGCTCAACAACTTGCTGAAGCGACCGATTGGAAAATTCTCCCTGGCATCGCGAATTTTTTGCTTTGCCATTTGCCGACAGACGGGCCGGACGCCGCTTTGATTGTGAAGCGCTGCCGCGCGCACGGACTTTTCCTGCGCGATGCCGACGGAATGGGGCGTCACTTCGCGGGAAGAGCGATCCGAATTGCCGTCAAAGATGAAGCGACCAATCAGAGAATGGTCGAGATTATTTCGAAAGTCCTTCGTGCAAATTTGAGCCGCGCTTCCTGCATTTCGGTCATCGAACACAAAGCTACAGTGGACGCATGTTAGCGGCATGAATAGTCATTGTTTGCAATACGAATGTGACGGGCGCAAGGAGCCGATTCCAAGCGCCGTTCAATCTTGACGCGGCGCCTTCATGGGCGCTGAATCGCGGAGGAGATAAGCGAGGCAGAAGGACGGTTATGCCTGAAGTCACTCAACTTCTGACGGCATTGGATCAAGGTCAAAGCCAGGCTGCAGAGGAATTGTTGCCGCTGGTCTATGACGAACTGCGCCGCTTGGCGGGATGGCATATTTCAAACGAGAAACCTGGCCAGACTCTCCAGGCAACGGCCCTTGTCCACGAAGCCTACCTGCGGCTCGTCGGAAATGAGGATGTGCACTGGAATGGCCGGCGGCACTTCTTCGGCGCTGCCGCCGAAGCCATGCGCCGAATTCTGGTGGAGAACGCTCGGCGCAAGAAGCGCCTCAAACGGGGCGGCGACTTGGAGCGCGTCAATCTCGACAGTGTGGAAATCCCTTCGCCCATGCCCGACGAGGAGCTGCTGGCGATGGATGAAGCGTTGGACCGGCTGGCTGAGGTGGATTCGCGCACGGCTGAAGTTGTGAAGCTGTGTTTCTTCGTAGGCCTGACGCAGGATCAGGCGGCCAAGGAACTAGGCGTCTCCATCAGCACCGTCGAACGCACATGGGCTTATGCGCGGGCGTGGCTGTTCCGGGAAATGCGACGGGTCGGATGCAAAGAAGAATTCCCGGGACAATAATTGAAGGAATTGTCCGATGGATGGCGCATGTACGGTGGAAAGCACGCACTGAACATCATTAACGGCACCAGACAACATGAAACAATCCCATTTCCTCCACATTCTGATCTTCGGTATTTCTGTCATTCCACTGTTCGCCCAGGAGCAGAAAATTGAACCATCCACCAAAGGATCACGGATCGCGGCGCAGGCGGAATCCGGCAATCCCGGCTGGATTGTCCCGGCGGTATTCACAAAACAGGCCGAACTGGCCGACTGCACCAATGGTGAAGTGCATGTCACCATCTTGTTGGAAACGGACCGGAAAGCGCGTCCTTACCTCGCGGCGAGGCTGACACCGAATTCGGGTTTCTACATATCCAGCAAAAACCTGCCCGAAGGCTTCATGGGTTGTCCCACCTGCTTTACGCTGGTCACCAACACTATGGTTCGCGCGTGGGGGCCGGTGTTCGAGGACACGCCAGCGCAGGAGGCCCTGGAAGAACCTGATTGCATGACATCATACTATCCTGCGGGAACTGTGACGTTGCGGCTGCCTGTGGAGTTCATCAGGGCGGATTCAGACATATCGGCCCAGGTGAAGCTCAATTACTCGGCCTGCAATAACGAGGTTTGCACCATGCCGGGGTGTGGTTCCTTCGACATCAGGATTTCCGCAGCAACCTTGTCAGCAATCGGCATCCCGGCGCCGCATCCGACTGATTGAAGGCAAATCATGCATCGCCCGAACCAACGTGCCGAGGAGGTATTTGCGGAGGCGATCCGGATAGCGGATGCCGTTGCACGCCGAGCTTACCTCAACCGTGGCTGTGCCGGCAACGATGCATTACGGCAGGAAGTGGAGTCGTTGGTTCAGTCCCATTTCGCGGCGGGAAATTTCCTGGAACAGCCAATGGCGCTGCCGCAGACCGAAGTCCTGACCGAAAGGGCGGGGACAAGAATCGGCCGCTACAAGCTGCTGGAGAAGATCGGCGAGGGCGGGTTCGGCGTGGTCTACATGGCCGAGCAGGTCGAGCCGGTGCAGCGCAAGGTGGCGCTGAAGATCATCAAGGCCGGCATGGACACGCAAGGAGGTCATCGCCCGCTTCGAGGCCGAGCGGCAGGCCATCGCGTTGATGGATCATCCGAACATCGCCCGCGCGCTGGATGCCGGGGCGACGCGAAGCCGGGCGGCCCTACTTCGTCATGGAACTGGTGCGCGGGATTCCCATCACCGACTACTGCGACCAGGCCAAACTTTCCACCGCGCGAGCGCCTGCAGCTTTTCATGAAGGTCTGCCAGGCGGTGCAGCACGCGCATCAAAAGGGCGTCATTCACCGCGACCTCAAGCCGAGCAACGTGCTGGTGACGCAGCACGATGGCGAGCCGGTGCCCAAGGTGATTGATTTCGGCGTGGCCAAGGCGCTGGGGCAGAAGCTGACGGAGAAGACGCTCTTCACCGGCTTTCCAGCACATGATCGGCACGCCGGCTTACATGAGTCCGGAGCAGGCGGCGTTGAGCGGGTTGGACATTGATACGCGGGCGGACATTTATTCGCTGGGCGTGCTGCTCTACGAACTGCTGACGGGCGTGACGCCGTTCGACGCGGAGACGTTGCGCAAGGCGGCGCTGGACGAAATCCGGCGGATGATCCGGGAAACCGAGCCGCCGAAACCTTCGACACGGTTGCAGACCTTGGGCGAGAAGCTCGACCGACGTGGCGAAGCACCGGCAGCACCGAACCGGCCGCGCTGAGCCGGCTGGTGCGCGGCGATCTGGACTGGATCGTGATGAAGTGCCTGGAGAAGGACCGGCAGCGGCGATACGAGACGCCAACGGGTTGGCGAGCGGACGTGGCGCGGCACTTGAGCAACGAGCCGGTGTTGGCCGTGCCACCGTCCCTGGCGTACCGCTTCCGAAGATTCGCCAAGCGGCATCGCGTCGCATTGGTGACGTCGGTCGCATTCATCGCGTTGCTGGCCGCGGGGACTGTGACCAGCACTTGGGAGGCGGTGCGGGCGACGCAAGCCGAGCGCGCCCAGACGCTGCTGCGCGAGCAAGCCGAAGCAGGTGAGAACAAAGCGCTGGCCGAAGCCCGAAAAAGCCAACAGGTCGCCCGATTTCTGGAAGACATGCTCCAAGGTGTCGCTCCGAGCGTCGCGCTCGGTCGCGACACTACCATGTTGCGGGAAATTGCCGACCGCACCGCCCAACGCCTGGGCAAGGATTTGGCGGATCAGCCCGGCGTGGAGGCAGACCTCTGCGCGACGGTGGGCAACGTCTATGGCGATCTGGGCGAATATACAAACGCGGCGGCGATGCACCGCAGGGCGCTGGAACTGCGAAAGAAGTTGTTTGGAGCCGAACATCCGGATGTGGCGAGTTCACTCAACGATCTCGCGCAGGCCCTTTATGGCGAAGGCAAGTGGGCGGACGCCGAAGCCACGCACCGCGCGGCGCTGGCGATGCGAAGGAAACTGTTGGGCAATGACCACGTCGCCACAGCCCAATCGTTGAACAACCTGGGCGAAGCGCTTCGAAAGCAAGCCGAGTTCGTCGAAGCGGAAAGCCTATTTCGAGAAGCGCTGGCAATGCGAAAGCGGTTGCTTGGCGATGAGCATCCCGCCGTGGCTGAGACCCTCAACAATCTGGGGATGTTGTTCAACCGGCAAGGCAATGGCAAGGAGGCGGAGCCCTTTTTGCGCGACGCCCTGAGGATACGTCGGAAGGTGCGCGACGAACATCCGGACGTGGCGCAGTCGCTGGATCAGCTCGCATGGGCGCTGTTCTATCAGGGTAAGTATGATGAGGCAGAGCAGACCGGCCGTGAAGCGGTGGCGATGAGCCGCAAATTGTTCGGCGGCGCGCATCCAGCCCTTGCTTATTCCCTGCACAACCTTGCGTTTGTGCTCGACCGAAGAGGCAGTTTATCCGAGGCGGAGAAGTTATATCGCGAGGCGCTGGCGATGCAAAGGGAGCTATCCAATACGGAAAACCCCGATCACATGGGCACGTTGATCCTTCTTGGCGACACGCTCTTTCGCGAAGGAAAGAACGCCGAAGCCGAAACGATGTTCCTTGAGGCGTTGGCCAAGCGGCGGAATTATTTCGGCGACGGCCATCCGGCGTTGGTTAGTCCGCTGACTTGCCTTGCCCGGACCGTGCAACGCCAGGGAAGGCCAAGTGAAGCCGAAGACTTCTATCGTAAAGCGCTAGCAATAGAGGCGAAAGAGACGAATTCGGTCGGGTGGACCTATATGCCTTTGGCGACTCTGCGCAGCAACCTGGCCCAGGTCCTCCAGGAGCAAGGGAAGTTCGTCGAGGCAAAGGCGCTGACGGACGAGGACGCGAAGACGCAAACCCTGGCGAAATAGCGGGCAGTGCCATCTCAAACGTGTTGAGCGCGAACGGGAATGGTTCGAGGACGACTTCCGGCAGGAGCTGTACTTCGTGTTAAGCGAGTTGACTACCTTCCGCTGACACAGGACGTGAAATCATGCGACTCAAAGGGCATACGGACGAAGTTCTTTCGGTTGCCTTTTCTCCGGATGGCCGGCGGATCTTAACCGGGAGCTCGGATGGAACAGCGAGGCTTTGGGACGCAGCAAGTGGCGACGAACTTCTAACCCTCGAGGGGCATGAACCGGGAGTTTCATTTGTGGCATTCTCGTCCGATGGATCCAAAGTGGTCTTGGGGTGTAAAGACGGAGCATTCACCGTCTTCGACTCCGGTGTTCCCAAAGATTGAATAGGCCATGATTCTTCGATCCACATGCGTGTCGACGCGAAATAACAGCCCCAAAACCACCTCCGCGAGCTCGTTTCGGGAGCCGGGCCTGCCAGAACGATGCAGGCCATCGAACTTTCGCCCGGCTCCTTTTGAACGTCATCCTCAACCCGCAACTCGAAAGAGGGAGGATGTTCTCATGAACCGCCCCGAAGGGAGACCAATATGAAATCGAAACCAGTCCGCAAATACGCCAGCCCGAAATACCCGACTCGCCCGGAAGTCGCCGCGCAACCGGACTTGCTCCGCCGGCATCTGCCTCCGGCCTGGCGCAAATGGCCCGAGCTGACCGGGGCGGTCGGTTTGTTTCTGCTCGCGGATCCCGCCCGGCTCTCGGCGGCAGAGGGCTCGACGAAAGACAGTCAGGCCTCGGCCCAATCCAAAGCTGTAGCCATCGTCGCGCCGGTCTTCCAGCACGGGGAGGGTCGCGGCGCGACGGGTTGCATCGTCATGGCCCCGCCCGTCTTCCTGTCGGAGGAAGAGGCGCTACAAGTGATCCGGAAGGAAATGGCCGCCAACGGCGTGCAGCTTGGCACGAACCAAACGACGGTGGCCGGCATCACCGTCGAGCGCTTTGCGTGGTCGGTTCCACCAACCCCCGCCGGCGCCACCAAGGGGACGAAGCCGCCAGACCCCACGATTGAAATCAAACACGAGCCCTTCAAGGCTGACGTGGCGGACCCGAAAAAGAAGGTGTTCGTCGAGTTTCTGGGTGAGCGCGATGCGGATCGCTGGGATTTGGAGCGCGGCACCATCGTGAGCACCGTCCATTCGTTACGACCTGCCCAAGACCGCCGGGTACGTGGCTGAGAGGGTGAAGCGACAGGCGACCGACAAGCTCTACTTCGGCACGTTCTACGATCCCATGGCCGGGACGCTGGATTTCAGAAAGCCGCTGGCCGAGAAGACCTCACCCAGCCGGGACCAACTCTTGGGGGCGATAGAAGACGCCAAGGTTGAGTCACGGCGCCTGCTGCGGATGCAGGTCCAGGATTTCCTGAAGTGGCTGCAAGCGCAGGGCGCGATCTGAGCCGGCAAGGCCAGCCCCACGAGCACCATGCATCTGACGCTTCATCTTACGCGCGCGTGCAACCTGCGCTGCGATTACTGCTACGCGCCGCCGCAGGATGGACAGCCGATGAGTTTCGCCACTGGCCGACAGGCGTTGGAACTGGGCTCGCGACTCAACAGCGGTTCGTGTGGCATTGTCTTCTTCGGCGGCGAACCGCTGCTCTGCAAAGGACTGATCCGCGAGTTGGTCGCGTGCGGGCGCGACCTGGAACGGTATCGGGCTGGGCGGTTCCACTTCAAGATCACCACCAACGGGACGCTGCTGGATGCGGAGTTCCTCGAGTTCGCTGTGCGTGAGGATGTGTTTGTGGCCCTGAGTTTCGACGGCACGCAGGCGGTGCATGACGCGCATCGCCGAACGGCGGGCGGGGCCGGCACCTTCGAACTGCTGCTGCCCCGGTTGCGCCTGCTGCTGGCGGCACGACCGTACTCGTCGGTGATGATGGTGGTGAATCCCGACACGGTGGCGCACCTCACCGAATCGGTGGGGTTCCTGCTCGAGGAAGGTGCGCGCTACCTCATCCTGTCCATGAACCACGCCGGGCCCTGGACGGAGGAGGCTCTGGAAATTCTGCGCGCGGAGTATGAGAAGCTGGCGCAGCGCTACGTCGCGTGGACGCGGGCCGGGCGCAAGTTCTACCTCAGCCCGTTCGAGGTGAAGCTCTCGTCGCACATCAATCGGCACTGCTACCAAAAAGAACGCTGCGAGTTGGGTCGGCGGCAGTTCTCCGTGGATCCGGACGGCTGGCTCTATCCCTGTGTGCAGTTCGTAAAGGGTGGTCCCACCAGCCGCTGGTGCATTGGGCATGTGAGGACAGGCGTCGATGAGGCCGCGCGGCAGCGGATCCACGCGGAATCAGAGCAGGAAGAACCGGAATGCCGGGAATGTGCCCTGCGGCTGCGCTGCAACAACTCCTGCGGCTGCTTGAACTGGCAGACCACCGGCAGCGTCAACACGATCTCGCCAACCCTCTGCCGCCATGAACAGATGCTGATGCCGATTGCCGACCGCGTCGGGCGCCAGCTTTACCGCCAGCGCGATCCGCACTTCCTGCACAAGCACTACAATGCCGCCTATCCGGTGCTTTCCATGATTGAGGACGCGCTGTCGTAGAGCAAAGTGAGTCCGGTTTGTCTGAAGAGTTCTTAGTCTGTCCGATTGCCTGAAGGGAATTGTCGGCAGAGGGCGCACGGTTCATTGGATGGAAAGGAAAGCGTGAGAGATGAAACGAGCCTTTACCTTGATCGAACTGCTGATTGTGATCGCCATCATCACGATACTCGCCGCACTGCTGTTGCCCACTGTCGGTAGGGCGAAGGCGAAAGCCCGCCAAACCGCCTGCATGAACAACCTGCGTCAACTCGGGATGGCAACAGCCATCTATGTGGGTGAACACGGCGTTTACCCGGGCTGCTATTGGCAACCGGAAGTTTACGCGATTTGGCCAGTGCGAATCCAGAGTAGCGCAGGTAAAGGTCGAGGCGTGTTCTTCTGCCCGACAGCGGCGGCGGACGCCGCATGGGAAGTTGAAGCCAACTCAACTTTGGGAGCCAAAAATGAGGATGGAATATTCGATCCGCTTGGTATCGCCGAGCATTCGCGGTTTTCCATCGGTTACAACGATTGGGGATTGAACCTTCAGCACAGTCCGCAACCCGGGGTTGGTGGAGACATTAATGGCGGGAGTTTCAAGGGACTTGTCAAAGAAAGTGCCGTGATCCATCCGGTGGAAATGATTGTGCTCGGAGACAGCCTGGCCGACGCATTCGCTGGATGCCAATCTCGATCCTACCGAATCCGATCAATGGCCTTCAAACCGGCACCGCGGCCCGCCAATCTTTCCTTCGCTGACAGTCATTGCGAATCTCCGAAACGGCATGACTTGATTGATCCAAGTCCGGGCAATCCCTGGAGGCGGCGGTGGAACAACGATGACCGGTCGCATGACGAGATTACCTGGACCGTCAACTGGGAAGCCGAAGCGAAACCCTCCCCATAAAAATCCCGATGAACAAAACCAGCTATGAATATCCAAAATGTCTTTGTGAAATCTTCGGGGCGCTAACTGCAGAAGAAGAAGGACCAGATCATGAAAAATCAATTGTGGGCGGTCGCGTGCGCTATCGACGGATGTCGGCTGGATAGCGATAGGCAGCGACAGGAGGAACGGCGCGTCACCACATTGCCGAGAGTGTGTTGTCCCGCTTGCGGAGCAAGCGATGATTGTGTGGCCGCGGTAGAGCTTGTGGGATCTTTCAGTTGGGTTGTGTTTCTGACGGGTGGCATTTTGGCTGTGCTGTGCCGCAATGCAGGTCGTCGAAAAAGGGTGAGATGTAGAAGGTGCGACACGCTCTTTTATGTTCGGACGCCGTCTTCCAAAATTGCGTTGGTGTTATTCTGGTTGCTGATTTGTCCAACGCTCTTGATGCTTATTGTTCTATTGGTTTTTTTGTTGAGCAGCGGTTTTTCGCATTGAAATGTGACTAATCCATCCCTGAACCGATCAATGAGGCGTGACCTATGAAAGTTCCCGGTTTACGAAGCTCGTACGACAAGGTGGGTGGGATCGTTTACTTCGGGCGGATGCTCGACAAGATTCGCCTGAAGGCAGCCGGCCGCCTTCCTGACGACTACAACGTGGGCACAAAGGTGCGGACCTGGTTTGATGCCCGATGCACGCGGTTTCTCGCGGTGGATTACGAGAAACTTGCTGAACGGGTGCTGACCGGCGGAACGGATGGGGAGATTCTGGAATGGTGCTTTAAACAGGGTCGCCGACCCAGCGAAGAAGACATCGAAATCTGGAATGAGTTCATGACCAAGCGCGGATGGCGCGACAGCAGCAGCGCGTTACTGGCTGAAGCGAAGCGCAAACGAAGTTTCGCTCATCGAGACGATATTCAGACTGCCTTCGAATTTCACCTTGCGGATGAATCATCAGATGAAACTCCCACTGGCTGACAGCATGCCAGCCGAACCACAAAGCAACTTCACGCAATATGTCCGAATTAAGACTTACAGGAGATGAGGCCAACGCGCTGAGGGCAATTCTCTCGACGCTGGTATTGCGTGATCGAACCGGGGAACGCGGTGTGTTGCACGGCTTGGATCGCTTTGTTTCCACAAATCGTACCTTCAGCAAGCCGCAGCGCGAAGCGATTGAGTCCGCCGTCAGGAAACTAGGTCTTCATTCTGGACTGCCGCTGTACGAAAGCTGATACGGAGCGCACAATGCCAAATAGACGAACCAGCCTGTTCTACGTGAACAAAGAGGATTTCCATCGGTTCTTGGATGACGTTCCGGACGCGGCGGAAATCGCCATGGGTATGGTCGGTAACGTGACGACGTCGGAAGTCCGGAGACGACTCGCGGAACAGGAAGGCGATAAGGTGCCAATCGACGAGCAGGATCACTCCTGGTACATCGTAAATTTTGAGAAACCCTACACAGGACCTCCACCCGAGAAGCGCAGTTTCTTTCGAAGGTTAAAGGGTCGTCAATTCACAGCAGCCGGCAAAGCCGAGCCCTTGAATGCTCTAAAGTTTAACCCTGAGGACCCCTGTATCAGCGTCGATGAGTCGAGTCCTCTCCACGGTCGTCTACGGCAGTGCCATATCGAATGGCTGGACCGGAGTAAGCCCCGGTGACCTCCTATTTGTTCAGCGGTGTGTTAAAGTGTGCAGCAAGAACTGGCGAGTCAAAGTTGATTTCATTGAACACGTGTTTATTAAAGCGCTAGGACGGCAGTTGGCCGTTTGTTCTTTCGAGGGAGCCACGCGTCTGATCAAGGCTGACAAAGGCTACTGGAATGTGGTCTCCATCTGTGGCCCTTGAGAGCAGAAAGTTGATTTTCCATTCGCCAGGACGGTTCATAATTCGTGTTTTGACGATATTGAGGACGCGTGTGCTATCATTGATCGTAGTGCCCGGGCCTCCGATATCGCCGGCGTTTTTGCGTATATTGACGGTCTCGGTGCCGGGCCGCCCCCGCCGCCTCTGCTGATCCATTGCGGCCAAGGTCTTTCCCGCAGCACAGCGGTCGCGTTATCTTGGATTTACGGGCAATTGCCAGCGTCGGGTGACCGCGTCGCAAACGCCGTCGATATCATTCTGAAATTGCGGCCCCAGGCGAAACCAAATCGCCTCGTGCTGACATTGGGACTGACGCAGTACCTGCCGGTTCCTGAAGCGCGCGACATTGCGGCGCGCATGTTAGCTGAACCTCGTTTGGCCAGGAACCGCTTCCAGGCGACGGAGCATAATTAGAGCGGCGTACCCGGTTTCCTGCTCGCAGCTCTGAACAATCTGGCAAACGTCTTTCAATTCTTCTACGCAGGGTTTTCCGGGTGGCTTCTCCCAAGACGATCTCGCACCCTCCAACATTTTGAATGAAGGAAATTCCACCCGGAAATCGCACTAAAGATCGAGGCCGCTGAGGCATTCGTTCTTTCGATGTCTGACTCTGAATTTTCGATTCACGCCATGCGATTGAATGGTGCTAAAAGCGAACCTGAAGATTGGACGTTCACCAGCGATGGCAGCGCGGCAGGGCCTTCCCGGTGAATCTATGACTGCCGCTCAACTTGGACCTGACTATGAAATCGAATCAAAAACGTGCGTCGGAAGTGTGCTCGGATGTTTCTCAACAAAGTCTCCCAGCCCGATCAGTCCGCACATCGCGCCTGTTGGCCATTGCGGCAGCGCTCGCCATCACCTGCCTGGCGGGATACGCGTCCGCCAAACCGAAGCAACCGCCCGCACCGCAGCCGGTGCGCGTCGGCGTGCTTTCCGATATTCACCTCTACCCAACGTCACTTGGCACGAGCGGTTCGGCATTGGCAGCATACATCGCCGCAGACCCAAAGATGCTGATCGAGAGCGAGGCGATTCTCAATGCCGCGATCGATGGTCTCATTCAAGAGCACGTCAAATTCGTCATCATCCCTGGCGACCTCACGAAAGACGGCGAACTTGCCAGCCATGTTCTCATGGCAAAGCATCTGGCCAAGCTGGAGCAACGTGGCATTCAGGTCTATGTCGTGCCGGGAAATCACGACATTAACAATCCCGATGCCGTGCGCTATCTGGGAGACAAAACCCGGCCCGTTGCGGGCGTAACGCCGCAATTGTTCCGCGCGATTTATCAGCGGTTCGGTTACGGTCAAGCCATCGCGCGCGACGCAAATTCATTGAGTTACGTTGCCGAACCGACACCCGGGCTGTGGTTGCTTGCGATTGATTCGTGCAAATACGACGAGAGCAAGACCAACGAACATCCGGTTGTGAGCGGACGAATTCGTCCGGAAACAATGGCGTGGATTCAGGGAGTAATGCAGGATGCCAATGTTCAGGGCAAACAGGTCATGGCGTTTATGCATCACGGCGTGAACCAGCATTTCTTCGGCGAGGAACAGTTCTTCGGTGATTTTCTGCTCGATGACTGGGCGGCGACCAGCATCCAACTCGCGCAAACCGGATTGAAAGTCGTGTTCACTGGCCACTATCACTCGACAGATGCGGCCTACTTGGTTGATCAGTCGCTCACTCCACTTTCACAGTTGTGCGATGTGGAGACGGCATCGCTCGCGGTTTATCCATGCGCGTACCGCGTCGCGACGTTGGATTCGCAAAGTCAGTTGCACATCGAAACCCGCCGTGTGACCGACATCAACTTCGATACAGGTGGCCTGCCTTTCCAGGAATACGCCTTTAATGCGGTCTTCGGCCCGACCGTTGAGATCGCCACGGAGCGCATCGAGTCAACCTTTGGCGTGCCGCACGCTCAGGCCGCGGCCGTTGCGCCGCTTATCGCCGCAGGCATCCTGGCAAACTACGCGGGCGATGAAGACCCGTCGCCGGAGACGCAGACGATCATCGCGCAGTTCATCGGCAGCCCTGAGCCGCAACACAGCTTGGGACTGATTTTGTGGGGACTCTGGACTGACCTGCCGCCCAAGCCCGACAGTGAGTTGGACCTTTCCATTGCGAACTGATCCATGCGAAGGCGGCGCGTCGGCAACTGGCGCGCCGCTCCAAGTGTCAGCAAAACGAACGCGAACGACCTTATGAAAAGAGAACGGAACGGGCTCGACGACGATCGGCGTGCTACGGACCGCGATTGCAGCTTCAGAGGAAGACAGTTCGTGCTGGCATTGCTGGCGACGATGGTTCTCTATTTACTGAGCGCGGGACCGGTTGTTCGCCTGGCGCTCGACGGCAAAATCCCGCTGCAACTCGCTGAATCATTGTACGCGCCTTTAGGTTGGATGGCAGAAACCAAAATCGGCGAAAAGACGTTGGAACCATTCTTTGAATGGTACGGCGTGAAGCTTTGGGGTTGGCATTTCTACTTTGGGCCTTAGCCATGAAAACGGAACGCAGGATCCTTTCATCTCCATGCGAACCTGCCGCGGCGTCGCGCTTCATCGGCATTGATGCTGGAGCGGAGACACTGAAAATCGTCGAACTGGTTCACGACAACGGCCGAGTGCGAGTTGCTCGACGCGAAATCATTCAGCACGGAAAGAGACCGGGGCCCGTCCTGATTGATGTATTGCGCCGCTGGGATTGGTCCACTGTCGCTGGCGCCGCCGTGACAGGCCGCTTCGCGCCGCAGATCAACCTCGCACGCGCCCCGACAAAACAAGCGCAATTGCGCGGTTATCGATTCTTCTTTGGAGATGAACCCACCACCATCATCAACATCGGTAGCCACGGATTTTCCGTGCTTGAACTCCGCGCCAGCGGACAAACGGTATTTCGTGAAAACAGCCGCTGTTCGCAAGGCACAGGGAATTTTCTCCGTCAACTTGTCGAACGTTTTTCCCTGACCGTCGAGGAAGCCAGCGCGCTTTGCGCCGATGTGCCGAATCCTGCGCCGCTCTCAGGCCGCTGTCCGGTGATTCTGAAAACGGACATGACGCACCTCGCCAACAAAGGTGAGGATCGCGCGCGCATTCTTGCCGGCTTGTTTGACGCAGTCTGCGAAAACGTCTTCGTTCTGTTAAAACCCGGCACAAGCCCGCCGCGAGTGCTCCTGACGGGCGGCGTGAGCCGTTCGCCGCGCGTCCGCCGCGTGTTTGGCGAAATGCTCGCGCGAAACGGGATGAGCATGCTCAAGACCAATGAGGAGGAAATCCTTTTCCTGGAGGCGGTCGGTTGCGCGCTCATTGCTCTGGACTGCGGCGGTGTTCCGCCGCACTCGGAAAGCGATGATATATTCGAAAGGCGTCAGGGGGCTGCCGCGGTCCAAAACGGCAGTGCGCCATCACGAGTATCACTCGATGAATTGGTATTACCCCCGCGCGAATTGAAACTGGAGCGACTCCCCGCGCTGACCGATTCACTGGACAAGGTCCGCCGCATGCCAACGCAGCCCTGGGCCCAAGTGAACGGCGAGATGCGTCGGCTCGTTCTCGGTTTCGACATCGGTTCCACCGGCTCAAAGCTGGTTGCGATGGACATCTCAACAAACGAGACAATTTGGGAAGGGTATCGTCAGACTCTCGGCGATCCGGTCGGCGCCGCGCAGGAATTGCTTCGTCGCTTCACGAAATGCCCCGCCGCCGGATGCGCCATCGTTGCCTTTGGCGCAACCGGAAGCGGCCGTGAAATCACCGGCTCGCTGCTCACCTCGTGCTATGGCAAGGACGCCGTGTTCATCGTCAACGAAATTGTCGCGCACGCCACCGGCGCGCTTCACTACGACCCGCGCGTGGACACGATCTTTGAAATCGGCGGCCAGGACGCGAAATACATCCGGCTGGCGGGAGGCCGCATCATTGATTGCGCGATGAACGAGGCGTGCAGCGCGGGCACCGGTTCGTTCATTGAAGAGCAGGGACGCAAGTTCGCAGGCATAGAAGATGTCCGGCAGCTCGGCAGCATTGGGCTTGCGGCGCAATCCGGCGTGTCGCTCGGACAACATTGCTCCGTGTTCATGGCCGAAGTGATTGACGATGCGGTCGCTGCCGGTATCGAACAGGGTACTATCATTTCCGGCCTCTATGATTCCATCATCAAGAACTATTTGAACCGCGTGAAGGGTAACCGCTCTGTCGGCAAGGTCATTTTTTGCCAGGGCATGCCGTTCTCGGCGGATGCGCTCGCGGCGGCCGTCGCGCGGCAAACTGGCAGCGAAGTTATCGTGCCGCCGAATCCTGGCACGGTCGGCGCGCTCGGCATTGCACTGCTTGCGGCGCGCGAACTGAATGCTTCATCGCTCAGCCCTGTTGATCCACTGCGCTTTCTGGAAGCGAAGTTGGAACAAAAGGATGCATTCGTCTGCGGCTCGAATCGCGGTTGCGGCGGCGCGGGAAATCATTGCCGCATCGAGCGATTGCGGACCATCGTCAACTGCCAGCGTTCGAGTTTCACCTGGGGCGGCGGCTGCGCGCTGCATGATAAAGGAACGCGCAAACGAAAATTGCCGGACCTCGCACCGGACCCCTTCCGGGAGCGCGGAGAATTGCTGCAAAGGTTCACCGCGCCATTCACGCAGCATCGCGGCGTGAAGCGCATTGCGATAAGCGACGAGTTCATGCTGAAAGGATTATTCCCGTTTTTCGCCGCGTTTTTTCACGCAGCCGGTTTCGATTTGGAAATCGTCGCCAGCGGAGGACCGGAAACGCTCAAGCGCGGAATTCAAATCGCGAGCGTCCCGTTCTGCGCGCCGATGCAACTGTTCCACGGAACAGCCGAAAAGCTGTTCGCAACCGGCGCGGATTGGATTTTCATTCCGATGCTCCGCAGCCTGCCCGGCGCAAAGAATCAAGGTTGCACTGTCGTTTGCCCCATCGTGCAGTCCGCGCCTGACGTGATGAAATGGACATTGGAACGTAGCGCGGATTTTCAGTCTGCTGTGTCGCCGAATTGTATTCGGCAAGGCGATGGATTGCCAGAATCGCGCCGCACGCTGCAAACCCGCGATACAACGGAATTCAATTCTGCGCCACGAGCAAAGCGCCTGCTTTCGCCAATCATTGATTTCGACGCAGGCAATCTCGAATCGCCGAAATTTATGGCGAGTTGCAAAGGTCTGGCCGCGCAATTGAGTTTGAGCGAAGAACGATGGCACGACGCATGGGTCGTCGGCGCGCGGATGCAGGAGGAATTTCAAGAAGCGTGCGTGCAGATTGGCCGCCGCGCGCTGGAATTCTGTCGCGAGCGCAACATCGTTCCCGTTGTCGTCCTTGGAAGGAACTACACCATTTACAATCAAGTGTTGAACTCGAATGTGCCCGCCATTCTCCGCGAGCAGGGCGCGATTGGAGTTCCGGTTGACTGTTTTCCATTGGAGGCCGACACGCCGTTGTTTGCGGACATGTATTGGGCGCACGGACAAAACATGCTTCGTGCTGCGCATCAAGTCCGGCGGGCGCGGGGAGTTTACGCCCTGTATTGCAGCAATTATTCGTGCGGTCCGGACAGTTTCAATTTGCATTTCGCCGCTTACGTAATGGAGGGAAAGCCGTTCGCGATCATCGAGACGGACGGCCATTCCGGCGATGCGGGAACGCGCACCCGCGTCGAGGCTTTTCTGCATTGCGTGGAAGAAGACCGGCGATCCAGTTGCTCCGCCGCGAGCGTGAATGATTTTCGGAGGGCGCAGTTCAGTGGATTGCGACTTGCCGAGATTCATCGCAATAACGGCTCAAGCGAACGTTTGCTGGTTCCCTACATTGGTCCGGCGTCAGAAGCGGTTGCTGCGATTTTCCGAGGATCGGGGATGCACGCGGAAAGTTTGCCTCCTCCGGATTCGGAATCGCTACGGATCGGCCGCCGCTACACATCCGGGAAAGAATGTCTGCCAATGCCGCTTACGCTGGGTTCGTTAATACAACGGTTGCAGCGGGCGAATGAAAATGAGCGGTTTGCTTATTTGATGACCAGCACAAATGGCCCGTGCCGCTTCGGCGTTTACAATCTGCTCAATAACATCGTGCTTGAACGGCTGGGTTGGCGTGGCCGCGTCCGCATCTGGTCTCCGAAGGACAGCGGATACTTCGATGACATGAAACCCGGGACGGAAATCCTGGTCATGACTGCCATTTCAGCGTGCGACGTGTTGCTGCAAGCGAAACTGGATATCCGGCCTGCAGAGCGTATTGCCGGAGAGGCGGACCGAATCCATGGCCGCTGGCACAGTGAACTTCTCAAACTGGTCGAAAACGTAGCCACTGGCAAACTCGCGCTTGGGCCTTCGTTATGGGAAGTGTTCTCCGGGAGACTTTTTGGCGTGCCGAAATTACTGCGACGTGCCGCGACGGAGTTTGCAGAGGCGCGCAACGGAGCCGATTTGCCCGTGGTCGAACTTGTGGGAGAGATTTATGTGCGCGGAGTTGATTTTGGCAACGACTTCTTGATCGCAAAATTGGAGCAACGAGGGTTGTGCGTGCATCTCGCCACCAAGTGCGAGTGGATCAACTATTGCACGGAATGGAATCGGCGAGAAGGGCATCCGACCGGTCTGGCGCGACGGTTCAGCACCTTGACGCAGCATCGCATTGAAACGGCGGAATTCACCGCGATGGGCCAACAACTTCGCTGGCGGATGCCGCCGTCGAGCGGTGATTTGCTGGACACGGCGGCGCAGTACATCAATCCGGCGCTGGGAGGCGAGGCGATTTTGACTGTCGGCGCGCCATTGCACGAATGGCGGCACGGACAAATTGATGCAGCAATTAATGTTGGGCCGCTGGAATGCATGCCGACGAAAATTGCTGAGGCGCAATTTCAACACGTGGCGGAACGCGAGGGGTTGCTGACCCTGACCATCGCATTGAACGGAGATCCGATTAGCGACTCTGTGCTCGATAATTTTGCCTACGAGGTGAAAGCGCGGGCTCGGCAGCGGCGCTGGAATTCCGCTAAGCTGGAGTTTTTGAGCCAAAGATAACGAGAAGAACCTTTCAGGTGTCTGTTCTTTCGCATTGAATTGCAGCGTCGTTCCTGTCACAAGTGCAAGACAGAAAATGCTGTTCAATTCCACTGAGTTTTTCAAATTCTTTGGCCTGTTTTTGACAGCGTACATCCTTTCACAGCGGTTTCTTTCAATACGGAATTTCCTCATAGTGATTGCAAGTTACGTCTTTTACAGCGCATGGGATCCGCGGTTCACGGCGCTGTTGTTCTTCACAAGTACCGATGGACTTTGCAACCGGACGCCTGATAGAAGGTTCCAAGAGTTTGTCTGGACGCCGCGCGTGGCTCGTAGTGAGTCTGGTCACAAATCTGGGAGTGCTGGGAATTTTCAAGTATTTCAATTTCTTTCGGGAGAGTTTTGAGCATCTTTTGAGTGCGCTTGGAGTGACCTCACATTGGCGCGGGTGGCAGGTAGTGCTTCCGGTCGGCATTTCGTTTTACACGTTTCAGTCCATGAGCTACGTCGTGGACGTTTATCGATGCCAGCTTCCCGCGAGCCGTAATTTCATACGGTTCCTGGCATACGTTTCCTTTTTCCCGCAACTCGTCGCCGGTCCTATTGAACGAGCCACGCATTTGCTTCCGCAGTTTGGGCGCACACTGCCTATTACGATTCAGCAAGTGGAGTCGGGGTTATGGCTCGTGATTTGGGGCATGTTTAAGAAAGTTGTGCTGGCCGACAATCTCGCGCCGATGGTGGAACTGGTTTATGATCATAACATCGCGTCAGGACCAATGGTGATGCTCGGAACGATCGCCTTTGGCCTCCAAATCTACTGCGATTTTTCCGGCTACACGGACATCGCGCGCGGCATCGCCAAGTTCCTCGGTTTTGATTTGATGCTGAACTTCAATTTGCCTTACTTCGCGAAAAGTCTGCGGGAATTCTGGGGTCGCTGGCATATCAGCCTTTCCACCTGGCTGCGTGATTATCTTTACATTCCGCTGGGCGGGAATCGGAAGGGCGCAAAGCGGACTTATGTGAATCTCCTGTTGACGTTTCTGCTCGGCGGTCTGTGGCATGGCGCAGCCACCACATTCGTGTTGTGGGGGGCCTGGCACGGAACCGGTCTTGCCGTGAATCATTGGTGGATTCGACACCGGCCTTCGAATCGTCCGCTGCCACAATGGCTGGCGTGGGGTTTGACGATAGGCTTCGTATGTTATGGCTGGATACTGTTTCGCGCCCGATCATGCGGGCAGATTGCGCAATTTTCTCTGGCATTAGCGAGCTTTTGGCTTCCGGCGTGGTGGCGACCTTACCTGACGAACCTGCTCGCGTTGACTGTGCCGCTGGTCATGATCGAATTCTGGCAATGGCGTTCGGGTACGTTCGAGGTTCCGTTGCGTCGGCCACGATGGGAGCGTGCGATCTTGCAGGCGGCCATGATTCTCATCATCGTTGCATATTGGGAATCTGAGGCGACTCCTTTCATTTATTTTCAATTCTGATTAATGAAGAGCCACGAATTTGAATTTCGCTTGCGTGATCTTGCGCGCGTGTTTGTGCCGGTCACAGTTGCCATTCTTGGCCTGATTACCCTTCTGCGAGTTCTCGACGAGCTGGATCTCCTGCCTCCGCGCGCCATTTTCGTCGATCCGCCTGAGACGATGTTGCTGCACCAGTCTTGCGCAAGCCGGCTTGCCAGCCCCGCGGAGATCGCGCTTACCGGGGATTCAACTTGTCTGGTAGGTGTGGACGCGCGCGAACTCTCGAGTTATTTGCCGGGGAAAATGCGAGCACAGAATTTATCTCTTATCATTTCGTTCGGACTGAATGTCTATGGAAAATTAATTTCAGATTTCGTCGCCGCGAACCACGGTCGCGTGCGAAACGTGGTTTTGCTCGTCTGCACATCAAAACTCACTACTTCAGGTTCTCCCGACGGAGCAATGGACTTATGGCGAGAAATGAATCACCCTCGCAAGGACTCGCTCGGCATATATGTATTGCGCCACAACTTGCTGGGTTGGGTGCTTGATACTCCTCTCCGGGGAAGGGGAGCAGAATTTTTTGCGTTCTCCTCCCAGATTGATGCCTACCAAAAAGCACATGACGGCAGCTTGATTGATCTGGGCCGCTTCGTACAGCGAGCGCGTGTCGCCGGAGCGCCGGAAGTTTCGAACCTAACATTGACGGATCAAATCAAGCTTGAAAGTCGCGCATTCAGGCAAGCTGTACCTGCCGGCGTGAAACTTTTCATCGGATTGACACCCCAGGCTTCCGGCTCGTCCCCCTCCGTGACAACGGCAGACCGCGACAGGCTGTTGCGAGAATGGAACCAATTCATCCAGGCAGATGTGCTGTTAACCAATTTGGTTTTCGTGCTTCCCAATGGATGCTTTTCATCCACCGCGCACCTCAACAGAGAGGGTCAGAGACAATTCACGGCCAGTTTGGGAAGAGAACTCGCGCCATTCCTGGATCGAAAGTAATGCTCGCGGGTTTTGCCTGCCGAATGGGGAACAGCAAATGAATTTCAAAGTTCCACGAACGCAGTGGAGAGCGCGTTTCGGCGAACAAGAAATTTTCATGAAAAGTTTTGCTCCAGGCTCTATCTGTGCTAAAGAACTTTGTAATGAGTCGATTTTTCCGGCGAAACATTGGGTTCTACGGTCGACTGATGCGTGGAGTTATGGGAACTATTCTGCTGATCGCGGGTATTATCATGGCGGATTTCCAACTATGGATCTGCTTGTTGCTGGTGAGCTTGGGGCTGTTTGCATTATTTGAGGCGGTTCGTGGGTGGTGTTTTGCCCGCGCGTGTGGAATTCGGACAAAGTTTTGAAGTTCTCTCCTAGTAAGTCCGCAATCGATAAAAGCGCCGTGGCGATAGAATAGGATCAGCTACGGTCGTGCTCGTGCCGACCGGCGGACCGCCGATATTCGTCAGTACCTGCCACGAGTTCGACTCCGGTGCATCCGAAAATTCCACTACATAGTATTGATCCAGGAATCCCGTGAAGCAGAACTTGATCTGGTTCGTTTCCATCATGACCGACCTCAATTCCGGTGGTGTCAGATAGCGAACTGAGAGTTGGGGAGGACTGTTCGGGTCCTCGCGTGACGCAAAGCGCCGGGCGGTGAAATTGTCCACGTTGTCATCACAGATCAGAATCCATCCGAAATTCTCCGCCGGATGAACCAGCCACGACTGGACGTCTGCGGCCATTTGTGCTGACGAGCCGAACGTGTAAGGGGAATTATCGGTTCCGTAAATCGTCTGCGAGGCGCTGGCAGCCGGAATGTAATCATTGGTGGCTCCAGCGCCGGGTGCCGACCAAACATTGGTTGTGAAGGCGAAGCGGTAAAGCCAGGTGGCTTCGTTTGTGGTCGCTGGCGAGCCTTCGCCAGTGCCGCTGCTGTTGGTGGAAGAGATCCCACTTCCTTCGCCCCACGGTTGGAGCACGCGATGGAGGCTGAAATCGGCGAACGCGTAGCCGGCAGACGGTTGGTGTGTAACCTCAAGCGTGAGCGTCACTGATGTGATAACGGAATTCGGCGGAATGGCGGCGGCGATATCGAACCTAAAGAGTCCACGGTTCCTCGTGAAATTTTGAGTCATGCCCGCGTTTACGAAAGTCAGTTTGCCGAAGTTGTTGCTCGGGAAATTCTCGCTTAACGTCGTATCGGCCACCGAGACGAGGTTGGTAATTGCCGAGAGACAGGAAGGGGCAAAAGGCTCCATAGAAAGGCAAATAAGCGTGGCGATGATGAACGAACGGCCCTGTGGAGTTTTAGCCGAAGAGGTCACACGGGAAAGTTACACCAAACCGGCTTCACCCATGATTGAGACGCCATCGACGCCGGAAGCGCCGCCGGTTTGCAGTTTCTCGTTCGGGTTCGTATAACCCGGAATGATTCGATTGAGTTGATTCTGTGTGGCGCCAAGATGATCGCGAACCAATTCGCCTAATACAGAGCGATAATCAATCGCTCGCTTCAGATACCGGCTGCTGGCCCCGAACATCGTGCCCGTCTGACCTGTGACCCAGGGAATCGGGTCGCCAGGATGACAGCCGTACGTTTCTCCACGAACTGCGCCGCCGGCCACGAACATTACTCCCGCCTCTGCATGGTCGGTCCCTCTGTTTCCGTTCTCGACCGTGGTGCGGCCAAATTCGGATAACGTCACGACGACCATATTGTCCCAGGTGCATTTGTCTGGATAGTTCAAGAAATACTTCCGCAACGCGTACATCGCCCATGCGAGCCGGCGATTGAGGTTCGCATGTGTGCCGGTGATGCCGCCTTGGTTAAAATGGGTGTCGAATCCCGTGTATTCCGTGCCAGCGACGATGGCATCGGTCTTGTTCAAAACAAGCGCGGCTGCTTTGAGGTTTGTGAAAAGCGAGTACGCGCCGGAGTCCACCACGAATTTATTCTGGTCGCTTCCATGAGCGGCGTAACCGCCGTTCCTGGACGCCGACGTCGGAAAAAGATAATAAGGAACCGAATCGCCGTCTGTGTTCGTGTCATCCACAAAGGTATTTCCGGCCTCTGTGAAATCGATGCCCGCAAAGATCGACAAGGTTTGTGTAAGGTTCTCGTACTGCAAGCTGAGAAGCTCACGGTTTTGTTTGGACGGAAATGGATAAAAATTGGCGGCCTGAATCGCGCTGTCTGCATTGGCGTTGCCCGCCGCCGTGTTCGGAATCCCAAGAAGATTATAGCGGGTGGGATCAGTCAGGTTCGTCATTGCTGCCGCGGAGCCGCGGAGAATAAGCGGCAATGCAGATTGAATGGAAACGCCCGTCAGCGGCGCGCTTGCGGCCAGTCCGGACTCAATCATCGCGCGGTAAAGAATCCCTTCCTGCAAAACGTTGTCATTGGGAATTCCGTTTTCCCAATAATTTTGCGAGTCAAAATGGGAGCGGGACTGCTTCGGATACGCCACCCGGTGGAGCAGAGCAAGATCGCCGGAATTGTAAACAGGCGCAAGAAACTTGAGCGAAGGATGCAGCGCGGCGAAGCCGTTTCCAAGGCGAATCGCATTCGCGTAATAATAGGTGGCGTAATTCGCATCGCCGGGCGCGGAGGAGCTTTGCGGAAAATCGCAGCCGCCGAGAGCAGAGTAATCCGTACCCGGATCGGCCGGAATCATGAGCGTTGGACGATTCGTCAGATTGTAGGCGGGGTCCTGAATCGGAATCAAAGAATTCAGGGCATCATTGGCGCCACGTAAGAAGATGAATAGCAGTTTTTTGATTTTTCCATCTGGCCCCGGCACGCCGATAGTTCCTTCCGCCAAAGCGCGTTTGACCACCAGGGGAATATCCACAAGCGTTGAGAGCGCGACGCCGAAGCCGATTTTGAAGTTTCGATCCAAAAACGCGCGCCGCGTCAAGAGGTTGAACTTCTGCATACGTCTATTGCTCATGGAAGCGCTGCATCGTCATCAACATTCCGACCATGCCGCGAACACGTGTGTCGTAAGCAGAACCCGCAGTCCCGCTCACTGTGAGCTGGTTAAATGTTTTCGTGGTTGGAGGACTATCCGCGCTGCCGTCGTTCAGAAAGGCAATCGCCGCCTGGCGATATAGTTGAAGATTTCCCCCGCCTTCGCCGGAATACAGCAGTCCTAAAAAATAATCAGTGACCGCAGGTGCGTTTGTCCAGGTTGTCGCAGGCTGCCTGGCGAGGAGCAGGTTGACCGGTGAGCAGGTGCTTCCGGTGGCGTCGTTGGTGGGAGAATTGGCTGTGCCGCTGTGACCAGGCTGGCCGGAGGCAATGCAAAAGGACTGCACAAAGCGAATGCGCTCGGCGAGCGTGCCCGCGCTGATCCAGGCAGGACCGAATTCGGAGTAGCCATCCGGCGAATCGCGATCGAAGAGCAGCATGTTTCCCATGCGCGGCAGCGGCGGCGGCCGGCTTGGGTTGGCGGACGTGCCGCTGATGGAATAGCCATCAGTGTCCGCCGCAAAGGTTCCGGGAAGATTGCCGCCGTTCGTGCTGGCGCGCAAAGCGCGAATGGCGCTGACCGTGAATTCCAGCGGTGTTTTGATCTTCTGCTGCGCCGCGCCATTGCCCCTGAAGAGCGCAGAATTGAAGATGGTCTGTAACACCGGCCAAATCTGGCCCTTTGGATTGCTGTCTTCCCAGGTCAGCATGCACTGATGCACAAGGTCTGCTTCTGGCGAAAGACTTCCGGCGGCGTAATTGTAAAATCCGTACCCTGGATTGTTCGGATCGTTGCTGGGATTCGGAAAACTGTCGGAAACAAGCAGCCTGCACAGCTTGATGCTGATATATTCCTCGGTGAATGGCAGGTCCGCGATTTGTGTAATGAATTGATAGCCTTCTTGAATACCGTTCGTGTCTGTCGTGCTGTGCCCTGGGATGTAAATTTCATACAGGCCAGGAGTGGAATTTGTGCCGTAGGTCTTTGTGATCCATGGCGGTCCGAAACGCGGGGGCACGATCTTGCCAGGGAAGATGAGTTTGTTGGAGGAGCTGTGATACTTCGGCTGATAATTGAAAGCCCAGACGCCGAAGAGATTCGAGGTACGTTGTGATGCTGGTGTTCGTTGAACCCGGAATTATTACCGATGTTTTCAGCGCGAAGGGGTTGAATGCGTTTGTGAAATCCACCTTCTCAATACGCCAGCCAGTCCAAATCCGGGATTCCGTCGTGATGTCGTTTTGATCGTAGCCGTTGTCCACGCCCATGGTGAACAGCTCCATCAATTCTCGCGCGTAGTTTTCGTTGGCGATGTTCTTGCCGTCACCGCGGCTGCCCACGGTATCCAGGTAAATGATCATCGCCGGACTTTCGGCGCTGATCTTGAGAAGGTCATAAAACGTGCACTGTGAATTCAAAAGCGCATTGCGCCAGTTCTCGTTTTCGAGATATTCCAGTTGCGCGGCGAGTCGGTCCTCGATGTTCCCGTCGGAGTAAAAATTCCCGAAATAATTTTCGGATTTCGACCACTGAGTCACAAAGTGGTTTTCGAAGAATTGAAGCAGGATTTCCAGCAGTTGCCGTTGCGCGCCGACTGCTCGCAACACGTGCCATGCGCGAAGATCCGCGATGTTGGCGTTCGTCGTATAAACGAAGTTGGTCGCCTCTACCAGCTTCGATTGGATGAATGCAACATTCGTGTGACTGGTCCCGACATTTTCCGTGAGGTTCCATGGCGCGGCCTGATTTGAGATGTAGGCATCTGGCCCGTTCGTCGCGGTCCAGGCAAGGTCATTGGGCGTCGGGCCGTACGCCAGCCGGTTCAGCACGATTGCGGAAAGCAATGCGTTGCTGGACATCGGCGTAATTTGGGCCTGATAGAAAGCTGAAGGCGATGCCGCGTTTGTGGTGCGCCATTCATAAATCACGTTCGTCAAGACAACTGAACCGTTTGTGCTGAAGTTGGTCCGCGCCGCCAGGAAGAAGCTGTTATCGGGTGCCAGGGAATTGACGTTGGTGCCGCCGTGAATGGTGTACGTCTGGGCCGCGGGGTAAGGAGGGAGTACAAAACTGTTCGTCTGGCCTGTGTGTGTGAAACTCGTAATGGCCGGAGCCGAAATATCCGCAATGGCCGAACTTCGAACGAAGCTGAAAGCAGCAAGAACAAAAGCAATACGGATCGTCAATCGGTACTCTGCAGGCTGTTCATCTGATATAACGACGGAATCGTCCACGCGAAGGTTACGGATGTCAATGACTTGTCATAAGAATCCCAATTGTCGAGTGTTCGTTCCGGAGAAGTGAAGATGCGTACGTTCGCGTGAGCCGAATAATCAGCCCATTCCCGAGGGTGCTGGCCTTGAGGTATCGCGCCCTTCGCCCGAAAAAGGATGTTGGTCGCTTACGCTGATGCGCCAATTACTGATGCCGAGCTTGCCTCGGGCGCTTGATGGGACAGCGCCAAGTCGCAAATAATCCGTGCTGCTTCATCAAATGATACCAGGTCCGTGTTGAGGACGAGATGGTACTGCAACGGATCCGCCACATCTTTCTGGTAGTGCTTCTTCAGGTACCGTTGTCGTCCGCGGTCTTCGCTCTCAATACGCTCCCGTGCCGCTTTCTCCCCAAGCCCTTCGTAGCGCCGCATATTTTGGATGCGCCGTTCCAACGAGCCGATCAGTCGCACGTGCAGAACTTGTGGCAATCGAGCTGTAACCACGTTTGCTCCACGTCCGAGAATAATCACGTTGCCCAGCTCGGCCAGCCGCAGGATCGTTTCCGCCGTCTGCTGGACGAATGCCCATGATGGCTGATGCACGCCGAAGAGATCCTCCAGAATGTCATCAATCTGGCGAACGCGATCTTCCGGCATGAACCTGGCCATGCGCGCGGGCAATTGATGGTCTTCAAGAACTTTTTCAACAAGGTTGCGATCCATGACCTTCCACGGTCCTGTCGGAGATTGGCGGTTTGTCTCCAGATATCGCGCGAGTTTCTCAGCAATGGTGTGCGCCCCACAGCCGGATTGTCGCGAGATCGTTATGGCGCGCGTGGCGGTGCACGATGCCGAAAGCAGCTCGGGCACTTGAGGCTTTCGCAACTGTGAGTTGATGAAGCTCCAACACTGTTCAACTGCAATGCCTGTATTCATATCATGTCAATTGAACTGACGTTCGGTGCCCAACCGGTTCCTGCAAAAACACTACTCCAGCATTGGAAATCGACCAGTGGTGACGAAGGTTTTTAATGCAGGCTAATCGGGAGAATAATTTGCGAAGGAAGTGGTGAACTCAGGTTCATCCACTCGAAATATGGCCGATTCCACCAAACCGGAAAGGAACGAATTCCAATCTCGACTACAAGAAAGAGCCACGGCTAATCTTCGCGCTCGTGGACCACGGACTATTTATCGACATCGCACTTTGTATTGTCGCGGCATGGGTCGTGGGTGTTGCCTGCCAAATCATCAAACAACCCCTCTTGATGGCCTACCTGCTCGCCGGGTTCGCGATCGGTCCGCATGGATTTCGGTGGGTCACGGACGCGCATTCCATCGATGCCATCGCAAGCATTGGGTTGATGCTTCTGCTTTTCATGATCGGGCTCGAAATGGACCTGAATAAGATGTTCATCGCCGGAAAGGCGATCACGATCACCGCCGCTATTCAGATCTTCGGCTGCATCGTTTTGGGATGGTTGTTCTTTCAACTTCCCGGATTCAGCAACAACAGGTTGGAAGCGTTGTATCTCGCGGTGGCCGCAGCAATGAGCAGCACGGTTATCATCGTCAAAATCCTCTATGACAAACACGAGTTGGAAACGCTTGCAGGACGAATCACACTTGGGATTCTCGTGTTGCAGGACATCGTCACGATTATGTTCCTGGCGATCCAGCCGAACCTGAAGGACCCCGCCGTCGGCGAACTCGCCAAAGCATTTGGACGGGTTTTGCTTCTGATAGGGGTGGCCTACGGGACAAGTCGTTTTCTACTGCCGCCGGTTTTCAAATTTGTCGCTCGTCAGTCTGAACTGGTCCTCGTCGGCGCGCTTGCCTGGTGTTTTTCGATGGCTGGCCTCGCGGGCGAGCTTCATTTGTCGCCAGAGATGGGCGCGTTAGTTGCCGGCATAATGGTCTCCACTTTTCCCTACACGTTGGACGTGGTGGCAAAGATTACGAGCATCCGCGACTTCTTTGTAACGCTGTTTTTCGTCGGGCTTGGCGTGCAAATTCCGATGCCAAACTGGAACTTGATGCTGTACATGATCGTCTTCAGTGTGTTCCTGGTCGGCAGCCGGCTGGTGACGGTGTTCACGCCGCTTTACCTGATGAAACTTGGCCATCGAATCAGTCTTCTCCCCGCGATCAACCTGTGCCAGATGAGCGAACTGTCCCTCGTGCTTCTCACGCTCGGGTTGAAGAGCGGCGACGTTTCGGAACGCTCCATCAGCATCGCCGCGTTCGCATTCGCGTTTCTCGCCGTGGATTCCACGTACGCGATTTTCGAGAACGATCTGCTTCTGCGCAAAACGTCTCCCTGGCTCAAGAAAGTGAGACTGCTCGACATTTCTGAAAACGTCGAATCAGCCGCCGAAACCGGCGCGCACCGGCGGATCTTTCTGCTCGGGTTCTTTTGGACGGCCAGTTCGCTGCTGGAAGAAATCACACGCGAGAAACCAACGCTGCTTCCAGAGATTCAGGTGGTGGATTTCAATCCTCACGTCCTCGAAAATCTGCGGCGGCGCGGCGTTCACGTCGTCTACGGTGACATCAGCCGGCGAGACGTGCTGCTCCACGCCGGCATCGAGCACGCCCAAATCATCATCTGCTCCCTCCCGGACATGATCCTGAAAGGTGCGAGCAATCTCAAACTGCTGCGACAACTGCGCGAGTTGAATACGGATGCAAAGATCATCGTTCATGCTGAGAAACTCGCGGACATTCCGGCTTTGTACGCTGCCGGCGCGAGCTATGTAACTGCCCCGCGTCTCCTCGAAGCCGCCGAACTCGTCGGTATCATTGAGGCGGCGGACAGGGAAATGCTCGATCAGAAACGCAAAGAACAGGCGGAGTTGCTGGAAGAGCGCAACGAAGTCGTCGCGTAACGCGGGCGCAACATCAATTGCCCGCGCCCGGCAACGGTTGGCGAGCTTTTCCTTTTTGCGATGCCTGGCATTCCTGCCAACATCGCCGCATGAAGGAACGCATTGGCATTCTCACCGGCGGAGGCGATTGTCCCGGACTGAACGCAGTCATCCGCGCGGTCGTCAAGTCCGCCAGCAAACGCGGATGGGAAACGCTCGGTTTCGTGAATGGCTTTGAGGGTTTGCTCGAACCGGTCGCATACCGCCGGCTCGATTACAAGGAAATGGACGCGCTCTTGTTCGTTGGCGGAACGATTCTCGGCACGACGAACAAGGGACGGTTCTCCGCCAAGGTTGGCCACGGCGAAACGCGCGCGGTGCCACGCGAAATTCTGGAACAGGCAAAGGCCACGTTTCAGAAACTCGGCTTGCGCGCGCTGGTGGTCGTGGGCGGCGACGGCTCGTTGAGCATCGCGCAACAGCTTTTCGAGTGCGGCGTGCCGCTCGTCGGCGTGCCCAAGACGATTGACAACGATCTCGAAGCGACGGCCTACACGTTCGGGTTCGATTCCGCCGTGGCCTGCGCCACCGACGCGCTTGACCGGTTGCGCACCACCGCCCAAAGCCATGAGCGCGTGATGGTGCTCGAAGTCATGGGACGTTACGCGGGCTGGATTGCGATGCACGCCGGCATCTCCGGCGGCGGTGATGTGATTCTGATTCCCGAAATCCCTTTTCGATACGAAAGCCTTTGCGCGAAAATTTCCGAGCGCGACCGCGAAGGAAAACATTTCACGCTGATCGTCGTGGCTGAAGGCGCGCGCGAACATGGACACGACTACACGACGAGCGGCGCGGGCGAGGCCAATCGCGAAGCGCGTCTGGGCGGAATCGGCGCGGCGGTTGCGGCGGAAATCCAGCGCCGCACCGGCAAGGAAACGCGCGTGTGCGTTCTCGGGCATCTTGCAGCGTGGCGGCGCGCCGACATCGTTCGACCGTCTGCTATGCACGCGCTTCGGCGCGCAGGCTGTGCAATTGATCGCGCAGGAGAAATACGGGCACATGATTGCCATTCGCCCGCCCGACACGGTGGCGGTGAAAATTTCCGAGGCGATTGGCCGCTTACGCACCGTTCCGCCCGACGGCGAAATCGTTCAGACCGCCCGGTCGCTGGGAATCAGCTTGGGGGATTAGCCGGCTCGACGGAGTCTCGCCGCACCATTTGTTCAGAGGACAGAGGGCAGAAGTCAGACGTCGAAAGGCAGGCTCGGCGGGCAATTAATAAACTCGAAGTCGAAAGAACTCTTGGTCCGAAAAGGCTGGATAGGTTATCAGCCGGATTGTTCCGTCGCCAGTGAACGGCTGCAAGTCGCTCCAGTTAGTTCCTGCCAACGAATCCTTGTATTCAAGAACGTACGTGTTGCTCACAGTCGTTGGCACCGAGACGTAGAAGGTGCTGCCGTTCTTCCCCGCATTCAACAGAATCGGCCCCGCGAAGCTGTGGCGAACCAACTCGCAGTCGAGCTTCCTGGCCAACTCGAGAACGGAGCCCGCTCCAAAGACCCATACAAACACGTTGTTCCTTACAAAAGCGAAGCTGTGTCCCGTTACACCCCACCCGAGGTAGCAGCGATCACCAATATCCAGGCCAAGTTCGGACCCAAGCGGAAAGGGTTGCACTGCCTGAGCATTGGAGAACCACTGAATCATTGCCCAGTGTGCGTTGGTGACATCTTGCCGCTCATCTATGGTAAGCTCTGCTCTTGCATTTGTTGAGTCTCCCGGCCCAAACAGGAAAGAATAGCGGCTATACTTCTGCGAGTTCGTCCATTGCCCTTCATCATGCTGCAGAAAGTTGGTCACACCTAGCGACCCAAAGTCGGGCACCCAATTCGTCACGGTCTTCTCGTAATGCACTTTGGTCTGTCCCGCCCAGGTGGAAAAGCCATAAAGCTCTTTGATCATCGCTAACCAATCGTTCGTTTGCGCCAGAGAATTCTGGCAGATGGCAGCGCAGCCGAACGCAGCCGCCAGAACAACCGCAATCATCTTGGATTTCATTGAATGCTCCTTTCGTAAGGGTGAGTTGTTTACTGCTGCAGCCGAAAGTAGAAACTGGTGTTGGTGATCGGAACGGTAACTTGATAATTCTGTCCCACCACGGTTGGCGAGCCTGCCGGGTTCCACGTGGCGTTCGTGCCAAGCGTCGGTGAGCTCATGAGCGCAACGTTCCCCGAATTCGTCGGCCAGGATAGGATGAGGTTACTCCCCGATACACTGAAGCTCAACGCGGGTCGAGGGACAGGTAGTGCGTCCGGGCCGGCCTCGCGGCTCAGGGCAATATCCGCGTCGTTCAACACTCCGTCATAAATTCTCAACTCATTGAGCCTCCCGTTCAGCGGCGGTTCGTTCCATTGTTGCGATACCCCCAGCCATACGTTTGGATCATGCAATCGGCTTAAATTGGTTCCTGCTCCTACCGCCGGCGTGGTGCTGATCTGCTGAAGGACACCGTCAAGATAGAGAGCCTGATAATTGATAGCTGGAGCGAACTCCGCAACCACATGGTGTTCCACGTTCGTTGTGAAAGTCTGCGGTTCATGACTGATAGCAAATCGTCGAAAAGAAACTGGCTCCATCATCGACAGCACGGAACTCACTCCAGCCGCCATTGCCGCCAAGGCGACGCGGGGTAAACATAATGTAGTCCTTGCCGGAAGAGTAAACGTGTGGGTCGTTTCCCTTGTAGCTGTCACCGAAGTCAAAGACCGACTGCTGTGCCGCTCCTCCATTCCACGTGAACCAGAATTCCACCGTGATATTGGTGAATCCAGACGAGATCAAATAGGACGGGAGTGCAATATAGCCGCAGGTGCTGTAGGAACCGCCGGGAAAATTCGCCACGCCATTGCTGATGACGACGGGCGCGACCGTGTTGGTCATCGGCGGATATACAATCCCGTTGTAAAGCGGGCCGCCGATGCTGTCGGTTACGTTGGTCGAGCCAGCCGGCTCATTGAAACTGTAGCGGTGTTTGAGCGCGGTATAAACCGCAGGTGGAGCGACCGTGACGGTCGCGCTATTCGTCTGTGGAACGAGCGAAGCAGTTATCGTGGCAACGCCGGGACTCACAGCTGTCAACCTGTTGTTGGTTCCGACAGAGACGATGTTGCTGGCAGACGAAGTGATGGTGACCTCGCTGCCTCCTACCGTGACCGTGCCGTAGGTCGGAAAGACAGCGGTGACCGTCACATCTTGAACGGTGCCGGTGATCATGTTCGAAATGACATTGAGCGTAATCGAGGTTGGAGTCTCTGGAGAGCAACCAATGAGATCTGGCCCGCAATGGTAGTCAACGAGCACTTGAAGTTGTCCCAGCATGGTGTCATAGATGCGGAACTCATTGAAACTCCCGCCGAAGAACGGATCCATTCCCCAGTTCGCGCGGCCCAGCCAGTCGTTGACATCCTGGACGGTGGATAGAGGATAGAAGTAGGCCTCGATCGCCACTGCCACTTGCTGGCCATCAATGTACATGGCTGGCTGTCGGGAAGGTCCGTACGTCACGACGAAGTGGTGTTCCGAGCCTTGGGTAAGATTTGTGGACGAGGGCAAAATGTAGTCCCCGGCGCCAGAACGGTGAGTGTAAAGGACTAACCGCGGAGCGTAACCCGCCGTCGCGGTTATGAACAGATAGTTGGTCCCGGTGCCGGAGGGTATCGGTGCCGTTGGTATCTTCGCCGTTGGAATTGTTACCAAAATCGAGCAAGCGGGTCCAAATGCCGCCGCTGGTCCAGGTGACCCACATTTCAAACGTGACGTTGGTCAAACCGGACACCAGGCCATTAGGCAAGTCGATGTAACCTCCAACGCCGTCCAAAGTGACCTGATTACCGTCGAATGTCGGCACGGCACCGCCTGTGGTGCTTAATACGCGAGCAACGCCATTCGAGCCGCTGACTGAGTCGATTACCACGGTTGAGCCGGGCGGTTCGTTAAAGCTGTAGCGGTTCCTGAGTGCCGCCGAGGAGGTCGCGGTTAAAACGAGAAGCCCAAAAATCAGAATCAGCCCGACTTTCATGTTATGCCCCTTTCTTCACGGTATCCGTCATAGCAGAAACTACGAGAACGTGGAAGCTGCTTTTTCGAGCCGTTCAGCCAGCGTTGACTCTCGCTGCTTCGCGTCAACCCACGGTTTTTGGGCTGGCCCCTCGCGGCCGCACAAGATTTCCTTCAGCCATATGCTTGACGTTTTCGTTCGAGAGTGCACATTACGCGGCTCGATTCCGTCCCGTTTCGAGTTTCGGGTTTTTCATTTCGGGTTATCCTGAAACTGTGCGGATGGAACCGAACGGATTTAAAACCCGAAACTCGAAGGCTGAAATCGATTTCATGCAGCACATACGAAATATCGCCATCATCGCCCACGTCGATCACGGCAAGACCACGCTCGTGGATTGCCTGCTCAAGCAGTCCGGCACCTTCCGCGCCAACCAGGCACGATCTCCACGGAGGAGCGCATCATGGACTCGATGGACCTGGAGACGCGAGAAGGGCATCACCATCCGCGCCAAGAACGCCGCCTTCAAATACAAGAATTACCACATCAACATCGTGGACACTCCCGGCCACGCCGATTTCGGCGGCGAGGTCGAGCGCATCATGAACATGATCGACGGCGTGCTGCTGGTGGTGGACGCCGCCGACGGTCCGCAGGCGCAAACGCGCTTCGTGCTGCGCAAGGCGCTCGAAGCCGGCGCCAAGCCCATCGTCGTCATCAACAAGATCGACCGCGAGAACGCCAATCCGCAAGAAGGTGCTCGACGAGGTGTTCGAGCTGTTCGTGTCGCTCCACGCCACCGACGAGCAGCTGGATTTCCCGTTCATCTACTGCCAGCGCCAAGGACGGCTACGCCAAGACCGAACTCGAAGCACGTCAGCGGCACGATGGAGCCGCTCTTCGACGCCATCATCAAACACATCCCGCCGCCGCGCGCGCACGCCGGCGAGGGTTTCCAGGTGCTGGTCGCCAACCTGGATTACTAGCGATTACCTCGGCCGAATCGCCTTCGGCAAGATTTACAGCGGCAAGGTCAAGGTGGGCGACACCGCCGTCTGCCTCCACGGCGACGGCACGCAAGACCACGGGCAAGATCACCGCGATCTTCCATTTCGAAGGCCTGAAGCGCATTGAAGTTCAGGAAGCCCACGCCGGCGACATCGTCGGCCTGACCGGCTTCGAGGACGTGTTCATCGGCGAAACGATCTGCCGATTCCGAGAGCGCGCGCCGCTGCCCTTCATGCCGATTGATCCGCCGACGATCCAGATGGAATTCGCCGTCAACGACGGCCCGCTCGCCGGCATGGACGGCAAGCTCGTCACCGCCCGCCACATCTGGGAACGGCTGGTCAAGGAAGTCCGCACCAACGTCGCCTGCGCATCGCGCAGACCGACGACTCCGAAAATCTTCAACGTCAGCGGCCGCGGCGAAATGCAGATCGCCATCCTCGTCGAGCAGATGCGCCGCGAAGGCCACGAAGTGCTGGTCTCGCGCCCCGAAGTGATTTAGCAGCAAGGACGCCGAACGGCAACCTGCTGGAGCCGATCGAGAAGCTCTTCCTGGAAATTCCCAAGGACGCCATGGGCGCGGTGCATGGAGAACCTCGCCGGCCGCAAAGCGCGAGATCACCAACATGAACCATCATCGGCGACCAGGTCAGCATCGAGGCGCTGATCCCGATGCGCGGCTTGATCGGCTTCGAGACCGACCTCGTCAACCAGACGCGCGGCATGGGCGTGATGAGCCATCTCTTCCACGAATACGGCCCGGACCGCGGCGAAATCGCCGCGCGCAAGAACGGCTCGCTCGTCAGCATGGAAGACGGCGAAGCCACGTCCTACGCGCTGAACATGATCCAGGAACGCGGCCGCCTGATGGTCGAGCCCGGCGACGCGATTTACGCCGGCATGATCGTCGGCGAAAACGCCCGCGAGAACGACATCCCGGTCAATCCCTGCAAAGCGAAGAAGCTGACCAACATGCGTTCGCAGGGCGACGGCAAAGGCATCCAGCTCAATCCGCCGCTCAAGCTGTCGCCTCGAACGCGCGCTGGAATACATCGGCGCCGGACGAATACGTCGAAGCCACGCCGAAGAACCTGCGCCTGCGCAAGAAGATCCTCGACGAGAACCAGCGCAAGCGCGCCGCGCAAAGCCGCGCGGTGAAAGTGGTGGCGGAATAGGCCGCTGCGTCAAGCGCTCTGTTCCGCGCAGAGCGCGGGTGCTTTGCGAAAGCCGTCCAGCCAGTGGCGAAGACTCATTATCGGATGCTGCCATAACATCCGCGGGCCCGAGTAGCGCATCACGACCTTGATCTGTTCGCGGTGGTCTTTTTGATAACAATGAACAGGGCAATTCGCGCACGTCGGTTTCTCTGCGCCAAACCGGCAGCGGTTTAATCGCAAGTTTGCATAGTCCATCAGTTGCTGACATTCCGGGCAGAGGGTTTGAACCGTGTGAATGCTTGTCCTCGCAATAGAGATGGATCATCGCGGCTATGGTTTTCCATTCCCGCGACAGGCGAACGTTTGTTGCGGCCCAAGCCGGTGGCTCGATGGCTTGTCTGACCGGGCTTCGCAGAATTCTGTCTTCAACAGTCACATTCACGAGCCAATGGTGACATGCGGATGCGAGCACGGATTTGACCTCCGTCAAGCTTTCTCTTGAAAACCGAACCACGCACCGAACATTCAAATTCACGGTATCCCCGCGCAGAGAGCCACAGGAGAATTGCCGTGCCAGTGGAGGCTTTTCGCGGGTTAACCGATCGCTACATTCCGCCGCGCGCTACTTTATCCTGGTTTTAAAATCGATCTTCACGGTTGGAATCGGGCTCGCGCTTTCTGCGCTGCTCTCGGACAAGGCGGAAACTTGAACGCGATGCTGTGTCCACCACGCCGCGCGGGCATCTGGCTGCCATTGCGCAAGCAATGGGCTGGCCTGCAAGAGCTGGCGAAGTTCAGTAGCGGATTGCGGGCGCAAAGCCGGATCTTTGTTGATGCAACGCATTACCGCATTTTCAAATTGTGGGCTGATGAGGCTCGTCGTTAGTTGCGACAGCCGCGGCGGAGGAACAGTCAATTGCTGCTCGTAGATCTCCATGACGGAGCGGCCGTCGTAAACGTATTTGCCGGTCATGAGGAAATAGGCAAGCACTCCCACCGAGTAGATGTCACTGCGCGGATCGCTTTTCGCAGAATCTTTAACCGCCTCAGGCGCCATGAACGAAGGTGTTCCTACGAAGCCTTCGGCGGAGGTCACCCGCATCGTGTCGAGATCACGTCCGCCGTATTCACGGACCAGACCGAAGTCCAGCACTTTCACGGAATCCGGCACCCCGCCGCGCTCGGAAAGGAAGACGTTCGCGGGTTTGATGTCGCGATGGACCAATCCCATGGCGTGCGCTTCCGCCAGTGAATCGCAGATTTGAATCAGAATGTGAGCCGTCCGTCCCTCAGGCTGTGGGCCGAAGCGTGTGACCAGTTGATGCAGGTTCAGACCGCGCAAAAACTCCATCACGTAATAAAAAACGCCCTCCGGCGTGTGGCCGTAATCGTAAACCTGGATCGTGTTCGGATGCGTGAGCTGGCATGTGAGGCAAACCTCGCGTTCGAAGCGCCGGACAGAAGCGTCGTCCGCGCGGTCGGGCAATAAAAGTTTCACCGCCGTGTCACGTCGCATCAGCGCATGGCGCGCCCGATAAACGACGCCCATTCCGCCTTCGCCGATTTTTTCTTCGAGCGTGTACTGCCCAAGTTGTTTCAATTTCAGTTCCGCTTCGCTCAGCCGCCGCCGCCAGTTCACGTTCGCGTACGAGAACAGCAGCATGCCCATCGCGCAGAGCACAAGCAAAAGGAACAGCGCGACGAACAGCAACTGCAACACACGCAATGGACGGTAGGCTTCATCGGCGTCAATCTGCGTGGCGATGCCAAAACCCAGCGTCCGGAAGCCAGCGCCACGCGCCGACCACCGGCACGCCGCGGTAATCGCGCGAGGGCTGAAGGTCCACTCCGTCTTCGCCGGCGACTGCCTCGGCGACAATGTGCGTCAGCGGGCGCGCGGAAAAATCGTTGGTGGCAAGTTTGAAGCCGCGGGTCAGATCACCGCCCGGATCGTGCAGGCGAAGATTTAGCGCTGAGCTGAAATTGGTTTCGTCCAGCAACCGAATTTGTTTTAGCTGCTCGTCGAAACGGCTTTGGGAAATCAACAAGCCGGTCTGATCGAACGCGTACGTCTCGCCGGATTTGCCGGATTGAGCGACTGAGAGAATGCGCGTGAATTCGTTTGTGGGATTGATCACCAACGCCAGCGCGCCCCGAACAATGCCGTTGGTGTCCCGGATCGGCGCGGCGACCTGCATCAACGTGATATCGCCGCGCCTCCGTTGGAGATCCGCGACGCCGCGGAAATCGAATGGTGCCCGTCCTTGGCCACGCGGTCCGCGTCCATTTTCATTTCGCCCGCGGAAGGGCGATCCTCTGCGCGGCCCGGGCGGTTCGACCTTGAATGGCGTGATCAGAATCGGCTGGCCGGAACCGAACAGTTCGGAAAATTTGTTGGTGTGCGCATCGGAAACAGGCATGCCGGGCGGCAGCCGCGGACGACCAAGATTTGCGGCGGTGATGAAATTCGTGTTTACGAGTTGGGCGATCTCGTAGCCCAATTGAGTCAATCGGGGCCGGAGATAGTTGTTCAATTCCTCCATCTCGGGCTGGTTCGCCGGTCTGCGGATTCCGGGTTGTTGCTGCTGTACCGGGCTGTCGAAAATTTGTGTGGCGAGCGTTCGCACCCGTTGTTCCTCCGCGAGTGTCATCGCGAGGCGGGTCTGGTTTGTTGTCCAAATCTCCAGGGCCGTCACGTTGGCTTCCAGCGTGGATTTCAGCTTCGCTTCAAGCTGACTCTTCACTGTATCCCGCAAGCGCGCGTTGCCCCACCAGCCGAAAAGCGCCACCAGTCCTGCGATGGCAAGGGGAATTATCCAAAACTGCTGTTTGAGGCGTCGTGGCATAACCGTACGTTCAAGCAGACGTTGACGATGACAAGAGGGTTTCGTCAATCGAAATACGATGCATCCTCACTTGCCCGTGTCTGCCCCGTTATGCGTCGTCCGTTTGGGTCAGGCTGAATCTCTTCACGCTCTTCCTCGGGCCGAACAAAGCGGTGCCGATGCGAACAACGGTCGCGCCTTCCTCAATGGCGACTTCGAAATCACCGCTCATTCCCATGCTCAAATGCGGCAACGGCGCGCCGAGAGTCTCCTCACAGCGCGCTTTCAATTCGCGCGCCCTGCGAAAAACCGGACGCAGCTTCTCCGGTTCCGAAGTCCACGGTGGCACAGTCATCAATCCATGAATTTCGACGTGTGACAGGGCATTGATCTGCGGCAGGTCAATGATCAGTTGCTCCGCGCGATAGCCGAACTTGCTCGCCTCACCCGCGAGATTCACTTCGAGCAGAATCGGCATTCGCTTCGCTGCTTGCTCGGCGCGTTTGTTGATTTCCTCCGCAAGATGAATGCTGTCCACGCTTTCGATCATTTCAAAAAGTTCAACGGCATCGCGGCATTTGTTCGTTTGCAGGTGGCCGATCATCCGCCATCGCGCCCGGCTCGGACACAGGGGAATTTTGCCTTTGGCTTCCTGCACCTTGTTTTCGCCGAATAACGCCAGCCCAAGCTGGACGGCCTCATTCACGACTTCCGGTGGATGGCCTTTGGTGACGCCCAGCAGCGTCACGGAAGCCGGATCGCGTCCGGCGCGTTCGCACGCGGCGCGAATACGTTGTTGAATTGAATTGAGATTTTCAGCAAGACTCACCACACAATCGTAAATCGTAAAACGCAAAACGTAAATGAACTCCTGGCTCGTGAAATCGGAACCCGAATCTTATTCGTGGTCGATGTTCGTCAAGGACGGCCGCACGGCATGGACGGGCGTGCGCAATTTCGCCGCCCGAAACAATCTGCGCGCCATGAAGAAGGGCGACGCCGTTTTGTTTTACCACAGCGTTTCCGAAAAAAAGATTGTGGGCTTGGCGCGGGTCGTGAAGGAGGCATATCCGGACCCGACGGCGAAGGAGGGCGACTGGTCCTGCGTGGATTTGGTTCCGGCGAAAGCGTTGACGAAGCCGCTGAGTCTTGACGCAATCAAGCTGGATCCAGCGCTGAAAGACATGATCTTGGTGCGCCGTCCGCGTCTTTCTGTTTCGCCGGTGACGGGCAACCAATTCGCGCGATTGCTGCAATTGACTGAAACGGAGTGGTGAGAGTGCCGGCTTTATGACCGGATCCTTCCGCACGGGCAAAATTGCACCGGCAACCTGAACTTGACTTGTGCGGGACAGACGGCAATTGTCGCAGCGCGGTTTCTGATAGTGAATGAACCTTAACCCACAGAGAACTTATGGAACCAACCCTCACTCAAATCAAGGACTCCACCGCAAATCCCGCTCCGTTAGGTTTGCTTGCGTTCGGCACGACGACGGTGCTGTTGAACCTGCATAACGCAGGTTATTACGAACTCAACAGCATGATACTTGCGATGGGTATCTGCTACGGCGGCATAGCGCAGGTCATTGCGGGCATTATGGAGTGGAAGAAGAACAACACGTTCGGAACAACCGCATTTACCTCCTACGGATTCTTCTGGCTCTCGCTCGTTGTGTTGCTGTTGCTGCCAAAATGGGGACTTGTTCCGGGACCCGACAGCACAGGGATGGCGGCGTATCTCGCGGTCTGGGGAGTGTTCACAACCGTCATGTTCTTCGCCACGCTTCGGCTGAACCGCGCGCTGCAATTCATCTTCGCCAGCCTGGCCATCCTGTTCTTCCTGCTTGCCATCGGCGATTACACGCACGCCAGCGATGGGTTCAAACACTTCACCGGCTACGAAGGAATCGTCTGCGGCGCTTCGGCGATGTACACAGGACTTGCCCTCGTGCTGAATGAAATCTTCGGCAAGACCGTTCTGCCACTCGGGCCTGTGGCCAAGTGAATCGCATTCTGCCGGCGATTCAATAGAACGTTTCGCTCACTGCCTTGCGCAGAGCCTGAACCATCTTTCGCACCTGGACGTAGTCGTGCAATACGGCGGCATCAGCACGATGACATTGCCGATGGGCCGGGTGAGCACGCCGCGCTTGGCCATGGCTTCGCAGACGCGGATGCCGGCGCGCTCGCGCAGATCGAACGGTTCGCGCGTGCGCCAGTCGCGGACGAGTTCAATGCCGGCGACAAGCCCAACCTGGCGAATGTCGCCGACGTTCGGCAACGACCACAGCGACTTGCAGTTCGTCGCGCAAGATCTTCTTTCAAGTCGTGGCGCGCGCGCAATGGATGACGTTTGCTTTGCAGAATGTCCAGGCTGGCCAGCGCGGCGCGCCGCGCCGAGTTGATTGCCGGTGTAGCTGTGGCCGTGGAAAAAAGTTTTGAACTCGTCGTACTCGCCGAGGAACGCATCGAAGACTTCCTGCGTCGTGAGCGTCGCCGCCATCGGCAGATAACCGCCGGTCAGTCCTTTGGCCAGCGCGAGGAAATCCGGCTGGACGCCTTCGTGGTGGCAGGCGAACAACGCAGGGGAGGCGTCTCGCCCGTCTCTGATTTCCTTGGACGATGGATACAGGCTGGAAGCCTGTCCTACTCTTCCGAAACCCCGTCATCACTTCATCCGCGATCAACAGCGCGCCGTGGCCGCGCGCGATTTCCGCGACGCGCCGCAAGCCAGCCGTGCGGCTGCGGAATCATTCCCGCCGCGCCTTGCATCAGCGGTTCGAAGACAAACGCCGCGTAAGGATTGCCGCTTTTCTTTTGCGCCGACGAACTTTCTGTTCGACCTTGCCGACGCATTCCCAGTTGCACTTGCGATATTCGCGCGCGTCGGCCCGCTCCGGCTTGGCGCGGTTGAACGGGCAGCGATAGCAATAGGGCGACATGCACCTTGTCGGTCTTGAACAGCAAGCCGGCAGTAAGCCTTGTGAAACAGATCAATGTGGCCGAGCGAGACCGCGCCCACCGTGTCGCCGTGATACGCGCCGTCGAGCGAGAGGAACTGCGGCTCGTGGCTGCGGCCCGCGCGTCCGGCGCGCGAATTCGTAGGCGAGCTTGAGCGCGACTTCCATCGCGGTCGAGCCGTCGTCGCTGAAGAAGACCTTCTCCAATCTACGATTTGCGATTTTCGATTTACGCGTCCGTTTTGCCGGCTTCTCGTCACTCGCAAATCGTAGATCGTAAATCCGATTCGCGGCTTCAACCAGTTCTGCCAGCCAGCAACGACGCCGGTTCATTCGCAAGCCCAGCGCGGAACTGTGGGCGATTTTCCTCAACTGCCGCTGGATGGCCGCGTTGATCTTCGGATGATTGTGGCCGTGCAGATTCGTCCAGATGGACGAATTGGCGTCGAGATATTCGCCGGCCGTGAACATCGCGCAAGCACCGCGCCTTGGCCCTCGACGATGACGATCGGCTCGCGCTTGAGCCAGTCGCGCATCTGGGTGAACGGATGCCAGACGTAACGGTGATCGAGTGGGCGAGCGGTGCATGGGACGATTTACGATTGACGATTCACGATTAATTTGCAAAGCTCGAACGCCAGTTGACTCGACATCTTCCGCCGAGTGAGCGGCGGTCAAGCGTGACGCGCAGGCGGGCCTGAGCCGCGCGCGACGGTCGGATAGCGAATGGCGGGAACGAAAATTCCCTGCTCGCGCAGGTCGTCGCGACCTCCACCGCTCTGCGTTTCGTCGCCGACAATCACGGGATGATGGCGCTTCTGCAGGACGCTCTTCGGGACTGTCTCGAGTTCCGAGCTCGCAGGGTGAAGGATCGAACCAGACACGTCGGTTTCCTGCAGATGAACTGTTGCCAGAACTTGTTTCGGCGCTCCTCGCCGGCGCGCGATTGCAACGAAACTGAATCCGCCGCAGTGGCGGCGGCCGCGGCGGCGGGCACGGGCGCGGTGCGAAAAAATGAAACGTGCGCGCGCGGTTCACCAGAAAATCGATCAGCGCGCGCGAGCCGCAAATGTAACCGCCGCTCGCGCCCAGCGCCTTGCCCAGCGTGCCCATCTGGATTTCGATGCGGTCGCTCACGCCGAGTTCTTCGGCCAGGCCGCGCCGATGCTTGCCGTAAAGCCGGTGGCGTGGGCTTCGTCCACCATCAGCCACGCGCCGTATTTTTCCTTGAGCGCGACGATCTCGCGCAGCGGCGCGTGATCGCCGTCCATGCTGAAGACGGACTCGGTGACGATCAGACGTGCGGGGATGTCGAGGTGCGGGTGTGCGAGGTCTGAGTCATGCACGCCCACTTCAAAATGTCTTCGAGGTCGTTCAGGTCGTTGTGGGCGAAACACGCGGAGTTTCGCGCCGCTGAGCGGGCGGCATCCACGATGCAGGCGTGAACGAGCTTGTCCACGATGATGACGTCGTCCTTGCCGAGCAGCGCGGTGATCGTGCCGAGCGGCGGCGGCGTAGCCGGTGGAAAAAGTGAGCGCGGCTTCGGTGCCTTTGAAAGCGGCGAGCGATTCTTCCAGTTCATGATGCGGCGCGAGCGAACCGCAGATCAGCCGGGAGGCGCCCGCTCCCGCGCCGAATTGTTCGATGGCTTTGATGGCGGCTTCCTTGAGCGCGGGTGATTGGCCAGGCCCAGATAATCGTTCGAGGAAAAATTGAGCAGCGTCCTGCCACCGATTTCGATGCGCGGCGACTGCGGCGAATCCACGCGCCGCATTCGCGATACAAACCCTGTTCGCGAATGGCGGCGAGGCGCTGGTTCAGTTCGATGTCGAAGGAAACCACGGTCAGGGATTTACGTATGATTTACGATTTGCGATTTGACGAGCCGAAATGCATGCGGTGCGCGTCAAATCGTAAATCATAAATCCAAATGGAACTCACTTGGGTGCGATGGCCCATTGCGCCGTCGATCATGCTGGCGGCACACATCGCCCGGTGGCTGCACCACGGCGTCGTAGACTCGCGTCGAGTTTTCCGGTGAAGGGCATGGCGATGAGATCGGCGAAGGCGCCGCGGAAAGCTCGCCGAGCCTTTCCGGCGCATGCCCGAGGGCGCGGGCGCCGTTGATGGTCGCCATGTCGCAAAATGGTTTTGGCTGGGACACTGCGGATGCGCCGCGGCGAAGGCGCGCATCTCCTCGAACATGTTCAGTTCACGGTCTGGCGCGGCGTCTCTTGAAACGGTGGCCAGGCTGTCGGTGCCGAGGCAGAGTTCACCTTCGCTTTCGGCTCAGTGGGCGAGCGGAAATTCGTGGTGGCGAAAATAAGATGGCTGCGCGGGCAATGGACGACGCTGACGCTTTCCCGGCCGAGCAAGCGGCGTCCTCTCGTCGCGAGATAATTCACATGGACGGCGAGCAGATTCGCGCCGAGCGCGCCGCAGCGGTCGAGATGCTGGACCGGCGAACCCAGGCCGCAATCGGTCATGTCGCGCTCGTTGCGCTGGAGCCAGTCGAACATTTCGCCGCGACGCGTGGCGAACATTTCGAATTCCAGCTCCGATTCGGCGACGTGATTGGCGAGCGGCCAACCTTGCTTGCGCGCTGTCAGAGCGCTGAGCCGCAAGCAGTTCCGGCACGGTCGAGTAAGGCGCGTGCGGCGCAAGCGCCGCGCGGCAACGTTCGTGACGGCAGCGAATCGACGCGTTCGACCGCCTCTCGCAGAATCGCCTGCGGCTCGCGCCGGCTGTGGACGCCGGTCATTTCCAGAAACGAAATCACCCGCAACGGCGTGGCGCTCCAGACCTCCGGCAGCAATTCCGGCACGGCTTCGATATCGGCCACGGTCGTCGTGCCGGTGCGCAGGAGCATGCGCGCGCCGTTGAGCCAGGACTCGGCGAACTCGGAATAGGTCCATTCCGCTTTGGCCGCGGTGATGAGCTTGAGCCAGTCGATGAAGAATTTCTGCGGCGGAAACGGCCGGCCATGTCGGTGTAATCCAGATGGCAGTGCGCATTGACCAGTCCGGGCATGAGAATCGACATCGCCCAGGTCCAGATGCCGCTCGCCTTTGCGCCGCGAGAATTCCTGCCAGCGCCCGACGCGCGCGATGCGACTTCCGGAAACCAGAACCGCGCCGTCCTGAATCGGCGGCCGGGAGATCGGCAGGACGACGCGGGCGCGCAGGAGAAATTGATGGCTTGACGGTTGAGGGTTGACGGATGGCCGGGGCGCGTTCAGGTTTTCAACGTCAACTTCGATTGAACTTCGCGTCCGATTAGATCGCCGCTTCCTGGCGGCTGCGTTTGGTGCGCGCGGCTACCTTGTGTTTGCGGGCCTTGTATTTGTTCTGCCGCTTGCGGATTTGCTGCTCGATTTTCTTCGCGACCAGGTCAATCGCGGCGTAGAGATCGCTCTCGATATCCTCCGCGAAAGAGTCCGGCCCGCGCACGCTCAGGCGGATCGAGCAGGCGAACTGCCGCTCCGGCCGCTTGGTCTGGTCGTGTTCGAGCGTCACGCGCGCATCGACGACCCGCTGGTTCAGGTGCTCCAGTTTGTCGAGCTTGGCCAGAATGTGATCTTCGATGGCTTGGTCAGAGTCACGTTATGCGTCGAAAGGATCAATTTCATTCCGTATATGATGCAGTCGGCTCGCGGATACAAAGTCTTCAATGCGAAAATGTTCGCCGTGCAGCCTGAAATGCTGAGTCGGCATGCGCCAATCTCACATTGCTCCAGCTTGGCAACTTGCGAATCGCGCGCTTGGCATTAAATCTCCTGCGTGCCAACCAAAGTCATCGCTGTCGCCAACCAGAAGGGCGGAGTCGGAAAGACCACCACCGCGGTGAATCTGGCGGCCTGCGTCGCCGCGGTCGGGCCGGCGCGTGCTGCTGTTCGATCTCGATCCGCAGGCCAACGCGACCAGCGGCGTGGGCCTGGAAAAGATCGAGGGCGCCAGCGCCTACCGCGCGTTGCTGGGCGAGGGCGAGCTTGCTGGACAAAATTCAGACCACCGCCTTCGAACGGCTGCGAGATCATCCCCAGCGAAGTGGATTTGTGCGGCGCGGACATCGAACTGGCGCGCGTCGGAGAATCATCTGCAGCGCGTGGCCCAGGCGTTGCAGCCCGTGCTGGAATCAGCGGCGGTTCGACGTGGTGCTCGTGGATTGCCCGCCGTCGCTGGGCATTCTCACGCTGAATGCCTTTGTCGGCCGCGGACGGCGTGCTCGTGCCGCTGCAATGCGAGTATTACGCGCTGGAAGGCATCTCGATGCTGAACCGGATCATGGCCCAATTGCACGACAACGGCGTCAATCCCCGGCTGGAGTTGATCGGGCGTGGTGATGACGATGTATGACGGCCGCACCAAACTCTCGCAGCAGGTCGTGAGCGAAGTGCGCGAGCATTTTGGCGAGCGGGTGTTCGAGACGATGATTCCGCGCAGCACGCGCCTGGCGGAAGCGCCGAGCTTCGGCAAGCCCATCATCCACTACGACAAATACAGCAGCGGCTCGGCCGCCTACGAGGTGTTGGCGCAGGAGTTCGTGAGCAGGGCTGGGATATAGAGAAACCAAGCATCCGGGAATTCCGCGTATTGCCAATCGAAGCGAACCTCAGCTTCGCTTGTAGATTTCACGGCGGTTGCCGACGTAATGGAGATAAATGCGGCCCAGCTTCACATCAAACTCGTAGAGCACCCGGTAATCGCCGACGCGCAGTTTGAATTCCGGACGGCCTTGCAGCCGCTGGTGGGGGAACGATTCCAATCGTGTGCCCATTTCAGCCACCTTGAATTCCACGGCGGCGCGGGCCGATGGCGGCAGGTTGTCGAATGAGCGTGAGAAGGTGGGCGACCAGATTTGGAGCGCGGCGGCCACGGCTCACTTCGATTGGCGCGTCGTGTAATTGCCGGCGGCGATTTCCCGGCGGGATTCCTCGAGCCTGGCCTTCACCTCGTCAGTCAATTCCAGGTGATCTTCGATGTAATCCTCGTACCATGCGTGGAACTCTTCCAGTTCCTCCCGCGAGAGCCGGGGAATGGCAGCTTCAATTTCTTGAACTGTGCTCATGGCGGGAAGATAACCAACCGAACCGCGGTTTGCAAAGCCTGTGTTTCGGGTTCGACCGATCTGTCAACCGAAATCCGATGAAGGCGGAATCCGACTCACCTGCTGGAATCAGCGGTGTCCCGTCGAATTCATCTGGCGGCTTGGCGATCAAACTGCCTCAACAGGCAACCAGCGCCGTAGGTGCGGAATCATTGTCGTCCAAACAGTGCTCTGTCCTTCAAAGCTCCGTCATGAGCGGCATATCCTCCGATGATGTCGCTCCGACGGAGCTTATGATGTTTTGCGGGCGAATGTTCTACTACGATGCCGCGCCGCCTGGCGCTGAGAAAGCGCCGCCGTTTGGGATTTGGTCAGCGGCGGTCTGCCGACTCACCGCTACGGCGCAGGGAAAACGGGTGGGTGCCCTTGCGGCTCCGCGGGGACGCGCGAACGCCGTTCCTTCCCAAAAGATCATATCACCATATCATGCGGCCACTTTTTCCAGTCGGCGCAAACAAAATATCATAACATGGAACTCGACAATAACGGCGCTCAGGATGATAAACGGCTTCGATGAATGCCGATACAGAACCGAAGAAAATCAGGAACTGGTTCGACCAGAGTCAGTGGGCGGACGCGGTGAGGAACGCAGCTTTTGAAGCCGGTTGCTCTCGCATACTCATAGATGGCGATCCGGGAGCGGGAAAAACCACTTTGGCGCACAACATCGCAAGCGATTTGGGTTTCAAAGTGATTTCCTTCGATGATGATAAATATCTCGCGGGAAACGGGACGCGCTACATAGAGCAACTCGATCTTGAAGCTCTGCGCAACGATGTCTGGCGAGCGACACAAAACTCGTGATCGACGGTGTGTTAGCCCTAAAGGTTCTGACAAAACTGGGAGCGCGTCATGATTACCACATTTTCATGAAACGGTACGATGGCGACATCGGCTGGGTGTTCGGGCAATATCTTGGCGAGAAAACCAAGCCACCTTGTGATCCATTCTGGCAGGAAATTGTTCAGTACTACAAAGAATTCAAACCATTCGATGTCTGCAATCTTGTCCTATCGCGCGATATTCTCTCCTGCAACGCTTGCCCAACAGTGGAGACCAAATAACCTTTGCGGCATGAACGTGAACTGGTCTGCATCGAGGTTCGTGTTGCTACTTCTGATTGCAACTGTCGGTCAACTGCCCGGTCAACAGATCGAAGTTGATCGAAAACTTTTTATGGAGGCGAAAGCGAAGGCAGAACATGGAGATGCCGAAGCACAATGCGTCCTCGGCTTTGACTACCAGTTTGGTAGAGGCGTGGCCCAAGATATTGCAGAAGCGATGAAATGGTACCGCAAGGCGGCTGACCAAGACTATGCCGGCGCCCAACTCAACCTCGGCGTCTGCTTTTTTTACGGCGTCGGAATAGAGAAGGACGAAAAGGAAGCAGTGAAGTGGTATCGTAAAGCTGCCAACCAAGGTTTTGTATCAGCTCAGTTCAGCATCGGCTTGTGCTATGAGCAGGGCAAAGGTGTGAAGCAAGATTACGCCGAGGCAGTGAAGTGGTATCGTAAAGCTGCCGACCAAGATTTTGTGGCGGCTCAATTCAACATTGGCTTGTGCTACCACGAGGGCAATGGTGTAACTAAAGATTACGCCGAGGCCGCGAAGTGGTATCGCAAAGCGGCTGAACAAGGGTTTGCAGTAGCCCAACACGCCCTTGGCGTCTGTTATGGGAGTGGTGAAGGTGTTCCCAAAGACTACGTCGTAGCATACAAATGGTTTAACCTTGCTTCGGCTCAAGGCGATGAAACTGCGCGTGTTGACTTGGATTTGACCGAACGATTCATGACAGCAGAGCAAATCGCCGAAGGCCAGAAGTTATCTCGCGAGTTCAGGCCTCGTCTGAAGCGGATCACCTCTCAAGAGGGAATTCTTGATTTAACACCAAGAGCCAGCGGCACAGGATTTTTCATTACGGCAGATGGATTTCTGGTTACGAACGAGCATGTGGTCAGGGACGCCGCGCAGGTTCGTTTGGTCACGAGCGCGGGTTTGATTTCCGCCAAGGTGGTGAAGGTGGATGCGGCCAATGATCTGGCGTTGCTCAAGGCGGAGGGGCGGTTCGCGGCGTTGCCGGTGGCGGCGAGTCGCGGGGTGAAGTTGGGCGGCACGGTGGCCACGGTGGGTTTTCCCAACATCGGCTTGCAAGGGTTCGCGCCCAAGCTGGCCAAGGGCGAGATCGCGTCGCTGTCCGGCGCGGGGGATGACGCGCGGTATTTCCAGATCAGCGTGCCGGTGCAGCCGGGCAATTCGGGCGGGGCGTTGGTGGACGAGCGGGGCAACGTGGTGGGCGTGGTGTCGGCCAAGTTGAGCGCGCGGGCGGCGCTGGCGTCGAGCGGGGCGTTGCCGGAGAACGTGAATTACGCGGTGAAGAGCAGTTACCTGCTGAGCTTCCTGGAATCCGTGCCGGAAGTGTCGGCGAAGTTGAAAGAGCCGGAGACGAAGGAGCGGAAGTTTGAGGACGTGGTGAAGTCGGCGGAGCAGGCGGCGGTGCTGGTGCTGGTTTATTGACCGGCCACGTAAAACTCCGATGACGCTTTCCTGAAACCAACTCAGGTCGGGCTTCGTTAGATAACCATCAATCGCCTTCGCGGCGCGCTTGCCATCGCCCATCGCGAGAATCACCGTCGCCGCGCCGCGCACAATATCGCCGCCCGCAAAAACTCCGGGAATGCTCGTCATGCCGTTTTCGTCCACGATGATGTTGCCGTGGCGGTTCAACTTCAGGTCTGGAGACTTCGAGGTGAGCAACGGATTCGCGCGCGTGCCAATCGCGACAACGACGATATCGCAGGGCAAAATGAATTCGGAATTTGGAACCGGTTCAGGCCTGGCACGGCCTGAATCATCCGGTGCGCCGAGTTTCATCTGAACGCACTTTAGACCTGTTACCCAACGTTGATCGTTCCCGACAACCTCGACTGGCGCGGTAAGAAAGCGGAACTCCACACCTTCGTCTTCCGCGTGATGCACTTCCTCGGCGCGCGCGGGCAACTCGTTGCGCGTGCGGCGATAGACGATCATCGCGGATTCCGCTCCGAGCCGTTTGGCGGTGCGGACCGAGTCCATCGCCACGTTGCCGCCGCCAACGACCGCGACGCGCTTGCCGTGAAGCACAGGAGTATCGGAGTTCGGAAATTGATACGCGGTCATCAGGTTGATGCGCGTGAGGTACTCATTGGCCGAGTAAACGCCTTTAAGATTCTCGCCCGGAACGTTCATGAAGACCGGCAACCCCGCGCCGTTCGCGATGAACACGGCATCGAAGCGCACGTGCAATTCCGCGAGCGTGTACGTGCTGCCGATAATGACGTTGCACTCAATCTTCACGCCTGCGGCTTCCAATCGCTGGACTTCCTGCGCGACAATGTTTTTCGGCAGGCGAAATTCCGGAATGCCATAGACCAGCACGCCGCCGGGTTTGTGGAGCGCTTCGTAAATCGTGACTTCGTGGCCGAGGCGGACGAGTTCCCCGGCTGCGGTCAAGCCCGCGGGCCCTGAGCCGACAATCGCGATGCGTCTTGCCGGTCGGAGTTGGTTTCGTTGTTTGGTGTCCGTCGCATTGCGTCCGCGCCCAATCCGCAACGAACCGTTCGAGATAACCGATTCCCACCGGTGAACCTTTTCCGCCGCGAACACATTCGGCTTCGCACTGGGTTTCCTGCGGGCATACGCGGCCGGTGATCGCCGGGCAGCGCGTTGTCGCAAAGCAGGCTTTCGGCGGCTTCGGCGATTTTTCCTTTGGCGAGCAGATCGATGAATCGCGGGATGTTGACCCGCACCGGACACGCGCTGCACGCAGCGCGGGATCTTTGCATTGCAGACAACGGTCGGCTTCGAGCAAGGCGAGTTGTTCTGTGAAGCCGAGATTGACCTCCCGAAAATTGTTTGCGCGCGCGGCGGAATCCTGTTCCGGCATGTTCTGCCGCTGGATGCGAAGGCGTTCCTTGGTGGTTATTTCCTTGCGCATGAGCTATGAATTTCCCGCCGCTGGTTTCGAGGTCTTGCCTAACCTGCACTGGTGTTCCGCGCACGCAAGGGCGCGCTCCTCAAATTCTCGATACGTGGCAAGCCGGTCGGTCAACTCGTCGAAATCCACAAGATGCCCGTCGAACTCCGGGCCGTCCACGCAAGCGAAGCGCGTCTCTTTGCCGATCGTGACACGGCATCCACCGCACATTCCCGTGCCGTCAATCATCACCGGATTTAACGACACGATGGTTCGGACGCCAAAGCTCCGCGTGAGATTCGCAACCGCACGCATCATTGGCACAGGGCCGACGGCGTAAACGATGTCAATACCGCCGAGTGAGAGAATGTCTTTCGCTGCGTCGGTGACGAACCCTTTGCAACCGTAACTTCCGTCATCAGTGCACGGAATCACTTCGCCGAACCGCCGGAGCTCGCGTTCGAAGATGACGAAATCCTTTGAGCGTCCGCCGATGATGCTCGTGACACGCACACCGCGTTGATGCAGACCCTGCGCGATGGGGTGGACGACGGCAGTGCCCACGCCGCCGCCGATGCAAAGCGCGTGGCCGGATTCAATCAATTCCGTCGGATGTCCGAGTGGTCCGGCAACGTCGCGAATTGCTTCTCCGGGTTTTAGCGCAACCAGTTCGCGCGTGCTTTTTCCGACGGCCTGAATGACGAGAGCGATTGAGCCGCGCTCCGCGTCAGCGTCCGCAATCGTGAGCGGGATGCGTTCCGAGTTTTCCGCCAGTCGCACGATTACGAACTGTCCGGGAAGCCGAATTTGCGCGATGCGCGGGGCCATGACGTCCAGTCGAGTCACGTTCGCGCCTAGCTGCTGGCTCGCTACAATCGGATGCATGTTTACATGGAATTTTGCCGGAGTGACCAGCGATGGCTCGACACGAATTGGCAAACGCTGGACGTTTCTTGCCTGTGCGCGGACAAACGTTTCTTTGACAGGCCGCAGCGGGAAAGGTTACTTACAGTTCAATCACTATGAGCCGTGAAGCGACTGAAATGACCGTGGATTCTGTCACTCTCGAAGTGCCGGATTCGAAAACCATCAGACTAGCATGGCCGGCTGGCCACGAGATGAATTTCAAAACGGGGCAGTTCATCACGTGTTTCTGGCCGGATGAACCGAGCTACAAGCGCGCGTATTCGCTCTCTTCCTGCGCGCTCGACCAAGGTTTTTATGAATTCACCGTGCGCCGTGACGGCAAGATGGGAACGCGCCTCGTGGACTGGATCAAACCCGGACAAAAGCTGATGGTGTTGCCACCGGTGGGAAAATTTCTGCCAGTTTATGAGCCGAACAAACACTTAATCTGCATCGCGGGCGGCTCGGGCGTTGCGCCGTTTCGCGGCTTCGTGCGCGAAGCAACCCGCCGAAAGCTTGAAACGAAAATCACGGTGTTCTACAGCGTGCGCACGACGAAGGACATCATCTTCAGAGACGAATTCAGCCGGCTCTCCACGGAGAACCCGAATTTTGCATTTCACGTGACGTGTACGCGGTTGAACAATGGCGAACCGTGGGACGGCCGGCGTGGACGCATCACTGCGGATTGGATCAAGAAACACGTTCAGGAGTTAGGGCAGACCGTCTTTTACGCCTGCGGCCCCAATGCGCTGGTGGAATTTGCCGAGGGAATGGTCTTCGAACTGGGAGTATCGAAGGACCAGATGAAAACTGAGAAATGGGGCTGAGACCCTCGGGCCGTTACCGGGCGCGGTCCAGGTCTCAGCGCGTGACAACCGCCATTGTGCCAGCGGGCGTGCACGACGCGTCGTGAATACAAATCATTTCGGCACTTGATTGGCCGCTCAGGGATGCGGATTTGGCGTTACCCAATTCTGATGCCATTTGAACTTCCACAAATCATCCAGCTTCACGTTCTCCACGTGGCCATCGAAAAACGCCATGTTTATCGCGCCAGGCAGCGCGGTTCCGATTTGAAAGGGATGGCTGCGAGGCGCGGCCGCAGCCGGGCGCTTGCCGTGGCGATCAATGAGGCAGTTGCGCATCGTAAAAGTGTCGTAGTCGCTGTACACGCCGTGGTAGCCGTAGTCTATCCCCTGGTAAAGATTGGCCGGATTGTTCACCGCGTCGGTTTCGAGCGGCCAAACACTGTAATCAATGGCGTCCATGAAGAACGGCGTCGCCGCCGGCGCGCGAACGTTCGGTTGGTCCCGGTAAGTGTATTGCCATGTTCGGTGCCCAATCTTATCAATAAATATCGGACGCGAAAGCCATCCATTGTCCGCGTAACTCGCCTGGAAATAATAGTTGGTAAAAGGCGGATATGCTCCCTCGCTGTAAAAACACCGGTCTGCAGTCCCAAAGTGTCCCCAGTTGGGAAAAGCATTGACCGGCACGGAATCCGGTTCACGCGTGGCAGGGCACATCCAGACGCGGACCATGCGCCGTTCAGAACGCAGGAAGTTGCGGTAACCGTCGCCCGACTGCTCGTTCTGCGGGTATATCGTCGCTCCTTGTTCATCAGCGATTACCCCCAGACGCTCGATGGAAATCTGCCTCAAATTGTTGATGCAGGAGATGCGCAAAGTTTTCAACTTGGCCTTGCTCAACACCGGCAATAAAAGAGCCGCCAGGATCGCGATAACGGCAATGACAATCAGAAGCTCGATAAGTGTGAATGCGTCTTTGAAGCGAGCTTCCAATCGCCGCTTGCAGCGAAGCTTCGAAGTCGCCAACAGGAAATCCCGCGCTGTGGATTTCTGTTTCATGGGTGGAGGCATCTTACATGACTATAAGAAGCCGTAAAGTGTGCCGTGGGCGGCTGGCCCACATTGTCCCGGACATCTCACCGCGTCTCGGGAATCGCCACCGCTGCTGGCAACGATCCCGCGGGCTTTCCGAAGACCGTGAACTCGATAATCCCCAGCGGCGTCGTGCGCGGCCAATTGACCATCGTCAACCTGACGAAGCGGCATTTAGCAGGTGGGATTTCATCAAAGATTGTGTTGCGGACGACGGCATTCGTGCTTTGGTCCAACGCTGTCACGTAGTTGGTGCCGTCGATGGAGGTGTCGATTTTATATTGAAAGGCCTCTGTTGCGGGCAGGGTGGGTGCATTGGAGGTTGGTGTGTTAGTGACGGTCGTTTCTGCGGTCCCTGAGGCTGAAGCACCGCCCCGTCCACGAAAGCCGCGACTGCCCGCGCCTCGGCCGCCGAACCCCCGCCCACCCGTGAACAGGAGACGCGCGGAGTCAATCGTGAACAGTTGTGTAACGTCGAACCGCGTTGCAGGACCAAGGTCAAGTGTGAGTGTCGGCTGTGCGTCGTCAGGGCCCGGTTCCCACCACGTGCCGCTCGAATTGTCAACGGCATAGGCGGCGTCGTGACCCGGTTGCTGAGACGAAGCGCTCGACAGGGAATTCATCGCGCGAACTTTGTTGATTGAAACTGGAATTGAGCCGGAATCGCTCTCCTTCGTGGGATCGGTGAAAACGCCCGGCGCCCACTGTGGAGTGTCGGAGATGCGACAGGACATATTTCCGTCTTTGTCGAACGCAATCGGGTCCATGCCGATGCGGCGTCCTCCGGGCGGGTTGTTCAGCACGATCGTGTAGAACTGCCAGAGACGCTTGTCAGGACCTTCGACGATGCTGCCGTGAGCTGTGCCGGTGACGAGGCCGTCGGTTCGGCGCAGGAGCGGATTGTTCGGCGCGTACGTGAACGGACCCATCGGGCTTTTCGCAGTATAATACCCTTCCGCATAGGTCTTCCACTGCGTGCCGGACGCGGAGTATTCAAGATAATAAGTGCCGTTGTATTTTTGCAGCCACGGCCCTTCAACCCATGCCACGTCGGTATATTCATTCATTTCGCCGTAGCGTTCCCACACGTGGCTGCTGTTGAAGGCAAAGAGATGTTTCAGTGGCCCGGCGAATCGGGTGAGGTCGTTCGGGTCGAGAGGCACGACGTAAATTCCGCTAACGCCGCGACCGGGATAATAAAGATACGGCTTGTTATCGTCGTCGATGAAAATGTCCATGTCGAACGCGCCGTTCCATCCGCCAGAGACGCCGGGCGTGTTCGTCCAATTTCCAATGCTGGTGAAAGGGCCGAGCGGATTGTCGGCCTTGAACAGCGGGCCATCATTGCCGCACATAAAAAATGCGCCGTTGTATTTCACCACGTGCGGCGCAACCGGCACATTGGCGATGCGATGCAACGTCCAGTTAAGTAGATCGTCAGAAACCCACGCGCCGCCCCCGCTGCAATACATATAATATTTGCCGTTCTCGCGAATCACAGTGACGTCACCGGACGCCGATGCCGCACCGCTGACCATTGGCAACGGATTGCAGTAGCGCGGCGACTTGCCCAGCACCGGCTCTGCGGCTTGGGAGAACGTGATGGCGATGGTGCAAAGTGCCGCTCCGAACAGGAATTTCGATTGAGCAACAATGTTCGGCTGCGCAAAGGAGGAGTGTCTTGGTGCAGCGATGTGGCTAAGGAGATCTGGTTTCATGGGATAGCCGAGACGGGTTTGACCTTGTTCCGTTCTGCATGCTGAGATTAACGGATGATTTTTCCTGAACGGCAAGCGAATTGTTGGATTCACTCGCTCCCGCACGTTCACCCTGCGGGATTCGCTGCACGAGATTTCCTAAATGGACTTCCTACGCCCCATTTAATGGCCCGCATGTGAGCACGGGATTTCGCGCGTTTGGTTTGACGCATTTAAGCCGGGCTGTTACAACCCACGCGACGTGCGGATGGTCTCTCGAGATGATGAGAAGTGACAGTCAGCCCAAATACGGCCGGATTCTACTCAAGCTCAGCGGTGAAGCGTTGGGAGGCGAAAGCGGCGTCGGAATTTGTCCCGAGGCGGTGCAGAGCATGGCGGAACAAATTCGCGAGGTGCGCGATTTGGGCGTGCAGGTGGTGGTCGTGATTGGCGGAGGAAACATCTTTCGCGGTCTCTCGGGCAGCGAGCGTGGCATCGAGCGCGCGACTGGTGATTACATGGGCATGCTGGCGACGGTGATCAATTCGCTGGCGCTGCAGGATGCGCTGGAAAAATTGGGCGTGGCGACGCGGGTGCAAAGCGCCATCGCAATGTCGCAGGTGGCCGAGCCGTTCATCCGCCGGCGGGCGGTGCGGCATTTGGAGAAAGGACGCGTGGTGATCTTCGGCGGCGGCACGGGCAATCCATATTTTTCAACCGACACCGCGGCGGCGTTGCGCGCGAACGAAATCGGCGCCGAGGTGATCCTCAAGGCGACAAAGGTGGACGGCATTTACGATTGCGATCCGAAGAGGAATGAAAAGGCGAAGCGCTATTCAAGCATCACTTACCTCGAAGCTCTGCAGCGACAGCTCAAGGTGATGGATTCGACGGCGTTCTCGCTATGCATGGACAACAAGATGCCGATTATCGTTTTCGATATGTTCCGCCCGCATAATTTGAAAAAGGTCGTGATGGGCGAAAAGGTTGGCACGTTGGTGACCGGGTAGGTGATTTATTCGCGTGGCCTAATGGAAACAGGGTGGCGCTTTCTTCCATTGCTTTTTTTCGTAAAAAGGCCTTCATCTCATTATGACCTTTGCATCACGCGAAGACGCCGGGAAAAGGCTCGGTTGCCACCTGCGCGAATTGGCGGTGGAGGTGGATGTAGTGTTGGGCTTGCCGCGCGGAGGAGTCATCGTAGCCAGAGAGGTCGCGCACGTGCTTCATCGGCCGCTAGACGTGTTAATCGTCCGCAAGATTGGACATCCGTTTCATCGTGAATTCGCCGTCGGTGCGCTCGCTGAAGGAGGCGTTCTCCTGCTGGATAAGGACGAGATTGGTGGGAATCCCCGTGTGCAATCGGAATTGGAGGGGGTTATCGCCGAAGAATCCGAACGTTTGCGCGAGTACGAGGTTCGGTTTCATCCGGCTGGCAAATTCAATTTGACAGCCAAGCGCGTGCTGCTGGTGGATGATGGCCTGGCCACCGGCGCCACGACTGAGGCGGCGGTGGAATCTGCGCGGCGACAAGACGCCGCCCGAGTTTCAATAGCTGCGCCAGTGGCTTCGACGAATGCCGTTGGCAGGCTCAATCATGTGGCGGATGAAATTATCACGTTGTTGGTGGATCCTGATTTCGAGGCGGTGGGCTCCTATTATCAGTCCTTCTCCCAAACGAGTGACGAAGAGGTGCTGGAAGCCTTGAAGGCTGAACACGCAAGCGGCTGAATCCTAAATATTTTCCCTTAGACGCACAGTCCATTAGACTCACTCCATGCCTGAACTTCCGGAAGTGGAAGTGTTGGTGCGTCATCTCGCACCACTTCTGCAAAACCGAAAAATCGAAAGAGTCCAAGTCCGTCGCGCGAAAGTGCTGCTGCCGACATCGCCGGACAAATTCGAACGCGTGCTCCTCGGTGCGAAGTTCTCTACCGTGACGAGGCGCGGAAAATACCTTTTGTTCGCGCTGCGGCGCGCACGAGAGCATCGTCCAATTCTTCTTGTCGGCCATTTAGGCATGACAGGCCGAATGTACGTCTCGCGGAAGTTTGTCCTGCCCAAGCATGCAGCCGTTGTGCTCGATCTCGGACGCGAGCAATTTATTTTTGAGGACACGCGCTATTTTGGCAGACTAACGTTGGATGCCAGCGTGCTATCGACATTGGGACCTGAACCATTGGAGGAGCAGTTCACTATTGAGAATCTTGCACAAGCGTTGAAACGATCCGGCCAGCCGATCAAAGTGAAATTGCTCGACCAAAGCATCGTTGCCGGACTTGGGAATATCTACGCGAGTGAAACGTTATTCCGGGCTGGCATTTCGCCGCGAGTTATCGCGCGAAAGCTGCGACTCGGACAAATTGAACGACTCTGGCGGGCAATTCGTGAAACCCTTGCCGAAGCAATCAAATGCGGAAGCACGGTGCCGCTCGATTATTCCGGTGGCGGAGCCCGTGACAAACTTTTCTATTTCGGACGCACGACCAGTGCGGTGGACTCCTATGAAGAAAGATTGTGCGTTTACGATCGTGCCGGCCAGCCGTGTCGGCGTTGCGGAACGGCAATCAAGCGAATCGTGCAGGCGTTGCGCAGCACGTATTATTGCCCGAATTGTCAGCGCAATCGGTGAAACTCCAGGAGTTCGGGCAAAACCGGTTGACGTCAGGAAAGGTGACTTGTAAATTGCGCGTTCCTGCTCACGAAGCGGCTTACTCCAGAGTAGCTCAATGGTAGAGCAGCCGGCTGTTAACCGGCGGGTTGCAGGTTCGAGCCCTGCCTCTGGAGCCAGTTCGATAGAAATCCTGATTTCACCATTTTGCCGACGCGCCGTCAGCGCTGGTACGTCGGTGGCCCGACATTCTGCTGAGCCAGACGTTCGCTCAATGACGGAAGCTGGATGTATTCAATCGCCTTGGTGATTTCGGCTTTTTCCACGGCATCTTCGGTCTGCGAGGCAATCTCCTGCAGATAGGGGATCATTGAACGATCATCAAGTTGGATGATCGCTTCGAGCGCGGTCTTACGGGTGTCCTTGTCCTGATTCTGCAATTCAGCCAGAAGCGCGCTCCCTGAAGCCGTATCACCATTCCTCGCCAGAGTTTTCAATTCGTCGATGCGACGGTGACCGTATTGCAACTGGATGGCCTCTTCCGATTCATCGTGTGCATTGACCGTTACCAGCGCGGGTTCGGGAATTCTGACGAATGATGTTCGCGCCGCGGCAGACGCGGTCCTTGTAGTCCCGCGGCCGTCCTCCGGATGCGGACTAACCGGAGCAACGGCGGCAGGTTCGTGGGGGTGCAGAACTTTGGAAAGCGTGGCGACGGCTGCCAGGAACGCGCACGCTAACAACAGAACAGCAGATACAAATTTTGGTCGCATGCCGAATCAATCGGTGATTTCCAGGGTCCCAAAGGTCATCGAAGGTGTGGTTCGTTCACGGCTTTAAGGTGCCGCTTGTGTGAACCACGCTTCGATGCCGAACAGCCATTGAAGGGCGGCTAATCCGTTCCACTTCCTTTCAGTTCAATCTGACCGGTGACAAGCATGAACCCGTCCGTGGGGTTAGTTCCGGTTCCAGCCCCGTTTTCGAGTTTAATGTTGTGGCTGTATTTGCCGCTTTGGGTATTGCCGGAGTACTTGCCGCCTGCGTAACCACTGATGTCCAGGGTAGTCCCGGCGCCGTTGTTCAGATGAATCGATATGAAGCTGTAACGGGTGCCATTATAGGAACCATTGCCCGAGTTCCTGTTTTCCTGAATGACCTGAGTGCTTGCGCTAAAGCTCATCAGGTTAGTGCCTATGTTCTGCACGAGTGTTCCGTTTTCCTTGTTCGGGTCTTTGCTGTACACCGCGAAATGATCGAAGTCCACCAGCACCAGCACCGCGGAGGACGGAAACTCCGTGGCGGTGTAGTTATCCAGGATTTGGAGGATGTCTTTTGTATTCACTTTGATGGTATCGATGGAGAATTTCTGGCTGTCACCTTTGTTGGACGTTGGCCCTTGCACTTGCCCAGTGAGCTTGAGTTCCACCTCAAGCAGAACCGAGGCTTTAAGATTGCCAGCGCCGAGGGTCAGCAGCCCAAGCGCTGCGACGCCAGCCCACAGTGAAGTTGATTTCATTGATTGTTCCTTTCTCGCAGGAGTTGTTGATCCCAGGCTCGACTCCTTCGCGAGATCAAGGAGCGTTGCCAATCGACAGGTTTCCAGAACCCGTCATGGGAAAGAGCGTGCGCGGGTATTTCGCCAGCAGCGTGTGATGAAGAACCCGAGGTCGGATCAAAAGTGAAATGCGATTGCATGTGAAACGACCTTCCGGATCATTCGCGGTGACGGCGCTTGACATGCAACTGGGCAAGGGATCGGGCAAGCGACGCATTGGTAGAAGCGACCTCCTCGTCCGAAAGTTTTTCCTGAAGGCGTGCTTCGGCACGACGACGGGCTTCCTCAACCTTTGCCTCGTCAATCTGCTCTGCCGCGATTGCCATATCTGTGAGAATTGAAACGTGATCGCCCGCGATTTCCACCAGTCCCTCGCCCACCGCAAGCAATTGCGTGTGGCCGCTCTTGGAGACCTGGATCTCTCCGGGCACCATTTGTGTCATCACTGGCACGTGCATCGGATAGATTCCCAATTGTCCCTCCACGCCAGGCAGCGTGACCATTTCCACATCGTCAGAGTACGCGGTCGCATCCGGTGTGATGATTTCGAGTTTTAGTGTCGCTGCCATTTTCAGTTCTGTATCTTCACTTGATCTTGCTCCAACTCCTTTGATCGACAATTGAGATTGAGAGTAAGATCATGATCAGAGACATCGTCACGTTTTCTTCGCTTCAGGCTTCTTTTCCTCTTCAGGTTTCTTTTCGCCATCAGCGGATTCCTGGATCTCTTCGATTCCGCCTTTCATGTAGAAATTCTGTTCGGCTACCTCGTCGTGCTTGCCATCGAGGATCTCTTTGAAACCTCGCACTGTGTCGGCAACTAGAACCTGCTTGCCTTCGTGGCCGGTGAACACTTGCGCGACACTGAACGGCTGGCTGAGGAAACGTTGAATCTTCCTCGCGCGAAATACGGTAAGCTTGTCTTCCGGCGATAACTCGTCCATGCCGAGAATCGCAATGATGTCCTGCAAATCCTTGAATCGTTGCAGCACGCGTTGCACGCCGCGAGCGACATCATAATGTTCCCGCCCGACAATCTCGGGTGCCAACGCGCGTGACGTCGAGGCCAGCGGATCGACGGCGGGATAGATTCCCAGCTCTGCGATGGAGCGCTCCAGCACAATCGTGGCGTCCAAATGTGCGAACGTCGTGGCCGGCGCGGGGTCTGTCAGGTCGTCGGCTGGGACGTAAACCGCCTGGAACGATGTGATGGAACCTTTCTTGGTCGATGTAATGCGCTCCTGCAGTTCTCCCATCTCCGTGGCGAGCGTGGGTTGGTATCCCACAGCACTCGGAGTGCGGCCAAGCAATGCCGACACTTCCGAACCTGCCTGTGAGAAACGGAAAACATTGTCGATAAACAACAGCACGTCCTGGTTCTTCTCGTCGCGAAAATATTCGGTGATGGCCAGCCCGGAGAGGGCGACTCTTAAGCGTGCGCCGGGCGGTTCGTTCATCTGACCGTAAACGAGAGCGATCTTGGACTCGCCGAGGTTATCCTGCTTGATGACACCAGCCTCGGACATTTCGTGGTAAAGATCGTTGCCTTCGCGCGTACGCTCGCCCACGCCCGCGAACACCGAGACGCCACCGTGGAGCTTCGCGATATTGTTGATCAGTTCCATGATGACGACCGTCTTGCCGACGCCGGCGCCGCCGAAGGCGCCAACCTTGCCACCTTTGAGGAAGGGACAGATTAGGTCGATGACTTTGATTCCGGTGGGAAGCACTTTTGGTGAAGGGGACTGATCGACGAATGCCGGAGCTTTACGGTGAATCGGGTAAAACTTGTCAGCCTTCACCGGCCCGCGCTCGTCCACGGGTTTACCAGTGACGTCAAACACGCGGCCCATGACGCCTTCACCGACCGGGACGGAGATGGGTGCGCCGGTGTCGACCACGTCCCAACCCCGTTCGAGACCTTCGGTGCCGGACATCGCGATGCTGCGGACCCAACCATCCCCGAGTTGCTGTTGCACTTCGAGCGTTAGCGTGGCGGGTTGGTCCCCAGCCTGGAATTCAACGGTGAGCGCGTTATGGATGGCGGGTAGCGAATCCAGAAATTCCACGTCCACAATCGGCCCGATGACCTGCACAATTTTACCTTTGTTCATGAATCCTTTTCGCGGACAGGAGCCACAGAATTTTCGAAATCGAATCCTGGTGTTTCTGTCTCGTTTCTTTTTTCAGCAAATTCTTTCGGTTGTATTCTTCTCCGGCTCACGCGAGGGCAATTTGACCGCCGACGATCTCGAGCAATTCTTTGGTTATATTCCCCTGGCGCAGTTTGTTGTATTCGAGCGTGAGGTCCTCAATCAAATTGTTGGCATTATCCGTGGCATTCTTCATCGCCACCATGCGTGCGCTTTGCTCGCTCGCCTTCGCGTTCAGCATTACCTGATAGACGAAAATGTTCAGGTAATGGCCCAGCAGGTAACCAAGCACCGCTTTGGCATTGGGCTCGAACTGAAAGACGGTCGTGTTGGCCGCCAATTCCTCTTCGGACTCGACGCCTTCCGTCTTCAATCCTTTGATTTCGCCGACAGGCAGGAACTCGATCGTCACAGGGCGTTGCACGAGCGTGTTGACGAATTGCGTGGAAACGACCTGAACCTGGTCGACTTCGCCCTTGAGGAACATGTCGCGCGCCATGGCGGCAATCGCGCGGGCTTCGGCATAACGCGGGTTGTCGCCGTACGCAAATTCCGCGGCGAGTTGCCGGCGCGTGCGCGCGACCCATTGTGAAGCCTTGCGGCCGGCCGCAATGAAAACCGTCGTTTGCGGATCGAACTGCGCAGCCACGCGAAACAAATTGCTGTTGAGCGCGCCGCACAATCCTTTGTCCGCGCCGATCAACACGACCGCCCGTTTCCGGACCTCACGTTTTTCCAGCAGCGGGTGAGTGAAATCCACGGCCTGGGTGGTCGCCTTGCGTTGGATGCGGTAGAGCAGCCGCGCGAACGGGCGTCCCGCCAGCGCGGATTGCTGGGCCTTGCGCATCTTCGACGCTGCCACCATCTGCATCGCCTTGGTAATCTTGGCGGTGTTGCCGACCGACCGGATGCGTCGGCGAATGTCACGCGTGCTGGGCATCGCTGGATTTCAAATTTCGAATTTCGAATGACGGTGCATGCTCATTTCACCGTCTTTTCTGGTTGCGTCTTCTCCGCTTGAGCTTGCGCAGGCGCCGGTTTGTCGGGAGTCCACGTTGGCTTGAATTCCTCGGCGGCCGCTTTCAATTCCGCCGTCAGCGCGTCGTTCAATGCCTTTTCCTTCGCAATTTTCGCGAGCAGCTCCGGCTTCCGCGTTGTGAAGAACTCGGTCAGCTTGGCCTGATACTCCTTGACGCGTTCCACCGCCACTTCGTCCATGTGGCCGTTCTGCACAACCCACAGGACGGCGACCTGAACCTCGACGGGTATGGGATTGAATTGCGGCTGCTTGAAGACTTCCATGATACGTTTGCCCCGGTTGATTTGCGCCTGAGTTTTGGCGTCGAGATCCGAACCAAACTGCGCGAATGCGGCGAGTTCGCGGAATTGTGCCAGCTCACCTTTAAGCCGTCCGGCGACCTGTTTCATCGCCTTGATTTGCGCGGCTGAACCGACGCGCGACACCGAGATGCCGACCGAGATTGCCGGCCGCACGCCCTGATAGAATAAATCCGTTTCCAGAAATATCTGTCCATCCGTAATCGAAATGACGTTCGTCGGAATATACGCGGAAACGTCGCCCGCCTGCGTCTCGATGATGGGCAACGCGGTGAGTGAACCGTTGCCGTATTTCTCGCTCACACGCGCCGAGCGTTCGAGCAATCGGCTATGCAGATAAAACACGTCGCCGGGATAGGCTTCACGACCGGACGGGCGTTTCAACACGAGCGAAACCTGGCGATAAGCGACAGCATGCTTGGACAAATCATCGTAGATGATCAGGGCGTCCATGCCATTGTCCATAAACCATTCGCCCATCGCGCAACCGGCAAAGGGAGCCAGATACTGGTTCGTGGCGGAATCGGATGCCGAAGAACAAAGAACAATCGTATACGGCATTGCGCCAGACTCTTCGAGGACGTTGACGACGTTGACGATGTTGGATTGCTTCTGGCCGATGGCGACGTAAATGCAATAGAGCGGCCGGTAATCCTTGTCGCCTGCGGCTTCAGCGGCTTTGTTGAGCCGCGCCTGGTTGATTATGGTATCAATGCAAAGGGTGGTCTTGCCGGTCGAGCGATCCCCGATGATCAATTCGCGCTGCCCGCGGCCAATGGGAATCATCGCGTCCACCGCCATGATGCCGGTCTGGACCGGCTGGCTGACGGATTTTCGTCTGATGATGCCGGGCGCGATCTTTTCGACCGGATAAGCGACTTCGCTCTTGACCGGGCCTTTGCCGTCGATGGGTTCGCCAAGTGTGTTGACGACGCGGCCAAGCAAGCCTTTGCCGACGGGCACTTGCAGCAGTTTGCCCGTGGCGCGGACTTCATCGCCCTCATTGATCTGCGCGTAATCGCCAAGAATGATGGCGCCCACTTCGGTTTCCTCAAGGTTCAGCGCCAGGCCGGTGATGCCGTGGCCAAAGTCGAGCATCTCGTTCAACTTCGCCCTCGCCAGGCCTTCGACGCGCGCGACACCGTCACCGATTTCGCGTACGACGCCTACGTTTTCCTTCGCGGTCGTGGTCTTGAGACCTGCGATTTGGGCTTCAATTTCCTGCAATACATTGCTCATAAGCTTTTCCTGAATCGTGAAACTGACTGCAGAACGGAACGTCTGTCGGTCTCACGTTTCACATTTTTACTTTCACTTCAAAAACCTTCCGCCAATCGATCCAATCGCGCGCGCACGCTGCCGTCGTAAACATCGCTGCCCACCTGAATCCGCACTCCGCCGAGCAGCGCCGGATCTTGCGCGAACGAAATGTTCAAGCCCCGGCCGTACACCTGATTCAAACGGTCCGTAATTCCTGCGGCGAGGGCTTGCGGCAGCGGGAAGGCGCTGTTCACGCTGGCTGTGCGTCGCTCCAACTCGAGTTTCACCCGCCGTAGGAAGTCCGAAAGGATGGCGATAGATCCGCGCGGCTTGGCCGCCACAACTTTGTTCACTACTTCCCGCACCCGTTGCTCGTCCAGCACGCCATCGACGAGACAGGCGCGAAACAACTGCTTCGCTTCACGCCGCGCTTGCTTCGAGATTTTCATTCGTTGCTAGAGTTGAATCCGAAATCTCAGATGCGAAATGTTTCAACTTACCAGTTGCCGGCTCGTTTCTTCGGCCAGCCGCTTCTGGTCGTCGGGCGTCAGAATCTTGCCCGTGACCGTCGCGGTCGTCTGGACGACGAGCCGTCCCACTTCACGTTTCAATTCGGTAAGCATTCGGGCGTGATCGGCTGCAGCAGCTTCGCGGGCTTTGGCGATGATTTGTTCCGCGGACGCAATGGCTTTTTGAGTTTCCTGCTTCTGGACTCGCGCGGCAGCTTCGCGGGCCTCTTCGATCAAACGGGTGGCCGCAGCGTTGGCCTGTGCGAGCACGTCCTGCCGCTGGGCTTCGGTGCGGTCGAGTTCAGCCTTGATTTTTTCGGAGTTGGCAATGCCCTCGGCAATTTGCTGGCGCCGCTCCTCGAGAATCCCCAGAACGCGGCGGTAGGCGAATTTGTAGAGCAGAATGCAGACGATGCCGAAGCTGATGATTTGCGCAATCAAGTGCGACCAGTCCACGCCGAATGTCCTTGCGATTTCCTGGATTGGCCCGCCTTCGCCTGCCGCTCCCAACAGCATGAAACCATTCATAGATTTTGTTTGTCAGTGCGGGCGCGGAGCAGTTTAAGGCTTCGCGCCCACTGTTTTCCTCTTCTACTTCGCGAGAAACAGGGCGTAGAACACGATCGCTTCGGCAAAGGCGATCGCCAGAATCGCCTGAACGAGGATCTTGGTGGAGGCGCCTGGATTTCGGCCGACGGCCTCCGAGGCTTTCATGCCGATGAAGCCGACGCCGAGGGCCGCGCCGAGCGCCGCCAGACCGACATGCAGGTTTCCGGACATCTCCGCAAGGATGGGAATGTGCGTCATAGTTTTTTGTCTTTCTTTCTTCCCGGCAGCTCCCGCGATTGAACACGGTCAAGCTGCCGAAATTGTATTTCACTCGTGTGCCGGGTGAGCTTCTCCTTCCTCGTGCTGACAGATCAGCAGCGTGAATACGGCCGTCAACAGCATGAAGACCAGCGCCTGGACGAGCCCCACCAGCAGTTCCATGAAGTAAAACGGAATCGGCAGCAGCCAGCCGAAGCCGGGAACCAGCCGGCCCATGGTCTCCAGCATGTTTTCACCGGCAAAAATGTTTCCGTAGAGACGGAAGCTCAGCGAGATCGGCCGGAACAAAATTGAAATGACCTCCAGAAGTCCGGCTGCGAGAAACACCACCGTCATCAACACCTTCAAAACGCCTGTTGTGTCGCCCTTGGGCGCAAATAGTTCCTTGACGACGCCGACCGGCCCGGTCTCCCGAAGGGCCCACACGATCCAGCAGGCGAAGAACACTAGGGCCATCGCGAGCGTCATATTCAGGTCGGCATTTGCGCCGCGTAGCAGCGGAATCCACTCGGTGTGTCCGTCGGCGTACTGGACCTTCCAGCCGACCGTGCCGAAGCCGGGGATCAACCCCGCCCAGTTGGTAAACAGAATGAAGATGAACACGGTCGCGAAAAACCAAAACGTCCGTTGCACCAGGTGCCGGCCAATCACCCCCTCCAGGAACGTGGACAAACTTTCGACCAGCCATTCCCAAAAATTTTGTGCTCCCTCCGGAACCGGCTTCATCCGGCGTGTCGCGAACTGCGCAAAGACAACCAGCCCTATGGCGACAACCCAGGTGACGATCATTGAATTGGTGATGGGAAATCCGAACGGACGCGCGATTTCAACCGCGGCCTGCGGCAGGCCATGTTCGGCGGGTTCCGCATGGGCCGGGGCAACGGCGGCCACGACGTTCGTCACCATCGAATTTTCGACGGCATCCGCCGCAGCCGCGGACCGGCCGACCAGTACAAAACCACATCCGATCAGAAAAGCCGCGATGAGCGACGGACCGTATCTGGTTTTTTTCAGGAACATCAAACAGTTGTTATTTCGGATCAACGCGGTCGGATGTCATTCAGGTGCCCGCGGCGCGCTGCGCGCTGCGAGCGTCATTCTCTGATCGTCATCACGCTCGCCGGATTGGTTCAGACCTGTCGCGAACGTTTGCTCGCTGGTCTATTGCGAAAACCATGCCAAGGCAGAAAAGGTCGAATGGGGCGGCCACGACTTCATGGGTTCAAAGGGGTTCCATGGTGAGGCAGCGCTTCCGGACGACGACGCACCGTGCTCATAGAGGTCGCCATGCCGACTTTGGGTCTGTCTGCCGTCTCCCGGTTCTCATCAGTCGAGTAGATGAACAATCGCGGAAACTATCATGAGCAGGAGCGCTTCGGGTAGAAGGCCGGAGACGCATGCGCCGAAAATTACGGTCCAGTACTATCACCGGCAGGAGCAGCCATCGGTCTTCATGGCGGCGGCGAGTTGATAGCGCCGCGGCGAAGCTGGAGTTCCCGTTCTGAAGACGAACAAGGGAAAATGAAAAATCTTCCGTCTAGCTAGAAATCTCTTGCCGCTCGACCGGCGGCCGAATGAGTGTCAGGCATTTCATGCGCTGCGCAGCCGAGTTCTGACTTTCATCAGAGCAAACCCGAGTAGATTGAGTCCCTGCCACGATGACGGCTCACGAGCCAAGGGGCTATCCTGTGCGAGACCGATGCCCCAAATCGCATCAGTGGGACTTGCCTCGACCAAGATGGCATCACTGGTCGCCAACAAAAACTGTCTTGGCGACGAGTGCTGCGAGAATTTCGCGAGATTGCCGGTGAAAACGATCTCCTCGCGATGCGCTAGCCACATCTCCTCGGAAAATCCCTGAACTTTCCGACCTAAAGACTTTGCTTCATTGGGCGTTGTGGCTGCCAAGACTGACCTCGCAGACGACTCATCGCCAAACAACCGCGCTTTGCGAACCATCATGTAGTGCTCCGCAGTCCTGAAGAACTCACCATTGATCCGAAATGCTGCCTCATACCACTGGCTGAAGCACGAATTCGTAATGCTGCCGTCTGCCGGCTTCCGATGACCCCAAAAGAAAACGTAGTCCAACGGCGCTCCACTTTCGGCGAGCGAAACCAATGCAGCGCGGTTTTCTGGCAGCGCACTCATTTCGCCTAACGGTAATATAGGTCACCCGAAGTTATTCATGGTCGGCGAGGCCAACCGTTGGAGATTGGCCGCAGCCGACGCGCCAAATGCTTCGGCCCGGCATTCGCCGCTTGCCCCTCACTGGTTCTCTGCGTGCGAGCGTTGACGCGCTGCGAGATAGCGGTCCAACTCCGCGAGATCTTTGAATATCGCGATGCCGGGAAGCGATTGAATGATGGCGAACACTTCCTCGATCTGCGGTTGCATATTGATGAACGATGCGTGGCCGCCGCGCGCCGCCATTTGTTTGCGGGCGACCGAGAACACGCGCAGGCAGGCGCTGCTGATAAACTTCAACTGGGCCAAGTCGAACACCACATCGTTGACGGGTCCGGCGAGGCACGACGCCAATTGCCGGTCAAGGTCCGGCGCAGTCGCCGTATCGAGGCTGCCGGTGAGTTTAAAGGTGACGGCGCCCGCGTTTTGAGGGCTGGCGCCTTTTGGATTTCGATGGTCAGAGGCATAGTTGGTTGCTGTTGGTGGTTTGTTGATGGTTTCAACGAGAGGCTCATGGAGTCAATGCGCCGCGAAACCGGCCCGTTCCTCGATCATTCGCACGGCGGAAGATTAAACGACCGGCGAGAGAGGCTCAAGCCCTATGACTGGGATCCAGCGGCTCTGGCGGCGGGAAGCAATGCGCAATGGGAAATGACCAATGAGTAATGATCAATGATCGTCCTCTGGCAGGAACCGCATTCATTTCCCATTGCTCATTGGTCATTGAACATTGCTCATTGAAAAGCAACCTCGGCTTTCAAAGGTTGACAGCGACTGCGGATTTGCGTAACCAGATTCCAGATGGGAACCGACTCAAACGCTTATCGGGCCTGGGGCGCCGACTTCATTGCCTATGGCCCCGTGGAACTGCCGGGCCTCGTGACCTGGATCAAGCAAGGCAAGGTCACCGCCAACTCCTGGGTGTTCAAAGAAAAGGACGCCACCTGGTCGCGAGCGTCGGATCTCACCGAACTCAAGGTCCTCTTCAAATCGAAACTCCCGCCGGGCGCCGCCGCCTCGGCCGATGCGCTCGGCCTCCAGCCGGGTTCGCTGCGCCGGGTCAAGATGCTGGCCGACGTCGAGGAACGCCTGCTGGCCTCGCTGATCCCTTACCTCGAAGTCGTGAAGGTCCCGCCGTTCGGAACGGTCTTCAACAAAGGCGATCACGGCGACGCGCTGTTCATGGTGCTGGAAGGCGAGGTGCGGGCGCGAATCACGATCGAAGGCCGGGAAACGACGCTGGCGACGATGGGGGTGGGCGAAACGTTCGGCGAAGTGGCAATTGTGGATCAGGGACCGCGCTCCGCGGACGTGCTGGCCAACCAGCCGACCGTGCTGGTCAAAGTTTCTGATGCGGCCCTGCGGAAAATGTTCGCCGAGGCGCCGGCGCTCGCCGCGCCGTTCATGTTCGCGCTGATGCGGGTGATCACCCAGCGCGTGCGGGTGTTGACGAAGCGTTACGAGGATTCGATCCACTTTGCGCGCACGGCGGAAGCGGCGTGAGCGTGAACGGGTGGACGGATTCATTGGACATTTCTAATTGGAACATTGAATCGTCGTGCGAATGCCCGAGAGGAGGGGACACGTCCAGCATTCCGATCAATGGCAAATGCGAAATGACCAATGAGCAATGTGAAATGATCGAGTGGAACCATCGCGCTCATGCTCTTCCCCAAAGTTACTTACGGCAGTCGTTCAGCCGTGGCTTCAAACGTTGACCAGCGTCACCCACACCGCGATACAAACAATGTGGAACGTCTGGTCGAGCCAGATCGCGATCGTATTGGCGTTCGGCGCTTTCGCGCATCTCTTGAAGTATCGCATCCACCAGTCGACCGGCACGCGCGTGTCGATCAGGAGATGAATGAATCCCAGCGCCAGCCCGGCCTGCCAGCCGAGCGCGAGGCCGAGGCAGAGCCCTTGAATTGCCGAGTGAACCCAGGCCGCGGGATGCCGCAGCTTCGTTTTGTTCAGCGCCATCCAATCGTTCTGCAAAATCCAGTCCGCGACCAGATGAGCGACCAGACCTCTTTCGAAGGGGGTCAGCATGTAATCAGAATCGGACGAACTGCCGGGAGTGCCGGGACCGCGCCTGTTCCTCCTCACGATGTCGCGCGTTCAGGATGGCCTGGGCGGCCTGGCGCGCGACCCCCCGTGCCAGGTTGAGCGCGTTCAGATCGAAACGATTGCGTTCGCTGCCGCCCAGCACGATCAGACCCAGCAACCGGCCTTCGACCGTGATCGGCGCCAACAGGAGCGAGGGAGTTTCGAAGCCGAGACGCGCGCACGACTTGAAAGGTTCCTGCTCGTCGAAGTTCGCCACCAGTTGATCCTGCGGATTCTGCAGCGCCAGCCCGAGGAAACCCTGACCGTTAATGACCGCTTCACGTTGCTCGGCGGTCAAGGTCAGATTCGCCTGGCCCCGAAGTTCGAGGTGCTCGGAGAACTGGGAGCGTAGCAGCAGCAATCCGCAGTCGGCGCCGGTGGCCGTCGAGAGCTGTTGCAGTATCACGTCCAGCAAAGTCTGCAGCTCGCGGGCCTCGCCGATCGCCTTGCCGACTTCATCGTACACGACCACCTGGGCGCTGAGTCGGCGGATGCGTTCGTTGGACGTGCGGATCATGGCGAACAACACGCTCATGCCGGCCACGCTGCTCTTTCGTTGCAGCTCATCGAACGCCGCCTTCGCGAGGCGGAGCACGCTGGCGTCTCCCGCTGCCGCCGCCGCGGCGGAGCGCGGTTTCTGGTCGAGCAACGCCATCTCCCCGAAATAATCGCCGGCTTCGAGCACGGCGAGGATTTTCTGAACGGCCCCGGCGGCCTGGGCGCGCTTCTCGATGCGAATGCAGCCTTTCACGATGAAATACATGCTGTCGCCCGGATCGCCCTCGTTGAAAATCGTCTGGCCGTCGGCATACTCCTTCTCCTCCAGAACCGCCGCGAGACGGGCGAGGGCCTCGCCGTCCATCGCCTGGAGCACCGCGATCTGTTTGAGCTGTTCAGGATTCATTGCGCCTCCGGATTCGATGCGTCACTTGACTTTGTATTGTTGCCGGGATGCGATCATGGGCTTGAGCTCTTGCGGGTGGTTCGCCTTGCTGAGGGCGTCTTCCGCGGTGACCAATCCAGCCTCGTAAAGTTCGGCGAGGGACTTTTCCATGGTACACATCCCATAGCTTGATCCGGTCTGGATGGCGGAATAAACCTGATGCGTTTTGCCCTCGCGAATGAGCGCGGAGATCGCCGGCGTCACCACCATGATCTCGCGGGCGGCCACCCGCCCCTGGCCGTCCACCCGGGGCAGCAGCACCTGCGAGATGACTCCTTTCAGGGTCGAGGCCAGCATCACCCGGATCTGCTCCTGCTGATAATGGGGAAAGACGTCAATGATGCGATCTACCGTCTGCGCGGCGTCCTGGGTGTGGAGCGTTGAGAGCACCAGATGCCCCGTCTCGGCGAGGGTCAGGGCGGCGGCGATGGTCTCCAGGTCGCGCATTTCGCCGACCAGGATCACGTTGGGATCCTCGCGCAGCACGGCCTTCAAGGCGCGAGGAAACGAAAAGGTGTCGTAGCCCAGCTCGCGCTGGTTGATGGTTGAACGGATGTGTGGATGCAGGAATTCAATCGGATCCTCGATGGTGATGATGTGCCCGTCCTTCTGCTGGTTCACCAGGTTAATCATCGCTGCGAGGGTCGTGGACTTCCCGCAGCCGGTGGGTCCCGTCACCAGCACCAGCCCGCGCGGCAGCAGCGCGAGTTGCCGGATGGTTTCGTTCAGGCCCAGGTCGTCGCACGACGGAATGTTTTCGCCGATGGTCCGAAATACGCCGGAGACGCAGCCGCGTTGCATGAACACGTTTACCCGGAAGCGGGAAATCCCGGGGATGCCGATGGAAAAGTCCAGCTCGTGCTCCTCCTCGAACTTGGCCTTCTGATCGTCCGTGAGAATGCTGTAGATGAGGGCTTTGGTGTCGTCGGGCCCCAGCTCGGTGTCACCTCCGCCCGGGATCAGGCTGCCGCTGACGCGAACCATGGGTGGGCGACTGGCGGTCAGGTGCAAATCCGACGCACCGGACTCGACGGCGTATTTGAGCAGTTCAGCGAGGTCCATAAAAACAGGTTTGGTTTGGGGATTTGTGTTCGATGCCACTATAAACGGCCGTCGAGACGTTTCGCGACACCACCTGGCGGGGAACCTCGACCATCCGTTCGCTTCTCGTTCTGTCCCAGCTCGTTGATCAGGACGGGTGAGACACGTGGCCGGGTCGCGTTCATGACATGGCCGAAGTGCCGGAATAAATTCCCTTGAGATTCATCTTCAGCTCATCGGGTTTGGGAGAGAACCGCAGCGCCTCCGCCTCTTCCACCTTGCCGGCTTTCACCAGGTCCACGAGGGCCTGATTGAACGTCTGCATTCCCTCCGACCGGGACGATTGGATCGCCGCGGGAATTTTTGTCGTGTCGCCTTCGAGAATGAGTTTCTTGATGCGCGGACTGTTGATCAGAATTTCCAGGGCGGCCGTCCGCCCGCCCCCGGCTCGCGGCAACAGTTTCTGACAAATGATCGCGCGCAGGCCGAGCGACAGTTGCATCCGCACCTGGCCGACGCGGTCCGTCGGGAAAAGATTGACGAGACGCTCGAGCGACTCGGGCGCGTCCTGAGTGTGCAGGGTGCCGAACACGAGGTGGCCGGTTTCCGCCGCCGTCAACGCCACCGCCGCCGATTCCGCATCGCGCATTTCGCCGATCAGGATCACGTCGGGATCCTGCCGGAGCACATGTTTCAGCGCGGAGGCGAACGTGGACGAATCCACGGCGATCTCCCGCTGGTTGATCAGCGCCAGCTTGTTCTCATGCACGAACTCGATAGGGTCCTCGAGCGTCATGATGTGGCAGGCTTCGGTCGCGTTGATGTGATCGATAAGCGCGGCCAGCGTCGTGGACTTGCCGCTGCCCGTGGCGCCGGTCACGAGCACCAGCCCGTCGTTCGCGGCGGCGATCGTCTTCAACACCGCGGGCAATTCCAGCTGCTCGATCGTGGGAATCTTCGTCCCGATCGTCCGCAAAACCAGACCGGGCCGGTTGCGCTGGTAGAAGAGATTGACGCGGAATCTTCCCAGGTCGGGAATGGCGATGGCCGCATCACAATCCTTGACCGTCCGGAACTCCTGCATTTTTTCGTCGCTGCCCAGAATCTCGCGGATCAGTTGCAGCACGTCGCTTTCGCTCAAGGGCGGCATTTCAAAACGGCCGAGTTGGCCGTTGAACCGGCCGATGGGCACTTCCCCGGACTGGAGGTGCAGGTCCGAACCTTTGTTTTCGAGGAGCACGCCGAGCAGGCCGGCCAGCGTGGGCAACTCTTTGGACTCTTGCACGGTAGTTTTCTTAGCCGCGCTGTCGGAGCTTGTCGAGGTTGATTGCATGATTGGGTTTTGGTGTGCAGTTGAATCTCCTCAAATGTTTTAACCTTTGGCCGCTGCCGCAGAGACCAATCGCGCCGACGTCTGTTGCATCCAGACCTTCAGCTCCGGTGAAACGGACGTGAACCGGATCCTGGTTTGCCCGGAAACGCCCGCCGCGGCGCCGATAACTTTGGCGTAGATCTCGCCGCCCGGGTTCGTTCCGGCCACCGGCTCGATGGTAATCTTCAAATTGCTCAACGACGCCAGGGGCACTTCGGATTCAATCCCGCCTTCGGAGTCGGACACGGTCACCAGGCGTCCTTCGTGCACCGTGCGGCCGGCGAACTTTTCTTCCAGCACAGTGAACCGAATCAGCAATGGCTGCGGCAGCGGAGCGAGCGCCTCGGACCGCTCGGGCAGCGCAAGGTTGAACGGTTCGCCGATGCCGCCGACTTCATGCAGCTGCAGGCTGTGGCTCGCGCCTTTGGGTTCCACCTGAAACTGCCGGACCAGCCGCAGCGGCGATTTGATCTTCTCGCGCGTGTTCTCGGAAATCAAAAGCTGTCCGCCGGTGGTGAACGATTCGATGCGGCCGGCGAGGTTCACGTTCGAGCCGACCGCCGCATATTTCGTCCGTCGCAACGAACCGATATTGCCGACAATCACGCGCCCGGTGTGGATGCCGATGCCCATTTCGACTTCGGCGGCGCCTTTTTCGACGAGGCGCCGGTTGACTTCGGTCATCGCGAGCTGCATCGCCAGTCCGCACGCCACCGCCTTCGCGGCATGGTCCTCGCAGGCCACCGGCGCGCCGAAGATAACGAGGATGGCGTCGCCGATGATTTCGTCAATCGTGCCTTCGTAACGGCTGATGACGTCCACCATCGCTTCGAGGTAAAGATTCAGGAACTCGATCACTTCCCGCGGCTTGCTGCCGCGCCGCCATGGCGGTGAAGCCGCGCAGGTCGGACATGAGAATGGTGACTTCGCGTTCTTCGCCGCCGAGCTCGAGGCCTTCGGGCGATTGCAGAATGCTCGTGGCGACTTCCTCGGACACGTAACGGCCGAAGGCGCGCCGGACGAGTTCATGAGCGCGGGCGAGCTCGGTGTTCTTCAACGCGAGACTGCGCCGCAGTTCGTCGATGGTCAGATGGGTGCTGACGCGGGCCAGCAGTTCGTGCGCGTTGAATGGTTTGGCCACGTAATCCACCGCGCCCAGTTCGAATCCCTGCACGATGTCGGCGGTCTCGGTCTTCGCCGTGAGAAAAATCACCGGGATCTGGTGCCATTGCTTCGACGCCTTAAGCCGGCGGCAGGCCTCGAAGCCATCCATCTCCGGCATCATCACGTCGAGCAGGATGAGATCGGGCTGGACGCGGATCAACACATCGAGCGCCTGCTTGCCGTTCGTGGCGACGCTGATCTGGTAGCCCTCGCCTTTGAGGATGGCCCGCCAGCGTCTGGATGTTCGCCGGCGTGTCGTCCACCACCAGAATGCGGTTGCTCATCGTTCGGTAAGCCTCGTTCCGTCCTCGTTGCCGCAGCGGCGGCGATTCGTTGGACGGTCCGCTACTGGTTCTCCGTATGCATCCGCTGCCGGCGCGCGAGATAGCGGTCCATTTCAGCGACGTCCTTGAACACCGCGACGCCCGGAAGCGACTCATGATTTCGAACACTTCCTGGATCTGCGGTTGCATGTGGATGAACGACGCCTGGCCGCCGCGTTCCTTGAGTTTTGCGCGCCGCCGGAAAACGCGCAGGCCGGCGCTGCTGATGAACTTCAATTGCGCGAGGTCGAACACGAGGTCCTTGACCCCGCCGGCCAGCACGGGTGCGAGCTGGCGTTCCAGGTCGGGCGCGGTGGCGGTGTCGAGGCTGCCGGTCAGTTTGACGGTGACGGCGGAGTCCTGGCCGCCGCCTTTTTGGATTTGGATTTCGAGTGGCATGGGTAGTTTTGATTTTGGTGATTTGGCTGGTGCGTGGTTTACTGCTTCAATCGTTTTTCAACCTGGTCGAGGAGCTTCTGATAAGGGCCGCTGCGGGCATTGACCAGGCGCTGCTCCTCTTCCATAAATGAATCGCCCGCGTTACGGACCATGAAAGCCTGGCATTGGAGCCGATAAGAATTTCCGGGCAGGGTGACCAGTTCCGTTTTGACACGGAGGGCGGTCTTCGCGCCGTAATGCGTGTTGGCGATGCCATTGTAGGCGATGTCGTCCGCGCGCGAACCTTCCTTCTGGAAAACCATCTGCCGGCCGCCGGCGCCGCCGGTAGCCGGCTTCGCGGAACACCTGCACGGTCGCGCCGCCAATCTCCTCCGGCGAGCGGCCGTAAATGGTCACGGAAGCAAAACTGGACGAGGACGGTTCACTCAGCGAAGTGCAGCCCGCGCCGCCAAGCGCGAGCAG